>NZ_RKLY01000019.1 GCF_004745525.1 Companilactobacillus suantsaicola | reverse complement strand
TGAACTTTTACAATATCCGGCTTTTCGTCCATTAAAAATACCTCACCATTTATTTTGATGAGGTAATCATATCGCTTATTGTGGACCGAGAGAATACGGTCGGTTATTTACTGCTTACAATTCATTTTTCTTTAATTCAGGTTTTTCCCGATTTTTTTGTAAATTTGAAAAATAAAGAGATATGTCAAAGGTGACATATCTCTTTATAAATCAATATCCAGAATTTGAATAACCACTATTACCAGAACCAGTTCCGTTTGAAGAGCTAGAGTTAGATTGAGAACCAATATTATTGATATCTTCAGCAGTTTGATTTGTCTTAGAACTTTCGGTGGCTGGATCATATGCGATAGTACCAGTCTTAGCTTTAGATAAATCAAGATTCTCACGAATAAAATCAGTAACACGTTGTAATTCTGACTTCTTCATTACTTCCATACTTTGTTTGGCAACTTCCTTACTTTCACCTTGTAGATGTGTTTCAGAAGTATGCTTTCTTACAGAATTATAATCCTTAGCAAGTGCTGTCAATTCATCAAAGGTTAAATCTGTTTGCGTTTGATCAGATAATGAATTGATGAAACTTTGATTCAATAATGTCGAGATTGAAGTACTTTTATGTACCAATGAAGTAAGAACTTCTCTTTGACGAGTTTGACGACCATAATCACCCTTTGGATCATCATAACGCATACGAGAATAAGCTAAGGCTTTTTTACCATTCATATGAGTCTTTTCGCCTTTTTTGAAACTGTACCCTTCATAGGTAAAACTCAATGTAGGAGTAACATCTACTCCACCGACTTTATTAATAACTTTTTCCATTCCACCCATATTAATAAGTGCATAGAAATCGATTGGAACATTCAAAAGTTTTTGAACAGTATTAATTGCTGTCTTTGTTTGACCATATGAGTATGCTGCATTAATTTTTGCTGGTGAAACTGATTTGTACCCAGGAATATTAACAGCTGTATCACGAGGAATACTTGTTACAGTTGTCTTTTGATTCTTAGGATTCAAAGTGATAACCATCATACTATCAGTACGACCTTTATAATCACGTCCTAAGGCACCGGTATCTGTCCCCATTAATAAAATAGAAATAGGTTTCTTATTCTTTAGAGCATCACTTACATCACGTTCTTTAGTTACACCAGATGGCTTAAAAGAACTATTAACAGAATCTTTCACACCACGATAACGTGACATTCCATATGCGGCTCCCCCCAATATAATCAATAGAATAACGGATAAAAAGACATTTCTTAAGACATGTTTCTTTTTTCTTTTATTGCCATTCATAACAAACTCTCCCTCAAATTAATATATAAACTTTGAGAATCATAGTAACGTTTAATTAGTAAAATCAGTCAGTTATCATAATATCATTAATATTTTTCCTATGTGATTTAGCAACTCTATATTCTTTTTTATAATTACCAATCGCTATAAAGCTTATTAACACCTCTGAACTGGAGATACCCATTATACTTTTTATCTCATCCAAAACAGGTACAGGCCTCATAGTATTTAAAGTACATGAAGCAAGGCCATTATCAGTTAGGGCATATAGAAATGACATAACAAACATTCCACCATCAACAAATGGCTCATTTCTTTCAGTCACAGATATAAAACTAGATAGGTCCACAGTTACCAAAGACAAAACTGGAGGAATGGTGTAACCTTTGAACCCGCCTTGCAATTCTAGTAACTTTTTTATTCTTTTAGAATCATTAGTTAGATAAACTTTCCAAGGCTGTCTATTGCAGACAGAAGGAGTTCTTATTGCCATTTCTACTGAATTTTTCACTTTTGATAGATCAACATTTGAATCATCAAATTCTCTTACACTATGTCGTTCAAAAATCAACTCTGAAAACGACATATTTTTTTTGTTCAAGTATAAAACATCACTACCTGCAACATCTGGAGCACTGTCATACTTAAATCTATCAAACTTTTTATGAAACTTTGGCATAGGAACATTTAAATTTTTATGTTTATCATCATATGCCTTTAAAACAGAAATGGCATTCAAGTATTCCATTGAATTCAAATTATAATTTAATTCGTTATACTTACTTAAATAATGAAATAGATTATTTAGTGCTCTTTTGCCAAACCTAACTCTAAAATTGGGATGACTCAATCCTTTTTCTATCGCATGAGAATAAAAAATCAGTTTAGCTTTGATCTGTTTTTCATCACTTCGTTCCCACATTCCGGAGTATTTGGAATAACCATTTAAATCGTTCAAATAATTCTTATAAAGAAATCTTCTTTTATTCATTTTCTTTATTTCTTTAACAATAACACTTGGTAAAATTTTTTTCATTTCTTTCTTTATAGACATTACTACACTCCTTTATCTTATTTTAAAATTATCACTTATTTAAAAATCTTTTAATCACAGGGACAAACTCTTTAGAATTTATAAAACTAATAACTATGACTATTAAAAGAGCCATTACCATTGAAAAGCGACTTTTATAAACATACATCACAAATATCTCAAAAAAAATGAACATTTGAGAAAATAATATTATTTTCCATTTTATAAGAATATGAACAAACCTTCGGCTCCCCCTTAATCTCAAAATGGAAACTACCATAAAGGACATCATGGCTCCTATACCCGCTCCAACTACTCCTACGAGTGGTATAAGAATCAAATTTGCTATTACATTAACCGTCGCTCCGACTATGGTTGTTGATAGTAACTGTCCAGTTTTCATAGAAGTAGTATAAACAGTCCCTAAGAATGAAGATATACATGAATATAAAACAGCCAGCGATAACCACGGAACTATTCTCCAAGCAGAATAATACGAAGAAGTGGCTAAAATATGAGTAAACAATTTTGAAAACATGGTAAGTATTGATACTCCAATAAAAAGTATACTTATCGTAGCATTTAATACTATACTAAAAAATTCTCCAGCATCTTTACTCTTAAATTCCTCAACTGCCGAAATCTGCCAAGCTTGAGTAAAAATTGAATAAAAAACTGAAATTAAAGAAGGGATTTTATTAGCTACCGCGTAGATACCGTTTGCCGAAGAACCCAATAATATTATTATAAAAATTTTATTTGCCGAATTACTAAGCCACCAAGAAATTGCGTTTGGTATCAACGGAATACTATAAACCAGCATTTTTAAAATCAATTGTCTATTAATATTCTTAAGTTTTATATATTTCCAGGCACTTAATGATATAAATAGAAAAATAATACCAACTATTTGAGCAATTAGCATTGAGGCTAAATATCCAGAAAGTCTCCAACCCATTACAACTATTAATAGTATATTACTGAGAACAGTAACTAGTGTCATTAAAATTCCGGTAGCCGCATATAGCTTAGATTTCCCTATTCCTCGTGCAAATTGTTGAAACATTGATTCAACAGCACTTGCGTAAGTGAGAACACAAACATAAACCCCATAATTGATTTTACTAATAAATGGAATAATTACTATAAATATTAAAAGACTAATAGAACTAACAACTATTCCTCCCGTTAGAACATACCCATTTTCTGATTTTTTATCCAAAGCAAATCTAAAAACTGCATCAATAACGGATAATGTGAACACAGGAGTTAATAAACTCACAAGAGTAGATAACACATCAGATTTTCCATACTGAGAAGTTGTTAAATATCTGGTATATAACGGTACCATTAAAAAAGTAATTATCTTACTACCTAAATTACCTATAGCAAATATAGCCGAATTTGAAAAAAGTTTTTTATATCTATTCATAGAATCTCCTAAAAATAATAAAACATTAAAATTCAAGTCCATTTAATGAATCATTTAAAAATTCAATCGATTCACGTTTTCTTTTATCCAGCTTTTTCTTTACAGATACGTAATCGATAACTGTTTCTTTTATTTTGCCATCATACCAACGGGATCCGAGGTTTAAATCATCAAACAATGTGTCCAACCTTGAATTCATTGACGGACCTGTATAATTTCGATTAAACACCTCAAAATATTTTTCAAAAATAATTGAAAAAACACAAGCATGAAATGAATCAGTAAAAACAGCTTCTGCTTGACTAAATAGATTAATGAATTCACTAGGATCTGCCTTCCATAAATTCACATCCGAATATGTCATTAGTGTTTTAACCTCGTAACCTTCTATTTTTGCAAAATCAGTTATGTATTGTCTCTCAAATTTATTTGGTTTTCCAAGAAAATATACTAGAATAAATTTTTTTGAATATAATTTTTTGTTGGTTATTAATTTCATCCATTCACTTTTATCTAAAAGAAGAGTTGGGTCTAAAACTATAGTAGCTTTTTGACCGGATATCTCTTCAACCAAATTTTTGCCTACTTTTTCTCTTACGGATATGTAATTAAAACTGTTTAGTCCTTTTCTATATATATTTAAAAGATTATCAGGTACGCTATCAACTCCAAAGGATGCAGCATAACTAATTTTTGGTTTTTTACTAAAAGAAATAAAATCAAATGATGAAAATCTGGTAAAATTATAATTCCAAACTTGATCACTTCCCACTACATAACAATCAATATCCCTATCAAAATCAAAAACTTTTGTATTTTGATTTAAAACAAAATCAGATTCATGTATATATTTTTCTGTAAATTTTTTAAAATTCTCTTCTCTCAAAGAATTAAGCCTCTTTGACTGCTTTGCTTTTGAGGCTTTCCTAATAATCTTTTTATACCCTTTTTTTAGTAAACCACCTTCCGCAAGTAACCTTTTTATTCTTTTTACTCTGGGCTCTTTATTTACTATATGAGTATAATTCTTAAGGGTTATTACCTCATGTCCCTGATTTTCTAGAACCTTCTGTAACGCATAATTCTGTAATCTATTCCCATAATTAGAATAATCTACAATTGTATCTATTGCTATCCTCATTAGAATTTTCCTTCCAGTTAGAAGTTTACTTTCTCCTTATAGGTACAAAAACAAAGCTTTCACTTTCTCCTTAAAGGAAAAACTTCTATTTGTTAAAAGTAATAAAATATTTTTTCTAAGATACTTAATAATTTCCTTACTATCTTTTGTATAATAATTATATTTTTTGATTCGTCCAACAAGTTTTAAAGTAATCTTCATTTTTTTATGAAGAAATACATCTGAATTAAATTTACTTGTCGACTTAAGTACCTTTGCTTCTGCTATGTTTACTGCCTTCCATTCTGATATCCAATTTTTATTAAATTCGTTTGATATTTTATAATTCTGCATTACACCATCATTATTTATTCTGTAATGATATAGTACATCCGCAATCTCGCACCAAGATTCTACATTACTCAGATATAACGCTATAAAAAGCATATCTTCTCCTATGTATATACTTTCATCAAACTTCAAATCATTTCTTTGTACCACAGAACTAAGGAAAACCTTATTCCATAAGGCAGAACAAATACCATGATGTTTTAATACTAATGACATAGCTTGGTTCAAATCGCTACTAACTGAACATTCTGAACGTACAAAGGTATCTTGACCACCGGAAAATTCCGTATATCCACAAGTTAAAAATTGTACATTTTTTTCACAAATAATTTTAATCATCTTATAAACATAATCATTTTCTATTAAGTCATCAGCGTCTATAAAAAAAAGAAAAGTCCCAGCAGCATTTTCGATGCCTTTATTTCTTGCCGCTGAAACTCCCTTGTTTTCTTTTTGCTTAAAGATTCTTAAGTTAAAATTTCTACTTGTGTAGGTAGTTAACTTCTGCCAGGTATTATCCGATGAGCCATCATCTATAATCAATACCTCTATTTTTGAATATGTTTGTTTCTCTAACATTAACATCAATGAATCCAAGTAATGACTCCCGTTATAAACAGGTATAATAATTGAAGCTAGTCCAAACAATTTTTTTACTCCCAAAAATATTCTTTAAAATTTTAATACAGCTGTAGCTGGAACACCAGCCACTACTGTGTTTTCAGCAATATCATCTACTACCACTGCACCTGCAGCCACCACTGCATTATTACCTATTGAAACTCCCTTTGTAATTACAGCATTAGCTCCTATCCACACATTATCACCGATACTTACTTGTCTACATATATATCCATTGTTTCCATTCCGATAATCATGATCATGATCGACAATCACAATGTTATTTGCAAACTTGCAATTATCCCCTATTAAAATTCTCTCCAAAGATGTTATACTAACGTTTCTATTAAAAAAATTATTATTTCCTATTTCAATATTTCCTTTTTTTGAAATCAAGCTAAGATATCCTCTTACATTATTATCTCGACCTATTTTTATTTTTCCTTTAGATTTAATACTGATACTAATTGGCGATTCCCATTTTCTTTGAGATGGTTCGATCTCAAATTTATTATGAAACCTAATCCTAAAATAAGAAAACCGAATTATCGAATATAGATATTTTAATTTCCTTTTCATTCATTTACACCACTCTTACTGGATTTAATATAAACAGAATATGCACACAGTACAGGTACAATATAAAAATATGAATAATAATATGTTATTTCCGTTAAAACTGAAATAATTAAAGCAATCATTCCAGAAACAAGAATATTAGCTATTATTACATTACTATGCTTGGTCTGATTTACAGCATACATAAGTATAATTAACAGAATTACACAAGAAATCAGACCACCATCATGTAATACTTGCAATAGCATATCATGCGCTGGAGCTAATTTATAAGACCACCAAACTGGGATAAAACCACCATCTCCAATTTCTCCGTAACCAAACCACTTCCTCAGGGAAATGATGGATATGGCATCATTCCAAATGTCAATTCTTCCATGTAGATCCAACGATTTATTCAATATATTTTCGATTATAAATGAAAAATAATTCTGTATCCTAAAAAAGACAACTGAAACTAAAAAGAAAAAACTTAATAAAGTAGAAGTTATTGCAGGATATCGAAAATTGTAATTCTTTCCAATAAGGATGAAAGCAACTAATGCAACTATGACAAATATTCCGGTTGCGACCCATTGATTAATTAACTGCAAACCGACTACAACTAAAGAAAAATAGCTTATAAACGAGAAAAGCTTTTTTTTTGATATCCAAGAGATCAGAATCGAAACAATCATAATTGGAATTGCACTATCAGTAAACCTTGTACGCAAACCAAATAAATAATAAGGAATTCCATTTCTTTGAATTAAGCCTCCCATAATACATGTAATCAAATTAATTATAGATAAAGTTATCATAATAAGGTAAATACCCCATAATGTATCAACATAAGACCTACTAAAACCTATATCAATTACTAAAACTATTCCTATAATCATGACTGTTCTACTAATTACAGCATTACTTAAATATCCGCTACTTATATACGTCACAACCATTAAATAAATACGCCAAATTATTATTAAAAACAAATATACTGAAAATTGCTTCTTATATAAAAACATGATCAATAATAACAACATATTTAAAAATTCAAAAGCAAAAAATGCAATATGGATTTTGGGATAAAAATTAAATATCTCCGGTTCCAAAAAAGGCAAAATCATCAAAGCTACAAATAGTCTATTTTTTAAAGTGGCTTTACTAATTATCATATTTTCTCCCTTTTTAGAATTTATTAAGTATTCAAGTAAAACTTTTCGAGTTTCTTTGAAACTGAAGAAATTGAATATCCATTTTCCTCTACTATTTTCGACTTTTCTAATCTATTTACTAAATCCATCTTGATCTCCGATAATTCTGTAATGCTCTTACTCCAAACATCCAACGACGCACTCAATGAGATAAACTTATTATATTCTGTCAAATTGACCTCATCAGTTATAGTATCTGCAAAAACACAATTCAGTCCAGATGCTTGGGCTTCAATGCCAACCACTGGTAAGCCTTCATAAAAAGATGGAAGAACAAGCACATCACTCATACTCATAAGATGATTTATATCACTACGTAAATTCATAAACAAAACTTTAGAGGATAATCCCAGTAAATTCACTTTTTTTATAATATCCTCCTGTAACTCTCCAACACCAACTAATACCAGTCTCGTATCATCGTTCATTTTGTTTAAATAGTCAAAAATATCAACTAAAAAAGAATGATTCTTTTGATTTGAAAAACGTCCAACATGAAGTATTACTTTTTTACCATTTAAGCCATATCTCTTTCGATAAATATTTCTATCAGTATTAGAAAATTTAAATTTATTTATATCCACGGCATTTTTAATTAATACAAAATTCTTTTCTCTATAACGACGGTTCAAAAACATATATCTAGCTGCCTTATTTGAACATGCAAAAAAATCTGTCGCCGACATTTCTAATAAAGGTTTAGAGACTTTCATTAAAAATCTTTTCAATCCACTATCATTTCCCGCATTATGAGAATGGACTATTATTCTTTTTACACCACATATCTTTGCAATCAAAGCCACCTGAACATTAAACAATGTGGAACCTGAATTAATATGTACTATTTTATACCTCATCGACTTTATTAGACGACTGAGTCGAAAAAAAAACTCTATTTTTCTTTTAAAAAGATTTCCTTCGGTTTTTAATTCAATAATCCTACCATTCATTTTCTCTATTTCTTTTTCTTTACTCCGAAATGATGTACACTTAGGGGCTACAAAATCGAATGTCACCTTACTATGATCCATTTCAGCATACAGATTAAAAAGCATTGATGACACACCACCATACGATTCCCCCAAATTAATTTGCATTACTCGTATCATTATTTTCCTCTTTTCATACACAATTAGCTTTTATGTATGCCTGATATTTCTAATGTCCGCTGACAATTATGACCATCTTGAAATCTATTTGATAGGTTATTAATTTTAACCCTAGAATTTTCAAACTCATCATTATTGGCGACTACATTTTCAATAAATTTTTTTAAATCATTAATTGATTTTATTTTCATACCTGGACGAAATTTCTCGGGATCAACTGCAAATCCCCTACTATTTTTATATTCATCCACATCGTCTTCGGTAAAGCCGATAGGTCTGTTCAAAAGGAGATAATCATAAAAAACTGAAGAATAATCAGTAATTAACGCATCTGTACATTTCAAAAAACGATAAAGATCATATCCTTTTGATTCAAAATAGTCATTTGTCATCAATATCAAATTATGAAAACTAGACGTATTTATCCTTTTTATATCTTGCATTGGATGAAGCTTAACAATTACCTTAACATCGATATCTGATAAATACTTATCAAATCGTTTCAATTCATCATCTTTTAAAAACGGAACAACATTTTGTTGAAATCCATCATTTTGACCTAAAAATTTAGATTTTCTAAAAGTTGGCATCCACATAATAATTTTCTTAAATTCACCTAAATCATATTTTGGATTCTTTTGGTAAAAAACATCTGTCCTTGGATGCCCACAAACTATAATTTTTTCATCACTACAATTAAATTTTTTCTTCACAATAGGTTGAAAATAATCAGAACTACTATATACATAAGAATAAAATTGATCTGCTTTTGAACTTGTATTTGTCATATTTGTTGCGAAACCCTTAAAAGATGTACCGTGCCACATTTGAATAACATTTTGCTTTTTTCCAATTCTAATGGGTAATTTACCAAAGCAATAAAAAACATGTCCTGATTGAAAGTAATACTTAATACCTTCAAATGGATTAACAAATTTTACATTTTTCGGAGCACTAGCGACAAATTTCTCATGACCTTTTACAGAACAAATGATTTTGTAATAATCATTATATTTTTCTGAAATTAAATAATCATATAAGTATTTAACATTATCACGAAAACCTAAATCCGAATATATTAAAATTTGGTGGTTATTCTTGGGAATCACTTGATTAGCATTTGAAAATAATTTAAAAACAGAATTGATTAATAAATTTTTTAAAAACACATTCTTTATCATTTAATTAACCTACTCACTTATTCTTTCATCTTTTACAACTCTCATACCAGTTGAACTAACGCCCTTCGTTCTTGGTAAAAAAATAACCTGAACATTCTTCTTTGATAAATCTGAGACAGTTTGTGTCCATCTTTCATTCCCTTTCCAATCATCTCCAATAAAGATTGCATCAAACCCATATTTATCTAACTGTTCAAGTTTATCGAGTGTTTCAGCAATAACAGCTTTATCAACCGCTTTAACATTCTCGACGATTTTTTTTCTATTGTCCTGAGAGACCACTGGTACTTTACCCTTATATTCTTTAACAAGCCTATCTGAATTAACCCCAACAATTAATTCATCACATTGTTCCTTTGCATTATTGATCAAATTCAAATGTCCGATATGAAACATATCAAATACGCCTTGTGTATATCCTTTTTTAAATTTCTTCATTTTAACATCCCTCTAGAGATTATCTAAATAATCCGTCAACTAATTCTTGTAATCTTTTATTAAACTCAAAATTATTACTGTTCAAATCTTTATCTAAATGGTTAACTTCATTATTATAGTTCTCTATAATCTTTCCTAAATCCTTAATATCCTCGACTACAAGAATATTCTTTTTTCTTTCAGCAACCAATCTAACAAATTCTAATTGATGGTTATTAACATGTTCATTAAACTTACTCAGCCTTGGCACTACAATTGGAATTTTATGCATTTGAAGTGGCATTATAAAACTCGATGGCCCACCATGTGTGATAACAATTCTAGCGTCAGATACATCTTTTGAAATATCCCTATGACTTAAGAACTTTTCTGAAACACAGTACTTGGGAATATAATTTGAATACCCTCGCTGTATAATAACCTTTTCTTCTATTATTCTATTCTTAACTAACATATCTATCTCTTTAATCAAACGATCAAATGGTTGCTCGTGCGTTCCTACGGTTACAAAAATCATAATTATCACCTAAAAAATACTTCCTAAATTAATTGCTTTTCGATAAACCCTCTTCATTTCCTCCCATTCAACTATAAATAAATCTGTAATTGGGTAAACCATTTTTCCAGTAATCGTTGATTTATTTATTCTATCAAAAACCTCTATATAAACGAGTTTAGCTCCATATACTTTACCGACATAAAAAAAAGGTACGGCCACCGCTGCACCAGATGAGACTATTAGATCCGGACGCTCTTTTCTAATTATTTTTATTGCTAGAATAGTATTCTTTATTAATGCTTTAATACTTCTATTAGTGGGAAAAAAGCAATTGTAAACTTTCTCTTCAGACAACTGACTTCTGGCATCCTCTTTATCAAAAGTAACCCAAAAACGTTCTTTTCCCTCTAGAAATGGTTTCAACATCATAAGGTGTGTTAAATGTCCACCACTAGATCCAACCATACATACTTTCATATACAAATACCCTTCCTTTTAAATACATATTCATAAAAAAATTAAATTCTGATTTCTTGACCAGCGGTCCTTCAATTTAAAAATAACATTTCTTAAATTAATAAGCTGCATTAGGTTTTATAAAAACAAGTATGGTTTTAAATAAAATTAATAGATCAAGCATTATGCTTCTCATATTTATATATTTGATATCCAATTCTACCATCTCGCTGAATCCAACTGAATTTCGTCCACTGACCTGCCACAAACCAGTGCAGCCCGGTTTAACTAAGAGTCTTTGTTTGTCATGCTTAGAATACTCCTCAACTTCTCTTGGTAAGGGTGGTCTTGGCCCAACAAGACTCATATCACCAATCAGTACGTTTAATAACTGTGGAAGTTCATCTATACTATATTTTCTAATGAATTTTCCAACTTTTGTAACTCTAGGATCATCTTTCATCTTAAACATCGCACCATCTATTTCATTATTATCTAATAACTCCTTCAGATGTTTATCCGCATCAACTATCATAGAGCGGAACTTAAACATTTTAAATGACTTTTGATTTTTCCCCAAGCGCAGTTGTGAATAAAAAACCGGTCCAGTAGGATTCTCAACCTTTATTGCTACAGATACAATCAAAAAAACAGGTGACAATATTACCAATCCTAGAAGACTAGCTATAAAATCAAATATTCTTTTAATTGCTAGATAACAATATCGTTTCTTTTGATGTTTAAAACCAATGGAAGTGCTTTCTTTTTTCTGTTCAAAATATTCCATTACTTTCCCCCCCTTGACAAAGAAGACTCTAATAATCTAAAAGAACCAGAATCTTCTTTGCTTAATCAAACTATTTATTCTCTTTATATTTAATTCCTCAATATCATCACCATTAATAATGTTTTTAGCATTCATTTTATATAGATCAGCTCTCTCGGGTCCCTCTTCTTTTTCTAATTTATCAAAGGCCTCTCTCATCAAATATCTACGTCCCTTAAAATTGTGGGTATCAGATGAAAAAACAAATCCCAAATTTGCTTTAATTATATTTTCGGTCAATTTTTGAACATGTTTACCAAAAATCCCTAAATAACTGCTACTCGTCAATTGAGTTAAACATCCCATTTTTACAAAATCATAAATCTTATCTGGATCTTCTTGAAATCCATGATTTCTTTCTGGATGAGCAATTACTGGAGTGATTCCTCTTGTCGTTAAATCAAAAATCATATCTGCTGTATATTCTGGAATTCCACTATGCGGTAATTCCAGTAAAAGATACCTATTACTTTCATCCATAAATAAAACATCGTCTTGAGCAATTGCATCCATTAATTCACCAGTTAGATGGACCTCTTGACTAGCAAATACTGTTAGCGGTATTCCCTCACTATCTAAAGCTTGTTGAAACTCATCAGTTTTTCTAATCACATCCTTTTTGTGGTTAGTGTACTCTCCATCCATATGATGCGGAGTAACCAGACTGTTAGTAATTCCTTGATCTACAGCTGCCCTAGCCAAATCTAATGACATCTGCATATCTTTGGAACCATCATCAACGCCTGGCAATATATGGCAATGCAAATCAATTAATTTCATTTCTCTTTATCAGCTCCATAGTATCCTCCATAATAACCACCATAGTATCCACCATAATAGCCTTGTGACTTTTGTTTTGTAACACGATTCATAATTACACCTAAAATATTAGCGTGAACTGTATCTAATAATTTTTTAGCATGAGCAACTCCAGCTTTTTCAGCGATTCCTTGTGGTACGACTAAAACAACCCCATCAATTTGTGCTGAAAGAACTTGCGCATCGGTAACAGTATTTACAGGTGGAGCATCCATAATCAATAGTCCAAATTTATCTTCAAGACGAGTAATCAAATCTTTAGTTCTCATACTACCCAAAAGTTCTGATGGGTTTGGTGGAATTGGCCCACTAGTAATTACATATAGGTTTTCAACCATTGTAGGTTGAATAACATCTTCAAATGATGCATTCCCCAATAAGTAACTTGATAAGCCGACACGATTGCTAACGTTGAATGTTTTATGAATTGTAGGACGACGAAGATCAGCATCAACTAAGACAACTTTTTCTCCTTGTTTGGCCCAAGTTACTGCAACATTATTACTTACCGTTGATTTACCCTCTGAAGGTGCGGAAGAAGTAAACAAAATAGAATTTAATTTCTTATCAACTGATGAAAATTGAATATTAGTCCTAATTGTATTGAATTGTTCGGCAATAGTACTAGTAGGATCATCGTAAGTGATCAAACCGACACCATGTTTCAAACTATAATTACCTAACTTAGTTGTCTTCTTTTTAAATAATCCCATGTTCCTAAACCCTTCTATGATTTCTTGCTGAATTATGATTATTCAATTTAGATTGAAATTTCTTGTGTTCAACAGTTCTTTCAATATCTTTTTGATCAATTTCTGTTACTGTACCTAAAGCAGTTAGTCCTAAATCATCTGTTAAGAATGTCTCACTTGTAACGGTCCTATCTGTTAATTCACGGATAAATGCTAATCCTATACCAAGAACAATACCAATAACAATACCGGCCAATATATTTAAAGTCTTTCTAGGACTAACGGGCTTCGTATTTGTCATTGCTTCAGAAACAATTGAAACATTATCGATACTCATTATTTTCCCAACTTTTTTCTTAAATACTTTAGCTGTTAAATTTGCTATAGCTGAAGCCGTACCCGCATCGGTTGATTTTGCTGAAACAGAGAAAACTTGAGAATTTTGTGAATTACTGATAGATAAAGAATCTTTTAAAGCATTCATAGATCCTGGATACCCTGGATAAGCCTTAACTTCCTTATTAACATCTTTTAAAACGGTAGGACTAGTAATAATATCCTTATATGTACTAATCATTTGCACATCGGCTTGAGTTTGTTGAAGTTGTGCTGCTTGTTGATTATCTGATAATTTACGATTTACCAAAATTTGTGTGGTAGCGCTGTACTTCGGCGTCATTACAAAGAAAGTAAGAAACGCTGCGGCTAATGTCGCAACGATTGTTGTCCCCAAAATTGCTTTTATATGTTTGCGTAGGATGCCGACAATTTGCATCATACTAATAGTTTGTTCTGATTCCACTTCGTCCTCCGAATATATAAAAATTATTATAAATTATATACATAAAAATCCCAGCTTATTAAAGCATGTATAAAAAGTATAGTCCACTTGTTCTTTTGGAACAATAAATCTTGAAAAATTTAGCATTTTGGTAACGTTTACTCGAAAAAATCAAGTATTTAGCACTTTTACTCGGAGTTTAATTCTAACTTTTTGCATTTTTAATTGCTATATACGAATTTTTAATTTGAATCAGACAAATTTTCGAAAAAGTCTCATCTCTTCCCCTAAATCAGATATACGTGATGGCTCTATTGCCTCGACGGATATTTTGCTTGTTCCAAAATCCACATCTTATAAAATAGCAAATTATGCTGTACTCTAAAAATGCTTTATGCACTACAAATAACATGAACAATGACATACGATTCGACAATTCCTCGTGAAAATCTTCATTAATTTGGTCGTGTTTCTTGCTATTATTAGTATTCCTATAATAGTTCACTAATCTTTCCAAGCAAAAAAGACCTGTACTAGACAAGTCCTTTTAAATTATTCTGGAGCCAAGCAATGTGATTTTTTTCGCGTTCGATAGCCCGTGTCAAAATCAAATAGTGGCCGTAATTTTCGTTGATTTGTGCCTCATTAAAGAAGACTGTTTCCAGGCGCTTTTTTAAATGTGCGTATTTGTCCTGATTAATTGCGAGTTCTTGAGTGAGTAAGTGCTCCATCAAAGGATCTTTTTGATCACGGATAAAGTACAGTTTTAGAGAAAATAGATTGTCGTCATTCAATGGTTCTGCCAACCAAGCTCGTAAAGTGGATTGACCCAGTTTGGTTATCAAATAGTAAGTCGATTTGCCATCGTCTTCATCAGTTAGCCAACCGTCAGTTTTCATGCGGGCTAGTTCGGGATAGATCTGGCTATGTGAGGCATGCCAAAATTCGCCAACTTCATTTTTGAATTCTTGGCTGATCTGGTACCCTGACAATTTCCCCTTATTATTTATCAAGCCGAGCAATACGTACGGCAGTATCCGTCTCTTAGGCATAATTCCTCCAAAAAATAATATACGTTATACTGCTTTATTTTAAGCTATTTGTTGACACGTTTATAGTCTTTATCGAAATATTTACCATTTCTTATATCGTCAGGCATCCCTGCATATGGTGCTTCACTGATAACGTCTTCGTTGTCTTGTCCAGCAGCGCCCATGTATGTGATGTTAGCAAATTCTGGGACAACTAGTTTTGGATAAGTTTCGTATTTTTCGCGTGACTCTTCCATTAAATCAATATGTTCATTTTGATATGTGACAGTTATTTCTGGATGTTCCTCAACCCACTTTGGGAAGAAGATGGTTCCATGGAGTTTCTTCTCGTTAGGCATAAAATCGAGTGCCACGTCGGTTCCGGTTGGTTCAGTCCAAGAAATTTTGTAGATGCCTTCTGTCAACATGACGATGTTAGCTTCTTGATCAGTCACCCAGCGGCCACCAACCATGCCACCGTGAATGCGGTAGTCAACGGTGTGGTCGTTTTTGGCGTACCATTCATATTCCCAGCCGTTATCGTAAGTGTAAATAAAGTGTGTCCCTAAAAAGTCTTCTAAAGTTTTAAATGTTTTTTCCATGTTTTAGCATCTCCTTGTGTCGTTATCGACAATAAATAGTATATGTCGATATTGACATACGGTCAAGGATTTTATTTTTGACATAGAAAAAAGACCAATCTGTGATTGATCTTTTATAAGGAAATCTATTTGGTAATATACTGAATTCGAATAGTGATACGCTATAAAGCTTATTATAATCAAAGTATAGTCATGTTTTTGGAGAGTGACTAACTCTATTGGCTTAGTGGCTTTCATAAGCGAATGGTTGTACCCCCTCGGTAAACTTTGGTGAAATGGAGGGTTAACTATGAGTGAAAGGATGCGTGGCGGTGAATCTTGAATGAGCTCTCAGAGTTCTTAGTCCAAGTGGGTGTTGCATTGATTCTTTATGCGATTGCCTATTGGATATTCAAAAAGGCTAATCCAAAGGATTAGCCCATCACCAAAACTATTCGATGTCATGATTGAGATCACAGGAAATCCCCTCCTGTGGTCTCTTTTCGGTTACATCCATATTATAATGGATGGCCTTGCGTTTCGCAATTGGATTGGCCTTAATGGTTTATTCTTGTTTGATATAAGTTTTATTTAATTATTTATTGCTCATCTGATTCATCACTTGTGCTGTAACTGGTATTTCGGAGAACTTACCGATTGAATCTTTATCCATGACCACGGTATTTGTTGGTGAATCGGCTAAGTTAGCGAAGGCTTGGATTTGTTGGGCGGTGAAGTATTTGTTATCGGCTGAGGCTAACATTTCGTTTAGTTTCTTGATTTCGTAGGCTTTGGCATCAGCTCTGGCAATTGTGGCGGCTGCTTCTGCTTTAGCTGTAGAAACAGTAGCGTCATTTTTAGCTTTGGTTTCGATTTCAATACTTCTAGCTTCACCGTTGGCTTTAGCGATAGCGGCAGTCTTTTCACGGTCAGCTCGGATTTGTTTCTCCATTGATTCGGTGATTGAAGCTGATGGTTTTAGTTCGTCAATATTGACACGGTCGACTTTGATGCCGTAAGTGTTGGTTAAATCTCCGATGGCAAAGGCTAAATCGGCGTTGATTTTTGAGGTTGAGCCTAGGGCTTCGTTCAAGTCGATCTTACCGATGATGTCTCGTAAGTGTCCACGGACTAATTGGACCATTGATTCGACGGAATTGCTGTTTTCGTATTCGAATTTTCTGGCGTCTGTGACGTGATAATTTAAAGTGACGTTGGTTTGTACCTCGGCGTTATCTTTGGTAATAACGGAATAACCTTGTAGGGCTAGCGGTATCATTGCCAGGTCCACGATTCTGACTTTCTGAAAAATTGGAACATAAAAACTTAGGCCAGCTCTGACTTCGCGACGGTATTTTCCGAGGGTCTCGACTAAGCCGACATGATTTTGACGTACTACTTTAAATCCAAACATTTTTGCGCCTTCTTCTTATTTTATTTCTTGGATGGTGAGGATATTGCCGTTGGCTTTGATGACTTGGTAATTTCTGGTGCCATTGACAGCATCGTTTGCCAACAGGTCATAGCGATAGTAGATTCCTTTGACTTCGATCAGATCATTTGCCATGTTGATCTTATCCCCCTTCACGATAGATCCGACGATTTGGCGTTGCTCGAGGTTATTGGTTGGGACTGCTTCGCTTAATTTGGTGACGATATAGTTGTTGATGCTGCGATTGTCACGGCTGGCATCCTCTGCTATCCGGTCGTATAAATCTTTGTCTAATCTTAATGCAATCGTTTTATCTGCCATGGTTCTATTATATCATTTTTATATCATTGTGATATCACTTTGATATACGAATGGTAGGTTTTGTTCTAATAATTTAGTAGACAAAAATAACAGCACCTATTCCAGTCTGTGTACTGAATAGATGCTGTTTTACTTTTGAGTGATATAGATAAGAAAAATACTTTTAAAACCTTAAGGTATGATTAAAACAATATTCTATGAACGAATCAAAATTGGTTCTTTCTGATTTTTTCATTTTTATACAAAGATCTGTGATGCTTTGTTCATCTGCTAGGAGATTGCTCTCTGGACCAAATACTTTTACATACTGATGTTTATCCCGATTATTCTTTGCAACAAAGGGAAATTTAATATCGTTTAGAACATCTTCTAAATTTTCTCTAAAATAAATAGGCGTAATGAATTCCTTCAACTCATGTCTTCCAAGACCAGATACATTTCCATTTAAATAATTATTTCTGATAGATACATCCCTACAGTCATCTACATCCATAATGGTAAATATTCTACAATCAATCAGATTCTTTTTATGACTGTTGATATTATCATATCTCCTCGTTAATGTTTTTACATTACGGAATACTCCATTATTAAATATTTCAGGTAACCCATCAATTTGAATACTGGTTCTCCCTTTTTCTCTAGCAAAGATTTCTATATTTAATCTTAATTTTGATTTTATGGTACTAACCAACTTATATTCTGATAATCCATGACAGATAACAATAGCACAGGTCCCTCGCCCCATAAACTTTATACCTCTAGATCATTTAAAATATCGTAAAAATCAACCTCTGACGAATATGGTATTCCTGCAAAATAACCTTCCAAATATTTCTTTTGGATATTGTTGTGTGCAGCAATATTTCTTTTATTATTTTTTGATAACGTTTCTACCTTTTTATTACCGTTAATATCGATTTGAATAACGTACAACGCTGAAACATCTAGTTCCTTCATTACTTCTGTATCATGCGTTGTGAAAATCAGTTGTCCTTCAATGTCATCTTTTAAATTATCGACTAAAGTATCAACTAACAAATCATGTATTCCTTGATCAATCTCATCAATTACGACTGTTTTCCCGTTTACAGCATTTAAAAACAACGGAAATAATTTCAATAGCTCCTTAGTTCCATGTGACTCTAATCTAAATGGAAGGTTCAGAACTCTACCACCCATTCGTTTTCGTTCAAACAATTCATAATGAATACCTTCCTCAGTTCTTTCAGTTTGATAATAAACCTCCATCAAATCGCTGTACAAGGGGACAAGATACTTATTCAAAGCATTAGAAGTGGTGGTTATCAATTCATCAGATTGATTTTTATTCAAGGTTCCTTTGATCATATCTGGTAGCAAACCATTAAATGTGTTAACTCCTGTTGAATCGTCCCCTCTAAAAGCCACTGTATTAAAAGTACGTATTAAATTTAAAAAATTTGCTGAAACATTACTTTCTACGTATTCTTTATTACTTTTTTCAATCAAATTGTTAAAAATTGCTAGAAAACTATGTTTCCCCCACAACCTATTCACCATATCTTGAGCCAAATCTCTAAATTTTGTATTAGCAAATAAAGATGGACTAAATTCAATTTGATTGGGCCCATTCTTTGTACCTTTGATTTTGAATACTGTCCCACTAGCTTTTTTTATCAAATAATAAAGTTCTTCTGAATAAAGATATGGCTTACCATCAACTTTTTTAAAAATCAATTCATAATACCCATCACTATCATTCACCTGAAAATTGATTTTCACCCTCATATCATCAGTTGTATCAAGCATATAACTATCTTCAAAAACTTCTAATAAACTAGTTTTATCTACCAAATTGTTTTTTGGGATATTACTTTGAAAGTCGAGCAGTCGATCCTGATTATTTAATGTCTGAAATGACAAAATCAAATTCTTAAAGACAGAAATAATATTTGATTTTCCTGAACCATTTTCCCCATAAATTGCAACAACAGATTTAGGTTCACCACCCTTTTGCAAATTCAAATCTAATTTCCCAAAAGACTTATAATTTTCTAGTATCATTCCTCTAATCATATCAAAATGCCTCTTTTTCATTCAAATTGTATGCATTTATACTATCTTGAGGTAATAATATCATTATTATTGCTTTTTTTCATTAATTTAAACTAGCAAAAAAGACCTTCAATTCAGCCATGATTTGAAGGTCTTCTTTGAATAAATTAATGTAAGTTTTTGGCAACGTGAGCATAGTGTTTATAAAGTCCGGAATATCTTTCTTTATAGTCGGCCTTCCAAGGTTTGTCTCTTCCACAGAAATGGAGAATGGCAGTGTGTTCAATCACCCAATCGATGTCCCACTGACCATTGCTTTTGGCATAATACAGTGGATTCATTCTGGCGTCATAATTGTAGATTTCGTCAGGGATTTTCTTGATGTGTTGGCCGTATAGTCCGTTTAGAATGTCTTGGTCTGGTAAAAATAGTGCTAGATTCTTGATTCTGATATAGCCATAGATGTCTTCGGCTTTGACGTGTTCTCTTTCGGCTGGTAGGTTCATCAAGATAACTCCGGAATTGAAGTAGCCGTTTGTGTCATAATTTCCTAAGCGAATTTTGTTTAATGAGTCGGTTACGTCCAGTGCCACATGGCTGGCAGCAGCGTACCAATAGCCATCAAAGTCCATGTTATAGAGGCGTTTTAGGTCGTTAATCACTAGAACGTCGGTGTCTAAATATAGAACTCGTTTGAGGTTTTTTGGTAAATATTCGTAGGCTAATAATCGATAGTAGATGGTCTTTGGGTAGCGGTCGGTCACTGGTGCCTTATCAAAATGGGTATTGGAAACTATGATTGGGTGATAGGTCATTTTGAGTTTTTTGCAAAATTGAATTATCCGTTGGGTGTGGGTCAACTTCTTATCTTGGATCACATAGACGGAAAAACTTTTGGCTGTGGTGTTGCATTTGATGGAATACAGGGTGGTCAAGAGTTGGTCGACTACGCGGTCATCGATAGCAAATAGTAGGTTCATTGGATTTCCTCCTTTGAATTGTTTACTACTTCTATTATAACTTTTCCGTTGGATTCGGCGACTATTGTCTCACTTCATGGGGAATTTAGTTCTATCTTAATTGGCGTTGAACTTATAAGCTTATCCACTTTTGGATAAGCTTGGACATGTTTCATGTCTCTTTTTCTCTTAGAAACGTTGAGGTGACGGGCTTAATTAAGCTTATCCATCCTTGGATAAGCTTGGGTATGTTTTGTAACTTTTCTTCCCTAAAATCGTTGATATGATAGGCTTATTCAAGCTTATCCATCCTTGGATAAGCTTGGATATGTTTTATAACTTTTTCTTCCCTAAAATCGTTGATATGACGAGCTTATTCAAGCTTATCACAGCTTCTCACTTTTTCTGATATTTTTAACCTTTTTGCACCTTATAAGCGTTGTTATATAGGACTATCCCAGCTTCTCACAACTTCTCATTTTTTTGATATACTTAATTTTATTCTTTTCTTTCTTCACACTAAATCTATTAGTCTGAGTTGGTCGGAGGTTTAGTGTACAATGTACTTACTATATTAATTCAATTAGAGGGATAACTTATGATACGACCTATTAATCATGATCAGAACTTTTTACAACAAAAGGCGCAATTGGCTACTAAGGACGACTTAGCGATTGCTCAGGATCTTCGGGATACTTTGCAGGCAAATGTGGAGAACTGTGTTGGTATGGCGGCTAATATGATTGGGGAAAATAAACGGATGATCGTCTTTTCACTGGGGATGATGGCGGTGGTGATGATTAATCCTACTATTATAAGTAAGAGTGGTTCTTACTCGACTTCTGAAGGTTGTTTGTCTTTAGAAGGTCAACGGGAGGCTACTAGGTTTAAGAAGATTACTGTTAAATATTTTGATACTGATTTTAATGAACATACGCAAGAATTCAGCGATTTCGTGGCGGAGATCATTCAACATGAGATCGACCACTGTGATGGAATCTTGATATAAAAAAATGGAAAGCCGGCGGCTTTCCATTTTTTGGTTTTGTTGTATCAATTGTTTTGTGTGATGGGAATGAAACGGTTTGCTACTTTAACCTTTCGTCCCTTGTTTGTTACTAATTTATTAATTAAAAATTATTATCTTTGTTCTGAATTTCTTTCAGCAGTTGCTTCTTTGTCGAATTCTTCTTCGTAAGTTGCTGAAGCGGACATTTTAGCTAGATGTTCATATGTTGAGGTAACATTTTCTTTAGCTAGAACGTTCTTTAATCTTTCATTACCTTTATGCATGTCTAAGATTGTCCAAATTAACAATGCTAGAACGGCAGCAATCAATAGGTAGGCAATGATGGTTGCTTGAAGTGATTGACCAGATGTGATGTGGTCGCCATAGAAGGCTTTGATTTGGTCTGGTAAACCGATCAAGTTTAGAACTGTCAAAGCGATTACTGATAACCAACCGAAAAATTTGATCCAGTTAGCATTCTTGAACTTGTCACCCATTTCTGTGGCACTGTCAGTCATTAATAGTAATGGCAACATTGAGAATGGTAAGGCGAAGGCCAAGAAGACTTGTGAGTTATTCATTAATGTATTCAAAGCTTCGTGCTCGTCAATGGCACTCTTACCACTTGTTAACATAACACAGATTAAAACTGGGATAACCGAGATCAAACGTGTAACCAAACGACGTAACCAGAGAGGCATTCTCATGTGAACGAAACCTTCCATAATAACTTGTCCAGTTAAGGTACCAGTGATAGTTGAATTTTGACCTGATGCAAGCAATGCAACAGCGAATAATGTTGATAAAATACCTGACTTGGCAACGGCAATCAAAACTCCGTTACTCAAAGTTGATGTATCTGAAAGTGCTTGGTACAAACCGAAGAATGATGGATCTTCAACGGCACCACTCTTGAAGACGGCGACACCCATGATAAGTAGTAAGGCGTTAACGAAGAATGCAGCTGTCAATTGGATATTTGAATCCCAAGCTGAGAAACGTACGTTTTGAGCAACTGATTTTTCATCAGCGTGATCAACTTTTCTTGTTTGTGAAATAGCTGAATGTAGGTACAAATTGTGAGGCATAACTGTGGCACCAATGATACCTAGAGCACCATTTAGAGGTGTTTGTCCACCAATTGTAGGGCTTGTGGCAAAGGTTTTTCCAGTTGGAATCAAGCCAGCGAACACGCCACCCCAGTCTGGATTTGATAGTGCAACTTGATAAACGAATACGAATAAAATGACAAGAATTAAACATACAACGATAGCTTCAATTTTTCTGAAACCAATCTTTGTTAATAGTAGTAATACCAAAACATCACCAACGGTAATGAATACGGCGATTACTAATGGAATATGGAACAATAGGTACAAGGCGATGGCACCACCGATAACTTCGGCAATATCAGTCGCCATAATTGCAAATTCGGTCAGAATCCACAAGACGATTCCAAGTGATCTACTAGTTCTAGCACGAATTGCTTGCGCTAGATCCATCTTACTCACGATGCCTAGTTTAGCAGCCATATATTGCAACAACATGGCAATTAAACTAGACAAAAGAATAACTGACATCAATAGATATTGAAAGTTTTGTCCACCTGTAATAGATGTTGACCAGTTACCTGGATCCATGTAACCAACAGCAACTAAAGCTCCTGGTCCTGAATAGGCGAACAATGTTTTGAAGAAACCTTTTCCTTTTGGTACATCAACAGTTCCGTTGATCTCTTGTAGAGAAGGACCGTTGGCGTACTCGATTAATTTATGCTTTTCAGCCATATTAATCTCCCCTTATTTTTCGGATTTTATTAGCGAATGATCATTACTGAGATAGGTGAATGCTTCGCCATATATGCGGCTTGGGAACCGAAATACTTCTTGATACCTTTTTTAGATAACGAACCAATTACAAGAAGATCAGCTTCTGATGCTGGAATAACATCCTTGACGATTGTTTCACCGGGATCCCCTTCGGCAACCATAAGTTCAACCTTTTTAACTCCGGCTTCCAATGCAATCTTGCGATATTCTTGCATGTGTTCTTCTAATTCTCGACGCTCACCGTGAACATAATCACGAGTCAGTGCTTGGTAGACGTTCATGTCGCCACTTTCCAAAATAGAAGTGATGATTAATGTAGAGTCATCTTTTATACAACGACGCATCGCATAGCGAAAAGCTAATTGTGCATCATCAGAATCATCAACACCAACCAAAACACGTTCAAATGTGTTGTTTTGTTTTGACATTGGTTTTTCCTCCAATTCTTATTAAGACAAGTCGTACTCGTCTTTCCAAAAACCATTCTACAACTTTTTAAATCTATGTAAACTATTTTTTAAGCCGCCCTAATAAAAAAATACAGAATAGTAATTTTTCTAAAATTTTATAGAAAGCGATTACTTGCCCGTTCTTAGGCTTTTTAGGACTATGTTATGTGATATATCAAAAATAAATTAACCCTCCCTTAACTATTTTCAAAAAATAAATATGTTATATTAAAGCTGTCAACAGCAACGTTATAACCGCACACAATAATATCTATAAGACGTTTTGTATATACGATGGCATTTGTAATACTTTATAATCATTTTAATTAGGTGTGGCTAACTAAATTGACAAAAGGAGGTCAATCATGCATAAAGAAACACATCAAGAAGTGTTAGACGAGGTCAACAGTGAGCAATTTTTGACTAATAACTGGCTAACTTCCGAAGTTTTAGTGGGTATGTACTCACGCATTTTTACTAATTCCCTACTACTGGATGACTTGATTTTTAAAAACAAATAAAGTGGTGACTCTATGAATGATCTGAATTTTTTGAGATTGATTTTTGAATTAGGCGGCAGCTTTCAAAACGTAAACAATATTGATCTAGCAACCAAAGCTGGTGTGAGTAAGGCTTCCGTTTCCGATCGAACTCAGCATTTAGCAAAATTAGGTTTGGTCAAGTACAAGAAATATTACGGTTCAAAACTGACTAAAAAGGGCTTGAACGAAGTCACTCCTCTTGTTCAGCAGCATCGTTTACTGGAAACTTGGCTCTACGAAAAGCTGGATATTCCGTTGAGTGACGTCTATGATAAGGCATCTACTTTGTCCGAGGAACCTGACCTTTTGTTGATCGACCGTCTGAACACTTATTTGGGTTATCCCCAGACTTGTCCACACGGCAACGTGATTCCCATCAACACGCCAGCTCCGGAGTTTTCCAAGTACGACCTGCTGGCCAATCAATCTAGTTTCGACACTACTTTTAAGGTCATCAATTTTTTTGAGGACGACTATTTATTCAAGATTTTGAGCAACATCGACATCAAATTAGGCGACAAATTGCGGATTCAAAGCATCAATGACTACGATCATTCAATGGTAGTTTTGAATCGTCGCAACAATTTGAAGCAGATTTTGCCGAAGAACATCACGAAGATGATTCGGATTGAAACTGTTTTGAGCAAGGAAAAAAGCGTTTGAGTAGGCATGATTCTGATAGAAATCACGCGTTGTCAAACGCCTTTTTTGTGTTTTTTTTGAGTAGTATAAGTATGCCGTCCTCCATAGCAAAGCCGATTTTGGCTGGAACGATGTGGGCCGACTTGGAGCCAATTTCAAAACCGGAAATTGTCTTCAAGCTCGACCTTATTCTAAGTGCTAAAGCACTAAGAATAATTTCACATCTGAGCCAAATCGGCTTTGCTATTCCGGACTGAATAACGGATCTATGGTTGATTTGTTTTCCATTCTTTTAAGGATAGATGCTCTATTTCTTATTTGATCTGATATTTTGATACGTTATTGTGTCTCCCATTCTAGTCAAAATGGATATGGTTCTAACTACGAAAATAGGATATTACTAAGGTTGCAACATATTGATGCGGTCTTAGTAATATCCTATTTATTTTTATTTATCTAAAAAATATCCAGGCAATAAAACAATTAACTTCTTATTATGAATAGAACAAATATTCCCTTCAAAATCTAACGGAATAGCTCATTAGATCTATTATCTAGTCGGTAGCGACAGCTCTGGGAAATGCTCAGCCCTGAAATTTCTCTTGGCGCTTTCAGCGCCTAGTGGAAGGCCAATCTTGAAGACAATTCCCGCTTTTGGAATTGGCTCCAAGTTGTGCCCAGAGCGTTCCAGCATTTCCCAGAGCTGTCACGGACGACGGAAAACTAGCACTACCCAAAATATAGAAATACACTATTCCCTACTTTATTGCCTGTTTAATCCATCTTGGTGAATAACCGTACTTTCGTGATAGTTCCATTACTTGGTCTGGTTTGACGTTCATTGCTTTTAGTTTCTTCTGCAACTTTTTGGCATCATATAAGCGCATTGGCAGCTGCAGTTGTGTACCGCCATAGCTTTGGCGAATCTTTAGCATGTTGTCTACTCCTATAATCTCGGCCAAATCTTGATATGAATCACTTAGTAATTCTGATTCTATTTCTTTCATATTAGCCGCCCCCCTTTATAAAAGATTTTATAATATGGGTGCGTCACTATTTGTCGTTCTGGGTGTTTTTTGAAATCTTTTTTATTTTATCGTTATAAGTAATTACTTAATTACCATTTTCAAAAGTTCTGTTATCAACGATTTTCAATCGTATAACGCTACAGGCTGTCTTTTTTGAAAATAATTTTTTTAATTTTCGTCTATTGGACCGACGATTGTGGAGACAACTGCCTCGATTGAAGACACTAAAGGGCTATCTTTGTGGATGCCTGACTTAGCGAAGCGGTCTTCCCACCACTGGCTTCTGATATGTTGCACTTGGTCAACTATTTCATTACCTTTATCGGTTAGGTTGAGTATTTTTGTTTTGCCGGCACCATCTTGTTTTGTTAGGTAATTCAGCTTTTCCATTTTGTTGATTTCCCTAGTGGCTAGGGCTTTATCGATGACTAATGAGCGTGCCACTTGATTTTGGGTGATGTTTTCATAGTCGCTTACAGCCAGTAAAATACAAGCTGCGGTCGGATTAAGGCTGATTTCCTTGAACTCCTTGCGGGTGTCCTTATAGTATTGTCGATGTAAAATTGAGATATCTTGGGCTAAGTAGCCGATGTTTTTCATATTCTTTCATCCTTTGAAAATAGTTGCGTGTTGACAAATCAACATGAATGTTTTAAATTCTTCTTATAAATGATTATAAAACAAATCTACATAAAAAAAGAGGTTATTTAAATGTCAAAGCAAACTGGTGCTGATGCATTGATCCAAACTATGATTAATCAAGGTATTAAGTACGTCTTCGGAGTACCTGGTGCTAAAGTTGACCGATTATTTGAATCTCTTGAGCACAATAACGATCCTAAAACGCCTAAATTAATTATCACTCGTCACGAACAAAACGCCGCTTTCATCGCTGCCGGAATCGGTCGAATCACTGGTAAACCTGGAGTTGTCGCTACTACTTCTGGTCCTGGTGTTTCAAACATCGTTACACCACTTATCACGGCTACAGCTGAAGGTGACCCAGTCGTTGCTATCAGTGGTCAAGTTCCACGAAATGATATAGCTAGATTAACGCACCAAGCCATCGCAAGTAAAGAGTTATTGAGCGCTGCTGCTAAGGATAGTGTGGAAGTTCAAGATCCTAACAATTTGTCGGAATCTTTTGCAAACGCTTACCAAAATTCAATTACCGTTAAAGCTGGAGCTGCCTTCTTATCAATTCCTCAAGATGTCTTGAATGACGAAGTTACTCGTCCAGTCATCGACCCACTTCACAAAGTCCATCAAGGTGGCATGAATCAAGAAGTTATCGACGAAATCGTTGACAAGATCAAGGCTGCTAAGTTGCCAGTTATCTTGGCTGGTATGCGTTCTTCTACTAATGAAGTCACAGAAGCTATTCACAATTTCTTGCACAAGTTCTCAATCCCAGTTGTCGAAACCTTCCAGGGTGCTGGAGTCATCTCGCGTGATTTGGAAAAAAATTATTACGGACGTGTCGGCCTTTTCCGCAACCAGATTGGTGACACTATCCTCAAAGAAAGTGATTTGATCATCGCTGTCGGCTACGACCCTATCGAATATGAAGCTCGTAACTGGAACATCGACCGTCACGGGGAAATTATTAATATCGATGCGGTCAAGCCAGAAATCACCAATGATTATCAACCTGACTTGATTGTTAACGCTGATATTGCCAAGACTCTTAACTCAGTTAGTGCTAACTTACCTGAAGACATCGACCTAGGCGAAACAATGCATCAACACTTAGCTGACGAACAAGTGAAGTTTACTAAGACTGATGCCATCCCTGAAAACCATTCTGACAAGGACGGTATTCACCCACTAGCTATCATCCACGCACTTCAAAATCAAGTTAACGACGATACAACTGTTACAGTTGATGTTGGTAGTCTCTACATCTGGATGGCACGTCACTTCAGAAGTTACAAACCAAGACATCTACTATTCAGTAACGGTATGCAGACACTAGGTGTCGCACTTCCTTGGGCTATCGCTGCTGCTTTGGAACGTCCTGACCAACCTATCGTATCAGTTGCTGGTGACGGTGGCTTCCTATTCTCAGGCCAAGACCTTGAAACAGCGGTTCGTCTCCACTTGAACATCGTACAATTGATCTGGGACGACGGTTATTACGACATGGTGCGTTTCCAAGAAATTGCTAAATATGGCCACGAATCTGGTGTCAAGCTCGGTCACGTTGACTTCGTTAAATACGCTGAAAGTTTCGGTGCTACTGGTATGCGTGTTGAGAGAACTGAAGACCTTGAACCAATGCTAGCCAAAGCTTTTGACACAAAGGGACCAGTTATTTTGCACATCCCAGTTGATTATTCTGATAATATTAAACTAGCATCCAAGTTAGTTGACGATGTATTGAACTAAAATAGAAAGAAGAATTTCATGTCAAAAACAAGCATTCTCTATCAACACGGAACACTAGCTTTACTAGTTCCTGGGCTGTTAGATGGCACGATCACGATGAAAGAAATGTTACAACACGGCGATACTGGTATCGGAACTGGCGAAGGATTAGATGGTGAACTAGTGATTCTAAATGGCACACCTTATCAAATCGACAGTCACGGATCCGTCAACATCGTACCTGACGATTTCACGATGCCATTTGCCAACATTCACTTCGCTAATTATCAAAAGCTGTTTGACGTCAAAGATATTTCCCAAGCCGATTTAGAGAAAAAAGTTGTTTCTGCCACCAGCACTAACACCTTCTTCTCAATCGAGTTTTCCGGAACTTTCACTAACATCAAGACCCGCGCCGTGAAGAAATCTCAGAAACCATATGACACTCTGGCCAAAACAGCCGAATGTCAAAGTATTTTTCAACGCGAAACAGTCGCTGGTACCATGTTGAGCTATTACTCACCACAGCTTTTCGATGGAGCTGCGGTTGCCGGTTTCCACAACCACTTCTTAGCAGACGACCACACCTTTGGCGGCCACCTGTTAGAATTTGGCAGTGCCAGCGGTACAGTATCTATTCAACAATTCGACACCTTAGAACAACATTTACCAGTGAATAACCAAGAGTTTTCCAACTTTGACTTTTCCGGACATGACATTCTAGGCGATATTCATAAAGCTGAATCATAATATATAGAAGTAAAAAGACGAGTTCGTAAGCGACTCGTCTTTTTTGGTCTAATGAATTAGATAGAAATTGTTGCCATCCGACTTTTCAAGGATTGAACATCATTCCATAATAATTCTGCCGTATTTACAGTTCCTATAAAGATAACTTTTGCATACGAATTCTCGTAATAAATCGAGTTGTCTGACATACTTTTTGCAAGTTCCGCTAACTTTTCTCGAAGAGCAATATTGTTGTTGATTTCTTCCATCCCATCTATAACTAACACCGTATTTTGCTTGAAAAGTTCCTCTTCTAAAATGGTAAATCCATTTATCAAATCAAGATTCTGCACATGAATTTTATTAAATAGATCGACAGTAAAGTCTTCTACTGTAGAAAACCTAGTCACAGAAGCTTTAATAAAACTAGTCCCATATTTTTCACTTAGTTTGCTTAAATTCTCAAGGGCTGTATTCATCTTCTCTTCTCTGTCAGCACCATATAGTAGAATCTGTCTACCTTGTTGAGAAAACTCTCTAAAAATATTTTTATTCATTCTCATATTAATGGAAAATACATTATTTCACCTCTTTATAATCTGTTTCTAAAAACTTCTGAAGTTTCTCAAAATCTGTCGGACGATATTTTGAAAAGTACACTAATGACTTAATTTCCTTGGGAATCGTTTCAAAAGCCGATAAATTTTGGGAATTGATATTACTTCGTTTCTTTAATTCTCTCAAAACATACCATTGAAATTCCTTAACATCTAATTTAGACAACATTTCAAAACAAGCATCATAATATTTTGATTGATTAACTTGCGGCAATTGTCCAAAAACTTCATTGGTAATATTTTCAAATTCATATTTACGCAAAATGTTAAACAATACTCTACTATTTAAAACTCCATTGTATTCTAGAGCTTTCTTTTCAACGTGCAAACTACCCCGTTTTGTCAACAAAATAATTCCCGTCGGCTTATCTTCTAATAGTTTTGACACATCCTTAAAATGACTCTCATCAGTCACCACATTGACATAAGAAAAAGCTTGATAATATGCCTCTAATTGTTGTGGCAGTCTAGTAAGATTGTCTAATTCTGTTTTAATTTCATAGACCCGTCCAACTCCATTTATCAACAGCAGGTCCAAAATATTCTCAGAAATGGGAATCTCTCTCAAGGCAGTTGTCGTATTCACACTATGAATTCCCAATAAAATTTTCTTAATGAGTGTATTTTTATAAAAAAATTCATTACGATGATTTTTAAACATATATTTATATAACGCCACAAATGCATCTAGATTATTATCAACTTTTTGTTCAGAAATCAATGAATCGACTACATCCTGATACAATCCAAACCCTTGATCATTGATAAGTTTCTTCAAATAATTAACCGTAAATACCTTATTCAAAATAACATCTGTCGTCATAATTATCCCCACTCACAATCTTAAAAAAAGTATAACATGTACGTTTAACTCCAAATATTTTAAATTACGTAAAATCAAGTTTCACAATAAAATTTCCATGTAAGTTCCAATAATCTTTTCTACCTTCAACTTTTTGGCATAATCAAATAATTGCCCGAGATTTTTATCTGGTCTATCAATATACGAATTCATAGCTTGCTTAATTGTCTCCATATCGGACTTATCCCTTCCTCGAACGATATCACATAGCGTTCTCTCAATATTGTAGGTTTTTATCAAATGATTACCTGGGCTTTGTATTTCTTCGATTCCCATCGTATATAAAGAATCAATTTGACGATGCATTCTAATCGGATACTTTTTTAAATCTGAATTACTATACTGACTAGGAAAATTCATATCATATTTATCTGGTGTTCGATCAATCATTCCATGTAGAAACAACGATGTATCTTTAAAATAAATCCCTTTACTGTACTTATATTGCAAAACAAACATATCATCTTCAAAAATATTGGGGTCAATATAAACACCCCGCTCAACACGCTCTAACTGTCCAGACTTGACTAATCTGCTTAGTACAGTCGGATAGATATTCAAATTTTCGGCATCTTTTCGGGTTATTTGACCGTTATTTTCTCTTAAAAACGATTTTATTTTTTCCGCGGTCATCGTAATTCCACCTTTAACGGTTCGTTTATACACAATTATATAATAGAGTTGTGTATTTTCGAACCAAAACAAATCATTATCAAAATCACCTACTATTAAAATTACGAAAAAAGCACATCCCATTTTCAGGAATGTGCTAAAACTTATTTTGCAAAACGAATTGAGACCCAGACACTGGCCAAAATCAAACCGGTTCCTAAAGCAAATCCCCACGTGAGGTTCTCGCCTAGGATCAACCAGCCTAACAGTGTACCGACAATTGGTTGTAACAAGTAAATCAAGCCGGAGATGCTGGGACTGACCATGGTCAAACCTTTATTCCACATCACGAAAGCGGCGGCCGTGGAGACTGCTCCGACATAGAATAGACAGGCAATGATCTTCGGATTTAAGAAATTGACATTGGATAACGCGGCAATGTCACCCATCACAAATGGAGTTAGGCATATCATGGCAACAACCGTCGAAATTATCGTAATTTGTAATGCGGTGTAATTGGGCAATAATTTGATCAAAACGGACATGAACGACCAAGTTAGAGCAGTGATGATTAAGAAGAAGACTCCTAAGATGATATGTTTTCCACTCAGATGAACACCGACAATCATGACAACGCCTAAAGTGGCCATAATCAGTGAAATTATTTTAACTCGATCTAGCTTCTCTTTTAGAATCAACCAGGCAAAAATCACCATGAAAGCTGGGGTTGATGACGTGACGACGGCTCCAGTTTGAGCGCTGGAAAACCAAGTGCCAGTTTCTTGAGCTACTAGTGAGATAGCGTAACCGGTCAATCCGCAAAGGAAGAACCATTTCAAATCCTTTTTTTGAATGTGCCATTTTTCTCTTTTGATCAATGAGAAACCAACTAAAAAAATTAACGCGACTAAGTATCTTAGCCAGACCAATTGGATCGGATGAATAACCCCGACAACCATTTTTACCGCAACAAAAGTACCGCCCCAGATACTGGCAGCGACACTCAATAAAATAGAACCTACTACTTTATTAGACATAATCCTTGACCTTGTGGTTTCTCAGGAACAATAAATTTATAAAATTCTATCGAAATCTTATTTTTGTAAAAATTATAGCATTATCACTTGAAAAAGGAATAGAAATTTTCGTTTACATTTTGGAAATTTTTCCAACAAAAAAAGTGAATCCAAAATGGATTCACTAATAGTTTATTATTTTTAAATGTTACTCCCGGCGCTGGCTAAACTCGTGTCACTCGACGATGAACTGTCGTATTTAACTGAGATCCAGACGCTGAGTAAAATCATTGCTGAGCCAACGATGAAACCGGCTGAGATTTGTTCTCCCAGTAACAACCAACCTAAGAATGACCCAACGATTGGTTGAATCAAGTAGAATAATCCAGATGAACCGGCACTGACGATTTGTAACCCACGATTCCACATTACATAAGCGACGGCTGTTGATACAGCGCCAATATATAGAAGACTCCAGATTACTTTTGGCTCAGTGAAATTGATGCTTGTAAGTGATGACATATCACTCAAAATAAATGGTGTCAGAGCAACTACCGCTACTACTGTTGACATAATAGTAATTTGTAAAGAACTGTACGTCTTTACTTTCTTGACCAAGACCGACATCAAGGCCCAAGCGATTGAGTCAAGAACTAGGAGCAAAATTCCTAAAACAACATTCGTTCCTGACATCTTCAAGCCGACGATCATAACTACTCCAAGAATAGCGATGATGACGGAGAAAATCTTAACTTTGTCCATTTTTTCTTTCAGAATCAGCCAACCGAAGATGATCATAAATGCGGGAATCGTTGAGGTGATTACTGAACCAGTTTGGGCATTGGACAACCCGGTACCCATTTCCTGGGCAACTAATGAAATGGTATTTCCGATGATTCCAATCCAAAAAACTAATTTCAAATCAGACCAATTGATGTGCCATTTCTCGTGCTTGATGATTGAATAACCAATCAAGAACACTAACGCAACTAAGTATTCCAACCAAACGAGTTGAATTGGATGTACCTCGTCGACAATGATTTTTACAACTACAAACATTGCTCCCCAAATAATTGAAGCAATGGTTAAAAAGACGGATCCGAGAATCCTTTTAGACTTCATGAGTAATATTTCCCTTTCGCGTTGATTTCAATTGAATTCATTGCTACGCCACAAACAAATGTGGCCGAAATATTACTGCTGTCAACTAACGATAAATATTCACCTTCCTTATGTAATACAAGGTTCTTGCTATTGCTTGGTTAGTGTAAGATGCCGTCTTCCACACAAGCCCCGTGATGAGCTGGAACGCTGCCGGCACTATTTTGAGCTTTTGCAAAGTACGCAAAATCTCAAAACTAGGCCTTCTTGTAGGTGCTAAAGCACCAACAAGAATTTGGCGGCTGAGTCATCACGGGGCTTGTGCTCCAGACTAGATAACTATTTTAATTTTTTATTCTGTCTAATTCAAAAATTATACTAATAGAAATATCATTTAGTAGAACTCTTCTATATCTTCTACAACCGAACTAAGTAGAGCAAGTACCTAATACGGACTTAGTATAACAATGACAGACAATAAAACAACCGTTCTAGAGTAGTAAACGTTTCCAATGTATAATTAACTTTGTAAGGATCTATTAATGAGAGGGATAATATGACAACAATTTATGATTTAGCTAAGAAAACGGGAATCTCCAAATCAACCATATCACGCGTCGTCAGTGGCAATGGGTATGTGAGTGAAGAAAAAAGAAAAATCATTTTAGACGCGATGCACGAAATGAACTACATCCCTAATCAAGTAGCGAAAAACTTGAGGAGCAAGCGCACAAATACTATCGGCTTTCTGATCAACGATTACATGCCATTAGTTGGCGAGCTGATTAATTCCTTTACCCAAATCGCTTCAAAATATGGTTACAGCGTCAATCTATATTTCACCAAGAATTCTAAAAAGGAGCTGCACACACTTGATCTGCTCACTAGCAAACGTCTGGATGCCGTTTTTATAGCGTTACGACTCAACTCCTGGGACACCATCAGCTCCTATGCCAAATTCGGTCCCATCGCTACTTGGCAAAGGGTTGAGCATCCCCACATCTATTCCAATTACATCGACCACTACCCTATTTATTATAAAATTTTAGAACGTCTTAATAACGAAGGTTACGATCACGTGGGCCACATCCTGTCACCGATCCGTAACGGTAACACGCAGGCTCGAATTAAGGCTATTGAAGACTTTTCTCAAAAATATCCTGATAGTATTCAAACTTTCGATTTTTACGACGGACAAAATGGCGTTGGTCATGATGCGGCCGAGAAATGGTTGAAAAATTCCAATCCACCTAAGGCGATGCTGATTTTCACTGACTATGTAGCGGCCGACTTCATAGCAACCTTGCGCAGACATCACGTCCGTGTTCCCGAAGATTGTCTGGTGATCGGCAGTGACAACAGTGAAATAGCCTCTTTGATGAATTTTCCCACGATTGATTTGTGTTTCCGTAATCAAATGCACAACGGATTTATTTATTTGTACAACCAATTAAATGACACCCATCTGCCTTACGAACACGAAGAACCTCACTTCATTGAAAGTTACTAAAAAATATTAAAAAAGTCCTTGACCTGGGACCAATCCCACATCGTACTATATAGTCGTACCAAGAAATGAGTTGAACCGATAAGCCTGACATTTGATAATTTGTAGGATGGTTATCATTTGGGGTAATCGTTGATCAACTAAAAAAATCAAGGTAGAGTGCTAGATTGCGCCTTATACCCCTTCCTTCAAAAGGTTAATTAATTTGCAGTCTAGTCACTGAATAAATTTGCGGTAAACAGCCACTACTGCGAATAAAAAAAGAAGATCTCGTTTGAGGTCTTCTTTTTGTTTTATCCATTTACCGTCTCTCTTACAATTAATCTAAATTTTCTCCATTTGAAGCGATAACTTTTTGATACCAGTCAAAAGAATCTTTCTTGTATCTATTCAAACTACCATTACCTAAATCATCTTCATCAACATAAATAAATCCATAGCGTTTTGACATTTGTGAAGTTGAGGCACTAACTAAGTCAATTGGAGCCCAACTAGTGTAACCTATCAAATCAACTCCTGCATCAACGGCTTTAATCATCTCACGGAAATGTTCTCTAAAATAGTCGATTCGATAATCATCATGAATTTTTTTATCCTCAGTCAAAGTGTCTTTAGCACCCATCCCATTTTCTACAACAAATAGCGGTTTGTGGTATCGATCATACAATTGTAATAGGGAAATTCTCAAGCCTACTGGATCGACCGTCCAACCCCAATCAGTAGTTTTTAGATGTGGATTCTTACCACCAACGACTGTGTTTCCAGCCGTTAATTCAAGGTTTCCTTCATTATAGGAAGAAACTGTCGACATGTAATAACTAAAAGAAACAAAGTCAACGGTATTTTCTTTTAAGATTCGGAGGTCTTCAGCACTCATTTTAATCTTTAAACCATTTTTCTTGAAGAAATCCAAAATTAATGGTGGATATTCACCAAAAACTTGAACATCTCCTGCAAAGTAATTCATGGTATTTTTATTAAATGAAGCCAGAACGTCCCTTGGATCAGAGGAATTCGGATAGTCAGTCAATTTCGTCAACATACAACCGACTTGGCTACCAGGAATAATTTCGTGGCAGTCCTTAGTTACTAAAGCTGAAGCCACAAATTGGTGATGGAAAGCTTGATATTCATCTTTCAATAAATTTTCTGATTTATCAGGGATAATGCCAGCTGACGTAAATGGATGACGTGTGACACTGTCAATCTCATTAAATGTTAGCCAATATTTAACATCATCTTTAAACTCGTGGAAACATGAATCACAGAATCTTTTGAACATCTCAATCACGCGACGGTCGACCCAGCCGTTATACTTAATTGCCAAATTTAAAGGCATTTCATAGTGGGACAACGTTACAAGCGGTTCAATATTATACTTGTGCATCTCCCGAAAAACTCTTTTATAAAAATCCAGTCCTTTTTGGTTCGGTTCTGCTTCTTCACCGGTTGGAAAAATTCGACTCCAAGCAATAGAAATCCGCAAGGTCTTGAAACCTAACTCACCAAATAGTTCTATATCTTCAGGATAACGGTGATAAAAATCAATTCCATGGCGTTTTGGATAATATTTTGTATCATCAGTCTGAAGTGCTTCTTGAATACTTTTAGAAGTAACCCCAACCTGTTTCTTATAATCCTTCACGTCAACATTTGGTTTGTAAGTGGCCACGTCCGCTACTGAAGGTCCTTTACCATCAATATTCCAAGCACCTTCAACTTGATTAGCAGTGATTGCGCCACCCCATAAAAATCCTTCTTTCAGTCCCATTTTTGTACTCCTTCTCTCAATGTAAGAGCTTACTTACTTTTTAATTGTACAATAAATGTCCAAACGAAAAAAACTGACTAGCAAATCTTGCCAATCAGTTTTTTTATTAATCTAACAATTTCATCATCTGTAACCAATTCAAAGCCAACTCAATCCATTTCGAAGTCCAAGAATTGAGATATTTACGCTTCCCTGGCTTTTCTGTAACGTAAGTTCCAAACACCAGACCATGAATTCCCGAGCCAAACAGATGATATTCGACGGGAATGTTCAGTTCATTCATTCGGTCAACGTACTTGATCGTATTGACGACTTTGACTAATTCGTCGGTTTGAGTCTGCCAGACGAAAGCTGGTTTGGAATTTTGATTCAATAAATCTTGTGCTTTCCAAAGTGTTTGATCTTCACTAATTTGATGAAGTGCTTTATTGTCATTTGGAAAACTACCAGGGATCGTCATATCAATCACTGGATAACCTAGAATGACAGCGGCATGTTGTCCGTGATATTGATCTAATTGATATTTTTGACGTAACGCTGTATCGCTTGCAACGCCGTTATAAGATGCTACCACATGACCGCCAGCTGAGAAACCAACCAAAATGGTTTTCTTCTTATCAATGTGGCGTGACGCCGGTTGATTAGTTACCCAGTCGATTGTTTTGGCCAATTCTTGTAAGGCAGTTGGATAAACTGGGTCATTGCCGATCAACTGATATTCCAAGACGACAGCGTGCATTCCAAAAGAATTAAAGCGTAACGCTACAGGTTCTTCTTCTCTTTGTGAATGGAAGGTAAAACCACCACCTGGACAAATAATGGCAATTGGAAAATCGACTTCTTTATCGAAATCAGCAATTTGATCAAGCCAATAACTCTTCACTTGAAATTCGTGATTGGGAATCTGCAATTTATAATTTTTCGTTTCCATAGTCTACTCCTAAGCCACATTGACGTTCAAATTCATCGGATCATTCTTCTTAGCCAACATTTTGTCCGTGAATCCGAAGAGATAAACTAAAACGACTGAGATCAAAAGCGTTCCGTAATGAGAAATCAAGTAACCGTAGAAGTTGCTACCGATACCGACTCCTGGCGTGATGAAGGCTGGGAATCCAATCAAGGCACCGGACAAAGCGTAATTGTTGACCTTCAAGAATCCTGTCAACGCACCACCTAAAGCGCTGGCGATACTTGCAACCACAAAAATACGTTTGTACTTCAAATTGACACCGTATAGCGCTGGTTCAGTAACTCCGCAAAAGGCCGAAACCGCAGCGGCAAGAGAAACTTCCTTCAATTTCTTATTCTTAGTCTTCAAGAAGACTGCTAAAACGGCACCACCTTGGGCAACCATGGTAATTGAAAGAATCGAATTGATGTAACTGTGACCATTAGTAGCGATATCGTTGATAACAATTGGAATAAGTCCCCAGTGCAAACCGAAGATAACCATAGTTTGATAAACGCCACCGAGTACAAATCCAGATAAGGTTGGACTGAAGCTGTAAATGGCAACTAAACCGTTCGATAAGCCTTTACTCATAGCGGTGATAATTGGTCCAACACCGATCAAGATCACTAAACTCAAAACTAATGCTTCTAAAATAGGAATAAAGACACTTCTTAGATATAACGGAATGACTTTTTTCAAGAATTTTTCAACATATTTACCTAGCCAAGCAGCCACGATAATTGGGAAAACTGAAGATGTATAAGAAATCAAGGTCGTCGGAATCCCTAAGAAATTCGTGCTGGCCGTGCTAGCTTTACTTGCCAAAGTTAACAAGTTTGGATAGATGATGATTCCACCAACGATAGCTAAGACGATTGGATCAGAACTAAGTTTTTTAGCAGCGGTGAATCCTAAAATAATAGGTAAGAAGTAAAACGTTGCATCACCGATTGCATTTAAAATAACGTAAGTACCACTAGTTGTGGATAAAACTTTGAAACCTGTTAGAGCAGCTAAAATACCTTTCAAAATACCGGAACCAGCCAAGATACCAATAATCGGAATCATGGAAGCCGTCAAAACACCGATAAAGTTACTGATACCACTCTTGATTTTGTCCCAAACAGACATATTTTGTGCCTTAGTCGTTTCAGCAACTGCTTCAGCTGTAGCGGCGTTATTAGTGTATTGCGCCCCGATTTGGTCGATCACGGCGTCATAAACATCGGTTACCGCTTGACCAATCACGACTTGATACTGACCACCAGCTTTAGCAACACTGATTACGCCAGGTAAATTCTCAATCGTGTCGTCATTAGCTTTCTTGTCATCCTTTAAATAAAACCGCAAACGCGTAATACAGTGGATCAAACTGTTGATATTTTCCTTACCACCAACGTTTTCCACAATGTCAGTAGCTAATTGGTCATAATTGCCACCTTTACCCGCAGTTTTTTTAGTCTCTTTGACCACATCAATTAAAGCTCCGGCAACAATCTGTCCAGCGGTAATATTTGAATCCCCATCACTCAACAAAAATTGCTTTAAAATATCATTACTGTTGGTAATAGCCAAAATCACTGTCTTTTGTTTACCAGCATCCGTAATTTTTTTCAAATCGACCGAAATAACCGCTTGTCCCGCCGTTACGTGGTCTCCTTGTTTGATTGAAACAGTAAAAGGTTCACCCTTTAATTCAACCGTATCGATTCCTAAATGGACTAAAACGTCTGCTCCGTCAGTCGTTCTAATACCAAAGGCGTGTTTTGTTTCAGCAACCAAAGTCACCACACCAGAAACTGGCGCAACCACTTTACCGTCACTAGGTTCAATAGCAAAACCTTGTCCCATCAAACCTTGAGAGAAGACGGGATCTTTAACTTGGTCAAGCTTTAATAGCTTTCCGTCAACAGGAGCCGCTAATGAAATCAATGTTTGATTACTCATAACGTTCACAGTCCTTTTCTATAAAATAATTTCTTGATTACGCTTACATTATAGATACCGATTCCAGAATAGTCAATATTTATTCGAACTAATTTTATAGTTTAAGTCGAACACATATATCCAACGGTATCTACATCATGACACATTCAATTGTAATCTGAAAGCGCTTTATAGCATACTGATAAGATTCAAACGCAAAAACAATATATACAAATTTATATCAATTTCATAGACAAATGGTATAGTTATAAAAATGTCTTCCCCAAACATTTTTTAGTGATTAATTATTGATTTTTAGATTCTTTTTTAATTTTAGGTTGTGATTGATGCCGTCTTCCGCACAATAACGTATCCAGACAATAATTTAGTTTTACATTAATCACGAATAGAATTCCTACCCATTTCAAAATTTACTAAATTAACTGCATAGATCAAAAATCCAGTCTGGAGCAACAGTTCTGGGAAATGCTCAGCCGTGAAATTCTTGTTAATGCTTTAGCATTTACAAGAAGACCAATCTTGGAGACAATTTTCGGGCTTAAAAATTGGCTTCAAGTTGCGTCCACCGCGTTCCAGCGTTTCCCAGAACTGTTGCGGAAGACGGCATCCACCCACCACTACCAAAAAGAAAAATTACCATTCAGCCTAAATCATATTCACAAAAAGAAACTATACCTATTACAATAAATAAAGGTATATACATTTAATATAAAAAGCATAATTTTAGTTGTATACTTAATATAATCGTATCCGTAAATAAGGAATTACAAAGGAGAATAATGGATCTATTACAATTAGAGATATTGTTATTTCGCATAACTATTATAACCTTAGTTCTGTTCGTTATAACGATAATCATCTATTATTGGCGCTCGCGAAAATCGAACAACAACTACCTTGAGAATAAAGATTTTGAATTGAAATACTTTATTCAAAAACAAGTCGATCACACCGGCAAAACGATTGGCTATGAATGCCTATTACGTCAAAAACAACCCGACGGGACTTGGAAATTACCTAAAGATTTGGACTCGCTTCCCTTGCAACGAGTGATCTTTTTATTGGAAGACACCTTCAAATCTTTACCATCTGAACCAATCCGCCTATCAATTAATCTCGAATACAATCAAATAATCAGTGCTGATTTCTTGTACTTCGTGCGTTGGGCTATTTCAAAAATTGAACCGATGAAACTTTCAGTTGAGTATTCACCCAAGTTTGGTCCCAAATACGTCAACCATTACCAATTTGAAAACAAGATCAAGCGTGCTCAGGCATATGGTATGCAATTCAGCATCGATAACGTTGGTTCGCAAAAGCAGAGTCTCAAGGATATTGAATGGATGTTACCCTTCATTGACAGTATCAAATGCTCAATGCGTGATTTCCGTAAAAATGATCCTTCTATTTGGCTTGACTTAAATTTGCAGTCTTGGAATAAGATCACTAAAGAACACAATATTGAACTCGTTTTAATGGGTGTTGAAAACCAGGAAGATGAAGATTTAGCACAATTTCTCAAGATCAATACTCGTCAAGGTTACTTGTTTGGTCATCCTACTAATCCCGAAGTTCAAGGAGATAACTATGAAAAAAGATGACCAACAGCAACTCTATACCGATGAATATTTTGAAAAAGGCCATTGGCTGAGAAAGATATTTCAAACTTTACTTGCTTTGATTGGTTGGTTTTGTGTGATCGCTCCTATCGTTATAACGGTGACAGCTTTTTGGGCTAGTTTTAATCCGAAGATTCCTCATATCTGGTCGTATGCCGAAGGAATTCTGGAGATCCGTTTTATCGGCGTTATACTGTTCTTTGCTTTTGTAATGTCGGGGATTTTTGCTATCAGTATGACGATCATTCAAAACCGCAAGCGTGACCGTTTGGTTGAGCAGTGGCCTACTTTTAATCCTATCAATCAAAGAAAGCGTGAAGACACTTTGGCCAAGTTCATCGATCAACGTTTTGGCGACCAAGAATTTCGCGAAAATGTCCGGACGCTAGATATTCAACCAGAACAAAATTTAGATACCGATGCTATTCAAAAACTATACGAGGAAAATAATCTCAACGATTTAGATTAAGGGAGAATTATGTATAACATTTTTATTGACCACATTTTTGAGTCGACGACGCTGGGCACTATTCTCAATATTTGCTTGTTGATTCTGTGCCTGTACCCAATTACTGGGTCTTTTTTGTGGTTCTTTGGAGCGTTATCCTATCGTTTTGTTAAGACTGACAAATCTGACGACGACTGGGTTGAAATCCCTCCAAACGAACAACCAATGATTACCATCATGATTCCAGCGCATAACGAAGAAGTCATGATTGAGGAAACAATCACTTACCTATTTGAACACTTAAATTACAGTAACTTCGAAGTACTGGTGATGAATGATGGCTCAACTGATAAAACAGCTGACATCATCAAGGAATTGCAGACTAAATATCCTAAATTACGCACGATCAATATTATCAAAAATAAGGGTAAAGCCCATGCTTTCAATATTGGCATGCATTTCGCCAAAGGTGAGTACATTCTCAGTAACGATGCGGACACAATTCCCGAACCCGATGCCTTGATGAAATACATGAACTTTTTCATCCACGCTCGCGATATGAATACTTCAGCCGTGACTGCTAATATGGACGTTCAAAATCGGACCACTCTCTTGGGAAAGTCACAAACGGTTGAATTCTCAAGTATTGTCGGCGTAATTAAACGGAGTCAGACTTCAGTTAACGATTCAATGTATGCTTACAGTGGTGCCAATACTTTATACAAGAAGGATTTTTTGATCGACGTCGGTGGCTTCAGACAAAATCGAGCTACTGAAGATATTAGTATCGCTTGGGATCATCAAACAATCGGGGTTGTCCCACGATTTGCTCCAAACATTGTCTTTCATATGAACGTTCCTGAAACTATCAAGGATTTATACAAACAACGCAAACGTTGGGCTCAAGGCGGGACTGAAGTTTGGTTGACGAACTTGAAAAAATTCTTAGTCCATCCAATTAAACGTCGTTACCAAATGTCGATGTTTATCGATTCAAGTTTGTCGATCATCTGGTCATTTTTCTTCGTCATCACCTCAATTTTCTTTATTCTCCTAATGATTTGGTTCTTTATTCATGGCAATTATGAACGGATCTTTCACGCTTTTGCCATTTCCTTTATTTTCGTAACTTTTGAAATGATTGCTGGCTTGATTCAGTTGATCACCGCTTTGATTTTGGATCACCATGCGGCCAAGTTGAAGTATGTATTGTTTGCACCACTATACATTTTGTTCTATTGGATGATCAATCCTATTACGGTTGTGACTACTTTCATACCTGCCGTCAAGACTATTTTTGGCTTTGGTTCCGGTACTTGGTCAAGTCCAGAAAGAAAGAGTTTACAGAAAAAATAGTTACCTTTTCACAAATAAATAATTGGACTTTTAGCACTTCTACCGATATGATTATTGGGAAATCAAAGATTTGGAGTGCTGCAATAAATGAAAAGAAAACTGTGGATTTGGTTGTTGGTCTTAGCTTCTATTGTTTTAGTGGTTGATAAGAATCCCAATTTAATTCCGCATTTAAAATCAACCGTCCAAGAAGCTGGCGTCAAAGTACAACCTTACTTATACTCATTAGAAGCTTCAGTTGATAGAAAACTCAATGGCACGACCCAGACTACCACTGAGCACCAAGTAGGTTCGACAGTGACTCCAGCTGAGAGTCCGATGAAAGATGTTTCCACTTCGAATGTGTATTACTTCCATTTTAAAAAGGATGTTCCACAATCAGTCAGAGATGTTTTCACGCGAGCCGTTAATACCTACAATGCCACAGGGATTGTCCGTTTAATACCAGGACAACCTCAAACTAATAAGAATAGTATTACCTTTTTTGTCTATCACAAGAAAATCGAAAACATTGCCTCTAGAACTGTTGAATTAGGTAACGGTGGCCCTTCATCATTAGTGATCAACCACTTTGCCATCAACACCGCTCAAGCAGGTTTAAACTTACAATATCCCGATTTGTCAATTAAAGATTCCGTTGCCGTCCACGAACTAGGACATGCCTTAGGACTAGCTCATAGTTCTAGCACTAAATCAGTCATGTACCCAATGGATCAAGGTATTAGTACCTTATCTCAAGGTGACATCAATGGTTTGCGGGCAGTTTATCGTTCTGGCAAATAAAAAGAGTTCCATAAAGCGTATGCTTTATAGAACTCTTTTTCTATACCTTTTTTTCGCGAACACTTTTGATCCAACGCGGCGAATAACCAAATTGTAATGAAATCTCTTGGTTAGTCATATTGTCTAACTTTCCGTCTTGAATAGCTTGTTTCAATGAAACTCGATCATACATTTTCATTGGTAACTGTAATTGAGTTCCTCGAAATAGTTCGTAAATCTTTAATAAATTCTCTTCCCCGACGATGTCATACAATGCCTTGTACGTTGGATGCAACATGTCATAGTTTACCTTACTGTGCATATTGCCACGCCTCCTATAGCGATTTTTCCTAACAGTTATAAAATATCAAAAAATACAAGACACTAAAAATATCTTCTACATGTATAGTTACATGTAATGTTCATTAGAAATCTACAAGGAAAGCAGAATTAACTCTAGCATGTCATCGAAGCTATCACGCTTGGAGATTGGTGTATTAGTATAACGGCCGCTACCGACGTTGATAATTTGGCCAATGATCAAATTGCGTAACATTCGGGAAAAGACCATCTGCCGTTTTTCATCAGGAATTAACGGTTTTAAATAGCGATGTAAAATTTCATAAATATTTCTAAAACTACTATTTAAAGGTTCATCATGTAAATGATCAGCCGGGATATCAATAATTTGTTGAACCATCACATACTGTCCTAAAGAAAATTGGACACAGACATGACAAAAAGCTTTAATAGCTTGTTTCCCAGTCAGTCCTAAGAGATCAACCTCTAAACGTTGTGCTAGCTTATCATAAAAGTCCGCTGCCACACTAACTCTGACAGCTAAAACATCTGGAAAATAATTGTAAATCGCTTGTGAACGAGTACCGACTAGTCGACCGAGCTTACTAAAAGTTAAATTATCTTCTTGATTGATAATTTGAATCGCTGCCGTAATAACTTTTTCTTTTGATAAAGTCCGTGCTGTCATCTTAAAGACACCTCCCCTTAACACTTCATTATAGGTGGAGGATTTTTATAATTCTATTATTTATCAAGTGATATACAAAATGGAACTTATGTCTAAATGTCTAATTTTTCGTCTTTGTAAAAATAATCATGATCATGTTGATTTATTTCACGTAAAACTTTGCAAGGAACTCCAACCGCTACCACATTGTCAGGAATATCTTTTGTAACAACACTCCCCGCTCCAATCACTGAATTATCCCCAATTTTCACTCCCGGTAAAACCGTCACATTACTACCCAACCAAACGTTTTTACCAATCGTGACCGTTTTATTGAATTGATAATGCTTAGCTCTAATCGTTGGTTCAATCGGGTGTCCAGCCGTTGCTACCGTTACATTGGGGCCAAACATAGTATCATCGCCAATGTAGATTTCACCATCATCAACTAACGTGAGATTAAAGTTAGCATAGAAATTCTTACCAATATGGACGTGCTTGCCACCCCAGTTAGCGTGAAACGGCGTTTCAATCATACCGCCAGTCCCAAATTCCGCAAACATCTGTTGCAACATATCAGATTTTAAATTCAGCCCCGAACGTCTTAATTCGTTATAACGGTCATTTAATTCTTGTGCTTGAAGTTGTTCTTTTAAAAGTGCTTCGTCATCAGGATTATAGACTTTTCCTTGTTTCATGCGATCTATATTTGTCATCAGTAACCTCCTAATAATATTATAGACAAAAAAAGCCCCCCTTAGGAAAGCTTTTTGGTGTGTTCTCTTCTAAATAAATAACCTAAAATCAAAATTACTGCGACGATCAACAACATTGCCGTCAACATGATACTGTGAATTCCGGAGAAGAAAATCCGTCTCATTTCTGGAATCAAATCCTTAGGTAAGTACTTCGCATCGGCGGCATTACTGAGTTTGTTCATCATTGCCATCGTTATATAACCGTTACTATTTTTAACTCCGTGCATCAAAGCAATGTTTAAAATGACTCCATAAATTGAAGACATGAAAGTCTGACTGAGGATTCTGACTAAGTAAGCAAAGGAGGTTGAAATTGGCACATCACGTTCTTCGACGTCAAATTGTACCGCAATCGACAAGGCGTTGAAACAGATTCCGACCCCAAAGCCTTCAAAGACTCCCATGATCAATAGGAAAGTATAACTGGCACTTTGTTTTGCAACGTACAAACCGGCAAAAGAAATCAAGAAAGCAATTGTCCCGATACCAATAATCGAGTAACGATTCAATTTTCTTTGAATCAGCGGTTCTAGTTCTGACCCGATGAAGTTGGCAATGGCCCCAGGAATCTGTGTCATGCCACCGATCAAAGCGCTCAAGCCCATAATTCCTTGTGCCCACATGGGAATATAGATGTTGAAAGCGACAAACGACCCCCACAACAAGGCAAACAAAATCAAGTCAATCACGAGTTTCTCATTCTTGAACAGGCGATTAGGCACAATGGGATCATCAACGTGACTCTCAACTCGTGACATCCAAAAAATCATCAAGCCACCAACAATAACAAAAGCAATCGTGATGAAAATCGAAGCGACTCCCAGTAATTGAATTCCAATCAAAATGGCAGTCAATCCAAGCACCATCAAAATTGCTCCTCGATAATCGACTTTTTCATGGTTCAAGGTTTCTTTAATCCTGAAGAATAATGCAATAATAATAATTGAAAGCAGTGCCAAAGGTAAATTAATATAGAACACCCAATGCCAACTGAACGTATCAACGATCCAACCACCAATCAGCGGTCCGATAATTGAAGTTCCACTGAATCCAGCAGACGCAATCCCAATAACTTGCGAACGGCGTTTAATATTTTTGAAAATCTGGGAATAAATGATAAAAGGAATTGTGTTCATACCACCAGCACCAATCCCCATCACACATCTAGCAGTAATAAACCAAATAATGTTAGGAGCGAGTCCTTGGAACAAAGCTCCAATCATGAAAACAATTGTAGCCGTGATATAGGCAATCTTATTTCCACGCTTCTCGCCAAATTTACTCCATAACGGTGTCGAAACGGCCATTCCTAATAGGAAAATAGCCACGATCCAACCCATGTATTGAATTCCGTGCAAATCACTGATGATTGCTGGCAAAGCGGTATTAATAATTGTAGCGTCCAAGCCTGCCATCATATTCGACAAAACTAAGGCGAAAGTAACTAAAATTTTTCGATTGCGACTCATATCCCGACTTCTTTCCCCAAGTATAAAAAATAAGACCTCCACTAAGTGTCCGCCTTACCTCGCATAACTAATATATTTTTACAGAAAATGAATAACCATCTTTCAATTATAGACTTCTTTTCTTGTTTCGCAAAGTCAATTACTATCAAAATTTTCGCTGTTACGGTAAACTGCAAATTGAAGGTGAATTATGGAAAAAAACAATAATAAAATCGATATTGATAAGTTAAGCAGTCAAGCTAAAAAGAAACTCAAAGAGATTCAAATCAAGCACAATTTTAAGAGTATGGAAGAAGCTGCACAGTACATGTTGAATTTTACTAAGGAACAGAAGTAAAGCTTTGTTAGTATAGCTCTTTAGTTTGGGTAGTGATTGATTCCCGTCTTCCACAACAGTTCTGGGAAACGCTGGAACGCTGTCGGCACAACTTGAAGCCTTTTTCAAAACCGGAAAAAGTCTCCAAGCTTGGCCTTCTAGTAAGCGATAAATCGCTAACTAGAATTTGACGGCTGAGCATTTCCCAGAACTGTTGTTCCAGACTAGAGTGCAAATCTATGCTTTATTTCAATGGATTCTGAATTGGATATAGGTTCTATTCGGGATTAATGGGAAATTGTTTTATAGTCTGGATTCATTATCGTATTTCTGTATTTTGATTAAGTTAATTTTTAGAAAAATAATTGAGAATCTTACTTAATCGTGATAAATTGTTGCAATATGCAGGATTCTCTTTCTTTTGTCATTATTATTTCTATATTGAATAAGAACCCACAATCCTACTTATCAAAATACCAAACTACTAATCAGAATAGAGTTATTATTCTTAAATAAATGGAAAGCAAATAAAAAATAAGTGTGAAATTCAGTCCGGAATAGCAAAGAAAATTGGCTCAGATGTGAAATTTTTGTTAATGCTTTAGCATTTACAAAAAGGCCGAGCTTGGAAATGCCGCGCCCTTTGCGGTAGTTTCAAGTCGTGCCCACATCGTTCCAGCCAAATTTTCTTTGCTATGGAGGACGGCATACTACACCACCACAAAAAGAACTTCAACAATATAACAATTGCTGAAGTTCTTTTTATTTTTTCAATGCTTCAATAATAAATGATTCCATCTTTTCAGGTTTCGTGATTGGGGCGAATCTCTTTACGAGACTACCATTTTTGTCGATCAAAAACTTGGTGAAATTCCACTTGATTCTGCCTTTACCTGATTGATCCTTTAAATAAGTAAACAGTGGATCTTCACCTAGACCATTTAGGACAACTTGTCGAGTCATGGGAAAAGTCACTCCGTAGTGCATTTGGCAAAAGTCGCTAGTGGCTTCATCGCTGTCCAATTCTTGATGAAATTGATTCGACGGTAATCCTAAAACCTCTAGACCACGTGTCCGATATTTGTTGTAAAGCTCTTCAATAGCTTCTAGTTGCGGAGCTAGACCACATTTGCTAGCGGTATTGACGATCAAAAGCACCTTGCCTTGATAATCTCTGAAATCAATAATTCCGCCATTCATCTCAGTTTCTCGAAAATTGTAAATTGCTTCCATTCCAATACCGCCTTTCCTAGTCCAATTTATCTGTTAACTATCGACTCAATTATACTAGAAAGACTTGCGAACAAGACAATTGTAATCAAAATTTATTCGATTATTTACCAAATGGAAATCACGCTTTTTTATCTAGTCGATGAATTGAATAAACTAAAATAATCGCTGCAATCAATAACAATAACGCCGTCAAATAAGCAAAGTGCATCCCACTCAAAAACCAACTAGGATTGTGACTTGGATAATAAGCTATCTGCTTACCAGCTTTAACACTCATGCCAGAATAAAGACTGGTTGTGGCCAAACTGACTCCGATACCCATACCGAGATTTCTGAACAAAGCCGCTAGACTACCGGCAATCCCTTGATATTCTGCTGGGGCATAACCCATAATCATTGGATTATTTTGGAAACCACCGTTACCTACTCCTAAGAACAACAGCATAAAGGTAAATAGATACAAATTCTCCTTACCAGTGACGAACATCAAGAAAACGATTGGAATAGCATAGACGAAGAGATTAAAAATCGAGACTGAAGCGGCGTTATACTTATCGGTGAAATAGCCGGCAATTGGGGCGGCAATCACGTTAGCAAACGGAATTGCCATCATAATCAGCCCGGTCAATGAGGTACTCAACGCTCTAAAATTAGTTAAGTAAAACGGCATTATAACGTTGGCGTAATAACCGATAGAAAAGACAATCAGTGCACTGACTAGACTCAACGTCAAACGTGATATTTTGAAAATCTTTAAATTTATTAGTGGTTCTGCAAGACGTTTTTCGACATAGAAGAAGATCATCCAAAAGACTAGACTGACTGCAAAAGTGGATAAAACACTGACTTTTCCAAAACCAATATCTTGACCTAAGAAGATACTGACGAAAAATGTTGCGATGGCAATTGAGTAAGTAATCAGTCCTAGCCAATCATAAGAAACCCGCTTTACTTTGCGATTTTCCTTCGGGAACATGAATCTGCCGTAGATGTAGACGATAATACCAATTGGAATGTTGATGATAAAAATCCAGTGCCACGACAGAACACTCAAGACCAATCCACCTAGACCAGGTCCGGAAATATTACCGAGTTGGGCAATAATACTGTTGATTCCATAAGCTCGACCACGCTGGCTCATCGGAAAAATCATCGCGATAATACCAATATTAGTCGCCATACTCATGCTAGCACCCAAGCCTTGAACGACTCGTCCGACCAATAGGATATATAACGACGGGCTCATTGCACAGGTCAGTGAACCAATGGTGAAAAAAATCGTTCCAGTTTGAAAAATTTTGATATAACCGATTTGATCGGCCATTCGACCCCAAAATAGCAATAACATACAAATCATGATCAGATAAACTGATACGATCCATTCGGCTCGATTCATGGGAACGTTTAAATCTTTAGTTAAACTTGGAATTGCGACGTTGACGATACTGGCATCCAACAATTGCATGAATGACATAAAACTAGTCGCAAATAGTGTCAAAATATTATGTTTAGTTTTCATGAAAATAACTCCTCAAAAATACACTTCTAATATTAGACCTCTTAACTTCTTTCAAGCAAATGCAATAAACGCTTCCATAAAAATAAAGCTATGTAATGATTTGTCTTTGAACAACTCATTGCATAGCTTTATTTAGATATCCGTTACTTTGATACCCGCTTGTTTCAATATTTTACTTTCAATCCCATGTTCCAACTCTTTATCATGATGAATTGGAACTGGCAAAGTCACATTCGTAGTTGGATTGTACATTTTCAAGTGCGACCCATTTTGCGACTTCTTAACAAAACCATGTTGTCGTAATATTTTAACGATTTTCTGGGGTTTCATTGCCATAAGAATTACCCCCTCTCGTTACCATTGTACACAAGATTGGCGGTATACAAAAATTTAGTCTCTCAAATCCAAAGCGTATTGGTAAGAAATCACCTCATCAAGCACCGTTTTTTGAAAGGCAGTTTCTTGATGGGAGTACTCACTCATCATCTCAATATCGTAACCTTCAAAATCCTTTGAAACTTTCTGCAATATACTAAATTCAGAATTTGTGAAAACTGCTTTATCGAAATCACGCAAACTGATGAACTTTGACCCACGGCCATCCGCAAAAGGTTCTGTTGTGACATCCCCATTATCTTTAAGAATAGTGTATAACAACTCAAAATCGCTAGGAACCGGCCCATGATGATCATGTGTATAGACGATTCCACTAATAGCTTTTGAATTATCTCTAAAGAAACGAAAATCGCTATAAAACAGTAACTTGTTCAATTTAGTTTTGGATAAATTGGAATTCTCTTGCGTAAAATACAAAACCATATTGGAAAGTTTCTCCAAATTAAATTCGGTGAAACCATCATCTAAGGTCGATTTATCATTTTGATTTCTAAAAATATAAGAATTTAGTAACGACTCACTTTTTAATTGGACCGTCATTTTTGAAATGGAATCTTCAGCCCTTCTCCTATCGTAATCACTCAGCTTGTTCTTATTTTGCATAAATAATTTGATAACATAACTGCTGTCATTTTTTAAATTCAATAATAAATTATTCATACTCTCAGCTGGCAAGGCCCCTTTTTCGTATCTAGCAATCGTGGCAGAACCTACATCCAATAGTTTTGCGAAAGCTCTTTGTGACAAATGGTATTTCTTTCTAATGGCAACAATCTCTTCTGGTGTAATGAGGTGATTCTTTTGCCGATATTGATCATAAGCCATTTCGATTGCGTGATTGTCTAAATTCAAATCAAAAACTATCTCATTGTTCACGTCATTGATCAAAGCATCCGCAAGTACTGTTATTTCTTGATTGCGGACGTGGAAAGTTTGCCGGCGTTTTTCAATATGTGTTTGCATCGGTTTCCTCCGTTTAATCTTTATACGGTAAAAAATAAGGTTTTCTACTTCTATGAAAAGATAAAACCTTACATTTATCATTTTGAAATTTTAATTTAATATAAATAGGAATGTTTTGCTTTTCACTGTCCATCTCATAAATAAATTCCCAAATCATTGTTCCATCCCCATTAAAATCAGGACTTGTACCACGATAATAATCGGCTGGCGTTAAATTCTGAAGAATATTCACCGCTTCTTTTAAATTAATTTCCAATTCTAAAATACCATCAAAAATTCTGGGAACCCACTCTATTCCCTGTTTTGAGATCGATATTTTAATCTTAATTAAAAATAGAGCAATATTATTTCTTGTTGTAATAGACATCCAATTTACCATCACTATTCAAAGGTATATTAACCAATATTTTTTGCTTTTGCAATCAATTGATATCAAAAACGATTTAAAAAATATCCTTAACTGTTCTAAATTACGAAAAAATTATTCAATCTCAACTATGCATAAGCTTTTTTTATCCGGAAGAGTTATGGAATCGCATAAGAATCAGCTTTTCACTATGGCTGGAGTCTTTTCGGACTTTCGTAAGGAAGCGCCAATGAAAAGTTTTCTTTACAACATCAATACGATTGACGAAGATACCAATATGACTGTTCAACTTATTCATGCCACACTTGGAGAAACTAAACATCAAATTAGTCAGACTGGAAGTTGGTGAATCCCCAACAAGATCTTATTGCATATCACTATACTAAAAAAGCACATCGAAATTGATGTGCTTTTTTTATAAATTCATTATTAAGCAATTAATTATCATAAATTTAAATAATATTTATATTTAATTAGTGATACTAGATCATTCAAAAATGCCAATTTGATAAACTATACCTGTTACCTTCCTAGTCTGGTATCAGATTGGAGGTATGTTTCATGTGGAGTTCCTTTTTGCCCCTCTTGTGGTTGGCTTGATAATCGCTTGGTTTGCCGACCGGCTACGTCGCAAACACCGCAAGCAAAATAAAAAGGTAATTCTAGCCCACTATAAAACCCGAAGCGAGACCCCCTCACTTCGGGTTTTGGTGTGCATAATGTGTTCCTTTTTTGCATCTAAACTATAACACGTCAACAACTATAAACCAATATTTCGCAATATAGGAATTCTACTTAAAGTTCCAATTTATTCTTCAAAGCTTCAGTTAAAATAGCCGAAAAATTTAAATTCTGTTTCTTTCCTAAAACGACTAAATATTCTGGAACGGTAACATTCTTACGAACAGTTTTGGGATTATTACGCCGATACTCTTCCATATCAATGTAAACGACTGTTTTTATATCTTCATCTTTTACTTTAATATCCTCAATTTTAGTAGCTTGTGGATATTCAGTTTTATCTTCTAACATTATGCCAATTGCATCTTGAGCCATCAATAAAGCATCTTTCATCGTTTCACCTTGAGTCCAAGTACCATGATCAATATCAGGAATCTCAACGCTATATCCTTGATCTTCGGGATGCAAAATAACTGGGTAAATTAAGATTTTTCTTCCTGCTGACATATTTTTCTCCTTTAAAAGAATTATTCTAATCCTGCTTTCTTCAAAATAGCATGTTCAATTCCCTTTTTCATTTCTCGTGCGTGAATAGGAATTGGAATAGTTACTTTAGTTAAGGGATTATACATTTTCAAATGTGAACCTTGTTGTGATTTTTCAATAAAGCCATTTCGTTTCAAGATTCTAACTAATTCTCTGGGCTTCATGGGCATAAGAATTATTCCTCTCACATTTATTATACACATCAATATGTATTTTTACATTTTGATGCTTATAATATAAATTACGAAAAAATGTAAGCAGTAAATAACCGACCGTATTGATTTTCTGATTTCTTTCAGAACGCAAAAACACCCGACTTTCTTTCCAGAAAGTCGAGTGCTTTTTCTTCTATAATTGTTGGTTTAGGCTTC
>NZ_RKLY01000018.1 GCF_004745525.1 Companilactobacillus suantsaicola | reverse complement strand
CTTATTTACCATGGAACCAAAATTTCAATCAAGTACTTGAAGCCTAAACCAACAATTATAGAAGAAAAAGCACTCGACTTTCTGGAAAGAAAGTCGGGTGTTTTTGCGTTCTGAAAGAACTCAGAAAATCAATACGGTCGGTTATTTACTGCTTACAATGAATTAATGAAAAGTGGATTAAGAATGTTTAAGAAAATTAAAATAAAACCATTAATGGGTGGGATAACAGTTATTATTATTTTGCTGGGTTTTTTTCTGGTTTTAATTAGTAACCTTCATCCTACAGTTAAATTAATACCAAATTATGATTCTATTCTTGTTTGTGAAAGGGTAGGGATATATCTTTTAATAATGGGAACGATTGTTTTTGTGATTAGATTCGTTTTGGAATTATGTATTAGAATTACAGGCTATTTGATTGATATCTATTATAAACTGAAAAGAAAGAGAAATTTAAATTTTTTAAAGTCAATTAGTAGTGAAGAAGGAAGAAAACCAGATTATTTCTTTAATAGATTAAATGAGCTAATCGATGAGAATAGAGAGGATGTCTTTATCAAGTCGCTTGAGTTTTATAAACATAGGGAAAGACATATTAATGGATTAAAACTAAAAAAATCAATTTATGAAGATAAAGGTGGTTATGATATTAGAGCTGTGTTTGAAAGAAATGAATTATTTTTGAGAATTTTGCAATACATGTCACTTGATGAACTAAATGAATGGAAAATTTTTCTTTCTGTAGATGAGGCCCCGCATTCTATTAAATCTCTAGTTAGAAATTTAATATTATCCTCTTCAATCGTAACTGTAATATCTTTTGTTATTAAATCTATTTTGGATTTTCCTACTTTAATATATGTGTTGTCTTGGATCTTACTCATATTTTTTTCTGTGTTGATTCTATATATTGGACATGCTTGGCGTGAGAAATATTTGAAAATCAGTTCAACTATGATTGAACGAGCCATAGAAATAAAAGAAGATCAAATTGTCAGAAGAAAATCTACTTTAAGACACAAGGCAAGATATTAATACTGCAAGTAATGAGTTAAGCATATAACCCGACTTTCTGGAAAGAAAGTCGGGTGTTTTTTGTGTGCTGAAAAAAATTAGAAAGTTGATATGGACGGTATTTGATTGTTTTACCATGTAATAATAAAAATCGAAACATAAATTAAATTATTTAATCATTGAAACAATAGTAAAATATAAATATATATATATATATATATGAAATGGAGGGGATTATGTTGTGGAATCAGATTAGAATAAATGCACCATATTTAAATGATGAGGATTTGAAAATTGATTTTGAAAGTAAGAACAAAAAAGGTAATAAAAAATTAAATGCTATATTAATTTTTGGTAGAAATGGAACTGGTAAAACAACAATATCTTCGGCAGTAAATAATACAATTAATTCTTGGAAAAATATTGATAGTAAAGAGAATTTAAAAGAAAATGCTGAAAATGAAATAATGCTGAATACTGCTTCTTTTTATGAGAAAAGAGATGACGAGATAAGTTGTTTGGGTAAATTAGATAGCGATGAATATGAACATTTCTATGTATATAATCGTTTTTTTATTGAAAATCAAGTAAATTTTTCTACGAATGATGAACTACAAGCAATAGTAAGATTGAAAAATCAGATTGATCTTCAAAAACAATATGATGATTTGAAAGAAAAGTCGGTTGAAATTAGAAATGAAAAAGAGAATGTTGAAAAATATATTGAAAGATTAGATGAAGGTTCTAGTATAGATAGTCCCGATTTTCATTATAGGAAAATAAAAAAGGAACTAAAGAAAGTTGGAAAATGGTCAGAAATTTCCGGTAGAATTGATGGGGATAAAATAAATAAAAAAGTTACTAAAAGGAATATAGATTTAATTAGAAATGTAAAAATTGTTAGTACAGACAATGTAAAACAATTGCAAAATCAATTAAACAAATTAATTTCTAGTATAAAATCGATGCGGAATAGTTCTTCTTTAGACAATTACAATGTACAATGTAACCCTAATAGTGAAGAGAAGATTATAAAGATTTTGTCTGAAAAACCGCCAATTGTGAATAGCGATGAATATAAGAATAGAATATCTAATACCATTGATTCTCGTAGTATTACACCAAAGCAAAGATTAGAGGTGTTCTCTAATAATAATGTTACATATTGTCCAATGTGTCTTCGAGATATTAGCGAAGATGAAAAAAATGAGATTATTTCAATTGTTAAAAGTGTATTGAATGATATCCAAATGGAGGATTACCTGAAAAAGGTAGATTCAATTGTGATTAAAAGTTTAAATAATATACCAATTGAATCAAAAATATTTGAAGAATTCCATACTGAAGCTTTAAATTTGAATTTAAAAATTAATACCTATAACGATAGTGTTGAAAAAATAAAGGAGATTTTTAGAGTAAAAAAAGCTAATCCATATAAAGATATTGATGTAAACCAAATAAATTTAGACTCGAAATTTGAAGAGATAAATAAAGATGAAATTGATCTACATGAAAAAATCTTTGAATACAACAAAAAATTTGATATGCTAATTGATTTGCAAAAAGAAGCACACCAAATTAACGATAAAATTGCGGCGATTGAATTAAAGGAAGAATTTAAGGAATGGGATCAAGCAAAAGAAAATTATAGTAGTACTAAAAATAAATTACAGTCCATTGAAAGAAGCGAGGACGAAAATAAAATAGATCTTCTGAAAGTGGAAAACAAAATTAATGGGCAAGAAATTGCTTTAAAAGACATAAATAAAATGCTAGCATCAGTTTTTATGGATCCAAATCGTATATCCTTACAGGAAGGAAAAAACTGTTATAAAGTGCTATCTCGAGGAAAGCCTATTGGACTTAAAAGTTTATCTACAGGTGAGTCTAATGCGATAAGATTATGTTATTTCTTTTCTACGATTAATAAAAACTTAAGTATTAGTGATGAGTACACTAAAAAAAGTTTAATTATACTAGATGATCCCGTATCCAGCTTTGATTTTGAAAATAAAATTGGGATTTTATCATTAATAAATGATAAAGTTAAAGATATTTTGTTTGGAAATGAAGATAGTAAAGTACTTTTAATGACTCATGATTTTGAAATTTTTAGTCACTTAGATAAAATAATGAATAATATTTCTACTTATAAAAAGAATTTAATAAAATGGAATGAAAGTTTAGACAGAAAAGAGCGAAAAAGGATTTCAAATGGACAAATTTACTATAGTAAATATTTATTAGACAATGGTAATTTAGAAGAAATTACAAAGAAATCTTCAAATGATTATGAAAATGAGTTAAATGCGATATATAGTTATGCTAATGATGAAGATAAAAATCTAGATGCTGTCATTGGAAATAGAATGAGACGTGTTGTTGAAGGGTTTTCTTCTTTTTGTTATTGTTTAAGCTCTAGAGAGATATTTACCGATCCTCAAATATTGAATCTTTTGGGTGATGAAAGATTGGAAAAATTTTATAGTAGTTTCGATTCGAGATTAGTATTAGATAATGAGAGCCATTTTGTGAATAAGGTTCAAAGCATTACCGACAGTAGTTGGATGAAATTTATTGGACACGAAGAATTAGTTAAAACGGCCAAATTAGTTATTTTATTTATGTACAAAATTAATCCAACTCATTTGGAGAAAAATATTAATGAATTTGATGAGAATAAGGTAAATTCGTGGATAAATCTAATTAATTATTAGTTTTCTGTGTGAGTGTAAAAAATATTGTAAGTGTTCTAACAGTTTAAAAAAATAACTGGTAGAATGGTGTCTTTTCTAAATATCTATATTGACCGATGTCTCATAATGCCGGCTTTTGTGTCCCATTAAATTGTAAGAGTAAATAACAGAATGTATTGATTTTTAAATTTCTTTCAGAACGCAAAAGCACCCGACTTTCCTAGAGTCGAGTGCGCTCAGGCTTCAAGTGATTGATTGAAATTTTGATTCCATGGTAAATGGGCTGTCAGATCTTCCTTTTTAGGAAAGCAGGTAACGTTGGTAACTTTTTAGTAATTTCATTATGTATTGGCGTGGATTTAGATGGAATGGTCTTTGTATTCTCAAAGATAGTAATCCAAGTAGCATCCTTTGTACTGGTGTTAAATAGCTAATTCTTTCTAACTGGCCAATGAGTAAATAATAATTACGCGATAAGGTGTTTTGTAGATAAAATGTGTACCAAATTCAAATCGATTGGATTTACTTTTCCAAAAGAATAGAAAGAAGTATGAAAATTGAATTATTACTAGAAATAAAAATGGAAAACCATATTTAGTGGTTTTCCATTTTTTAATTACAGTTAAAATGCGCTATCATTATAATAGTTATATAAGTATATTGGTATTTGGGGGAAATGATTTTGGCAGATTATAGAGAAGATATAAAAAACATCTTACTTAAGGAAAAAAATATTATATTGAGGGGAGCACCTGGTACTGGAAAAACTTATTTAGCACATGAAATTGCTTCAATATTAGTAGGAAGTAAGAAAGATGAGCGAGATAGAATTGGATTTGTTCAATTTCATCCCGGATATGATTACACAGATTTTGTTGAAGGAATACGTCCTGTTCAGAAAAATGAAAAAATGGGTTTTGAATTAAAGAGCGGTATATTTATGGAGTTCGTTGAAAAAGCAATTAAGAGTCAATTTGACGATGCATGGGAAGAATTCTTAAACGCTGTGAAGGGTGCGGGTCCTAAAGGATATAATGGCGTAGAGGGTGTGAACAATCTTATTCCCTATGAGAAGAAGGGGGATGGAGTATATGTTAAAGAATCAACGACGTATCTTAGCAAGAATCAAATTTATAGGGTATATAGAGGACTTCCTGGTGTCAAAATGGGAGGGCATGATTCATATAGAAAACATATAGTTGATAAATTGAAGAAAAGTTTTTTTAAAAATGATAAAAAATACGTTTTCATTATTGACGAAATAAACAGAGGTGAAATTTCAAATATATTTGGTGAATTATTCTTTTCTATAGATCCTAATTATAGAGGAGATACACAAAACGCAATAAGTACACAATATTCAAATTTACATTCTAATGAGGATTTCAAATTTTTCATACCGAATAATGTCTATATTATTGGAACGATGAATGATATTGATCGTTCAGTAGATACCTTTGATTTTGCGATGAGAAGAAGATTTTCATTTATTGAAGTTACTGCTGAGGAATCGGCCGCACACATGCTTAAAAATGAAAAACTTAGAAGCGTGGTCAACAAGTTCAATGAAATCATTGGTAAAGATCTTTCAAGAGATTATCAGATTGGTGCTAGTTACTTTAAAGTATTGGATGCATCAAGTGATGAAAAAATGATTTGTGGAATATGAAATTGGAGCCACTCCTTAATGATTATTATAAAAATGAGACTGGTGCGAGTGATAAAATAGCAGCTCTAAGAGATATTTTAATGTCTTTTGGTAATGAAAATGATTAATATTACTGATAATCAAAAAATTAAGGGTAGCAGTCTTATAGTACATCATTTTCTAAATAAGGATATTAAAACGCTTCAGGAAAGCAATTTCATAATCTTTCCAAGAGCAATTTATTTGGACAATAATAATTATCTATTTAGAACCAGGGGTAAAGAAATCCATTCATGTAATTATGTTGGTTACCTTAATTATAAAAGTGAGCAGATGAAGATAAGATCTCGTTTTACTAATGAAGAATTTGATCAAGATTATTTTCTTCGTCATATGTTGCAAACGGTATTAAATTATAATATTTCTTCTAGTGTAGTTGGAACATCTGAAAAGGATTCTTATTTAGATTTACTATCTTGGATATTCCCATATTATTTGACTAATGCTCTGAAAAAAGGATTGTATAAGGAATACGTTTTAAAAAGATACAATGATTCTAATATTCGAGGCAAATTGAATATCTCAACACAAATTAAAAAGAATATACCCTTTACTGGTAATTTTGCATATGAATCTAGAGTAATTAGTTATGATAATCAAATTACCGAACTTATTCGACACACAATAGAGAAGATTAGTAAAAAAAATCCTGGCATTTTGACTAATGATAAGGAAACAAAAGATGCCGTAAGGCTAATTAGAAGTGCCACTGGAAAATATTCAAAAGATCAAAGGAATAAAGTTATTCAAGATAATTTGAATAATCCTGCCAAAACTGGTTATTTTGATGAATATACGGCATTGCAGAAGTTATGTTTGCAAATATTAGATGATAAAAAAATTGCATATGGAGAAATGTCAGAAAGTAAAGTACGGGGAATATTAATTGATGTTGCATGGTTGTGGGAGAATTATATTGCCAAGATATCGGGTATGAGTCATTATGGAAGAGTAAGAAAACTAAAAACGCTTCATCTGTTTAAAGATATCCAGACGAAAGGGTTTAGGTACCCAGATTTTGTTTCTAAAAATGAAATTCCTATTGATACAAAATATAAATTGAATCTAAATACTAGAGACGATTATAATCAAATGATAACTTATATTCATTTGTTAAGATCAGCCGAAGGAATTTTCTTAAAGCCCGATATTCAGCGCGATAAAGAGGAACATATTGAAAAAATTGGAGAAGTTGATGGAATGGGAGGAACATTGAAGACTTATAGATTTTTTATTCCCCAAGGTACTTTAAATTATCAAGGGTTTGAATCAAAAATTAAAAATGAAGAAGATCATTTTACCCAATATTTAACGGAATTAACTCGAAAGTGAAGCTAGATAAGTGAGTTTTGAATTCTTTTCGTAAATTGTACAGGCAATCAATTTAAAAAGTTGATTGCTTTTTTGTTTTAAACACTAACCGATATTGAAATTGGGATAGGGTGTGAAATCGTAAATTTGTGTTTGCTCAAACAGAGAATATGAATTTCTTTACATCAACTTTAGTTTTTGGAAGACGATTGATAAAAAATATTGAAAACTTTTTGAAAAAAATGTGTTTTTCGCTGTTTTTCTTTTCATTTTTCTGCATAATAAAGGAACGGTAAAACATTTTGGTTTTATCGAATAAAATTTGGAAGAGAGGCGAATTATATGAAATTTAACTCAGCGCCTAAAATTATTTTAAGCTGGGATTTACTTATGTCTATTCGAGAAATTACCATTAATGAAGAACGAACTGATATTCTTGAGTTTTTGAAGAGATTGCGGGCTGAGGGTCAGATTTTCTTTTCTTTTGAAGTCTTATGTTACTTTAAGCAATTTTTGTTAATGAATGACGGTTCTGAATTTGTTAGTTGTCTTTTGAGTGAGGCTGAAAATGCGGAATTGGCTGAATTTGAGGCATTAGAGGAATTCGATTTTTCTGAGAGTTTTTCTGGTGCTGATGGATTGGCAATGTCACGTTTTGCAGCTTTTCAAACTTTGAGAGATTTGGAGATGGATCTTGAAAATGGATTGGTATTTGCGAATGCTGAATTAATTTTTGTAGATTTCGCTGGGGATGATTCAAAGATAATGAAGATTCAAAATGATTTTTGTCTAGGTTATGAAAATTTTGTTCAGCATGCAGGTTTTACTAATCGTTTGAATGTGATTGAGGCTAATGAGTTTTGGGACTCTTTGATGAATCGGATTGCTGATACGAATTAGTAATTATTTTTATTATTTTTCAAACAGTTACCGATATTCGAAGTTGTAATAACATTCGATTTAATTAATTATATCGTCAAAATCATGGCTATAAATATTGATTTAACAACGTTTGTAGCGTGATGGAAATTTGCAAAATTTGCTGAAAATGGCTTGAAAAAAATTGCTGGAAATTGTTTCTTTTTTCAGAAGTTTTCGGCACAATGATAGTACGATGAAACGGGTTGTTTTGTCGAAATAATATAAATGAGGGAAAATCCTATGGACTACTCTACTAGCACGATGATTATTTTGGATTGGAATTTACTTATGTGTTTACGTGAGTATCATGATCAAGAAAAACAAGTTAAGTCGGTCGATATTTTGAAGGAATTGAATCATGAGGGTAAGGTCTATTATTCGGCTGAGGTGCTAGCTTATTTTAGACAATTTATGGAGCAGGCTGATGGTCATGAATTCGTTAGTGATTTCTTGGATGGTGATGAGCTTCAGGAATTAGATGATTTTGAAAGGATTGAAGAGCTCGATTTTGAGAAGCGTTTTCCGAATCACAATAACATTTCGATGTTGGTTTACTCGACTTTTCAAACGTTGGCGGATCTGGAAGTGGATATTCGTAGAGATTTGTTGAATGAACATATTGATCTATTGTACGTTGATTGTGCTGAGCGCTGGCTAGATGAAGGCAAGCTTGAAATGGCGGAGGCGATTCGTTCGAGGTTCTTTTTGGAATTTGGCAAATGTGCGCGTGATTTGGATTTTGCTGTCGATGCTGGGACGATTAGTGCGGAAGAATTTGTGGATATCTTGGGAACGTATTACTGGGATAGTGAGGATGAAATATAAGTGTTTGGTTCTCAGTTAAAATGAATATGGTTAATGTGATGAGGCATACTTTCTTAAGTATGTTTTTTATTTTGAAAAAATAAGTTAATGAGTATTTCCTCTTGCTCAATTTACGTAATTTATTTATGTACGTGAATTTAAGTTTAAAAATGAGGGTGAATATTTATTATGGTAAAAAACAAGGTATATGCAATTAAAGCTGGAAGAAAAATAGGACTATTTTATTCATGGGATGAGACTGAGAAAATGGTAAAGGGTTTTCCTGGAGCAAAATTTAAATCTTTTATGACTGAGGAAGAGGCTGAGGAATGGTTGAATTTTACCCCGGAAAAAGTTGATGAGAGTAAATATGAATTGGTTGGTTATGTTGACGGTTCAAGTATTTTAAATGTAGATGGTTATGGGTCGGGAGTTATTATTTTGGATGCTTTTAGTAAAGAAATTTTATTTGAAGGGGGATTTAAAGGTAATAACAATGACTTTAAATCCTCTAAACAGATTCCTGGAGAAGTTGAAGCTTGTTTGTACGCTTTGAAGTGGGCTAAGGAAAATAAGTATAAGAGTATTTTGATTAAATATGATTATGCAGGTATAGAAAATTGGGCTGATGGATCTTGGAGGGCAAAAACCAGTATTGCCGTATATTATAAGAAGAGATTTAATATCTTAAGTCGAAATATTAAAGTGGCATTCTCCAAGGTAAAGGCTCACAGCAATGTTGAATTTAATGAACGTGTAGATCGAATTGCAAAACGAGCTCTTTTATCTGGAGAACATGTTGAAAATATAGATGGTAGTCATAGTTTAAAAGGAATATCAGATGTTGATTTGAAGGCCTTGATAAAAATAATTAATGAAGATGGCCTTATTAAGGTATTAGTTATTAATGAAGAAAGTAATAAAATCAGATATAGATTTATTAATGAAGACGGAGAATCAGCAACGGTAACTTATTATAAAAAGAATATGTTATGTCTTGTTCAGGGAAAGAGTGATTCAAATATAATTAATCAGTCTGTTTCGTATTTAGTTTCGTTAGTATCATCAAATGAGGCTGTTATAGATATACTTTCTGAAGTTAATTCAAAAAGTATAGATAAAGATAAAATCAAATTATTGTTGGGACGTTTGATACCTCACTTTGAACGAGATAAACAAATTTTTTCAAATATGTTATTTCAGTCCATTGTTAATTATGATGATAATTCAGAATCATTCGACTACACTTTTAAGATAACTCCAGTATTACGTTTGTCTGAATATTATCTTGCAGAAATATTTGAAACTTTTGATGGTGGTAGAGAACGTGTAGTTGATAATAAAGGGAGACACCGCTTTGGCAGTGCCTTTAATTATAATGCGGTTACGAATGAACATGAATTAAGGGTAGAATTTGTTAGAGCTTTAAATTCCTTCGAAAAAGTTGACTTGGTAAATAAAATGTATAGTTTTTATAATAAATCACGTTCGCCGTATGTACATGTGGGTGATGATTTCTCTAGTGTAAAGATTGTGAACTCTAATTTGGAAGTTAAAATGGTTCTAGAAGCTGCTTTTGAATTATTTGACAAGTATTACACGTATTTCGTATAATAATTTATTACTTGAAGCATAAATTATGGAGGGTTGCTGATGCTAAAGGAAATAAGAATAGATAATCATTTTGAAAAAGTCACTATCAATGATTTCAGATTTGATATTGTTTACTTGTCGTTTAGCACACTTTCACCCTATTATGCATTGATCAATAATGTTAAATTTAGCAATGACAGCAACGGAAAAGTATTGATTGATAACGGATTTAACATGGGAACTAGGGATAATCGTTTTTGTTCGATGTTAGTTAAAGATGGTTTGGTTGATCGTCACAGTGTGGAACTTGTACAGCTATCAAAAGATGACGTGGTTAGAATTTCTGCTAATAAGTTGTTTGCCAATTATCTTGGTGCCTTAGAATATAGCGGTTTTAATTCAGTCCAACTTAAATTATTGTCAGCTGGAATTTCAATTTAAGCATACTTTCTTAAGTATGTTTTTTATTTTTGCTCAATCGCCGTAAACCCCTTGGTAAATATGATAAAATTTAGGTATTAAGGTAAAAATATATTTTTGAAATTAATTTTTGTTGTTTCAAAGAGGGGAATACAAATGCACAACAGACACAAAAAACATACGATTAGAAATGTCTTTTTGGTTATTTTAGCTTTTCTGGTTTTGGGGACGGCTGCTTATTCCATGACGCATTATCGTAGTGTTAAGGCTGCTATTAACAGTTCGTTTGCGCCTTCGGGTGTGGACAAGGATAGAAATGTTAGTTCTATCTTAGAAAAAAAGTCGCCAGTTTCGATCTTGTTGATGGGTACGCAAGATGACAAATCGGGGCGAAATTATTCTGGCAAAACTGATTCGATGATGGTTGTAACGATTAATCCTGAATCACGTAAAACTTCGATTGTTAATATCGACAGTGACACGAGTATCGTGGTTCCGGGCTATGAAGACAAGTCACCGGCAACGATTGGTACGGCTTATTCATTCGGTTCTGCTAAGACGGCGATTACAGCAGTTGAAAAATTATTGAATGTGCCGATCGATTTTTATGCGGTCGTCAACATGAATGGCTTGGATCAAGTAATTGACTCTGTTAAAGGGGTTAGTGTCACGCCATCGGAATCGTTCAAGTCGCAAGGCTACACGTTCACCAAAAATAAGCGGGTGCATATGGACAGTCAAAAGGCACTGGCCTATAGCAAGCGTGATAAGGATTCAGCAGTTCACCAGTTTGAAATTTTGTCCGCCATCTTACGTAAGAGTGATTCGTTTGCTTCGTTGATGAATCAGGATTTCTACAACGCATTGGCTAAGGAGACGCAAACTGATTTGACGTTTGATGATTTCCGCGCGCTGACGAAGAATTTCATCGACAATGACAATCAAATTTCTAAGATGCAACTGAAGGGGAAAACGGCTACGGTCGCTAAACAAGAAATGGAGATTGTTACTAAGTCCGATTTACAGGATGTGACTGATTTTCTACGGAATAGTTTGAATCTACGGGAGAAGAAGACTGGTTCGATTGCCTACAAGTCTGGCGAAGAGATCAAAGCTCCTAAGAAAAAGGCTAAGAAAAAGGAATCGAAGAAGAAGTCTGACAAGAAGAAATCTGAGAAAAAAGCTGAAACTGATACGAATGATACGACCGCTGACAGTAATGACACAACGGCTACGGATAACACGACTAACAATTCAGCCAATACAACTACGGGAACTAATAGTAACAGTGGTACTAATTCTACTAGTGGTACAACTAGTTCTAACTCTAATTCCTATTCTGGTTCATCGAGTGGTTCGACGGGTTCAACTTGGAGACCATCAAATTCTGGTTCAAACTCTTCATATAATACTGGTAATTCTGGTAGTAGTTCATCATCAAATAATTACTACGGTGGTGGCTCATCAAGTGGCTCAAGTTCATCAACTGGTAGCAGTAGTGGTAGTAGCACTGGTTCTTCTACTGGAACAACTGGTGGCGAAACTTCTGAAGGAACTTCCTCCGGTGAAGAATCTGGTTCAATTGGTAATGGCTACGATTATAGTGAATAAAAAATTGCTTTCTGACTTTGGTCGGAAGGCTTTTTTGTTTGGCAGTTTAGGAAAAAAGTTATATCCCGCTCTCTAACTGAAACGAGTTACACAAGCTAGGCTTGTTCCACTTTCTGCAAGACGAAGGGTACAATACAATTCTAATTATCATCCACATATTATTGGCGGGATTAAGATTGACCGTGAAGATAATGAAAGGATGATAAATGTGCTATTGAATAAAAAGTGTTTATATTTAGGAGTAACTTTATTTTCCGCAATGATTTTAACGACATTGCCCACGCAAAATGTGAAGGCGGCTACGACTAGTGATGGTAGTTCGACTGTGACGACTGCGCCTACTAGTTCGACGACTGCCACGAAACCAACAACGACCGGAACGACTACTCAGCCAACGACAAATACAACTACTGGGACAGTTCAGCCAACTACTTCAACAGCGCCTACGACTGGGACAACATCAACTAGTGGGACAACTGCTACAACAAGTACAACCACGACTGGTACGACAAGCTCGACAACCGGTACTACTAATCCGACAACGACCACAAGTACGGCTCCAACGACTGGAACTAGTACAACTACCGCTACACAGCCGACGACTAGCACCACACCTGTGACGACGACTACCAGCGATACGCCAGTTACTATCGTGGATCCAACCCTAGAAGCTATGGTCAAAAATAGTTTAGGTTTATCTAGCAGCCAAGCCATCACGCAAGGAGATTTCCAGAATTATGGCAGTAACGGACAGACTGAATTTGATTTGTTGGAGACGGAATACCTTGATCAAACTAATCCATCAATCACTGATCAACAAGACACACCGATTGAAAGTCTCTCTGGTTTGCAAGCACTCACTTACATTCCTAAGGATATTCCTATCAATGTTCAATTGAAGCTGGCTTCCGATGCTCAATCAAATCCTGATTTGACACCACTAGATAATGTACCATTACACAGTTTGACTTTGGATGGCAATTTCAGTGATCCAAGTGCCAAAGAAATTTCTACTTCTCAACTGACCAACTTGGATATTTCTAGTGCCTATAATGTTGAACTGACAGGTGACTCATCACTCCCAACTAATGCCGGAATAACTCAATCTGAATTGAATCAAATTGCTCCTTGGTTAGTCAGCTTCGCTAATAATGGCGGTTCTTACAACGTTATAGCGCTGAATAACGGTTCTATTTCTGATTTATCACCACTATCTGGCATCAATCGTGACCGTTACGTTGCCGTGATGTTCAATAATAATCAAGTGACAAGTACTTCGCCAGTTTACGCTACAACTGATGATCCAGCTGGTTTGACCTTTACCGCTGAACTTTTGAAAGGCCTTGATGGTGAAGATTTGTCATCACAATATCACTTCACTTCAACGGTCGATTCACCAGTAGATGATGATTTGACTCATGTCAGTGGAAGTACTTATAATATCGCTAATCCAAATGAAGCAGCGACAACTTTGACTTATGGCGTTATTGGCAATGCGAATAGCACTAACACTGATTCCATGATTGTGAAGAATTATGGTGACTCGACTTTAAGTTATAGCGGAACTACTTCTCAACCTTTGATTTGGAGAACTGCTACAGCAACGCCTGCGACAAGTACGACTGATCAAAATGTTTCAGGTGGAACAACGACGACTACCGCAACAATCAATATCACACCAACTGTTCCTACCGTTACAACGGTTCAAGTTCAACAAGGTATCGTCAGAACTCATGATCAAGTCACTCAATTGGTCAACTCACTTGGGCAAAGGATTCCGGCTGAATTAGCTCCAAATACGGCTTGGTATTACAACAAGATTGTTGCCATCAACGGTCAAAACTATTATCAAGTAGCTACTGATGAATATTTGCCAGTTTCGAATTCATTTGTCTTCACACCGGAGACAAGTAAAACTGTGATCGATACAAATAGCGTGACACCAATTTATAATTCTGAAGGACAAAGAGTTGATGCTAGTCTTTCAGCCCATACGAATTGGTTGACGGATGGTGTTTCGACTATCAACGGCACCAAGATGTATCGAGTCGCCACTGACGAATGGGTACCGGTCAACTCAGTCAGTTTGGAAAATACTTATCCGACAGTTTACAAGACTACTTCACAAACACCACTTTATTCTGCTACTGGGAAGTTGTTGCCATATAGCTTGAAGGCTGGCACGGCTTGGAAGGTCGATGAAAAAGTTGTCATTGGCGGTGTAACTTATTATCGGGTCGCTACCGATGAATTTGTGAAGGCTTAAAAATTAATTATTGCGCATCTTTTTTAGGGTGCGTTTTTTTGTTCTTGAAAATTAGAACGTATGTTCGTATAATGAGGATATGAACAAAAAGAGGGTGAGCCGATGGAGTATGATTATGCAAATGAACCGCGTGGAGTGTACTTCTTGATTGATAACAAGTCGTTTTATGCCAGTGTTGAAGCGACTTTGCGTGGTTTGAATCCTCTAAAAGTTATCTTAGTGGTAATGAGTGAGCAAGAAAACACTAACGGTGGTTTGATTTTGGCGACTTCACCGATGGCTAAGAAACTGTTTCACTTGAAAGCTAATGTTTCGAGACAACGTGATTTGCCACAAGATCCGCGATTAATTGTTGTTCCACCGCGGATGAATCTCTACATTAAACGTAATTTACAAATAAACAGCATTTTTCATGAGTTTGCGGCTGAAAGTGATGTCTGGCCGTATTCGATTGATGAGTCGATTATTGATATGACTAAGTCGTGGCAGCTGTTTGGAAACTCACCAAGAGAAGTCGCCCGCTTGATTCAACGTACCGTTCGCAAACGTTTGGGACTGTATACCACGGTCGGGATTGGGGATAATCCAGTTCAAGCCAAAATTGCCTTGGACATTTACGCCAAGCACGACCCGGAGTTGATGGGTGAGATTCACTACAGCACGGTGCGGGAGAAGATTTGGTCGATTCAGGAGCTGACCGATGTCTGGAGTATCGCTAAACGGACGGCTAAACGTTTGAACTCGTTGGGAATCCACAATATGTATGAGTTAGCACACACTAACCCGTTTTACTTATCGGAAAAATTAGGCTTGATTGGCGAACAATTATTTGCCATCGCTTGGGGTGTTGACCGCACTAAACTTGATGAGGATATCACGCCTAAAAACCGAAGTATCGGCAATTCCCAGGTTCTACCGCGAGATTACATTTTCCAAAGTGAGATTGAGACGGTTATCAAAGAGATGGGACAACAGGTCGCTTCTCGTTTACGGCATCATCACAAATTAGCTGGGAGTCTAGCTTTGGGTGTTGGTTTTTCCTTCAAAGATAGTGAGAACGGGATGAGTGGTTTCAATGTTGCCAGTAATTTGCCACCGACTGACAACGATAAAGAGATTTGTCGGGTACTGTTGACGATGTTTCGAACACATTGGCAAGGGCAGTCAGTTAGAAATTTAGCAATTTATTCGTCTAAATTAACTGATAAAACATTTCAACAGTTAGATTTCTTCAATCCTGTCGTACAACAATGTCAAAAAGAGGATTGTCTGAACGTTATCGACCAAATTCGCTCTAGATATGGCTTCAACTCGATTGTTTATGCCAATAGTCTCTTAAAAGGTGGTACGGCAATCAATCGTTCCACCTTAGTTGGTGGTCACAATGGTGGCAACGCCTATGAATGATGATTTAAAAATCATCTTGGAACGGATCGAATTAAACTTCAAGCGCCGCCCGCAAACGGAGTACTATTTGCAAGTTGTCAACGATACTTATGATTGTACGTACAATTTTTTTATCAACATTCAACCAAAGAACAGACGTCGCCATTCAATCCCGCTACACACAGTCACAAATTATAAATTATCATATTTAGAAAAAATAATTTCTAAAATATTATCAAAATATCATTTTACAATCATGTATGATGGTTTCATCGGTCTGAGATGGCCTTACAAGCAAGAATTGATCCAAAGGAGACGACATTTTGATGAGTAAAAACGCAACTGATTCCCAAACAGTTAAAATATTTTTTGACCGTTATTACCACGACCGCGGCAAAATGAAATGGCAAGGCTTCTATTTGTCCGATCACACGGCCGCCTTAAAAAAAGCTGATAAAAAACTCAAGCATGAAAACAATTTACGTCCTAAGCAGACGATTGAAGAAATCACCAAGCTATTGATGCAATCATATTCTTACAATCAAATCGTCAAAGTCCAATTGAATACCTTTGACACTAATCACCAAGTAGCTGACGATTTAGTAGGTGAAGTAGTTGGGCACGATGAGAATAAATTTTATCTTGATAATCAAAAGACTTTTCACTTAGGTGAGGTACGTAATGTTTCGGTATTGGTTTAATATTTTTACTTTTTGATAGCATATGTGATATCATTAGAGCATGAAATTTGCAAAATGATTAGAATATTTTCGCCAATATTTTCGTAATTATTCATGTAGCAATTTTAATGATGGCGAGGATGTTTTAATGAAAGAATACCGTTGTACTTTTAATTTTTGTGATTGGAAAGAATTTGAAAAATATTTAGATAGTTTAGAAAATGATGATGCTGCAAGTCTTCTAGCGAAAATTAGTAAAATTGAGGAATATGGAATTATTATTTCTTTAAAAGAGAAATGGATAAAAAGAATTGCAGGCTTTGATGGACTATATGAAATTAGATCAAGACATGGAAATAATATTCAAAGGGTTATATATTTTTCCATAGGAAATAATGATTATATGGTTACTCATGGATTTACTAAAAAGAGTCAAAAGGTACCATTAAAAGAAATTAAAAAGGCACAGTTAAGAAAGCAAAAATATTTTGAAAGTATATAAATATATATAATACGAGGAGATATGAATATGACAGAAATTGACAATTATATAAAAGAAAGAAAAAGTAGAAGTACTGAATTTGAAGAAAAGTACAACGAATATTCAAAGCGTTTAGATGTTGCCGTAGCTGTCAGACAATTGCGAGATTCTTTACATATGACACAGCGGGAATTTGCTGAAGTGGTGGGCAAACCGCAATCGACGATTGGTAGAATTGAGACTGGTCGTTTCAATGTTTCTTGGGATGTCTTGAACGATATTGCCCAATCTACTGATACTAAATTGGAAATAAAATATGTGAAAAAATAGGACACTCTATAGAATATAAACGAAATATACGTTTATAAAATAGATAAGTTCTCATAAAAATGGTATATTCATATTACATAAACAGGATATACGATTTTTGTGGAGGATATTATGGAATTATTGCGATTTAAAATTGATGGCTTAAAATTATATGAAAATAATCAACTTGATTTTGATTTTGTGGCTTCTCAAAGGGCAACGGATGGTAATTCAGATAGTTTAAATAATATTTTCAATCGTATTTATACCCATAATGTTTTATCAATTGTCGGAATAAATGCTGTAGGTAAAACTACCACTTTGCGAATGATATCTGAGATCATTAATACTTATGTTTCTGGGAAAGCTTTAAGTGATAAGGATGTTTTTATTGGAACGGATTTTAAGTTTACCGTGTATTTGTTCGATGAAATATTGGATAAAATTTTTAAAATTGAATCGAATGTTAAAAACATAAAGAGTCAATTAACCTTTGAAACGGAAAATGTTTATGAAAAGGGAGTAAGCGGTGTAAATAAAAAGAATATTTTTGAATTTAATGAGAATAACCTAATTTTAACTAGAGAATCGGTAGATTCCTCGTTGCTTCCGGATAATTATTCTGTTTTTAGAAAAATAATTAATGACTCGGAACATAAATCAAAAATAAAAACGGAATTTTATTATGATGGATATTTTTCTGCAAATTATTTGTTAGAACAAAAATATGTATCACCTGAAATTATGAGATATTTGGATCCAAGTATTGAAAAATTTGAAGTTATTGACGATGGAAGTGATGTGGAAAGTATTGATAAGAAACAATTTGTTTTGAAATTTTACGGTAGTCCGGCAATAAAGATAACTGAGGTTTCTGATTTAAAGCGTTATTTTTCTGCTGGGACGTTAAAAGGTATTAGTTTATTTACAGTGGCAGAATTAATTATTGAGAGTGGATCAACTTTGTTAGTTGATGAAATCGAGAATCATTTCAATAAAGCCATTGTTAGAACTTTAATTGACATGTTTCGCAATGAAAAGACCAATAGGAAACATGCGACATTGATCTTTACAACTCATTATCCAGAATTACTTGATATGTTTGATCGAAATGACGATATTTATGTAGCCAGACGAGAAGGGAAAATGACTGTGGATAATTTAGCCAAATTACTAAATCGAAATGACTTGAAACGTAGTGAAGTGTTTGAAAGTAATTATTTAGGTGGGACGGCTCCGAGTTATGATTTAATGATGTCTTTGAAAAAAACTTTTGAGAATAGGTTTGGAAAGTAATGTGTTTTCCGAGTTGAGTAATTGTAAAAAAAGGGTCACACTAATAGATTCAGTTAGTGTGGCCCTTTTTTATCAAGCAGTAATTTCAAAATTTTTCTTAAAATCTGCTTTATTTTCAAAAGAAATAACATTTATATTGTGTTGGATCAAATTTTCTTTAAACCGTTCAGATTTAGAATCCATACTTTGAACAATAATATTGAAAGATGTATTGTTGCCAATGTTTTGATTACGATAATTTTCTGTATCTAACCAAATGCCCATAATCATTTCAGTAGTGGTTTTATTTAAAGTAGTATAAAGCTTGGTCCATTTACTTATCTTTAATTGAGGTCTAAAAACAAAATCCAAATCGTAGATAAGATTTGATTTACCCTTAACTGAAAGGCCTAAATCAACACTAAAGTTTTCCTTGTTTTGTGCAATATATTCTAATACATCATCTTTAAAAATGCTTCTAGTGTTATTTCTATTGCTATAAGCTAAGTCGGATATTTTGATTACACTGTCAAGTACATCATTAATTGCTTGTGCAATACTTTCACGAGATGAAACAGTTTTGTATATATCAAAGGTGTTATTTGATTTTGTTTGATTCATATTCAAAATATTCTTTATTAAGTTTAATCTTGTTGATCCCTTTTTTGTTATGTTTATTCCTCGTGATTCGAGATTCCATATTGTGTATCCTTGATCAGAGATAGTATATGTCGAATCAAAATTTGAAATTATAAGTAATGATATTTCATCACTAAACGGATCGATGAAAGGGGTATTAAATCTAATTTTCTGACCGTCTAAAGGAATAAATCTAGATTGATCTTTTATAGATTGTAACCATTCATTAGCTATTTTTGTGGAATCAAAATTATCTGACATCTACTAGACCTCCTCTCAAAGTTCTGTGTTTAAAATATTATTTTTTTCAAAAGTGATACTTCTATGATCCTTAACGTTAGTATAGTTAAAAATGTCTTCCAATGCATCAAAAAAGTCATTACTATTTCTAAAATTCTTGTATGGTAATGAGTAAGCTTTTATTTGGGTAACACCATCATTTTTAGCTATAAATTCATCTTTAGAAAAAATTTCAACTCTGTTTCCTCGAATAACGCCATCGGAATTTTTATGGAACTTGCTGTCTAAATTTATTCGAACTAAAGTGTGATTTGTGACGGCATCATAAAAATTTAAGTGAATATTGTCTATCGCATACATAAAGGACAGAAAAAAATAATGATCATTTCCATTAAGTTTACCTACGATTTTTATCTTGCCTTTAAGACCTTCATTTAAAATAAATTTTTGCTTTGTAAGAGTTAATTTTAATAAATCTATCAATTTTTGTGCTTCTTCGTCAGTTAATTTTAAAGTATCCATTAATTGCTCATCTCACTTTTTATTTGTAAATGAAAGAATATAAGGATTCTGTGCTCAAAAGAAGTATACCAAAGAAAATGGGGTGAGCGTACGGTTACAAGTATGAAATTAATAAAAAAGAACTCCTTAATAATTGTTAATTAAAATAATTTCAATCATTAAGGAGTCCTTTTTTAGTAGTCATTATCGTCTTCAATAATGTGCTCTTTAGTCTGGTTAAAAATGGTAATAATGTGTTGATCACTCAAACGATAGTGAATGTTGCGGCCGCGTCTGGCGTTGGAGACGAGGTTTAGTTGTTTTAGAATACTCAACTGATGGGAAATTGATGACTGGCTCATGTCTAAAGTGTCAGCAATTTCACCCACGCTCAAAGGGGTTTGTGCTAGAGCCAAAATAATTTTCACTCTTGTCATATCGCCGAATGCTTTAAAAATATTGACCATGGCTTCTAAGTCTTGGTCGTCGGGGAGACTCTGTTTTAAACTGTGTAATGCCTTTTGATGGGCGATTTCAAAATTTTCTTCTGACATTAATTGATCCTCTTACTGAAATAGGTTGCAATCTGATACTTTATTATATTATAATTCATATATGAATGAATGCTCATATATTCAGATGAACATGTAAGCCTTTTCAAGGAGGATGAAATAATGAAATCTTACGATGTCCAAACTGAGATTAAAACTAAAAAAACGGTTAAAAAATTTAAAAATGAACTCTCGAATGAAACTAAAGGGATAATTATTCGGTTGCTGATTTCCTTTATTTTATTGCTATTGGGGTCAGGAGAGTGGTTTGCTCCAAGTATCAGTGTCACTATGTTAGTGATTGCTTACTTAGTTATCGGAGCCAGAATTGTTTTCCAAGCCGTCAAAAATATTTTGCATGGGGAAATTTTCGATGAGAACTTCTTGATGAGTATTGCGACCATCGGGGCCATCGTTCTCAAGCAGTATCCCGAAGCAATCGCGGTCATGTTGTTCTACGAGTTGGGCAACGTTTTCGAGGATATCGCCGTCAACAAATCCAAGCGCTCAATTTCCGCTTTGATGGAAGTGAAGCCGACGACTGCCACGTTAGTACTTGGTCACCAAAACAAGGTCGTTGATCCGAATGTGGTTCAAATTGGCGAAGAAATTTTGGTTAAACCGGGCGAAAAAATTCCGCTTGATGGGACAGTTGTCCTAGGAAATTCTGCGGTCGACACTTCAGCTTTGACGGGGGAATCGATGCCGCAGACTTTAGGAGTTGGCGATGTTGCTTTGAGTGGTTCAATCAACCAAACGGGGACTTTGCGTATCAAGGTAACCAAAGAATACAGTGATTCGACGGTCGCTAAAATTTTGGATTTGGTTGAAAATGCCAGCAGTAAAAAGGCTGACACAGAAAAATTTATTACTAAGTTTGCCAAAATTTATACACCGATCGTGGTAGCCTTGGCAGTCGCTTTAGCAATTATTCCTTCACTTGTGACGAGTGATTGGAACACTTGGATTTACCGGGCACTAATTTTCCTAGTAATTTCTTGTCCTTGTGCCTTGGTCATTTCGGTGCCACTCAGTTTCTTCGGCGGTATCGGGGCAGCCTCCAAGCAGGGGATTTTGGTCAAGGGGGGTAACTACTTAGAAGCCTTGAATGCGGTCGACACGGTGGCTTTTGACAAGACGGGAACGCTGACAAAAGGGCAATTCTCAGTCATTGAAACTAATCCGGTCGGTGTATCAAGTGATAAATTACTTCAAATCGCCGCCAGTGTGGAAAAGAATTCGACGCATCCGATTGCTAATTCGATTCAAAAGGCTTTCCATGGCAAACTGCTGCAAGTCGCAAATGCCAAGGAACAAGCTGGCCACGGTTTGACTGCTCAATTAGATGGGCAAGCTGTTATCGTCGGCAACCTCAAGGCCATGCAGCAAGCACAGATTTCTGTAAAGGAGCCGCAAACTGTTGGGACAGTAGTCTACGTTGCTTCAGCAGGTCAATTTTTGGGTAGTATCGTGATTGCGGATGTGGAAAAAGCTGATGCAAAAAAAGCTATCCAGCTATTGAACAATCGTGGTATTCACAACAATGTCATGTTAACTGGGGATAACGAAATTGTCGGGAAGTCGATGGCCAACAAATTAGGCATGAGTAGTGTTTATTCCGGTCTTTTACCAGAGAATAAAGTCGAAATTGTGCAAGACTTGTTGAAAACTTCTCATCAAAAGAACAAAAAAGTTGCTTTTGTCGGTGACGGAATTAACGACACGCCTGTTTTGACCACAGCTGATATCGGATTTGCCATGGGTGGCTTAGGATCAGACGCCGCCGTTGAAGCGGCTGACATTGTTATCATGGGGGATGAACCCTCCAAAGTTTCTAAAGCGCTAAAGATTGCCAAAAAGACTCGCCGGATCGTGATCGAAAACATTTCTTTTGCTTTGATCGTGAAGATCTTATTCCTATTGTTAGGAGCTTTTGGTTTAGTCGATATGTGGCAAGCTGTGTTCGCTGACGTGGGTGTGACAATCATCGCAGTTTTGAATGCCATCAGATTACAGCTGATTAATTTTGATAACTAAGAAACCATTTTGGTTTCTTTTTTTTGTACAATTAGCTACACTGAAGAAAAAATAAGGTGGAAGATTGTGGATAAAGAAGATTTTGATGTTCAAATAGACGAGATTGCCAAAAAGCGGCTTAAGCATCATCTTGAAAATAAAACTAGTCTTATTGATCAAAAGGATGTTTTGGGTGACGCATTAGATAAGATAAAAATTGAGGTTGTACGATAAATAGAGTTGATAGGCATTTTGCCATCAACTCTATTTTTGTATACCATTTATTAGTAATACTCTTTAAGAACATCAAAAAAGACACCACTCATGTCCTTTAGATGTTCGACCCTCTACAGCTTCACAATGAAAGGAATTTGAATGATGCCCCTAACAGATAATTCTATACGAAATGCTTTAGAAATTAAAGACAAGAATATTGTATTCACTGATGACTCCACTTTTATGAATGTACATGGAACTATGTCTTTAGTTTATTTTGCGAAACTTACTAAAGACGTTGATCGTTGTGTTAATTGTGGCCTTACAGGCCACGTAATTAAAGATGGATTCAATAAAAATATGATAATAGCTCCATCACTATCTTTACGACCAACTTTTATTCGATTATATCGTCAAAAATATATATGTAAGTCCTGTGGTTCAATTTTTGTAGCTAAAACCAACTATGTTTGGGATTGTTGTCAAATTGCGCAGCCGGTCAGACAGATAATTCTGTCTGAGGCTGCTCACAATGCATCTCTTAAAGACATTGGTAGACGTTTTAATGTCTCGGATAAGACCGTTCAACGAATCATTGATGAGGAAGCCAAACTACATAAAAAAAGACATACAGAGTCTCTACCTAAGCACATGGCTTTTGACGAGTTCATGGCGACAGATAAATTGAGCTTTATTTGGTTAGATAGTAATGATCATCGAACTGGAGATATTTTGCCTAGAAGAACTTCTTATCAAATTAAACAATATTTTGAAAGCTTCTCTTTAAAGGCTAGAAAACAAGTACGAACTATCTCTTTAGACTTAAATGCCGGTTATATTAATCTCGTTCCAAAATTATTTCCTAAGGCAAGAATTGTTGTTGATAGGTTTCACATCGTTCAAATGGCTAATCGTTCTCTTAACTCTTCAAGGATTAAGGTAATGAAGACCATGCCTAAACGCAGTAAAGAATATCTATTCATGAAACGAGACTGGAAGAAATTCTTGGAATCATTCGATTCCATCGAAAAGATAACACCCAAGTACCAATACAGCGTAAATTACTATGAAACGGATTTAAATTTAATTACAAAATGTTTGGATTTGGACGAAGGCTTTGCCAAGTCCTATGAAGTTTATCAAGATATCTTAAAGGCTATTGAAACAAGTGACGTTGAATTAATGAATGACGCAATACTTGATTATCATTCACTAAACACGCCAATGGATACAACCATGAAATCACTAAGAAAATATCGAAAACAGGTACTAAACGCTCTACACTTCGATTACTCCAATGGATTTTTAGAGGGAACCATTGGAAGGATAAAGAAAATAAAAAATGGTGCATACGGTTATCGAAACTGGACTAACTTTATTAAACGGATTGATCTTCAAATCTTTTGGCTTAGAGCAAGCTCTTCAGCCCAATAAAAAAGCAGCTAGACCAATTACGGTCTAACTGCTTATGCGAACTGCCATCAACTTGATTTGACGAACAGCCAAAATTGATAAAGATGACGGTTGGGAATAAATTTTGAATTTGTTCCTATTTTTTTAAAACAAAATGTTCTATTTACACATCAATTCATAATAAAATGATGTGTAAATAGAACAATAAGGTGGTGTTAGAGTGAGAATAAAATATCAAGCAAAAGAATTGTTAGAGAAGTATGATGGACTTTTTACTTCTAAACAAGCATTTTCAGAAGGGATAACATCTTCCATATTAAGTAGGATGGTAAAAGTGCAACTACTTGAAAGAGTCGGACCGGGAATTTATATGGATCCAAATATTTTTGAAGATGAATTTTTTATAGCTCAATTACGATTAAAAAAGGGAATATTTTATAAAGAAACAGCTCTGTACTTATATAACATGACTGATAGAACACCAAATTATATGGAAATGAATTTTCCCAGAGGATATAAATCTAACTTTTTTGATGATTTGCAAATCAAACCTTATCGACAAATAAAATCACTTTATAATTTAGGTATTAAAACAATACAAACACCATACGGAAATCAAGTTAGAACGTATAATTTAGAACGAACGTTATGTGATATCGTGCGCTCACCACATGAAGCACAGAAAGAAATTATTGGTGCAGCATTTCGAACCTATGTTGAAAGAAATGATAGAGATTTAAATAAGCTATTGTATTATGCAAAAGAATTGAAAGTTGAAAGAAAAATCAAAACTTATTTAGGAGTACTGTTATGAAAAATAGATTCAATAATGCCGTGCAGATGAAATCTTATATCGAGTAACAATAAAATAAAGATTATTGATTTGAAGTATTCCAAACAATGTTGCTTTTTAATCGTTGATTAATTTTTTACATTTTCCATTGGACTTACAAGTGAGGTAGCATAGGTATTAGTAGAGGGATTGTAACATTTGAATTTTATTGTAACAAAGGCATGTTACAAAAAGAATATGATGTTACAATCCCGATATTGGAGATAATATAAAAAAATTTAACTATAATATGATTCAAAAAAAGCTATCCTAATTGGAAAATACCAATCAAGATAGCTTTTTTTAACTGTTTTTAATAACCAAACCGGTAATAACGTCGGCGCAATCTTCGCAGGCGTCGAGGACTCTTTCGAAACCGCCGTAGACTTTTTGCCAGCGGATGACGTCGATGGGATCGATGTCTTTTTCTCTAAAGAGGATGCTCAATTGTTCGGTGTAAAGGTTGTCGCCAAGGGATTCAATGTGGTTAGCTTGGTCGACGTTTTTGGCTAGAGATTTGGAATTCTTAAAATGTGAGAATTCACGAACGGAATATTGAACTGCTTCAACAGCTTCAACGATTAGATCCATGAATTCGTCGGTTCCTGGTCGCATTTCTTTTAAATCCAAATAGTGGAACTCATAGGTCAAACCGTTGATGCCATCGATAATGTTGTCTAATTTATCGACTAATTGAACGATGTCTTCACGGTCGATTGGGGTGATGAAGGCGATGTAGAGTTCGTGCATGATTTCTTTAACGTCGTCGTCACCATCGGTTTCAATTTTATTGATGATCTTGCTTTGTTCGCTTAATTTATCGGTGTCAAAATCTTTGATGATTTCATTTAATAAGTTACTGGATTTCAGGGCGTCGTCTGCTAGATGTTCCATTGCCCCGAAAAAGTCGAATTTCTGTTTACGTGCCATAATATTTTCCCCCTAGAATATTGCCATGAATAGTTTTGCCATGAAGTAGGCGATCAGTCCACAACCTGGGAAAGTTAAGACCCAAGCTAGCACCATATCGCGCACGACTGACCAATCTACTGAGGAAAGTCGTTTGGCAGCGCCTGCTCCCATGATTGCGGTTGTTTTGGTATGGGTCGTTGAAACGGGAATTCCAAATAATGAGGAAAAAAATAGCGTGATGGCTGCACTCAAATCTGCGGAAAATCCCTGATATTTCTCCAACTTAACCATGTCCATCCCGACTGACTTGATGATGCGCATGCCGCCGACCGAAGTTCCAACTCCCATCGTGACTGAGCAGAGCACCATGACCCAGATGGGAATCGTGAAGCCACCACCGGTTTTGCCGACGAGTCCGTTGTAATAAAGTGTCAACATGAACACACCCATGAATTTCTGTCCGTCCTGTGCCCCGTGGAGAAACGCCATCGCCATAGCACTGATAGCCTGCCCAAAGGTGAAAATTTTATTAGCGGTAATACGATTTACATACTGGAAAATTAAAATAATTATCTTGGTTATTATGTAACCGCCACCTAGTCCAAAAACCGTGGAAACGACCAAGCCAATGATAACTTTCCACCATTCGCCCGCATTGACAGCACCCAGTCCACCCAAGGCCATGGCAGCCCCGGTCAACCCGGCAATCAAAGCGTGAGATTCACTAGTTGGAATTCCGAACCACCAAGCAGCGACGGCCCAAGTCACGATAGCAAAAAGTGAAGCCGCTAAAGCAATCTGGCTAGCGTTACCGGCCCCCTCAAAACTAACGATATTACTGATAGTTTCGGCAACTTGAGCGTTGAACATGGTCATCACCAGAGCCCCCAAAAAGTTCATCACGACGGCAATGTAAATTGCAATATTCGGCCGCAAAACCCGAGTCGAAACTGCAGTCGCAATGGCGTTTGGCGCGTCAGTCCAACCATTGACAAAGACGACTGCCATAACTAGCACAATCGTCACAATCAAAGCAATATTCAAAATGACACCTTCTTTTTATTCTTAAATTAAAATCCTTATAAGATTATGATAGCGTATTCACAAAGCTGTGTCTGTAATAATTTTTAAAAGATTGTTTTTGGAGAAATGATAATTATTTTTGTGTAGGTTCCTTAGTTAGGGGAGTGGTATGTTCACGTCTTCCACTCGGCGCTGTATGGTCTGGAACGCTCTGGGCACGACTTGAAGCCTTTTCAAGCCCGGAAAAGTCTTCAAGATCGGCCTTATTCTAAGCAATAAATTGCTAAGAATAATTTCAGGGCTGAGACCATACAGCGCTGTCGCTCCAGACTGGATTGATATCCTACTGTTTTTTTATTCTTAGTATTTTTAGGGATGGAAGTTATATTTTCTTTTTTTGCATTTGTTACTTTAAAAAAGTAAAATCATTTTCATTGCATCACGAACACATGTTCTGATAAACTATGAACCATAGGAGGTATTTAGGGATATTGTAGGTCAATGTTTAAAAGAGTTTGAATTGACTTGTAAAATTAAACCGCATTGTATTTAATGATTAATACTCGCCAATGATTAATGCTTTTCATTAAAGGGAATAAAAATTGAAGTTGTAATTTGTATATTAAAAAGTATAAAATGATGCAAGTTGTAAACATAAAGATGATACAATTTACATAGGGTATAAATGAATTGTTGATTGGAGGAATTCAATTATGGAGGAAAAGAATCTTATTAATTTAACTTCTCAAGAAATAGCAAATTGGTTTTTAAGTCAAGCCAGTATGTCACCCAAGAAATTACAAAAGATGCTTTATTATGCTTATTCTTGGGTTTTAACACTTACAAATGATTCTTCTGATTGTATTGAAAATAGACTTTTTAAAGATAATTTTGAAGCATGGGCTCATGGACCAGTATTGATGGATATTTATCAGGAATATAAGGATAATGGCTATAATAATATTCCTAAGTATGAAGGTAATGTTGTAGAGTTGCCTGATGAGATTGATGATATATTAAACCAAGTGATGGAAGTTTATGGAAAATATACGGCGGATCAACTGGAAAGCATTACTCATCAAGAATCACCTTGGATTAATGTTCGGCATGGATTATCACCACTCGAATCATCTAACAATATAATAAGTGATCAAGATATTTTCTCTTGTTACATTCAAAGGGTATCTGAAGATTAAATCATCAAAGAAAAGGAAACTTAAAAATACCGTAAGTCCTCAAAAGAATGTTAAAAGCCATTTTGATTTTTCCAACACACATGAAAATGTCAGTGTTGAATTCTCTCCCTATACAAATTGGATGAAGTCTATTAGTTTCAACAAGAAATTTAATAATTTTTATAAAAATTCAAATGAAGCTTGTTTTGTTGCCTATACGTTATTAAGTGAATTGATTCCCTTCTTGAAAGAACACGGAAATGAAATAGTAGCGAATGGATATAGGCATTGTCATGTTCTGAAGGGGAAGGAAAGGGAACTTGCAAGGGAGATAAATAAATAAAATTGATTTAGATCCAGATGAAAATATTTGGGAAATTGCTATTAATAATAATGGTGGATTAAGAATTTATGTTGGCTTACTAAATTATGATAATAGTCTTTATTTCTATCCATTATTTATAGATCTACATCATTTGATTTATAAGAATGAAAGATTTGGTTTCGAAGCTAAAAAATATCAATTAAGCTTTGAAGATGTTATAAAAGAAAATAGAAAATAGTAAATAAAAAATGTTTTATTTGGTAGATTTAAGAATAATTAAAAGCTCTCATCCGTTTAACTGTGGATGAGAGCTTTTTTGTATTAAGGGGAGTCGAATTAAAAATGTTTTGGCGTTCAAGTCATTTCCCAGAATTGTCGTGGAGGACGGCAATCAACCACTCCTCAATATAAGGAAAGAACTATTCAAATCTTATTCAATACTCTCAGTCAAATCCCAATAAACTGTACCTTGATAATCGCCAGCAATTGGCAGACTTTGAGCTTTCAATAAAATACCGTTGTTCTCGTTCCATTGATCAGAAATATCGACGACTTGGTAGCTTTGGTTGCTGCTTTTGGCAATCTGGGGATTGTTGCTTAGAGCGGTGGCCAAATTATTTTTATCGACAAAATCCATCGAAAGGTCGGACTTATTGCCGGAAGTTGCGTAATTTAGATTATCGGCATAAGCATTGAGTTTCCAGCTGGCTTTGTAGCTCGTCACGTCAAGGTCCCAGTCGCCAGTACGTTCGATATACCCCGGTGTGAAAGTCTTCGGGTCGATAGTTTCGAAACGGTAGTTGTTGAAGTTTAATTCTAAGGCTTTGGACAAGATTTTTAAGTTGAAACTTTCAGTGTTAGTCTTTCGCCCATATGGATCAGTGAAGTAGACTGATACAACACTCGTATCTTGGTTTGTCGGTAGTTTCAGGTCATTACCGGTTAAGTCAAAACTCATATCAAAAGCTTGATTTTGAGCGGTAATTGGACTGTCGATCTTTAAATTGATTGGCGTTTGTGAATCGACTTGGAAGACACCAATCAATTGGTGATTATCTAGTGTGTACTTACTACCATAGTCAAAATCAATTGGGAAGTGAATGTGACCAGTTGGCCCAAGTACGGTCAATTCGTTTGATTTGGCGGTAATGGTAGGGCTGAGTTTAGGAACGTTGACGATAACAGTTGCTGAGGCTTCAGCAAAATCACCATCGGAAACGGTGATCGTTACTTCATTTTTACCTTCTTTGAGGACATTTTCTTCAGGTGAATTCTTCAAAAAGTCACTTAGAGTCTGATCTAGTGGTTGTTCGTAGGCGATAGGGTTGAGTGAGTAATCAATTACTTTATCGTGAGCCATCGTCTGGGTGATTTTATGAATTGTCCCGTCAGAATTTTTAATTTCGTAAGTTTTCGTGGCATTTTTTGCTCTAAAGTCAGTGTCGTCAGAGTATTTGTAATTGCCGCTGATTTTAACAGGCTTATTGTCGGTCACATTGATAACTGTTTCATCAGGAGTAAGCACTAACTCACTATCAGTTACCGTAATATCATAAGTAACCGTATGGGAAACTAACCCTTGACTGTCGGCAAGACGCACTTTGATTTTGTACGTTCCCGGTTCAAGCATCCCAGCTGGAATCGCTAGTGAATAATCGTCAGTTTCAGCATCCAAAGTACTAGGGACGTTCCAAGAGCTGTGCAACTTGGTATCAATGCCATTCTCGTCAAAAATCTGCCCGTAAGCAGTCAAATCGTCGCCCGTGAACTTGCTGGACATCAAATACTTAGCCGAACCGTCAAGCGTGAAATCCGCATCCTTTTTGACCGTCTGTTTCTGCGTTTCTTCAGTCGGAGTAATTTGCAGTTTTTCGTTGGTAATGTAAAAGCCATAGCTCATGACATCATCGTTATAGTAATCACTCTTGTAAGATGTGTGCTCGGGGGCGACTTTGGTGCGCTTCAAAACGTTGCTAGTCGGGGCATTGGCGGTTCCGTAAATCGTAACTTTGACACCGGTACTATTCTTCGATAAAGCACCCAGATCCAGACTCAAGGTCTGCACCGATTCGCCATTGTTATTCTTGGTCGTCGTCAACTGCGAAGCACTGATATAAGTCGTGCTATTCGGGTCGTCAGCGTAAGTGATCTCACCGATGCGATTATTTTCATCGTTTTGATAGAGAACATTTTGTGGCAGCTGCATTTGGGCAGTAATATTGCCAGTCCCAGTAATCCCCGAGTGGAACTGCAGGTCATAAGTGAATGCCAACTCATCGCCATCACCAACCGTATAATCATTGTCACTACCACTAGTCCCAGAACGTTTATCCAAATCCTTGATAGAACGTTCTTGAGTGACATCGAAAAGACTGTTAATAGAGGTAACATCGATAACTGAAGGAATTCTTTCCATAATAATTGCATTAGAACCAGGTTCACTGTTAGGAGAACCGGTCGAACTAGTAAAGCCCCAACGAACCTTCGTTTCACCGGCTGGCAAGTTGAATTTAGTTAAGTCGATTGCAATCGAGTCAGCGTCATTTTTAGGACGTTTATCCCAAGTCGTATAAGGCTTAACAGAACCATCAGTTAAACGGTCGTTGAAGACATAACTGATATAACCAATGTTTTTGTTATTCTCATCGGGCTTATAACTAAATGAGAAGTGATGCCAACCATCTCTAGCAGTATCTGATGCGTTGTAACCGGAAATAACGACATTTTGAATTACATTCTTATGGCGCATTCCATAAAAATAGTGAACTATTTCCATGTATTTTTCATATGTACTTTTATCGCCGGGATAAGACCAAGCAACGTGCTGGCCTTTAGCCTCGGAAACGTTATGAATGTCAAAAAGTCCATCGAAAAGATCATCGACACCTTTGTCATTGAATTCATCTGGGGTACTCGTTGCACTAGAAGCATTTCGGAAAGCGTCAAACTCCAAGGCAAAGCTGTTTTGAATAGCTTTGCCTGCAAGATCTGCTGTATTTCCAACAGTAGAAGCATGTTTGTCAGTACCAGTACCGCCATATACCCCTAAAGATTCTCCTTCAGCGGGTAAATTAATCTCGGGGTCTAGCCAACTTATTAGACCGCCTCTCTTATAATAACGTGCAATAGAGTTGATGCCATTTGCATCGTTTTGCAAAACTAAGGCAATCCCATCACTACTGACATTGGCTTTAGGACCAACATAGATCCAACCGGAGATTGTTTGCTCCTTAGATATATCAAAGTAGTTGTAATCAGAACCATCAGGGGCAACCATTCGTCCCCAAATAGCAGATGCTTGATCATCCCCATCAGTCATTTGAATAACGTCAGTAGGACTCTTGTCTCCGGCAGGCAAAATCTTCACCGGATTAGCGACAGTTTTAGAACCACTATAAGAAGTAGGGTACTCAAAAAGGTCTCCTAACTTCATACCATTGGGAGCTGATTTTAGAACTTCATCGTATGTAGGTACAGCTTGAACTAAAGTAGGTGGAGCAAACCAACTCCACGTCAAAAAAATCATGGCGAAAAGCAAAGCACGGCAAATTTTTTTCCAATACATAATACATTCCCCTTAAAATATCGTTTATGAGCGTTATGTAACCGATAACATAATCATACAATAAATGCAAGATATTTGCCAAAAAAATAATGATTTGCGAACATCAAATCATTTTTATCTGTATACACAAAAAAGGTGAATCAGAATCAAAAGATCCCAATCCACCAAAGAATTTTTATATTTATGTGACTTAAATGAATAGAAGGTACTAAACGAATAAAAGAAAGGTTCCATCAAGCTTATTAAGCAAATAAAACTTAGAATCACAATAGAGTCTGGAGCGACAGTCCTGGGAAATGCTCAGCCGTGAAATTTACTTAATGCTTTAGCATTTAGTAAAAGGGTGAGCTTGAAGACAATTTTCGGTTTTGAAATTGGCTCCAAGTCGCCCCACAGCGTTCCAGTCATTTCCCAGGACTGTCGCGGAAGATGTCAATCAACCACCATCCATCATAAGGAAAGAACTATCCCTATTTTCCAGGCAAAATATTAATAATATAAAGCAAGATAACAAAGACCACGAACAGAATATACATCACAGGCTTAACTTCCTTACCACGTCCAGCAGCCCACATAGTTAATGGGTAGAACAAGATACCGAAAGCGAAACCGTAAGAAATATTGTAAGTCAGCGGCATACCAACAATCGTCAAGAAAGCAGGCATGGCAATTTCAAACTTGCTCCAATCAATTTGTTTCATAGATTGGGCCATCAAAATACCAACGATGATCAAAACTGGAGCCGTGATATTAGTAGTAACGATAGTCAAAAGTGGTGAGAAGAACATTGCTAAAGCAAACATCACGCTGACTGTTAGAGAGGTTAAACCAGTTCTACCACCAACAGCGATACCAGCGGATGATTCAACGAAAGCAGCTGTTGGCGTTGTACCCATCACAGCACCACCAACCATAGAGATAGAATCAGCCATCAAAGCTTTACCGATTCTAGGCATCTTATTGTCCTTCATAAAACCAGCTTGTTCAGCTAAACCAATCAGAGTACCAGCTGTATCAAAGAAAGCAACTAATAAGAAGACTAAAACAACTGCCCATAATTGTGGATTAGCTAGGTCAGGTAAGTGAGCGATTCCGACCCCAAAAGTAGGCTTCATACTTGGAATAGTTGAAATGATTTCTTTAGGTAAAGGAATTAATTTGGTTACCAAACCGACGATAGTTGAAAGAATCATCCCGATAAAGATTGAACCAGGGACTTTTTTAGCCATCAATAAACCAGTGACAACTAAACCAAAAATAGTTAACCAAGTTGTAGGAACTGTGAGTGAACCCATTGCAACTAAAGTTGATTTACTGCTGACAACTAAGCCACCACCTTGCAAACCAACAAAGGCGATGAATAAACCAATACCTGAAGCCATTGCTAACTTCAAGTCGTGTGGAATTGAGTCGATAACGATCTCACGCAATTTAACGATGGAAATGATCAAGAAAAGAATACTGGACATGAAAACACCAGCCATGGCAGTTTGCCAAGGAATACCCATTGCTAAAACGACTGAGTAAGTAAAGAACGCATTGTCACCAAGACCTGGTGCGATAGCGATTGGATAGTTGGCTAGAAGTGCCATTAAAACTGAACCTAAAATAGCTGAAAGAGCAGTGGCCGTGAAGACAGCACCCTTGTCCATACCAGCGACCCCGAGAACTTGCGGATTGACGAAGAGAATGTAGGCCATTGAAACAAACGTCGTTAGACCAGCCATAATTTCACGTCTAACCGTTGTTTGAGCTTCTTTGAGATGGAATAGTTTCTCCATAAAGCTTAAATTTGATGATTCCACGATATAACCCCCTAGGATTTTTTCTACAAATAAGAGTATAACAGATATTACAGAAAAAGACGATTATTTTTCTTGTGAAATTAAATATTGTTCGTATTTTATGAAGTGTCACGCAAATTTAGACTCATGATGGATAATAATTTACCCTAAAAAAGAACGAAAAAAGAATATCCCCACAATGCGAAATATTCTTTCAAGGGTCAGATAAAAATGTCTTCGGCATTAGTTTCACCACTTGCGAAGGTGTACTCTTTGCCGATAGTACTTGGATTCTGGATTATCAACGCCAAAGCTTTAGCCACGTCGACTCGAGGAATAGAACCAGCTTCGTTTGGACCTAGAAGTTTAACTTTGCCAGTCCCATCCTCGTCAGTTAAAGCGCCGGGGTGGATAATTGTGTAATCGAGGCTCGTGCCACGCAAATGATCGTCAGCGTAATGTTTAGCGGTCATGTAAGGGCGAATTCCCGTGGCATCCCACTTATTGCGGTTGTCACTAAAGAGGGAACTGACCATGATGTAGCGTTTGACACCAATCGTTTCCGCAACCATCATCGTCTTGATCGCACCGTCGAGATCGATTTCCATCGTCAATGCATCACTACTTCCACCTGCACCGGCAGAAAATACCAACACGTCAGCACCGGATTCTTCAATTGAATCTTTGATTTCATCTAAAGAAGCGGTCAGATCGATGTATTGCGTCTCAATGTTGTTCTCGTTATAAGCCTTGATTTGTTCTTGACTGCGCAATCCAGCAACGAAATCGATGTTCCTGGATTGTAATTCTCCAATTAGTAGGTGACCCACTTTCCCATGAGCACCAATGATAAGAACTTTCATGATGACAGAACCTCCTTATTCAAACATACTGTAGCAACTATTTTTTTATAATGCTAGTGTTTTGTATCTAATATTCGATTATATTAGACTATGATACAAAGGGGAAAATTGCTTATGAAGATATTAGGAATTTTAGCCTCGCACAAGGAACACGGAATCCAAGCCCAACTTTTGTCAGAAGTCTTGGATAACGTCGAACCAGGGGTGGAAACTGAAACTATCTATTTAGAAAATTACGAAATCACGCCAAATAAATACCACGAAAAGAACCCAGTTTTGGAAGAATTAGTTCAAAAGCTCAATGAAGCCGACGTCTGGGTCTTCAGTGCACCAACTTATTGGCGAGAATTATCCGGGGTATTAAAGAATTTCTTTGACTGCATGCGACCAAAGTTCGTCTATTTCAAAGAAAATGGCGACACGATTCCCGGTCAATTCAAAAACAAACATTATTTAAGCATTACTTCGTGTTACGTCTCACCACTTGAAAACTTTTTAACCGGTGTGACAGACGAATCATTTAAGACCATCGACCGAGTTATGTCAGCAGCAGGCGTCATCAAGACCGGCGAAATTGTTTTGCCCGGAACTTTTGGGATGAAAGAGATCCCTAATTATAAGAAGGAACAGTGTCACAAGTTTGCCAAGAAGATTTCCGTTAAGAAGAGAAAGGATGATTCAACTTTGAAAAGATATATTCAGCTATTTTTCATGATTGCCGTAATGGCTCTAATTACGATGGGAATTCAGATTCCGTTAAAACCATTTATTAATAGTAGTTTCTGGTTGAACTATCTCAGTTTCACCTTGATCTTCTTTGTTTTGTTAGCCTGCATATTGCACTTTGTGACCTTTGTTAAACATCGTAGACGTTAAAGGTAAGGGAATGGAAGGAGATTTTACGATTTTGAATTAGTCGAAATAAACAATAGAATCAGGATCTAGTCTGGAGCACAAAACCTGTGATGGCTCAGCCGCCAAATTCTTGTTGGTGCTTTAGCACCTACAAGAAGGCCAATTTTTGAGATTTTTCCGAACTTGAAAAAGCTCAAAGTATTCCAGTCCATCACAGGTTTTGTGCGGAAGACGGCATTAAAAAAGAGCAGCTAGGTTTAGCTGCCCTTTATTATTTGTATTTATTATCAGGGATGGTTCAAACATTTGTATAGGAATTTTTACAAATGCCAATTGATCATGAAATTTTAATTCATTTGGTCAATTTGATCCAGCACTTTATCGTAACTTGGTTCGTCGGTTTGTACTGGAACAACTTCAGAATAAGTTATTTCACCATTAGGGTCAACTACCCAAACTGAACGTGCCAAAATGTCCAAGTCCTTGATCCAAAGCTTCGACTTTTCACCAAAATCATGGTTGACGTCAGATAACATCATCATATTCTTAACACCCTCAGCGGCGCACCAATGTGATTGTTCCTCAACCGTGTTAGTCGAAATCGTGACAAAGTTGATAGCTGAATGGCCGTCAACTTCTTGATTGAAATGCTTAGTTTGAACACTGCAGACCGAAGTGTTGATATTAGGCACAACACTAATGAGAAGTGGTTTGTCGAGTAAATCTTGAAGCTTAACTTCCTTATTGTCTTTGTTTAGGACAGTAAAGTTAGGGAACTTTTCACCAACTGACAAGGGTTCACCAATTGTTGAAACAGTTTGACCTTTAAATTCCAAATCCATACGAAACTCACACCTTTCTTTTTAGACACTAGAATAATTATAGATTAGCGCTTAATAAAAACCCAGAAATTAGATTGCAAAATGAGGACACAAAAATGTTACTAATAGGAAGAAACGTAATTATCAGAGAATTCAAAGAGACAGATTTCAACGAGTTCTTCGAATTGATTCAGGACAAAACTAACCATGACTTAGCTGGGTTAGAGTACAGTAATGACCTTGATTTCGTTAAAGAGCTGTTTGGGATGTATCAAAGACGCCAAGACGCCCACGTGATAGCCGAGAAAGATACGGATCGAATGATCGGGATATTTGAGATCAATCGCCGAGGAGAGTCAGCCGAGCTTGCCCAAACGAGAGAAATTGGATTTGTGATCGATCAAAAGTTTCGACAACTAGGTTATGCGAGCGAATCTGTCAGATTAGTTATTGAATATTGTTTCGAACAAATTCATATTAAGGAAATCTGGGCGTCAACTGAGCAAGAAAACCAGGTTCCGCAAAAGATTTTAAGAAAATTAGACTTCAAATATATCTATAGTGCTGATCAAGCGCTTCCATTCGCCAAACAGAGCCAAATCGTTAAATACTACCTTTTGAAGAAATGATTCACTTTTTGTAAGAATTTCTTAATTATTTCGGAGTAGAAAGCGTGTAGACGGATGGTACTATACTAAGCGTAAGGAGAAAATAGACTGACTTTTGATGAGAGGTTTTTATATGAAGAAAAGAACGAGAACTAGAAAAAGTCTCACAGTCAAAAAGCGGATAGTCGGTTTCTTCGCAATTGCCGTTATATTGTTAGGTGTGATTGGAGGATTCAGTTTAACAAGTGTTATCGCTGAATCTAACAGCACGACAGGAGGTGGCGCTGACAGATCGGCACCAGTCGCGGTAGTCGCCAATACGTCTGAAGACAGCACTTCAGGCGTAGGCGGCGGTGGAGCAACTAATGCAAACGTATTAGTTGGCGACAATACCGGTACAAGTACTGGTAACCAGATCAAAGATACTGACTATACGCCAGCAGTCAGTGTTAACAACATGTCATCATATCCACAAACGGGCGATGCGCATGACACTGGATTAGTCATTTTAGGCTTAACTATTTTGATTGGTCTATTCGCTTTTTATGGATTGAAGTTCCGGAAAAGCTTCAAGTTTGTACGGTTTTAAAAGGTTCTAAGTTGATTCAATTCTGACAAATAACTTTTACAAATAATGAGATGTACAGTTCGTAAAATTTGTTATTATCTAATTGTAATCAAGAAAGACAAAAACAAAAAAATAATTTTCTATATCAGGGAGGATATATCATGAAATTATCTAAAAGTGTTTTAGCAGGATCATTAGCAACAGCAGGAATCGTTTTAGGAGCAATCGCACCAGCAGTTACAGCACAAGCTGCTACAGGTACAGGTGACCAAGCAGCCGATGGTTCAGTTACATATAACAAAGATGGTGTTGATGTTGGTAAGCTTGGCAGTGGAAAATTGGCTATTGCTTATGCAGGAGATGCAGAAGGACAAGAAGGTAAAGCAACAGCAGAATCAAACGCTAACGTTACAGTTCAATCAGGACTTCTAACATTGGATGCTGTTCCAGACTTTGGATTTGCTAATGCTGCCGAAGGTACAACAGTAGCTTTGGACAACAACGATACAAATGGTAACCCAGCAACAGATAGTCAAGGTAAAGGTGTATTGACTGTTACAGAATCACGTGCAAAAGAACCAGGATTTACACTTGGAGCGTCAATTACAAAATTTGCTAATGTCGATGACAGCACTGACACAAAGGCATATACATTGAACTTGAAACCAACAGAATTGAAGAATGATAAAGGTGAAAGTATTGCAACAGGAGCAACAGCTTTGAATACTAAAGATATGAGTATTACAGGTGGTGCAACTGGAACAGCTGATAACCTAATCGATTTAGAGGGTGGAACATATAACGCAGGTCCTATCAACGCATCATTTACAGCTGATGACAAGAATGCATTCTTGGACTTGACAGACCCATCATCAACAGGTTCAGATAAAAATGGTGTTAAATCATATAATGCTACTATTACATGGACTCTAACATCACAACCAGTTGTTGCTGCTGGATAGTTTATTAAATAAAATTATAAAATAACAGGAGTTTGGGACAAAAGTCCTAAATGACAAAAATAAGGTCCAGAAATCGTAATGATTTCTGGACCTTATTTCTATATACTAGTAAAGAAACGTCTTCAGTCGTTTCACCGCCAAGTAAAAAAATTAAAAGAGGTCTTTACTATGCAAATGAATTATATCAATAATCAAACATCTTTGAAACTAGAATTAGACTGGATTCCAAAAAAAGATCATATTGTTTGGGCAATCGATGCTATCGTTGAATCGATTCCCACTGCTGATCTGGAGGCCGAGTCCTCTTGGACTGGCCGTCCAGAGTATCCGGCAAAGATGTTATTAAAGATGTTATTGTTTGCTTATTCAAGAAAAGTTTTTGCCGGTAGAAAGATTTCTGAAATGGCAGAAGAAAACTTACCAATGCGCTGGTTAATGGGAAATATTTTAACTATTCCTAGCTACAGAACCGTTAATAGATTTCGTACTGGTGATCACTCAAAGGAACTCATAAAGAGATTATTCTTAACATTTAGGAATCGTCTAAATCAGCTTGAGCTGATCGACGATTCCGCCTTGTTTATCGACGGCACTAAAATTTTGGCAAATGCGAATAAATATACATTTGTTTGGAGAAAATCTGTTGAAAAGGCTGAACCAAAATTGGACGCAAAAACAGATGCTTTATATGATGAAGTAATCCAAAACAATGTTGATATTGAGGTCTCCAAGGAAAACTCTCGAAACCTAAATAGTACTGAACTTGCTGAAATTTCTACTCACCTTGATACCAAAATTTCTGAACTTAATGAAGTGATTAAAACGGAAAAGGTAGCTGTAGGTGGCTCTAAAAATAAACGTCTTAGACGGAAACTTAAACACTACAATCATCTGTTAAAAAACGATTTGATTCCTCGAAAGAAAAAATATGAAAATGCTAACGGGATCTTTGGCGATCGTAACAGTTTTTCTAAAACTGATCACGATGCTACTTTTATGAGAATGAAAGAAGATCCAATGAAAAATGGTCAATTGAAGCCTGGATATAATTTACAAGTAGCTAGCCAGAATCAATTTGCTCTCTATTATGATGTTTTCCAGCGTCCCACTGATACACGTACTTTAATACCATTCCTTACTGATATTTTTGAAGAAACATCGCACGCCGCCGACTACGTCGTGGCGGATGCCGGATACGGCAGTGAAATGAATTACCAATTTATTACTGATGAACTAGAAGCTAATTATCTTATCCCTTACGGAATGTATGAGAAGGAAATGACACGCTCATATCATAAAGATAAACGTAAGGTCGCTAATTGGAACTATGATGAATCTAATAACACTTTTACAGATTTAGATGGAATCGAATTTAAATTTTTAAGATACAGCGTAAGACACGATAAATATGGTGATGAAAGAAACTTTAAGACCTATCAGCCGGTTGAATATTTTGAGGATCCGACAAGAGAAAATCTAGCTACTACAAAAAAAGGTTATCGCCGACAAATAAATATAAATGCCAATTGGGAATATTTCAAGAATAAGGCAAAAGAACAGCTTTCAAGTGAAGTTGGTCAATCAATCTACGCACAGCGTAAGATTGATGTTGAACCAATTTTTGCAGACTTGAAGGCTCATTTGTCGTTCAATCGTCTGTCCGTTCGAGGCCTCGAGAACGCAAAAATAGAAATTGGATTAGCTCTAATGAGTAATAATCTAGCAAAATTGGCAAGATTATTATCATATCCAACCGAATATCAAAAAAACACGATAAGAATTCCATATTTTATGGAAATTTCTATCGTGTTTTTTTGGAATCGGGAGTTATGTCCCGAACTCTTTTATTTTATAATATGATTGATTTGGAGAATTACTTACATGGGAGGTCAAAAATGATAAAAGATAAATTGAGGGGTTCAATTTTTCTATCGTTTGTTTTTGCTATGTTACTAAGTTTTTTGGGTACAGCAAATGTTAATGCTGCTACTTCAGGCGATTATACAATTAAACCTGGAGGTTCCTCAAATGATGTCGTGAATATCGATAATGGTAACTATTTAATTACTGGGACGCCAGGACAGACTACTGAAATTAAATTGATGGTGATAAATAAGGCAAGCAATACTCGTAACTTCATTTATTATTCGAGTACAGCATATACAAATGACAATGGTTCACTTGCTTATGATAATTTGAAGGTTACAGATCCTTCTTTGAAAATACAAACTAAGGATGCAGTTTCACCTAAAAAATCAACTTTCAAGGTCCCTGGCAATACTACGGCAACAATTACTTTAAAGGTTACAGTGCCTAAAAAATCTTTTAACGGTACTTTAATGGGTGGCGTCACAGTTGCTCCTTACAAAGAAAAAGCTAAGGGAACAGTTGGTTCAAACGGTAATTTAATTAAAAATAAGTTCAGTTATACTATTCCATTACAAATTCACCAAAAAGGTGCAGATGGAGAAGAAGCCAAATATTCAGTTAGAACTGTAAAACCTGGTACAGTTACATCATCAAAGGGTCAACACCAAGGTGTTCTAGCAAATATTCATAACTCTACTAATTCTTATACTGGCCCATTGTCCGCTAAGGCTATCGTCACTAAAAAAGGTGATAAAAGTTTTAAGATTACACAAACGTATAGTTCTCAAAGTATTGCTCCAACAACAAATTACAATTTGCCAATCTCTTGGGGTAAAAATGCCTTACAATCTGGTAATTACCACTTGAAATTAACATACAAAACAACTGGTGGTATCAAGAGTTGGGAATTAAACAAAGACTTTACTATCACTAACAACGATGCTGCTAAGTACAACAAATTAGCTGGTATCAAACCAAATTACCTATGGCTATACATCTTACTTGGAGTTCTTGCTCTAGCAATTATTCTGGGATTAGGTATTTACCTTGGTAAGAGAAATAATAATAAGAACAACAATGGTGGAAATGGTGGTCAACCTACAAGACGCCGTCGTCGTTAATAATTATTGATAAATAATTAAATATGAAGCTGTTCCCACACTTGGGGCAGCTTTTTTAGTATCATTAGAGGTGAAGAAATTATCAGGGGCAAATCAATGAGAAAAAAAATAATCTATTTTCTATCAATGATATTCTTTGCTTTTTTATGTTTGATCAGCAATACAACTTTAGTTAAAGCTGACATCAACGGTGTGACCGTTACGCCGTTGATTGAGGATGATACGACTGATGTGACTGATCGTTTTGAAATTGTTGGCAAGCCAAATGCTGAACGCACGGTAAAGATTTCAATTAGTAATTTCAGTATCAATAAATTACAATTGCGGATCGAACCAACCAATGCGACTACTTCGATGGACGGAAAAATTGTTTACACTGATAAGGTCCGTGAAGGTGAATTTGGTTTGAAGCACGCTTTTTCAAAGATGACCAAGGCAAAGATGATTACCTTACTTCCTAACAAAACTAAAGATGTATCTTTTAAAATTAAATTACCAGATGACAAGATCGATGGCTTGATCATGGGTGGTTTTAATGTCTATGACACGGCTAGAAATGGTGCTAAAGGTAATGCCAATGTTCCAGTTTGGATCACTGGTGATAACAAAGCTGTCGGTGGTGTGGTAACTTTGCACAACTTGGCGCTTGACGTGATTGACAAAAAGCCTCATATTATTATCAATTTACAAAACAAAGAACCTGGTCAGATGAAGAATGTCATCGTCCATATGACAGTTAAGCGCAAGAGTTGGTTAGATCGATTTAACCTTGGACCAGACAAAATGACCGCTGATTTAACTTACGGTAAGGTGGCGCCAAACTCTAAGATTCCAGTCGATTTTGACCAAAACCAGACGCCAATTAAAGCTGGTAAGTACGTCATCAAAGGTGCCGCTCGTAGTGGTAAGGCGACGTGGACGTTTAAGAAGACTTACACGATCACTCAGGAACAAGCTAACGACATTAACAAGCGTTGTAAGGGCTTGATCTACAATAAGACCACCACTTACATCTTGATTGTCTGTGTCCTCGTATCGCTGATTTTTCTGATATTCTGGGCTATTTGGTACTCAGGTAGGAGTTAAAACTATGAAAAAAAGATTAACTGTATTTTTTGCGGCATTGTTGCTCGTCTTGACGGTTCTTTTGCCAGTAACTACGGTGAAGGCCGCCCCTGACAAATCGTATGCGATCCAAGCAATTTTGCCCGATAATCAAATTAACAAAGATGAGTCGTTCTTTGACTTGAAGATCACACCCAAGAAGGAACAAACTTTAAAGGTGCTGATTGCTAATACTGGGAGTAAACCAATCAAGGTAACTGCTGAAATCAACAATGCCTACACGGCGGATTCTGGGGTGATCGGCTATGATAAATTCAATGCCCAACCGTACAAATCCAAGCTCCCTTCGTTGACTTCTTTAGTCGATGGCAAGAGAAAACAAGTCGTTGAACTAGATACTGGTGAAAATAAGACCGTTGAATTCAAAGTTAAATCACCGGATTCAGAATATTCCGGGATTATTTTGGGTGGTATCACAACGACCGCTTCAGTTAGTCCCACGAAATCAAAGAACATCAATATTAAGAATCAAGTTCGTTATGTCAAAGGAGTCGTTTTGCGCTCTAAAGATGATGGCGTAATGCCTGAAATGCATCTAACTTCAGCTGCTCCAAGAGCTGTTGCTGGATCAACAGGGATTTCCTACATGCTGGATAATACGGCACCGATAAACATCAATAAAGTGACCTTAACGGCCAAAATCAAGCATGGCGATAAAACTATCAACTATAAGCAAGATAACCTGTAAATCGCTCCTAATTCGCAATTCAACTACTTTATTCCAATTAAGGATCTAAGTGCAGGAACTTATAAAGCACATCTGACTTTGAAGAACGATTCCGGTTTTGAAAAGTCCTTTGACCGTTCGATCACGATTCAACAAAAGCAAGTTGACGACGTCAAAAGTGCTACTCAACCAAAGCAACAATCCAACAATAAACAGTGGATCGGAATTATTGTCGGAATCTTGATTCTAATCGCTGTCGCTGTGTGGATGTACTTGTACTATTCACAAAAGAACGACGAAGGTACTGGACCAAGAGAACGTGGCCGTGTGGCAACAAAGAAGACCGATAAAACATCTCGTTCAGGTAAGACTCGTTCGGAACGTCATAAGAAATAAAAATAAAAGCCGTCGCAGAATGCGATGGTTTTTTTGTATTAGTAAAATTTGAAAAGGAGAATTTAAGATGGATTCAACAATATCTGCAGCTATTTTAACCTTAGTAGTTACTTTTATAGTGGTACCTTTGTATAAGTTTAGTCGCAAAAAAAAAGTATATATCAAAAGTTACCGAGCTATATGAAAAGGAATATATACAAACATTAATTGATGTTTTTCCCAAAAATGAGAATGATGATATTGATTTGTATAGGGAAAAATTAATTAAAAAAATTGATAAATCGATTTATACCTTAAAGTATTCTAGAGATAACGAATTAAAATATCCTACTAAAGATTATACTTTTACATTAATTCGAATTAATGCCTATACGTTAGATTTAATGGGAAGGTTGAAAGAACTATTAGAGCTTTATCCCTTTCGCAATGTTGAAGTAGTAAATCCAGATAATGAAATTGGATTTAATAGAGAGGTAAAGAAAAAATTCCTACAATTGTTGAATAATTATAACGATGATGTTGTTAGGTATTATAAATTTGAAATTGATAGATTGTCAGTCGATTATTCTAAAATTAATGAAGAGATGGAAAAGGCAAGTAAAAGGAATAGTATGTAACTTTTTGATTCAAAAGTTTTCAATTCATTTTATTTGAGTAAGATTTTTTTAAGCCTGAGAATTGAAAATGATTGTAGTGACATATATAATTGTAATACTTAAAGGAACGGGAGTGAGTTTATGGTTAATGAAAAGGGTAATAGTATAGTTCTTAATGAGGAACAATATGATCGCATTATTAAATGGATTTCCGAACCCGTGTCACCAGAAAGAAAAAAGCAATTAATTGCTTCTGCAAAACGAATTAAAGAAAATGCTCCAGAAATAGATACTAGTGAAGCGTATAAGTAATAATGGGTAAATACAGATTATTGAATATTTTAGAATTGAGAAATGGAAATATCGATATTTCAAATTTTAACTGTATTCCTAGTAATACTGAGCATACACAAAAAGAATTAAATGATTTTGAAATGATAAATGATTTTGTTAAGAATAAAGACAAGGCACTTAAATATGCCGAGAATAATATTTATAAAACATTTTTACTGTTGGATAATCAAAATGATAAGGTCATGGGATTTTATTCTCTTTGTACGGGTAGTAAGGTTTTTTATAAAAGATTTAAGGCAGAAAAAGGCGTTCCAACGATTGGTAGGAATAAAGCACTGCCAACGATTGATATTATGTGGCTAGCAGTTGATGTTCATTATCAAGAAAAAAATATAGGCTCAATGTTATTAAAAAAGATATGTGCTTCGGTTTATGACACATCTAAAACGATTGGAGTCTGTGTATTAACGGTAGATTCATTATTTCAATCACAGAAGTTTTATGAAAAATTTGGATTTATGGATTTAGGTAGTCCACATAAGAAAAATGAAGATCTTTGGCTCGGTTTAACTATTCCAGAAATAGAAGTTTTTTTAAGAAATTAAATATAAGGTTAAGTATTAGATGAGTAATTTAATATTTAACCTTTTTTTATTGAAAAGGAGTTATAAAAATGAATGATAAAGAAATCTCAGAAGAAGAGTTAAATATTGAAGCTATAAGAAAATCGATTGGAGAAATTTATAAATCTTCACAAGCCATGGCAAACATGATTGATATAAGAGAAACTATGGCAGTTAGTTTAAGTGGTTTAGGCTCACTTCAAAAAGTATTGTCAAATATTGGTAATTCAATTGATTTAACTCCAATAAAGGTAATGGCAGACTCTGTAGCCAAGTATCAGGAAATATTAAATCCTATAGCAACGCAATTCAAAGATTTTTTAAAAGAAGTTGAGGCCATAAGTGATTCTTTAGCAAAAGATAATCCCAAAAGGATTAGGACATTGAAAATGTTATCAGAAAATGGCTGGACAATTGGTAGTGATGAAAATGCTGGAATGGTGATTGTTGATGAAGTTTTTGAATTAAATGAAAAAGAAGCAAATGATTATTTGATGAATTATTTTACTGCCAATAATTTTGAGAAAATGTTTCAAGAATTGGATTATATGATAGGATTTTTGGATTATGGATTTAAAAAACAAGTTAAAATTAGTAAGAAGCTTTTAAAAGATGATATTGATAACTTAATAATGGTAATTCCTACTTTATTTGAAGTATTGACATATGTAATTGATAAAAAATCGAATAATTTAAGTACTGAGAAAAGTGTTGGATCTGGTTATGAAAAAAAAGTTAAGGAAAAACTAAATAAAAGTAATCTTGGTAAGGATGTTTATTTAGAAATACTTCTAAATATTCTTAAAGTCATTGGTCAGTTTTATAAATATGGTGCTTCTTTTCCGGAAGGTATATTTAAATCAGAATTTTCACGTCCCACAGTTATGCACGGAAGATTTGATCCGAATAGATATACTAAAAAGAATCTTTTTCAAGTGATATTATTGATTAATTCAATTAAGGACTATTATCCTTTAATTGATTATTATCGAATAGCTAAAGATAAATGATTGTTTTAATACGCTTAATCGACAAATAGTCTAAGAATCTATTAAAAAAATTCAATAGGATTTTATTTTTAAATAAATTTTATTGTAATTTGATAAGAATATTTCATTTAATCGTCCTATAATAAATTTGTATTAGGGGTGATTGAATGAGAAGTAGTGCAAAATTTTCGATTATTGCCTGCTTGATTTTGCTTAGCGGAATATTCTTCAATCCACAAATAGTTGCTGCGGACGACATTTCTGATGTTGTCAAAAGCGCACCAAATGGACTATCGATTTCCAAGTATTTTACAGTTGGACAATTTGAACTTAACGATAATGAGGATTCAATAGCTTATCCTTTCAAGATCAATTCATCAGAAATTGTTGATGCCAAGGGTGACGCAACGTCTGATGGTAAAGTTTTACGGCTTGCTACTGGTGGTGAAACTAATCCGGTTACTTATGGTAGCGGCAGTAATGAAACAGTAGTCAATACGGCTCAAGTTGGGGCTGCTTGGTCTAAACGTGACAGTCAAAACTATATCGATATTTCCAAGAAACAGACGGTTTCAGTTTGGCTATACTTCGGTTCAGCTGATGGGGATGATCCTACTAAAAATGGTGAGGGAATCTCTTTAGTTTTGCAAAATGATAATCGTGGTGAAAGTGCCATGGGTGCTTCTTATCAAGGACTTGGTGTTATGGGCTACGATCAATCGCAGACTAATCAAACGAAGAATTTACTAACTAATAAATATTCTGATGATACTTTCAATAATTCATTGATTAATTCGCCTGAAGGTGCTGCTTCGATGGCAATTCAAAATAGTATGGCTTTGAATTTTGAAGCTCAATCGAACAGTTTGATTTCAACAGTCAGAACGCCAGCATTAGTCGGTTATAGTAGTGATCATTCGACTGGTTTGATAGGTTTTGCTAAGGGTCGTTATAAGGAATTTACCTTAGGAAGTTTTGATACTGCTCATGATACGTATGCAGCACCAAGCGATTTTCCAGAACGTGATTTACTTTTGAGCAGTAGTAATTTAGGTGAGCATCCCTTGAGAATGGGCAACTTAGCCAATCCATACGGAACAATTTACTTTAGTTATCCGGCTAACGCTTCAACTTATAAGACTTTAAATCTGGATGATTTAAGAAATGACGATGCCTTCAAACCAAGTAATGATTTGAGTAATCCTTGGTCTTTAATTAATTTGAATAAAAAAGGTCAAGCACTTTCAGCTTTTCAAGTTGGTGCGCAAAATGCCAACCTAGTTGATGGTGAAGATGCAGATGGCAATCCACTTTATTGGCACCATTTGACCTTTACTTGGAATCCTAAGACTGCCACAAGTCCCGCTACAATTGAATACAAGTTTAATGACAAATTCCCTGATGGTACGATCAACAATGGACAGGGTAGTGACTACAACGAAATTACGGAAACTATTCCAGTTGATGTCAGTCAATTTGGAACTTTGACCGATAATAAAGTTTACTGGGGTTTGACAGGTAGCAACGGCACCAATGACAATAGTTACAGCAAATTAGCTATCTTTGAGTCGATGCCATCACTTGCCACTGCCAGAATTGATACGACGCTCTATGACAAGTCGGATAATAACAAGGCCATCACAGATTCGTCGAGTGATAACAAAGTCTACAATGACGACAATTTAGCTTTTGACTATCATTTAACTTGGGATGCCGATGAATCGCGTGAAGACTGGCAAGATATTGTGGCTAAACTCAATTTGCCAAGCGACGTCGACTACAATTCTGCCACGATCACGTATCACAATAGTAACGGCGACAGTACACCTGAAACGATTGCCAAGGTTGCCGATTTAAATAGCGGTAGTTGGAAATACACTTTAGCGAATAATCTTGGTAACAAGAGCGATACCAATGGCTATACAAGTGCTGATATTACCGTCAATGGGACAGCCGACAATCAAACCGATTCACCAATCACAGTTGACCCAGAACCCGCTAGTTTCAGTGGTTCGAATGCGATTGAAACCACCAGTACACCAAAATTTGTGATCGATGGCAAAAATGTCGTTAACAAGTATTTGGATCTTGAAGTAACGCCAACATTGCAATTTCAAGACGTCAACTACAAGACCGCTAACACGATTCTGTACCGCAAGAGCGATTTCAATTTGACAGTAACTAGTTTAAAAGAGCCGTGGAAATTAAGCGCGACGACAACTGGTTTATACAAGGGCACGCAACCATTTTACGGAAACCTGATTTATAAACAGACAGATACCAGCAAGCCAATCGTATTAACTGACGATGCCAAAGTAGTCGCCCAAGACAATAAGTCATATACGACCAAAACAACCGACGACATCGCTGCAAGCTGGGACAATAACAGCGGCTTGTTGTTATCCAATGACGTAAATAAAATCGATTCTGCCGGAACCTATACCGGAACAATAAATTGGACAGCAATTAATTCAATTTAGAAAAAAATAAATAGCACCTACTCAAGAATCAAACTCTTGAAGTAGATGCTATTATTTTTATTTATGTTTAAAAATCCTTCAGAATAGAAGTGCAATTCTTATCCAAATGGAAAGAAAATAAAAGATAGAACCAACATTCAGTCTGGAGCAAAAAACTCGATTGGGCTCAGTGGTGAAATTATTCTTAGCAATTTATTGCTTAGAATAAGGTCGAGCTTGGAAATGCCGCGCATTTTGCGGTAGTTTCAAGTCGGCTCACCACGTTCCAGCCCAAATCGAGTTTTTTGCGGAAGACGGCATACTACACAAAAAAACTAAAGTGCCTTCTTCTTTTTATTACTATCTTTTTTTCTTTAAGCTTCTTAACGTAAATCTGATTCAACTGAATCAATAACCAGATGTAGTCTGGTCGCGTTGAAGAAATATCCCAAGAAATAACTTTCAAATTCTCAGGGTACTTTTTCTTTTCAATATCCAATGGCAAAACATCCAGCGAAGTGATCAAAACATCCACATCATCGAAGACATCACTTGGTACCACTTCGACGAAGCCCAATGTACGAATATTTCTCAAAACAACTTCAGCTGCTTGATTACCTGGATCAATTAAGACTTTAACTTTGATAATATCTTCTTGTCTAATAGTTGAAATGTAACTTGGCAAAACTTGATATAAATCTTTTGAAATTAGTTCAGCCGCATTGTAAATTCCCGGAAACTCATTTTGGTCAACGTTGGAGAAGAAAGTATAAACATCTTTGTACAAGTCAGTGTAATTTTTTTCGTTACCTTTGATTTCTAGTGTAGAGTTAGAAATTTTTAGACCAAAATTTTTTAGAAATGCCCGAAATTTCGACATTCGACGGTTGAGAGTGGATTTGCTAGTGAAGTGATCATTGCTGAAACTCTCGAACGAGGGATTTGCACTAGTCAAGCCATAGTTGAAGGCTTGAAAGACTACCGAGTTCTTAACTAAGTATAGACGGTATGTGTCGATGGAAATTTTACTGAAGTCGATCGATTCAATCTTGGTATCAGATGAGTCGATATCAGGGGCAACTTCAACAAAATCTTCGAGCAGGGCTTGGAAAATATTATATGTTTTTTGGTATGTAAATTGTAATCTACTACTAATATTACTCAAATTTACTTCACGAGGAGGTAACGATTTAATAACTGTAAGCATTCGGTATTTTTCGACGTCTTGCTTAACTAAGAAAATTTGCTCCAACATGTTTGTTTTCCCCCGGCAATGTTAAATTATGATTAATAAATATAAGAAACACTACTTGCTACTATCTTAACATTTATTTATAATATTTTGTAATCAGATAGAGGCGCAATTTTTATTAGTCGTGTTTTGGAGTACATGAGGGTACATTGAAAAGACATTAAAGGGAAAGTTGCCGAAATCATTTTATCCCTTCTTGGTAAGTTGATTGGGCTATTACTTAACAGGTAATGGACTGTCGTTTTTGAGTGTAGGGCTGGTTTTCCGTGTGAAAACGAGCTACGAATGGCAGATTCCTGTGCTTTGCTACACTTTGTAAATCCCACGCAAAACCGGCGTGTAATTCACAAAGTTAGGCAAATGCTCGGAATCTAAGCACCATTCTCCGCTCTCTGCGTTGAGCTATTGATTATTGGGATAATTAAAAAAATCCTTATTGTCAGTAGTTCCTCTGATAATAAGGATTTTTTTTATGTCCTAAAATAAAAGGGGAATGAAAGATGGAAAATAATGATGTGAGTCGTTCTCTCAAGACTCGTCATCTATCAATGATTGCACTAGGTGGTTCGATTGGAACTGGTTTATTTGTTGCCAGTGGTTCTTCAATCTCTACTGCAGGACCAGGTGGAGCTCTGATAGCTTATGTGGCTATTGGTATCATGGTCTACTTTTTAATGACTAGTTTAGGAGAAATGGCTACTTACATGCCAGTCTCTGGTTCGTTTGCTACCTATGCAACTAAATTTATCGATCCAGCCTTTGGTTTTGCTTTAGGTTGGAACTACTGGTTCAATTGGGCCATCACGTTAGCGGTCGATTTATCGACGATTTCGCTAGTTGTGAAATACTGGTTCCCAAGTTGGTCTTCTTGGAAAATCAGTTTAACATTTATGATTTTGTTGTTAGTAATTAATTTTATTTCAGTTAGTTCTTTTGGTGAGACGGAATATTGGCTCTCATCAATCAAAGTTATCGCGGTAATTGTCTTCTTGATCGTGGGAGTCTTGAGTATTTTAGGAGTTCTTGGCAATGAACATTTTGTCGGTTTAACTAATTATACTTACAAAAAAGCTCCTTTTGTCGGCGGAATACCGGCAATACTAAGTGTCTTCGTTGTTGCTGGATTCTCGTTTCAAGGAACCGAATTGATCGGAATTACCGCTGGTGAATCAGCTACACCGGAGAAGAGTATTCCTAAGGCTATCAAGCAAGTGTTCTGGCGGATTCTTTTATTCTACATCTTATCAATTGCCGTGATTGGTGCCTTAATTCCTTACACTAGCCCTAATTTGCTCGGCTCAGGGGCTGGCGATATTGCAATTAGTCCGTTTACGATCGTCTTTAAGAAAGTCGGAATCCCGTTAGCTGCAGGGGTAATGAATGCCGTTATCTTAACTTCAGTTATTTCCGCGGCTAACTCTGGACTTTATGCGGCAAGTCGTATGCTGTGGTCGATGAGTAAACAGGGCATGGCTCCGAAGGCTTTTGCCAAAACAAACGGTCGTGGTGTGCCAGTCTTCTCACTACTTTTGACAGCTTTAATCGGTGCGATTGCGCTCTTCACAAGCTTTTACGGTGACTCATTCTACGAACTACTAGTTGCGGCCAGTGGTTTGACAGGATTTATCGCTTGGTTAGGAATTGCCTTTTCACACTATCGTTTCAGAAAAGCTTATCTATTCAAGGGTTACAAGTTGGAAGATTTGCGGTACAAGGCTAAGTGGTTCCCATTTGGACCAATTCTAGCAATCATCTTAGGTATCATCATTATTCTCGGTCAAGATGTCCGTTCAATGGTCAACTTCAACGTTGGTCGTCTGTTGATCAGTTATAGTGGTCTGATTATTTTATTCGTCTGCTGGGCTTACTACAAGATCCGCTACAAGACGAAGTTTTTGAAGTTGAAAGATATCGATGTTGCACACGAGAAAAAACATAATCATTACTAGTTTTCTAGTTGAAATTTAGGCTGGTTTAACTTATTATTAATTGTAAATATAACGCTAAGAGAGTGCCTACTCAAAAAACCTTTCAGAGAGATGATGGTCGGTGAAAATCATTAAGGTCTTTATTCCAGCATTCTGGCAACGGGTAATGCCGTTCGGGTTGATCCGATAAAGTCTGAAAGTGCAGTGTATTTGTTTACGCTGAAACTGGGTGGTACCGCGAATAAGTCGATTCGTCCCTCTTTGGAGAGATGAGTCGACTTTTTTGTATTCTGCGTTAAAAAAAGGAGAAAATATATGTTAGATATCAAGCTAATCAGAAAAGATCCTGACTGGATCAAGAACAAATTAGCTTCACGTGGTGTTACAAGTGAAGAAATCGACGAATTATTAAGTTACGATACTAAGCGTCGTGAATTGTTAGTTAAGAGTGAAACTTTGAAGGAAAAGAGAAATACTGTTTCTCAAGGAATCGCTACTAAGAAACGTAATAAAGAAGATGCTAGTGAAGAAATTGCTGCTATGAAACAAGTTGGTAGTGACATCAAGAAACTAGACGCTGACCTTGAAGATACTGAAGGTAAGATGAACTATATTCTAGTTCGTTTGCCAAATATTCCTGATGACTCTGTTCCCGTTGGCCCTGACGACAGTACTAACGTGGAAATTAGAAAAGTCGGTGCCGTTCCTAAGGAAAACTTCAAGCCAAGACATCACTGGGATATTGGTGAAGAACTAGGTATCTTAGACTTTGAACAAGCTACTAAAGTTGCTGGTAGTCGTTTTGTTTATTACATCGGCATGGGTGCTAGACTAGAACGTGCGGTTTACAACTTTATGCTCGACCAACACCAAAAAGAAGGGTACACCGAAGTAATCCCTCCATACTTGGTTAACAACAATGCCATGTTTGGTACAAGTCAATTCCCTAAGTTTACTGAAGATGTTTATACCGTTATGGTTGATGAAAATCCATTGACTTTGATCCCTACAGCCGAAGTTCCTTTGACAAACTATTTTGCAGGTAAGATTTTGGACGAAAAAGACCTACCTAAATATGTCACAGCTCTAACACCATGTTTCCGTTCTGAAGCTGGTTCTGCTGGTCGTGATACTCGTGGTTTGATCCGTATGCACCAATTTAACAAGGTTGAGATGGTTAAGGTTACAAAGCCTGAAGAATCATACAACGAATTGGAAAAATTGACTGCTAACGCTGAAAACATTTTGAAGCAACTAGGTCTTCCATATCACGTAATCGTTCTTTCAAGTGGGGATGCAAGTTTCAGTTCAGCTAAGACTTATGACCTTGAAGTTTGGATGCCTGCTCAAGACAAGTATCGTGAAGTTTCAAGTTGTTCAAACTGTCTAGACTTCCAAGCTCGTCGTGCTCATATCAGATATCGTGACGAAAATGGTAAGACAAGACTAGCACATACCTTGAATGGATCAGGACTTGCTGCCGGCCGTACGGTCGCTGCAATCCTTGAAAATTACCAAAATGAAGACGGTTCAGTAACAATTCCTGATGTTTTGGTACCATACATGGGTGGCGTAACAAAAATTACTAAAGAAAATGCCAAATAAGTATTGACTCAATCTTGATAGATTGATAAAATTTAATAGTTCTGTTAAAGAGCTATTGAATTATTCCGGATTAGCTCAGTTGGTAGAGCATCTGACTGTTAATCAGGGTGTCGTCAGTTCGAGTCTGACATCCGGAGTTATAATACTTAGGAAATCCTAGGTGTCTTCAATATTTACATCTAGTTCATTAGAATTAGATGTATTTTTTTTAGGATTTCCATTTTTTTGCCGTGTTAGCTCAGTTGGTAGAGCATCGGTATCGTAAACCGGCGGTCACAGGTTCGACTCCTGCACACGGCATAATTAAAAAACCAAATCTCTTTTTAGAGGTTTGGTTTTTTGCTTTTATATAGAGATATTTCTATTGTTTGGTCAGTAGTTGGAGGCCGTCTTACACAACATCTCTGGGAAACGCTGAAGCGTTAGAGAAATTTCGCAGCTGAATTTTCCAGAGCTGTTACTCCAGACTAAATCCAATTCTTGGCAGTTATTGTTGTGAATTTTGAATTGAATTAAATAAGTCACATTAATTGAGTCATGCTTTTTTAACGCATTCTTTTAGCAATAGTAAATCATTAACTTGTAGTAATCCCTGTAAGTACCTTTGTTTGTCGACAGGAAAGTTAGCTGCTTGAGTCTTCAATTGAATAGAATCGTCTTCTTTGATTAAATTGAATTTTTTTAAGATTAATTCCAACATTTTAGTTTCTTTGGAACCCTTTTTAAAGGTTAATCCATGTGTTTCCAAATAATCTAGTGTCCAGCCATCATCGGTTAGTGTCATATCATGTTCAGATGATTCAACGTATATTGTAATGTAGTCACGAGAAGGGTCTAGAAAAGGGGTATCAATCTGAATTAAATTAGAAGATAAACTAGTATATTTTTCATTATTTTCAAGCCATTTCAAACAAGAATGTTTCATTTCATTAGCTTTCATTTTTACAGCCCCTAATTTATTGATGAATAGAATAATAACGATTATTAAAATTTTGAAGTATTTGAGATAAAAAATCAAAGATGTTATTCAGTCTGGAGCACAAGCCCTGTGATGACTCAGCCGCCAAATTCTTGTTGGTGCTTTAGCACCTACAAGAAGGCCTAGTTTTGAGATTTTGCGTACTTTGCAAAAGCTCAAAATAGTGCCGGCAGCGTTCCAGCTCATCACAGGGATTGTGCGGAAGACGGCATCCAACTACAATCCCTCAATAGAAGTAAACTAATCTTAAAAAAACATTTTGTAACATAAATTGTAACAAGTTTGTTAAGCTAATTTAACGGCGAATTTTATAATCAAGTTAGCCACCTTAAGAAAAACTAAATAAAAAAACACCAAGACGTAAAAATCAGTTATCATTGGAGTTCCGACACTAACAATGAAAGAGGTTTTTCG
>NZ_RKLY01000017.1 GCF_004745525.1 Companilactobacillus suantsaicola | reverse complement strand
TACTTGGCGGTGAAACGACTGAAGACGTTTCTTTACTAGTATATAGAAATAAGGTCCAGAAATCATTAGGATTTCTGGACCTTATTTTTGTCATCTAGGACTTTTGTCCCAAACTCTTTCTTTTTACTAATTTCTCTAAAAACCGCTTCCACGTTCTGTATTTTATTTTTTGCTTTTTTTAAAATTGATTGACATTTTGATTGACATATTTGTGAAATAATATGAAATTTAAAAATAAAAAACCAGTAATACCAAGGCTTTTAAGCCTCAATATAACTGGCTGAATTGTGCAAAATGGAGGTGAGGGGAATTGAACCCCTGTCCAAGCATAATGCTATGCAAGCCTCTACACTCATAGTCGTATCATTTGAAATTTCGCCATCATGAACGCCATACGACCCGGCTAACCACAGTGACTATCCCGATGATCTCTTTTTAACTATTCAGGATGCACAGTTAAACGTAGCCCAATAAATTTGAGACCCATTTCCAACCCTTGGGCGAAATTAGAATGGATCACGCTTAGACTGTTTTTAGGCAGCTAATGCGTAGTTATTATTATTTTTTGCAGTTATAATAAACTGTGCGTTTTAAAGGGACGCAAGGCCCTAAGTGCAGCCTGCACGCTACTACACATGTCGAATCCAGAACACCCCCATGGTGTCCACTTATTATAATATCGAATTTAGGATAATTAAGCAAATAATTAAGCTATTTTTTACATGAAAATAATAGTGCCTTTTTGATACTACTTTCAGTAAATATTGGTAAAATACGGGGTGCAGATGGAGGTTAATAATTTTGACAGAAAATGAAAAGAAACCATTTTACAAGAGAAACTGGTTCTGGATCACAATTATTTCAATTATCGTTGTAGTATCTGCAACAACTTATGTGGCTAATTATTCCTTCTATTCAGATAAGGCTGATCAGATTTCTTTTGAAGAAAGAAAAACCTTAAAAGAACAGCAAAAAGCTGAGAAGTCGCCTTCATTAATTACAAAATATAATTCAATTAAAACTGGTAACAAAGGATATTCTAAAAAAGTTATTTACAAGTTATTAGGAAATCCTGCTGAAACTCAAATTCAAAGTAGTGCGATTTCTAATGTAACTTGGAAAGGGACTGCTGATCAAGGTAATGTAACGATTCAAATTACTTTTGAAAATGGTCACGCTGCTTCTAAGTCAATTCAAGGATTGAATATTGACCGTGAGAAAACTTTGACTTTAACCGATTATCAAAAACTAAATGTTGGTGATAGTTACAATCGGGTCGTTAATTTATTGGGTGATCCAGATGATTATTCTGATATCAATGGCGTCAGAACTTTAACATACGTATCAGACTTATCAGAGTTAGATCCAACCCAAAATGCGTCGATTCAAATTAAATTGTCCCACAATCAGATTGTTGCCAAGTCACAAACTAACTTAAAATAAAAAAGATGCCTATGTCAAAACACTAAATGCTTTGATATGGGCGTCTTTTATTCTGTAATGTGTCGTTGATGGAAAATACCGAAACCTTTAATTGCTAAGCTAGAGATGGCAACTGACATAACTGCCAGTAGAAATGAAATCACGTCGCTTAAAACGAAATTTCCTAGACAGACGAAACCATCAATTATGAATAAACTAATATATTTCTCGATACCAAAGTTTTTGTAAATAATCATTGGCGGTACCGTAGTCCCTCCACTAGACATGTTGAGGGTATAGAGTATTGCAAGACCAATTCCAAAAATAATACTTCCTACTATAATAGAAATAACACGACTATTTGGAATTAAATTGTAAACCGGAGTGATATAAAGGAGTAGGGGAAGTGCGAAACTTCCGATTGCTAATTTGATGGTGGTTTGTCGATCTAAATGTATGTAAGCCAGTACTAACATCACAATATTTATGAAAAGAACCGAGATGAATGTTGGAATTTTCCATCCTGCCTGTAGCAAGATAGCGATACCTGTGGCACCACCAGCCGCTATACTATGCGGTTCGAAGAACATATTAAGACTGAATGCGATAAGTTCCAAAGCAACTAACATCATTAGTAGTTTTGCGGAAATTCTCTTTTTCTTATTCTTCATATATATAACTATATCATGAATATATTTTCATCACAATAAAAGTACTTGATACTTTTATAAAAATATTTTTCAACATGTTTCATAAGTGTTACTAAAATTACATTATATCCTGAAATTGTAACTTGGTGGTCGTGGTCACGTAATACTGGCCTGCTAATATAAGCACCATAAACAAGAGCTAAACAATAAAAAATAAGGATGTAATTAATTCATGAAAAAAGTTTTATCAATCGCTTTATTAAGTACAGTAGCATTAATGGGAGTATTCACTTCAACCAATACTGCTCAAGCCGCAGTTTCAACTGGTAATAACCAAGTTAAGGTTGAAAAAGGTGATACTTATAAGAGCATCGCTGAAGCTAACGGGATTAGTATTTCCGAATTAGAGCAAGCTAATGGTCGTGAAGTTGGGGGATTCGATTTAATTTTCCCTGGTGATCTAATTACTTTACCAGGTTCAACCACTTCTACAACAACTCAAACAAATACAGATAATCAAAATGTTTTACCAACAACAGATACAAATACAACTGATCAAACACAACAAACAAGTACGACACAGGCAGATTCAACAGCAAGCGCAACTACTCAAGCTGCAAGTACCACAACTTCAAGTACTACAACTTCAAGTACTACCAGCACAACTGCTAGTGGAACTTTCAAAGTTAGTTTCTATGATCCAGCCGTTTTAGGTTCAAATATGGGTTATAGTGGTGTCGCCGCTAATCTTTCAGTCTTCCCTAAAGGAACACAATTGAAGATCACTTTAGCTGACGGAACAGTACTATACAGAACAGTTAATGATACAGGTTCATTTGCTTACAGCAATTCTCAACAATTGGATGTTGCAATGCCAAGTTCATCGATTCCTTCATATGGAGTAACTAGCGCCACAGTTGAAGTTATCGGCTAATTTAAAAAAATAAATCCCCTCATTTTGGAGTGTCCAGATGAGGGGATTTTTTTATGGAAAACCATGATTAAATCTTTGAAAGAGATTCTGCTTTTTAGACAGCGCCAAAATAACTTTTTGTTGATCATAAACCGCGACGTTTTGATAATTCAATTCGGCAACCAGGTCGATCAGTTCTTCTTCAAGCTTGGCGTTGACATTAATAGTTAATTCTTGGTTGTTCTTCAACGTACATGTTAATTGAAAAATGTCAGGATTGATGTCGAACGGGCTAGTTCGAATTCTTTTGTGGTAAAAAATATTAATGTGGTCAATTTCTGAATAAGAAATCACTCTTTGAGGTAGGGGGGTTAAATGTAATAATTGGGCTAATTTGATTATTCCTAGGTTATTAAATTCAACCGCTTTAATATTTTTTTCGTTGATCAGCCAATAATCGTTAAAACAACTTGGTAAAGTTACAAATAAACCAATTAAAACAACTAATAGAAATACCCAGAAAGGTTGATAACCAAAACCAGTGAACAAGAGACTAACAAAAATAATGAAGATGATAGAAATAATTACCCGTCTAAGTTTGATAGTTTGACCAAATTGAAAATTTTTCTCTAAAGCTGGTTGCGTGACAGTTGTTGGATGTTTTGCGAGCTGAATAATCTTTTTGGTTAAAGTCTGTGGTGGATAAAGTTGTTTATTCTTAATCAATTCAATTTCGGTCGCTGAAATACCTAATTGTTTCGCAATATCCTGATCAGAATCATTCTTTAAAATGTTACTTATATCTACTAACATAATTAATTCCTCCTGACTAATCAAAATGTTTATATCTATAAGCATAAAATAAAACAATTGAGAAAATAATGAACCAAGCTATTAAAACACTGACTTCGAATAGGCTCCAAGAATAGCTGTGTTTGAAGAGGCTTTGATTGATGAATCTGGGAATTACTCCTGAATACAGGAAGTCAGAAGTGTGTGAAATTTTATTTGAGAAACCTTTAAAAAGTGGGACTAATGTAAAAATAGCCGCTGGTAATAGACTCACGACGCCGGCATTGGTTTGGTTTTTGGAAAAAAGTCCCAAGGTAAAACCAATCAAAATACTGATGATTGAACAAATTACTGTGATAATCAAATAGTTGATAATTGACACTTGGTTCCAGGAAGTGCCATTTAGCGGTACCAAAATGATATTAGTTATGGTCAAAATCAACAGTGCTGGGAGTAAACTTCCAATGAAATATTCAGTTGCGTTGATTGAGGAAGTCATCAAGACTCCTAAAGTATGATGTTCTTTTTCTTCGGCGATAGGATAAGCGCCAAACATTATGCCACCCATAATTATATTCAAGAGGATACCCATGTTTAACGTCAGTGCCTTAAACGCAACAGTATTAGCAGGGAAAAAGTTTTTAAAAATTACCACGTAGCCAATTGCCATGGCCGGAATCATTAGTAAGGAAAGGTTTCCTAAAAATAGTTGTAATTTCAAGATAAAGATTGCATTTATTTTTCGCAATGAGATGTTCATTTTAATTTCCTCCCCGTAACTTGTAAAAAGACGTCTTCTAAGGTTGGTTCGCAAGAATGGATGGTCTGTAATTCACCGTTTTCTAACCACCAATTGATTTTTCCTCTGGTTTCTTCAGAGTCGTTTAACTTTAGTGATTCGTTATCTTTTAAAAGAACTTTGAATTGAATTTTTTTATTGTACTTCAAACTCAAGTCTTGTGGTGAACCGATTTCTGCAATTTTACCATCGTTTAATAACGCTACTCGATCACACAATTTGGTGGCTTCAGTCATGTTATGAGTCGTCAAGAAAATAGTTGTTCCAGAATCCCTTAGCTCAAAAATTAATTTGTGAATTTCCTTAGTCGTTCCTGGATCAATTCCATTGGTTGGTTCATCAAGAAAAAGGATTTCCGGGCGATTGAGGATTGCTCGAGCTAAAATTAGGCGTTGTTTCATTCCTTGGGAGAATTTTTTAACTAGTTTGTTTCTATCGTTATAAAGACCGACACGTTTTAATAACGGATCAATTGATTTTTTATCACTATTAAAGATTCTCGCAAAGGTAACTAGGTTATTGTAGGCTAATAGATTTTCATATAAACCACTATCATGCGTTACGACACCGATATGCTCATAAATATTCTCTTTAAAATGTTGAGAATTGCTGCCTAAAACTGTAGCGCTTCCTGAATCTTGATTGAGTTGTCCGGTAAGAATCTTGATCGTGGTAGTTTTCCCAGCTCCCGATGGGCCAAGAAATCCAAAGATTTCACCTTTTTCAACGGAAAAATCAAGATTGTTCAATGCAGGTTCATTGCCGAAACTTTTATAAAGTTGTTTCACTTCAATGATTGGGTTGTTGGTCATTTTGTACTCCTCCTTGCTTTTTACAATTACAGAATACAAAGAAAGATTGCATAAGTATGCAAAAATCAGTGAATGGTGGAAATAATGGTTTGAATTGTACCCACGTTATTGGAGTAAGTCCTTGAGTTGATCTAATTTAGCACGAGATAAGGGGAGAGTCTCCTGACTATTTTTTAAAATCAAGGTGTAACTGTTCTTGGAATAGCTGATCAATTCAGAAATTCGTTGGAGATTGACTAAGTATGATCGATGACATCTGAAAAAGCCGAAGTGAACTAACTTCTTTTCGAGTTCTTCCATTGTTAGTGAAGAAGGGAAGTATTCGGAGTTTACCGAGAAATTACTAACACCGTTGATGCTTTCGATGAAGTCGATTTCGTTGGGACTGAAGAAAATTGTTTTATCATCAAGGTGACTGGAGAGCCGGAAAATGTTTTGTGGTTTGAGTGAATCTTGACTAGTTTCTAAGGAAACTTTCTCCAGTTTGTGATCGACAGATTGATAAATAGTTGAACTCAGTTGTAAAAGTTCTTCCATAAAGGAAGAGATAACGACCACAGTTGACTTCTGACGGACGACTTCGAGAGCTTTGAAGTAAAACTTGATGCCGTCACTAGATAAATCACGTAGGGGACTTTCTAAGAATACTAGATCAGGTGCAGTTAGGTAGATTCTAAAGAGATGCAATCGCTCAATTTGATCGATTGTCAAAGCGTCTGTCTTCATAGTCAAATTATCGCCTAAGGAAAAGTCAGGAGCGAGTTGCTTAATGTCTTGGCGATTACTAGTCAAGTGATTGAAGAACTCTAAATAGCTTTTTACAGTCATTTTTTGATAAATACCATCGTTATAACGCTTAATTGAAATGCTTTGAGTGTTATTTTCAATTGAACCGCTGCTAGGAAGAGTCTTTTCTTCCAATAAACTAAAAAACGTATCGGTTTCACTCCGCATTAACTTTAGACCGATTTGTTGATGCTCAGCTATGTCTAGTGAAAAATTGGTGAAGACACTTTGATTTCCGACTTGCTTAGTAACATCTTTAAAACTAATTAAACTCATTTTCTACTCCAGAATTACGACTTATTATTACTTCCAATTTTAGCAAAGAATACCTTTGAAAACTTAATTTCGATTACAAAATCCAATTGATTTACAGTAGCGTGACACGAGACTTGATTCTAATTAAATATTAATTTTCTCTAATGTAAAATATTCTTGAAAAGAAGATTAATATATTTTTTATTTCCAAAAAATATTTTTTCAAGTAGCATAAGAATAGCCATCACGCGACCGACAAAAGCCTTGAATGACGGTAATTGAATCAATCTCATGTTATAAATGACGTTTGGCATATAAAATAAAGATTAGAAAAACTTCTGAAAAAACTTATTTTTATTGATTGACATTTCAAAAATTAGATTGTATTATCTAACCAACGATTAACAAAAGAGATTTATTAAACAAAGTGATCGGGGGAAGTAATTCAACCTCGTTTGTACAGAAAGCCTCTGTTGCTGAGATGAGGACAACGACTTGAATGAAAATGACCCGTGATTGGTGCGCTGAATCTTCGGATAAAGATGCAATGGTTGGTACCCTTTACAGTACACGCGTATAGATTTTCTTGTACGTTGTTAAGGGGATAAGTGTAAATTTATTCCGAATTAGAATGGTACCGCGCAATAGCCGCTTCTAAATATGAACAGATTATGTTCAATTTAGAAGTGGCTTTTTTGTTTATATAGAGATTTTTTCGTTAAGAAATATGTAAGGTGGGAGAAAGAAATGAGTAAATTTAAGAAATTAGGTAAGGTCATCCTACTAGCTTTTACAGCATTGTTTATTTTTGTACTAGCTGGTTGTGGTAGCCAAGACAAGACACAAACAGTTAAGGTCGGAATCAATCCTTCCGACGCTGCGATTTGGAAAGTAGTTAAGAAAAATGTTAAGAGTGAGGGTATCAACTTAAAGGTTGTTGAGTTCAATGATTACAATCAACCCAACACAGCCTTAGCACAAGGGGAAGTTGATATTAATGCTTACCAACATACATTCTTCTTAAATTCTTGGAACAAAGCACATCATACAGATCTTGTATCAATTGGTAAGACAGTTATTCAACCAATGTCTTTGTATTCACATAAGATCACAAAGCTTAGCCAATTAAAGAATGGCGCTAAAATTGCTATTCCAAATGACGCTTCCAATGAAGCTCGTGCATTACAATTACTAGAAGCAAATGGTTTGTTGAAACTTGATAGTGGCGTTAAGTTACCATCAACTAAGAACATTAAGGAAAACAAGTTAAACTTGAAGTTCACGACGCTTGATGCCGCACAAACCGCTAGATCACTTGATGATGTCGATGCAGCTATCGTTAACGGTAATGTTGCTAGTGATGCTAAACTTGATCCTTCAAAAGCGGTTGTAACTGAAAAAGTTAACAAGAAGTCACAACCTTGGATCAATATTATCGTTACCCAAAAGAAGAACAAGGACAACAAGACTTACAAGAAAGTTGTTAAAGCTTTCCAAACTAAAGCTGTTGCTAAAGAAATCAAGAAGGTTTATGGCGAAAGTGCCGTACCAGCTTGGAATAAGTAATAAATCGTTTTAAAAATTTGAGGAGGTTTTCATATGTCAAAACTATCAGATCCATTAATTCAGAAGTCGATTGAAGATTTAAAGAACTATATTGCACTACCATCCGTTTCAGCAAAGAATCAATCTATTACTGAGACAGCCGAATTCCTTAAAAATTTATTAACGGACTTTGGAGCCGATGCCACCGTTTGGGATGAATTTGAACATCCAGTCGTTTTCGCTGAAATCAAACCAAAACAACCTAGTGATACTACCATCTTGATTTATAATCACTACGATGTTCAACCAGAAGAGCCAGTTGCTCTTTGGAACTCAGATCCATTCAAGTTGAAGATTACTGATGACAAATTCATCGGACGTGGAGTTTCTGATTGTAAAGCCGATTTGATCAGTCGAATTACGGCTTTGAAGATTTATCGTCAAGAGCACGGAGATCTTCCTTGTAACATCAAATTCTTAGTTGAAGGTCAAGAAGAAGTTGCCAGTCGTCATTTGGAGGATTACTTAAAGAAGTATTCTGACAAGTTAGCCGCTGATTTGATCATTTGGGAATCAGGTTACAAGAATGAACATGAACAATTCAATTTCACTGGTGGTAACAAAGGTGTCTTGTGTTTTGAATTAGAAGCTACTTCAGCTGATATCGATCTTCATTCATCTTTTGCCGCTGTAGTTGATTCAGCTACTTGGAGATTAGCCCAAGCCTTAAATGCTTTGAGAACTCCTGAAGGTGACATTAAGATTCCTGGATTTTATGATGACGTTGTTGAACCTACTCAAAAAGAAATCGATTTAGTTAACAAAGCAATCACACCTGACTTAAAGTCAAAATGGGACTTGCAAGTTCCTTTGTTGAAGAATAAGTCAGTTAACTACAATTTAACTTTCAATCCAACTATTAATATAGAAGGAATCAGCAGTGGTTGGGAAGGTGAAGGTGTTAAAACCGTTACTCCTAAAGCTGCCACAGCTAAGTTAGAGTTTAGATTGGTACCAAATCAAGATCCACATGACTTGTTCGATAAGTTGACAAAATATTTGAATGACCAAGGCTTTAAAGATATTAAAGTTAAGTATCTCCTTGGTGAAAAAGGATATCGTTGGGATCTTGATAGTCCAATCGTAAATAAATTAATTGGTACCGCCAAAGACTTCTTTGGTGGAGAGGACAAAGTCGAAGCCTTACCATCAAGTCCTGGTACTGGTCCAATGTACTTGTTGAATGAATACACACACGCCTCAATCATTTCTTGTGGTGTCAGTTATTCTAAGGCTGGTAATCATGCTCCAAACGAAAATATTAGAATTCAAGATTACCTCGACTTTATTGATTTCTTCGACCAATTCTTAGGTAAATTAAGGGAGTAATTTTTAATGGCAGAACAAAATGGGATAATTCAGCTAAAAAATATTGATGTTACCTTTCACAGTGAAGGCAAAACAATCGAAGCTGTCAAAGATGTTTCCATCAATGTGAATAAAGGCGATGTATTCGGAGTTATTGGTTATTCCGGTGCCGGAAAGAGTACGTTGGTTCGTGTGATCAATCTATTACAAAAACCAACTTCTGGGACGGTTGTCGTCAATGACCAAAATTTAACTCAATTGAGTGCAAAGGATTTACGAAAAGCTCGTCGCAACATCGGAATGATTTTTCAACATTTTAACTTGATGAATTCGTTGACAGTTTATGGAAATGTTGACTTTCCGTTACGCGATTCTGGGTTGAGCAAAGCAGAACGTAAGCAAAAAATTGATAAGTTACTTGATATTGTTGGTCTAGCTGACCGTGCGAAGAATTATCCTTCACAATTATCAGGTGGTCAAAAACAACGTGTTGCGATAGCTAGAGCTTTAGCAAATGATCCAGAGATTTTAATTTCTGATGAAGCGACAAGTGCTCTAGATCCAAAAACTACCACTGAAATCTTGGATCTACTTGGTCGCTTGAATAAAGAATTAGGAATCACAATTGTTATCATTACCCACGAAATGGATGCTATCAAACAAGTATGTAATCGAGTTGCGGTAATGGAAAATGGTCAATTGATTGAAGAAGGCAGTCTGTTAACTATTTTCGGTAATCCTAAGAAACAATTGACGAAAGACTTTGTTAATACTTCAACTCATATCGGATCAGTCTTAGATGAAATTCGTGATAGTGGAATCGTTGATAAATTATCCGGTCGCTTGATTGAATTGAATTACATCGGTGACTCTACCAATGAACCGATCGTCGTTGAATTGTATAAACGTTTCAAAGTTGAAGCCAACATTTTATTTAGTAATATTGAAAGATTGCAAAATACCACAGTCGGAATCATGCTCTTTGCCTTAACGGGTGAAGATGACAAGGTTGAGGCTGCAATCGAATATTTGAATAGTTTGAACGTCAATGTTAAAGAAATATCTTTAAAGAAAGAAGGCGAATAGTTCATGGCTGATTTAGTTAATAAATTTCTACCTAACGTAGTTGCTAATTGGGAAGGCGATAATGGATTCGTGGTCGCAATTTGGCAAACACTTTACATGACTTTTGTCAGTGCGTTTTTTGCCGGCATATTCGGTATTGTTCTAGGAATCTTGTTGGTGGTGACAGCTGATGATGGTATTACTCCTAACAAAGCTTTGTACACATTCTTAGATAAGCTAGTTAATTTATTCAGATCAATTCCGTTCATTATCTTGCTAGCGGTCATCGGACCATTCACTCGTTTGATCGTTGGTCAGACAATTGGACCTACTGGAGCATTAGTTCCGTTAGTGATCGGGACGGCGCCATTTTTTGCCAGACAAGTTCAATTGGCGTTAGTTGAAGTAGATCACGGAGTTATTGAAGCTGCTGAAGCTATCGGTCTTTCTCCTATGAAAATTATTTTTAGAGTATATTTACGTGAAGGTTTACCCGAACTGATTCGCTCTGGTACTCTAACAATCATTAGTTTGATAGGATTAACTGCCATGGCCGGTGCTGTTGGTGGTGGTGGTCTTGGTAACATGGCCATTTCCGTTGGTTATCAAAGATTTGAAAATGATGTAACAATCGTTTCTATGTTATTGATCTTAGTGTTAGTTTTCGTAATTCAAGGTTTAGGCGATTTTGCCGTTAGAAAATTAGAACATTAGAGAACAAATTGAGCGAAAAAGTAATTTATTCAACTCGTTACAGAGAGCTTTTGATTCGATGAGAAAAAGCATGAGTGGATATTTGAAAATGATTCGTGATTGGCATCTCCGAATTCTTAGGAACAGGGGATGATGGCCGGTATCCATTATCGTACACACATGCAATGCATGTTTTAGAGGAAAACAAGTGTGAACTTGTTTTTAAAATAGAATGGTACCGCGCAAAAAGGCGCTTCTATCTTAAACGAGTTGATTCGTTTTGATGGAAGCGTCTTTTTGTATATATATATGGGAAAAAGGGCTAGACCCGAGGAGGAGTACTATGAAGAAAAGTAAGTTAAAGGCTTTATTTTTATTAGTTATTACCACATTAAGTTTGTTCGTACTAGTAGGTTGTGGAAACAGCCAAGCAAGTTCTAACAAAGAGAAAACTGTAAAAATTGGGATTACCGGATCAGATGACCGAGTTTTAAAAGCCGTCGCTAAAAAGGTTAAAAAAGAAGGAATCAACATTAAGATTGTTGAATTCTCAGATTACAGTCAACCAAATGCTGCACTAGATCAAGGCGAAATTGATTTGAACGCCTTTCAAACAGTAATTTTCCAAAATGATTGGAACAAAAAACACCACACTAACATCGTTTCAATCGGTTCAACCGTAATCGCACCAATGGCTTTGTATTCTAAGAAGATCACTAAAGTTAGTCAAATCAAAGAAGGCGACAAGATTGCCGTCGCTAACGATGCCACAAACGAAGCCCGTGGACTAGCACTACTAGAAAGTGCCGGTTTGATTAAGTTGGATGATGCTAAAGTACCAGGTTTGAAAGATATTACCGAAAATAAATTACACCTAAAGATCACACCACTAGATGCAGCCCAAACAGCTAAATCAATGGAAGACGTTACCGCTTCAGTAGTTAACAGTGGAGTTGCCAATGATTCAAAACTAGATCCAAAGACTGCAGTTTATAGAGAAAAGATTACAGCTAAGTCAAAACCATATGTAAATATCATCTCAGCTAATAAGAAAGACAAAGACAATCCTACATATAAGAAGATTATTAAAGCATATCAATCAAAAGATATTGCTAAAGTTATCGAACAAGAATTCCATGGATATGAAAAACCAGCTTGGAATTATAAAGTGTTGAATTAGAGTAGAGCAGAGCGTGGAGCAGGCCGCTTAGGACTTAGCAGATAGCCTAGCTTCACGAATTGCCCGCCGAACCTGCGGGCGATTTGGGAAGCGTAGCTATATGTCCAAGTCCTGGCCTGCGGAACGCGTTTTAGCTATATTGCCAAGAACAATGGTTATTAAGAATAAGAATTAGAGCAACACAGCAAAGAACAATGGTTATTCAAAGAAAAAACCAAACCAACCCCTAAAAAGAAAAAATCTACCACAAAAAAACGTCAGGAAGAAAATTCCCGGCGTTTTTTGCATCTAAAACCAACACATTTTTCCAATTATCATTTAAAATTAAGATAGTGATAAGAAAAAGCAGGGATAAAACATGAAAGATTTAGGGACGGTAATTAGAGAGTTAAGAAAAGAAAAACACTTGACCCAAAAAGAGTTGGCAGAGGGAGTTTGTGCACAGTCAATGTTGTCTGCAATTGAAAACAATGTCTATGTACCAAATTCAGTTTTATTAATTAATTTAGCCAATAAATTAAAAGTGAATCTAGATGAAATCAGTTTGGCAACTAATTTTTCAATTAGTTCAAAAGCTAACTTCAATGATCAAGTAGATGATTTGTGTAACAACCACCAATATCAAGAGCTGAAGGCATTTTTGAATCAAGAAAAAGTGCTCAATAATCTCAAAACAAATTTGCAAATTCAATCTTACTATTATTATTTAGGCGTCGCGCAACTGCAGACTAATGCAATTTTTGAAGCAATCCAGTCATTCAAATTGTCACTGGCACAAATTAATCCGCGACATCCTAATACTTTGGCTCGCCTGGCATACATGGGAATGGCCTATATTTTTGCGCTGCAAAATCAAAAGAAGCTTGCTGCAAAGCACATTGATTTGGCATTTCAGAAGTGGGATGCTTTCAGTTATGAAGAGAATCAAAATATTCTTTATTACATGGCTGCTTTGATTTACTTCAAAATGAATGATTATCAAAATTCGACTGCTTATTTGGCTGATGGAATTGAATTCATTGCTCGTCACAATTCCCATTACATGTTGGCAAACTGTTATTTTCTTTTAGCCCGTTTGGCCCAAGTTGCTCACAATGATGATGAACGTTTAGCTGCTAACCAAAGAAAAGATTTGTTCACAGAATTGTACGGCGAAAGCGTCTTTGAAGATTTCTAAATATCAGAATACTGATTTTCAAAAGAAAAAGTTTTTTCGTAAGATATGCTTATCAAATTAAGGAGCGTACTTATGAAAAAACTTTTTTCGAATTCTATTTTTATTCAAACAAACCAGGCTGATTTGGAGCAATTACTCTTGAACGCTTTTGAATTAAGCAAGTGGAATTATGCTATTTCAAATATTGAAAAGATAAAGCCGCAGACTTATGCGATTCAGCAAAATCAGCCAGCCGCCAATCAAGCCGAAGAGATCCGAGTTTTTAAGGAAGATGACCGAGTGATTTACGACAGTACTGGTGGGAGAATCGAGTATCGTTTGGAGTTTAGTTTTTTAGAAAATTTAGAAAAAATTGAGTTGCGTGAAAACTTTTTTGTTACTAGCGACACACTTATTTTTCCGGAGACTTTATTTACTCCCATAATTAAGCACGCATTTAATCAGAATTTGCAGGCTTTGAAACGTTTGGCCGAACAAAAAAATCCAACCCTGAGGTGAGATTATGCTGTCAACTACCACTGACTAAAGTCAGTGGCTTGTGAACTTCACTAAATAGCTTATCGCTACTTAATTACTGGTCACAACTTATTCAGATACAGCATCGCATTACAATATCTCATGCCGTTAAGCACTCGGAATCATAACGTCTTATGCGCCAATTACCAGAACTTAGGACGTGAGTTGCCAAACGCCCATATATTTATCTATATATTGGACTATCTTCAGTTAACGTTTTAGTTAATTCAATCAAGCCTTTTGCTAGGATATTTTTAGATGCGTTCCAATCCCTAATATGGTGAGTATTGCAATTAGGACAGGTCCATTCTCTATCCTTTAGGGTTAATTTATGAGTATTCCCTGTACCCATTCTGAACTCACATTCACTACACTGTTGAGTAGTATAGGCTGGATCAACCTCAACGAAAGTACGACCGTACATTGGAGCTTTATACTCCAACATACCAATAAATGTTCTCCAACCGGCATCTGAAATAGACATAGCTAAAGCATGATTTTTCGACATATTCTTGCTCTTCAAATTCTCCCCAACTACCAAATCGTGGTTTTTGATAAGTGCGGTTGAGAGATTATGAAGGAAGTCTTTACGTTGATTTCTTATTTTACTGTGGAGTTTTGCTACTAGTTTTCGTTGTTTCTGATAATTCTTAGATTTCCAAAGTTTTCTCCCTTCAGATTTAGCACGTCTACCTCTTCGAGATAACTTACGTTGTTCCTTGGCTAATCTTCCTTTGATAGAACGATAGAATCTAGGATTATCAATAGTATTGCCGTAACTATCAGTTAAGAAATTTTCAGTATTTAAATCATAACCGATTTGTGAATTGGCCTTTGGAAGTTGTCTTTTAAATGGTTCATCACTTTTTAACAGGAGGGAAACAAACCATTCTCCAGTTGACAAGTGTTTGATGGAAACAGTAGCTATTCTAACCAATTGATTATTAGGTAGATTTCTAGATAGTTTCACTTTGATACGACCAACTTTAGGTAATCTGATATGCTTATTATCTAGGAATTTGATTGATCCATTGTATAAAGATGGAACACCACCGTTTTTCTTAACAGCAGATGAGCTATAGTGATTGGAAGTCCTGTAACCTTGATTTGGATTAGACTTGCGTTTAAATTTTGGAGTACCAGATTTGTGTACTTTATTAAATAAGTTCCAGGCCGATTTATAGGCAACTTGAGCATTATTGACCATATCACTATCAATATCCTTGTCGCCTAACCATGGGTACTTATCTTTGGTGATCCGAGCTAATCCTGTTTTACGAACTATACTAGATTTAAGTAATTTGCCATTTTTATTATACTTCCAGTATTTTTCCGGAATAGGATACAATTCATCTAACTTATTCTTGTAAACAGGCGTGTCAGTCCAGCTGTTAGCTAGTAACTTATTATAAACAAACCGAGAAGCATTGATATTCTTCCAGAAAATTCTCTCCTGTTTTCTGTTAGGATAGATTCTCATTTTCAAACCCATCATAAATTTTGCTTTATTCTCCATCATTTCACCCCCTTATCTTTATAGATTCATTATATACGAACACGTGTTCAAAATCCCGCGATAAGGGTGTGATATAAGAAGTTCGATATCAAAAAACAAATAATTAATAATAAAAAGAAGGCGTTAATCCCACGAATGAATTCGAGGGATTAACGCCTAGCTTCATTGAAAGTTCCATGAATTTTGACGGTCATATTGGTTGGCACATTTTCGTAGATCCACTTGCAGTCTGGTGTGGATAAGTGAATGCAGCCGTGTGATGATGGCTTTTTGCCTAGTGTCTTAGCGATTGATTCGACGTAATTTCCTTGGACGTCAGTTGGCGAGGTATGGAATAAATAGACGCCGTGGTCTTTGAATGATACCCAGTAAAAGGCTCCCAGTTTCAAAGGCTTAGTGTAGAAGAATTCGCCACGTTCTGGTTCGATGTGGAAAGTTCCTTTTGGTGTGGCGTCATCTTCACCGGTCGAGGCGTACATTTCGTAAAGTTGTGTTTTACCATCCATAATATAAACTCGTTGAGTGGTGATGTCGACGTCGATCCAAGCATTAGGATGTTCCTGTAAGTTTGGATAAGCTTTCTTTTCTGATGACATGGTATATTTGAATTTTTTGAGTGGTACCATATCTTTGTCGTCTTTATCTATTTGTGAAATTTTCTTTTTGGGTGCTTTTTTCTTTGGCTTGGGCTTAGATTTTTGGTCTTGAGCCTCAACCTTAGTACTTTGACTATTGTTAGTTGCTAAATAAATTCCCCCGGCACCTAGAACAATAACCGTTAGAGCTACCAAAATAGTTGTATAAATCCCTCGTTTATTCATTTAATCCCCCGAATATCAATATACTAACCATTATACATACTTCGTAATTTTTTGCATTATCACAACTGCAATACTTCATGTGACATTAATGTAAGATTTATGTAAGTAAATTAGATGTACTTATATCCATAAATAAATTATTATGTAATTAACAATAAAAGAGGGGGAAGTAAATTATGCATATTCCAATTAAACGTTCTAACAGCGACAAAGTTTTTGCAGGGGTAATCGGAGGATTGGCAGAACATTTCCAATGGAACCCAACCATTGCTCGAGTTTTATGGGTAATTCTTTCACTAACACCAGTTCCTGGTATCATCGCTTATTTAATCCTTTGGATGTTAATGGAAAATCCTGAATAGTTAAAAGTGGAGGTAAGAAAAATGCACATTCCCGTAAAAAGATCAAAAGATAATCAAATTTTAGGCGGTGTAGTCGCAGGACTCTGTGAACACTTTGACTGGAATCCCGCCATCGGCCGCGTCTTGTACGTAGTTTTATCATTTACACCAATATTCCCAGGAATTTTAGTTTATTTAGTTCTTTGGCTATTGATGGAAAAACCAGATCAAGTATAAAGATTAATAGGAATCACGCGTACAAACAGCAGATAGAAGCACTATCTGCTGTTTTTGCTGTAAAAGTGATTGACACCTCATCTAGAAAGCGCTATCATCAAACCTGTAAGAAATAACAATTATATTACTGGGATTGTAATAGCAAAGTAACGGCGCTACACAAAACCCACTTAGTTCGTTTTTAATTAAACGGGCTGAGTGGGCTTTTTTTATGGGAAAATATTTTATTGGGGGCGATGCTATGAAGATAAAGAAAATTTTGAATAATAACGCATTTATTACTCGCAATGAAAATCACCAGGAAATAATTGTTATAGGAAAAGGTATTGCATATGGAAAAAAGTTCAACGAGGAGGTAGATCAAAGTAAAATCTATAAGACTTTTGTTCCTGTAAGTAAGGGCGATAAAAAGCTGATTTTGGATATGATTGAAGATATTCCAGTTAGTTTTTTCAGAATAGCCGAAAAGATTGTCAATAAGACTAAAAACGATAATGATATTCAACTTACGGATAGTGTTTATATCGCATTGACGGATCACATATCATCCAGTGTTGATCGAGCCAAAGAAGGCTTATTCCTGAATAATCAATTTCTTTGGGAAATTCGTAGTTATTATCCAAAAGAATTTTCAATTGGATTGTGGGCGTTAGATCTTATCAATCAAGAATGTAAGGTTAAGTTATCTGAAGATGAAGCAGGTTTTATCGCTATTCATATAATTAGTGGTGAATTGGGTAATAGGTTGGATGATTTTCAAGAAGTAATAAAATTTATCAAGAAGATTACCAGTATTGTCACTTATCAAATGTCAATTGATATTGATAAAGAGTCGCTTGACTATAACCGATTTGTAACACATTTAAAATTCTTTTGGCAATATATGATGTATCAAAATGATTCAAGATCTATCGGGGATTTAAGCAATGAAATGTTGGCTATTATCAAAGGAAAAAAGATTGAAGCCTATGAATGTGCATTAAAGATCAAAGATTTTATTAGACAAAATTATAATTACGAACTAAATAATGAAGAATTATTATATATGACAATTCATATTGCAAGAATTACCGAAAAATAGAGGGGAAAATAATATGGAATATGAACAAATGAATAAAGATATTATTCAAGCTGTTGGTGGAAAAGGAAACATTAAATCCGTTGTTCATTGTGCCACTAGATTGAGATTTGTTTTAAAGGATGAATCTAAAGCGGATGATGAGAAAGCAAAAAATATTACTGGGGTTTTACAATTAGTTAAAAAAGCTGGTCAGTATCAGTTAGTCATTGGAAACAATGTTGAAGATGTTTATAACGAGCTTGCCGAAATGTTAGATTTGGATAATGATGCAAGTTCCGAGGATGACGGTAAAGATAATCGAAATTTATTCGATAAAATCATTGGAACAATTACTGGCTCTATTGCCCCTGCTATCCCATTACTAGCTGGAGCTGGTATGGGAAAGGTTTTGCTATTAGTCCTGACTTTGTCAGGAATTTTGTCAGAAAAAAGCCAAACATATATCATGCTAAATTTGATATTTGATACTGGTTATTACTTTATGCCAGCATTTATCGGATTTTCTGCAGCTAAAATCTTTAAGACAAATCAATTTTTAGGTGCATTCATTGGGTTAGTTACAGTTAATCCAAATTGGGTAGCATTAGTAGCGGCAGGTAAACCTTTTGCATTCTTGGGTATGCCGGTTAATTTAGTATCATATTCAGCTACTTTAATTCCAGCAATTTTATCAGTCTGGATTATGTCTTATATTGAAAAATTTGTTAAGAAAATCACACCAGGAATGATAAAAGTCTTTGCGGAACCAATGTTAATTATGTTGATAACTGCTCCATTGACATTTTTAATCATCGGACCGATTGCTAATATGATTTCTCAAGGAATTGCCGATATTAGTATGTTCTTATATAACAATGCTGGATTCATCGCCATTCCAGTGTTAGCAGCATTGTATCCATGGTTAGTTTCAATTGGTATCCATAAAGCTTTGAGTCCTATTAGTATTCAATTAGTTGCCACACAAGGGTTTGATCCAATTATTAGAGTTGTAGCACTTTGTTCAAATATGTCTCAAGCTGCAGCCAGTTTGGCCGTCGGTGTTAAAACAAAAAATAAGAAACTTAGAAGTTTAGCTTTATCATCAAGTGTTACTGCCTATCTAGGTGGAATTACAGAACCAGCAATGTTTGGTGTCAATTTGAAACTAAAGAAGCCTATGTATGGAGCTATGATTGGTGGCGCAATTGCTGGATTATTCGCAGGATTTATGAAAATGAAAGCATTTGTTTATGTAACCCCTGGACTTTTGAGCTTGCCAATGTGGGTATCTAAGACTGAGAATTTTGTCTTTTTAGCCATTGCAACAATTTTGATTTCTAGTGTTGCAACATTTGTCGCAACATGGATTATTGGTTTTGACGATCCAGTCAGTGATGAAGCAACAAAACTAGCTAAAGAAAAAGCCGATAAAACCATTACTGAAAAGCATTCAATTAAGAGCCCAGTTAAGGGTCAAGTTATGGCTTTAAATGAAGTCAATGATGAAACATTTTCAAGTGGAATTATGGGAAAAGGAATTGCCGTTGTCCCAGAAGAGGGAAAAATCATTGCACCAACTGATGGCGTTGTTTCAGCGGTATTTGAAACTAGTCATGCTATTGGAATACATCTAGACAATGATGCTGATCTTCTGATTCATATCGGAATTGATACAGTTGAATTAAAAGGTAAGTACTTTGAAACCTTAGTTAAAAAGGGTTCTGAATTTAAAGCAGGACAAGAATTATTGAAATTTGATTTAGAAGGAATAAAGTCAGCCGGATATGATCCAACGGTTATGGTCATTGTTTTGAACAGTAAGGATTTCTTGGAAGTATTGCCAATCCCTGAAGATAAAAAAGAAGTATCAATGAGCAATGATTTATTAATGTTAGCTTAATGGAGGATTTTATGAAGTATTACCATACGAATTCTGATTTTTTATGGGGAGTTGCCACAGCAGCCAACCAAGTAGAGGGTGGTTGGAATGAAGATGGCAAAGGGATGTCAATTGCAGATTGTTTAAGATATCGACCAAATATTGATTCTAAAGATTATAAGTCTATTAATACTATTGATAGTCAAGAAATTAAATGCGCTATTTCTGACCCTTCAACTAAAAATTGGGCTAAAAGACATGGAGTAAATTTTTATCATAATTATCGTGATGATATTAAGCAATTAGCGGAAACTGGAATTAAAGCTTTTAGATTTTCAATTAGTTGGGCAAGAATTTTTCCAAATGGTGATGATCTGGAACCTAATCAAGCTGGTTTAGATTATTATTTGAATGTGGTAAAAGAGTTAAAAAAGTATAATATTCAACCGATAATGACCTTGTCGCACTATGAGATGCCATTGAATCTAGTCTTAAATTATGATTCGTGGTATGACAGAAGAATTGTCGATTACTTTGAAAGATTTGCTAAAACGGTAATTGATTATTTACATGATTATGTAAAATATTGGATTCCAATTAATGAAATCGACAGTATTATTAGGCATCCATTCTCTTCGGCAGGCTTAGTTGAGGACAGATTTCCCAATCAAAATTTTGAAAATGTAATCTATCAAGCAATGCACAATCAATTTGTTGCTTCAGCAAAAATAGTGAAGTATTGTCATGATAATTATTCAGATTTACAAGTTGGCTGTATGATTACGAGAACTATGGTCTATCCATATAATAGTGATCCTAAAAACGTATTAAAAGCAACCGAAACTATGCGAGACGTGTATGCTTTCAGTGATATTCAGGCTAGAGGATCTTATCCTAAATTTCTGTTGAAGGAATTGAAGAATAAGAATATCAAATTGAATATTAAAAAAGAAGATTTAGAACTCTTAAAAGAGGGCACGGCAGATTTTATAGCCTTTAGTTATTACTCTTCAGTTTGTACAGCATATGATACTAAGGGGTTGAAAGTGACAAAGGCTAATAGAACCGTTGGAGTTTATAATAAGTATTTGGAAGAAAGTCAGTGGGGATGGCAGATTGATCCGGTTGGTTTACGATTATCATTGATTGATTTATATGATAGATATCAAAAGCCATTATTTATCGTTGAGAATGGCTTAGGAGCCGAAGATAAATTAACTTGCGATGGGAAAGTTCACGATGATTATAGAATCAGTTATTTAAATGATCATATCAAAGAGATGCTTATTTCAATTCAAGATGATGGCATTGAGTTAATGGGTTATTGTATTTGGGGAACCACTGATATGATTTCGGCTTCTTCAAACCAAATGTCTAAACGATATGGATTGATCTATGTGGATTTAGATGACAATGGTAATGGTAGTTATAGACGATTTAAGAAAGATAGTTATTATTGGTATCAAAATTTATTATCTTATGGAAGTGAAATTCCTGTGTCCCTTTTTAATGGAGAAGCAATCGAGCAAAGGAAAATATCTATTTGATTCTCAATTCTAAAAGAAAAAATTGTACTAATAGGTTATTGATCCTACTAGTACAATTTTTTTGTCGTAAATTACTATAAACTCACACCTTGAATAGCATTTTCATAAGTCCATTCTAATATGTCATCTATCTTTCCTGTTCTGTAATATGTATTAATTAATTCATTCCACTTTGGCCATAGATTTAATGGCACGTTAATAAGTCCCGCACCATTGTCGATCATGTATTTATTAGCAATTAAAGTGGCAGTACGTTTATTTCCATCCCAAAATAGTTGACCGCGCATGTTGTGATACATTAACCGTAAGGAAATTTCGGTAACTGACTTTTTGCTAGTTAATAGTGAATTTAGAAATTCTTTTTCTTTACTAGAATCGACGTCGTCAGGGGTGAAAAAATCATTTGAACCAATATTTACGCCACCTTGTCCGGTTCTGAATTATCCAGGAGCAAGGGAATCATTTTTCGCCACAATTGCATTTATTTGCTTTTCTAAGTCGAGGTTTATTTTAGAATTATCTTTAGTAATAAATTCCCACTTTTTGGCTTTGATATATAAAAATATATACTTAATATAATTGTAATATATAGAAAACTATTTACATTTATATGTAAGCGTACTAAACTCAAAGTGTGGTCTTGTTTATTTTTTTTTTGAAATTATTCAATTGATCATAATTTTGTTACAGGGGGAGATCGAATGCAAGTCTATAAAAGACTGAATAGAACGCTTCTTTGGGTTCTAGTAATCGCTTTTTCTATCTTGATTGCGGGTGGATTTTTAATCTTTAAGAACGAAGCACCGCGACCTTCTAAGATGGTAGATGAGTCAGGAACTACTATCGTAACTAAAAAGCAACTACTTTCCGGACAAGCGGTCTATGAGAAATATGGATTGACTGATTACGGTTCTTATTTAGGAAATGGTACTTATTTCGGACCTGATTACACAGCACAATCTTTGCATGTTTATATTCAGGGGATGCAAAATTATTACGCTCAAAAGCAGTACAATACTAACTTCAAAGATTTAAGTGTTGAAAAACAATCGGGGATTAAAGGAAAAGTTAAACACGAAATTCGTAAGAATCGTTACAATTCGAAAACTGATCAATTGGTTTTGACGACAGCACAAGTGGCTGGTTTGAATCATTTGACTAAACATTTTCGACATGAATTTAGAAATAATCCGCATGAAGCGGGTCTGCCAGAAAACATGATTCACAATAATACTGATGATTTCATGCAAAATGGTGACAAAATTGACCAATTAACTTACTTCTTTTTCTGGGGTGCTTGGTTGTCGTCAACTAATCGACCACATCAAACATACTCGTACACAAATAATTGGCCTTATGATTTAGATGCAGGCAATATTATGACTAGCGAAGCTATGGTTTGGACAGCTTTATCAGTCGCAGTCTTAGTTGCCGGTGTGGGAGTGGTTATTTACTTCTATAAGAAATATCATTTCGATATGCAATTCAACGAGTCTTACGCTGACATTCCAGAGATTCGAACTGATGAACCAATTAGTAACTCACAGAGAAAAACAGCCAAGTTCTTCCTAATTGTTATGCTAATGTTTTTAGTTCAGATCTTGTTAGGTGAATTGATGTCACATTACTACGTTGAAGATACTTTCTTCGGTTTACAATTACAGTACATCTGGCCATTTAATCTAGCTAAAACCTGGCATCTGCAATTAGTTATTTTCTGGATTGCAACTGCCTGGTTAGCTACTGGTATTTATATCACACCACGAGTTCTCGGTCGAGAACCTAAACGTCAAGGTATCTTGGTTGATATTTTGTTCTGGGCTTTGATCGTCGTTGTTGGTGGTTCAATGTTAGGTGAGTGGGGATCAACACTTGGCTTTATCAATGGTAAGTGGTGGATCTTTGGTCACTATGGATGGGAATACGCCGAAATGGGTAAATTCTGGCAAATTCTCTTTATCATTGGGATGTTCTTATGGATTCTCATTATGTTGCGTGGTTTTGTACCAGCGATTAAAGTTAAAAAGAATCTTCATCGTTCCAGACTGTTGCAATTATTGATCATTGGTTCAATTGCAATTCCTGCTTTCTATCTAGCGTCACTGTTTATTCTGCCAAATTCGCACGTCACTTTTGCTGATTATTGGAGATGGTGGATCGTTCACTTGTGGGTTGAAGGAATCTTCGAATCATTTGCGGTTATTTTGATTGGTTACTTGATGGTCGACATGAAATTGACGACTATTAAATCAACTATCAGAGCTTTGTACTTCCAATTGATTTTACTACTTGGAACTGGTGTCGTTGGTATGGGACATCATTACTTCTGGGAAGGTGACCACTCGATCTGGTTAGCCTTGGGAGCTTGTTTCTCGGCTCTGGAAGTAATTCCACTCTGTTTGTTAGTTTGGGAAGCTTATACACATTACCGTGTCTATAAAGATAGTCATCAAGGATTCCCATATAAAGGTACTTTCATGTTCTTAGTTTCCACTGGTTTATGGAATGCCTTAGGTGCTGGTGCTTTAGGATTCTTGATCAATGCTCCAGCTATCAACTATTTCGAACACGGAACACAATGGACATCAGCTCATGCTCATGCTTCAATGGCGGGTGTTTATGGTTTCTTCTCTGTTGCTATCATGTTATTTGCCATCAGACATTTAACTGAAACTCGTTTTTGGACAGCAAAAGTTGAGAAGTGGATCAAATGGGCCTGCATTACGATGAATGTAGGTTTGGCCGGCATGGTCTTCATCACTTTGATGCCATTAGGTTATCTACAACTCAAAGACGCCCTTGAAAATGGTTATTGGCATGCTAGACAAATTAGTTTCTATCGTCAACCACTAGAAACTGGTTTAACAATTGCTAGAGCAGTGCCCGATATTATTTTCACTGTTGGGGTAGTTATTTTATTGGTTGTCTTCTTCAGAGCAATGTTCCACTTGAAGACAGCTTCAAAAGAAATTAATCCGGTTGATTATGATATTAAGTAGAGAGTGAAACAAGAGCGTTCAGCTCCCGGAGGATAACGTAATTTCAGGAATTGCTCGTCGCACTTCACGAGTGATTCCTGAAATTTTGTTATCTCGGAGGGAGTTGCTCTTGTGTAACTCGTTTCAGTCAGACCTAGCATGGTCAACTTTTGAATATTAACAAATAGAGGTTAGGACATAACTACTTTTTACTCCTAAATTTGCAGCATAAACGCGGAACAGGACATAAACTTTGCGCTCAAAACAAATAAGCCCAGGTAATCGCACTTTGATTACCTGGGCTTATTTGCCTTAATGCTCGAGAGTTGACCATGTCCTGTCCCGCTCTCTATAATTCAACTAGTTCAGCGATAGTATTCAAAACACCATCGTCATCGTTATCAGTCACTGAAACCATGTCGGCTGATTGTTTAATGTGGTTGCCACTGTTCTTCATTGCGACGCCAATGCCAGATTCCTCAAGCATTTCAAGATCATTGCCGTTATCACCAAAGGAAACGACATTGTCTAAGGATATGTCATAGAAATCACACAATTTTTTTAAACCGGTGGCTTTTGAAATGTGTTGGGCAATGATGTCGATGCTGCCAAAACCGCTGACAGCAGCATGAATTTGGTCGCCAAATTTTTGATTGATAAAATCGACTGCTGGATCTAATTGGTCGTCGGCGATACGAATGTTCATTTTGAAAATTTTATCGTCGATGTCAGCAATTTTATCAACTCGAACTAAATTATTAATGTAATAATCGTTAGTTTGTGGTGAATCGTACTCGACATAAGTGCCGTTAACACCGGAGAAACAGAGGCTGATCAGATCCAATTGTTGGTTGAATTCTTGATTAATTTCAATCAATTGGTCGAGGTCTAAAGTATCTTCGAAAATTGTTTTACCATCGACTAAAATCTGGGCACCATTTTCAGCGACTAGTGCATCGATGCCTTTAGCTTCGGCGAAGACTTCATCCATATGGCTGAAGTTGTTACCACTAGCGACGGCAAATTTAATGTTTTTTTGATGTAATTTAGCGATATATTCATTCAAACGCTTAACGTTGTATGCGTGATTGGAATCAAACAAAGTTCCATCAATATCAGTTGCGATAAGTTTAATTTTAGGTTCAGTAATATTATTCAAATTAGTTCTCCTAATATATATTTATATATCATTATAAACTAATTGTTATTTAAAACTCTAGAGCAAGGGTAAGAACCAGTTTGCCCAGATCCAACTGAGTGGCATGATGATGACCATCGCCGGTATCATGTCAGCAATTGGGAACATCTTGAGTTTGACCATTCTAAAGCCGGTCGCTAGCATCAGGAATCCACCACAGGCTTTGAAGTCTAAAATCATGTTTGGTGTTGTTAGTGGGAAAATAAAACGTGCTAATAAGAACAAAATGTAAAAGAGAATAAATTGTGGAATCGCAATGATTGAAACCACGTAACCTAAGTTGCAGGCAAAGATTGCGGCAGTAAAGAAGTCCAAAACAGATTTTGAAATCAGAATCGTTGTATCGCCAGTCATCCCATTGTCCAAACTTCCGTAAATACCCGTTCCACTAGCACAAAAGAGTACGATAACGGTAACTAATGTGTTAACGAAATCTTCGTGTGACATGTCGGATTTAGCATTAGGGAAAAGTTTAGAAATTGGTTTTTGCATCTCAACAGCACCTTTGTTGATCCATTGACCTAAGTGCATCCAAAGGCCAATTCCGGTTCCGATTACGAGTGCAAAAATAACAGCCGGCATATATTTCATTGGAGCAATGGAATAAATACCCATACCCATGGAACAGACACCAAAGATAAGCGTGATGTCATTTTTGAATTGTTCGGTAAATTTATTGCCCATAAATCCACCTAAAAGGCCCCCAAATAAAACGGAGGCCGCATTGATAATAACGCCTGTTGGCATAATGTAATACCCCTTTCAATACTCAATGCATCCTACTTTAGATTGGCGAAGCGTCATTAACAATTCAAAAAATATGATATAGTATTCTAAAATGGAATATGAGGTGGCAGTCATGGATTTACACAAGTTAAAAATTTTTGTCGATTTGTCGAAAACGCTCAATTATACCGACACAGCCGAGAATCTCTTCACGACTCAAGGTAATATTTCCAAACAGGTCATAGCCTTGGAAAAAGAACTTGGTGTATCATTGTTCAAGCGCGCTCATCGCAAAATTGAATTGACGCCACAAGGAGAAATTGCCTTACCGTACGCCAAAAAAATGATTGCTGAGTACACTGATTTACAGAATTCACTCAACGAATTCCAGGCTGCCAAGAATTTAACGATTGAAATGCACACGATTCCGACCATGCCGAGTTATGAAAGTTTCACGCTGATAACTAAATTTCTCCAAAAGCATCCCGAAGTTCACATGCAGCTGCAAGAAGAGGAAAGCTATAATTTAGTGACTTCGTTAAAAGCCGGTAAGTGTGAAATCATTTTTGCGAGAACTTTTGACTTTGACGATTCGGACTTAGAAAGAATCGTTATGGAAGCTGATGATTTTGTGGCAGTGCTACCTAAACAACACCCACTAGCGAATGAAAAGAAGTTAAATCTAGTGCAATTAAAAAATGACCAGTTCATGATCTTAGGGCCCAGCACCAACTTATATCAACCGGTTATTAAACTTTGCCAAAAGGCGGGTTTCAAGCCTAAGATCACTTATGAAGGAACGCGAGTTGATTTAATTATGCAGATGGTTCAAAACAATCTCGGCGTTTCACTGATGATGAAAAAGACGGCGGAAAAATTCGACAGTAGTGATTTTGTCATGGTACCGTTAACCGACAATGTCAAAAATAATCTCAGTTTTATTCGAGTTCGAGGACAACATTCGAGCGCTAATGAGATGTTTTGGCGGTATGTTCAAAAAAATGTAGATTGGGGGATTCAAAAATCCAATTAACAACTAAACAAATAATCGACTTGATGGAATCTGGCTTGAAGATGCAGTTTTCTGATGAACAAGTTGCTATCTTAGAAAATGACTTTACCAAACCATTATTAGTCAACGCCTGTGCTGGTTCGGGGAAGACGACAATTTTTATTTTGATGGCACTGATTGCAATAGCCGAAGAAAAAGTGGCACCAGAGGAAATCCTGGGGATAACTTTTTCTCATAAATCAAAGATCGACATGGGGGAACGCTACCAAAATTTTGTCCGACGTTTGTCTGATTCTGGTTTAAACCTCAATGTTGGCCATCCTAAATTCACAACTTTTCATGCGCTTTTTTATCAACTACTGTTGCAGAATCCTGAATATCGCAGTGCCAAAGTTTTGACCTCGTATCGCTTGTTCATTCGTGATTTGTCCGACACTATCAAACATCCTAGTAACATCATCACTAAAGACGAAATGTTGGCAGAAATGTTTGATTTAAACGACTACATGATCAATCAAGATTTGACGACCGACGGAGTTTTACCTAAAGGTGCCAAAAACCTGACAGAAGCAGTCAAAGTCATGGGGCAATACTCACGTCAAAATCACAGCGAGGATTTCTTTGCTGATTATGTCGATGTGATTAAAAAGTATCAAACTTTGAAACGAGAAAATGGCTACATCGACTTCAACGATATGAAATTATTGTTGCTAGAGAGTATGCAAAACAAGCAGTATTTACAGTATTATCAACAAATCATGTCACGCTTCAAAATTGCGGTAATTGATGAGTTCCAAGATATCGACAACTTGCAGTGGAAAATTATTTCTCAATTGTTGAGTCCAGAAACCTTGAAACGCTTGATCGTGATTGGTGACGATGATCAAAGTATTTATTCCTTTAGAGGCAGTAATCCCAAGTTTATTCTCAATTACAAGAAACTCTTACCCGATGCCCAAAAGCACAATCTTTCGACTAATTATCGAACTGGTGAAAAGATTTTGAAACGGGTCATTCCTTTAATTAAAAAAAATCACGTTCGACTCGATAAAGAATTGTTGTCAGGTAAAAAAGATATGGGCAAATTCATTCTTTACAGTACGAAGAAATCTGGCTTTAGTGGTGACTCAAAGATGTTGCGTCGCTTAGTTAAACAGATCAATGACCCTCAAATCAACGACGACGATATTGCTATTTTAGTTCGTTACAATTCTTCACGGATGCTTTTAGCTGACTGGTTGGCTAATCAAAATATTTATGCCGATATCAACAATATTGGGGCGATTTTGCAAAATAATATCGTCTACAAAATTATCACTGAATTGATGAAATCGCTCTGGGAGGACAATTATCAATATTTCAGTAATCAAGCGAACCGAATTGGCTTTCGGGCTTATAAAGATCACACGCAAAAGGTCATCAAAAATCAAGCTCCTGAAAAACTCAGCCAATTTTTCCAACTAGCTAATGACTACAACGCCACCACTAATACGCCTTACAAACGAACCGATGAGCGAATCAAAGTTTATTTCAACAGTGTCCAACGTTTCAAAAAAAATATGTTAGAAGCGACCGATCCAGAGAAAAAACAGAAGTTGGGTAAAAGTCTGATCAAAGATTTGTACAAGGCAGCGAATAAATTGACTGACCGCTATTTTGATTACATGGAAGAAAAGAATTTCATGTCGAAAAATGAAGTCAACGATATTAAGAAGTATCTCGAAGAAGAGTTAGAGAAGTATCAAAATATCGATGATTTCTTCAAGGCTGAAGAAGATAAAAAGACGATTCTGACAACTCGAACTAGACAAGTTCAAGATAACCGTATCCAATTTCTATCTTTGCACCAGGCTAAGGGATTGGAATTCAAATATGTTTACTTGTACGGTTTGACTGATAAAGAAGTCGACCGGTCTAGTAAAGTGTTGAATTCTTGGTTCCCACCAGAAATGGCGATGGATAAATTCATTGCTAAGTGGAAATTAGTTTATAATCACAATTTCCAATTTTTAGAGAACGCGTTAAAGTCGGCCCACGTTGAAAAATACCGTGATATCACAAATAATAATGCCTTCAATCCGATTAATTTGGACAAGACTTTGAAGAAAAATCAAGAGTTCCAAATGTTTTATGATCTCTATCAAGAAATCGAAAACTATTCTGCCTTTATTGAAGAAGAGAGAAGACTCTTGTATGTTGGTGTCACGCGAGCTCAAAAAGAGTTGAATTTAAGAATAGCGCCAGATTCCAACCCGTTAGTATTTGATTTGGAATTGCCTAAAAAGAAGAAAAAATGACAGAAGAAAAATTTGAAATGGTCGTCCCTAATGACCAACGATTGCCGTTTGGCTGTCGTCTGCAGACCAATCCCAATAAACAAATGATTTTGCCTCATTGGCATGATACGTATGAAATCGACTATGTTGTGAATAGTCAAAATCAAAACTTCTATCTTGACGGAAAGACCTTTAACCAAAAAAAAGGTGAAATTGTCTGTGTCAATCCTTATCAAGTTCACGGATTGACATTGCCGAAAGATGAAAAGCGTATCGCGATAACTTTGATGATTCCTTTGGCGTTGTTAGATAAATTGAATATAAATAAATTTGATTTTCGAATTCAGAATCGGATTTTTGAACCTAGTGATCAACGCTATTTATTTTTAGTCAATCTCTTTGACGAACTGACTAAAATTTTACGCTGTGAGGATGATACCTTTTTGCGGACGGAAAAAATTGGCTTAGTTTACGCCATTTTGGGAGTCTTATTCAAAGATTTTTCGCAACCTGATAAATTAGCTTTTAACAATTATGCTAGTAATCGTATCGACTACATTAAACAGTCACTCGAATGGTTAGGTGACAACTATATGTATCAAGTCAAACTTGAAGACTTAGCTGAACAAGTAAAATTGTCGAAAAGCTATTTTAGCCATCTTTTTAAACAAATAACCGGTCAGACACCACAAGCGTATTTAACGGGTATTCGTTTGGCACATGCTCGACAAACTATTCAAAATACTGATTTGACTATGACCCGGATTGCCCTAAAAACCGGTTTCAGCAATGTTAAAGCGATGAATACGGCCTTTAAAAAGAATCTGGGGATGACTCCGTATCAGTATAAATTAGAACAGCAAAAAGCAGGATTTGACATTTTTTAAGCTAAAATGGCATTTTTATCTCTGAAGAATTTCAGTAGACTGAAGTCAATTGGAGGTAGCTATGTTAAGACTAGATGAGAGTAAATTTGATGATCAGAAATTAGAAACAGGCTTGTTATATCGGGAATTTCGGGATGTAACTTATGTTGAAAAGCCGGTTTCAGAAATTCAAAAGTTGAATATTTTTGTCCCACTGGCATATTTTCACGAGGGAATCGTTAATGGTTACGACAAAGATACGGCCCCGATTTTTATGCCCAATACGATTGGTGGTTATATGCCCGGTCCTAGAGATTATCCGGGAAATAAAACTTATCCTAGTAGTCAAAAGACTATCATTGCTGCATTAAACCACGGTTATGTGGTGATTTCAGCTGGCTTACGTGGGCGAACGTTGACAGCTGAGGGGGAAAATATTGGAAAAGCCCCTGCTTTTTTAGTCGATATGAAGGCAGCGATTCGTTACATCAGACATAATCAGGATTTAATTCCTGGTGATACGAACAAAATTATTACTAATGGGACGAGTGCTGGCGGTGCCACTTCGGCTGCGATTGGGACTTCTGGAGACGATGCGTACTTTGAGCCATTCTTAAAAAATCTTGGTGCGGCAACTGAATCAGACAAGATCTTTGCAGCTAGTGTTTACTGCCCAATCCATAACTTGGAAAACGCGGATGCCGCTTATGAGTGGGAATTTAGCGGTATTAATACTTGGCAACGAAAAATTTTTGTTAAAGATGGTGCACCCGGACAGCCACCGGTTTTTGAAGATGCGACCGGAACCTTTACTCCTGAAGAAATGGAGATGTCTGCTGAATTGAAACAAGAATTCATTACTTATCTGAATTCCTTACATTTAACGGTTGATCAAACAGAGCTCACTTTAGATAATGATGGACAAGGTTCATTTTTAAATTACGTAAAATACTTTATTAAGCAATCAGCTCAAAAAGCACTTGATGAAGGTAAGGCTGTTTCAAAAGATTCTGGTGTCAAAGTAGAAAATGAGGTAGTGACTGATTTAGATTGGTCAAAGTATTTACATTTCATTACTAGAATGAAGAGTGTTCCGGCTTTTGATGATTTAGAAATGAAGAATCCAGAGCCTAATTTGTTCGGTGATGGGACAATTGACAGTAAGCACTTCACTACTTTCTCCCAAGAGCACTCAAAAGTTACTTCACAACTGGCTGATGAAAAGACGGTAAAAGCTGTTAATCCGCTGACTTACATTGGAAAAGCGAAAACTGCTCAATATTGGCGGATTCGTCATGGGGCAAGTGATCGTGATACTTCGTTTGCTATTCCGGTGATTTTGGCGACGACTTTGAAAAATGCCGGTTATCAAGTTGATTTTGCCATGCCTTGGAATACGCCGCACAGTGGGGATTATGATTTACGTGATCTCTTCAGTTGGATCGATAAAATTTGTGCCAAATAAAAAGCATTCCATTATGGAATGCTTTTTTAGTTAACTTGAATTGTTCCACCAATGTTGTCACCCCTATAATGATCACTGATAAGAAAGAGGAGGGCAAACAATGTCTGAGCAACTATATGATTTAAGAAAAGTTATTGATGAATTAAAACAAGCACCTGGTCAATATCATGAAACTGATGTTGAAGTAGATCCTGATGCAGAACTTTCTGGAGTTTACCGCTACATCGGTGCCGGTGGTACGGTTAAGCGTCCAACCAAAGAAGGACCTGCGATGATGTTTAACAATGTCAAAGGTTTCCCGGGCTCACGAGTATTTATCGGTGCGATGGCTAGTCGTAAGCGTGACGGTTTGATTTTACATCATGACTACAAAACTTTGGGCCGCTTGTTAAAGGATTCAGTTGAACATCCAGTTGCCCCAGTAGTAGTAAATTCTGACGAAGCTCCTGTTCAAGAAGTTGTGCATAAAGCAACTGATAAAGATTTTGATATTAGAAAAATTTTACCAGCACCAACTAATACTGAATACGATGCCGGTCCTTACATTACTATGGGCTTAGTTTTAGGTTCAGATCCTGATAAGACGATGACTGATGTGACAATTCATCGCATGGTTTTGGAAGATAAAGATACGATTGGGATGTACATCATGCCTGGTGGTCGTCACATTGGACATTTCCAAAAACAATTTGAAAAGTTGAATAAGCCAATGCCAATCACGATCAACATTGGTTTGGACCCTGCTATTACCATCGGGGCAACTTTTGAGCCACCTACAACTCCACTTGGCTATGACGAGTTGAATATTGCGGGTGCTTTGCGTAATCAAGCTGTGCAATTAGTCGCTGCCAAAACGATCGATGAAAAGGCGATTGCTAGAGCTGAGTTCGTAATTGAAGCTGAGATCATGCCTAATCAAACTATGCAAGAGGATATTAATACTAACACTGGCAAAGCTATGCCTGAGTTCCCAGGTTATAATGGTGACGCTAATCCAGCAGTTAATGTTGTCAAAGTTAAAGCCATCACGCACCGAAAAGATAATCCTATCATGCAAACAACAATCGGACCTAGTGAAGAGCATGTTTCGATGGCCGGAATTCCGACTGAAGCAAGTATCCTCGAATTAGTCGACAAGGCGATTCCTGGAAAAGTTGTCAACGTATATAATCCTCCAGCAGGTGGTGGTAAGTTGATGACTATTATGCAAATCCACAAGGATAATGAGGCTGATGAAGGGATCCAAAGACAAGCTGCTATCTTAGCCTTGTCCGCTTTCAAGGAATTAAAGACCGTCTTCTTGGTTGATGAAGATGTTGATATTTTTGATATGAATGATGTCGTTTGGACAATGAATACTAGGTTCCAAGGGGACAAAGATATTATGGTGTTACCTGGAATGAGAAATCACCCACTTGATCCTTCCGAACGACCTGAATACGATCCTAAATCCATCCGTGTTCGTGGTATGAGCTCGAAGACAATTATCGATGGTACCGTACCATTTGATATGAAAGACCAATTCATCCGGGCTTCATTTAAAGAAGTCGATGATTGGCAAAAATATTTAAAATAAGGAAGTGTGAGCATGACTCGGAAAAGAAAAATCGTCATCGGAGTGACCGGTGCCTCAGGTACAATTTATGCAATCGATTTGATGAAAAAGTTAAAATCGATCGACAATGTTGAGACACACGTTGTTTTCAGTGGTTGGGCGAAGAAAAACTTACAACTGGAAACTGATCTGTCTTTAGCTGATATTAAAGAGTTGGCTGATTACTTTTACAGTGACAGTGACTTAGGTGCGACAATCGCCAGTGGATCATTTTTAACTGATGGGATGATCATCGTTCCTGCCAGCATGAAGACTGTTGCTAGTATCGCTGTCGGTATCGGTGACAATTTGATTTCCCGAGCCGCTGACGTGACCTTAAAAGAACAACGTAAATTGATCATGGTACCAAGAGAAACACCATTGAATACGATTCACTTAGAAAATATGACTAAGCTGTCGAAAATGGGTGTCCAAATGATTCCACCAATTCCAGCCTTTTATAACCATCCAGAAACCATTCAAGATTTAGTCGATCATCAAACGATGAAAGAACTAGATGCATTAAGAATTGACAACGAAATTGGCGGACGTTGGGAGGGTATCTAATGAAATTCTCAATTACCGAAGAAAATTATACGATGGTGGCCAATGTGGAAGTTATCGGAAAAGATTTATTCATTGCCATTACTGGTGGCGATAACCCTCATATTGGAACCGTGACGACTTTGACCAAGGATTCAGATTTGCAAACCATTCGTTATCCCAGCCACGATGGCAGATTCCATAAAGACGACGTTTTAGCCAAACGGGTTGGGAAAGTGATTCAAAGTCAGTTACCAGGCAGTTGCACGATAACCGCCGGCGTTCATGTGAACCATATTTCCAAAAAGCAAATTGCTGTGTCTTCGTCGATGGCGCAAAACTTAGGCGAACAAATCAAGACTTGGTTACAGACGACCGATTTTGATGTGCCAGCTCCAATTTATTATCGTGATTCGGAAAATTCACAGTAAAATAGTCAGACAGACTTGATTAATTAAATAGCCTTATGGTAATTGAATTTTGATTACCGTAGGGCTATTTAATTAATACGCCGCTAGTTTCAGACTACGTTTGGTAATAATTAGTTGTTCGTGTTCTAAAATTGCGTATATTTCAGTTAATCTATTTTCAAGGTCGTTTATTTCTAAGTTAAATTTTTTATTTAACATTGTAATTGATGTGAGGACAGTTCCTTTTGGAATGACGGCTTTTCCATGGGTGATAAAACCATTGCCAAAGATACCATTGATAATTAAGACATCTAAATCACTACTGCTTTCAATTCCGTATAGTTCCGCGATATTTTGATGGCGACTAAATACTTGTTTGAAGGTAATTCTCGCATTTTTTATAACGGTTTCTTTTGGTGATGGATTATTATTGGGTGATTGGGAAGAGGGGCTTTGGTTAACGGAATTATTTTTCCATAAATTTTCGCGTTCTGCTTGTAACTTCTCTTGTTCAGCAAGAAGTTCTTGTTCTTGAGTAAATTTTATTCCTGCCGGCGAACTTAGCCACTTTTCGTGTTCTAGTTGTTTTTGCTTTTCGATTAATTGTTTAGCGGCCTTATTGATAGTAAGTTCGTCTTTCAGATAAATTGGTAATGACTCGCGACAAAATTCTTGTAGATAAACGAGCTTGTTTTTAGAAAACAGACTTTCCAAAGTATTTTGTTCTTTTAGTAGTTGGTAATTTTTGGATGGGAAAGTTTCACCCCATTGAAACCTAATAAGGATTTCATCCAGTCCACGATCTATTTTGTGCTTTCCTTTTTTTATGTCTCTTAAAATATCTTCACCAATTCCGGCTTCTTGTTTGAGATGTTCAATTCCAAAGCCTTGTGTGCGGTTATCTTCTTTTGATTGGCAGATGTAGAGATATTTTACTCCACGGCCACACGAACAGTGCAATGAAGATTTTTTCGGATTGGCTTTATCGAAATTAGGATTGACTTGTTCTTCCCGAAATTGCCATTCTGTACCAGTTTCATTGAAATCATTCAGAAGCATCGAATTAAATTTGTATTGTTTATATTGCTCAATAGTTTGTAGTTGAGATTTTGATAATTTATTAATAATACTTTTTCTTTCAGAGCTGTTCAAATGGTCATAATTAAGACTGGTACGAAATATTTCCATGAAGTTTACCTTCTTTCTGATAATTAATTTTTACTAATTAAAGTATCTATTATGGTAAAAACATAGGCAATACAATTACTGAAACATAATCATTTACATACAATTTTTAATGATTTGTTTATGGAAAAGAAATTTTACTGGGGAATTGAAATATTTGCTTATTTGATTGTACTTCTTTTATCAAGACGCTTTATAATGACAGTAATGTAGAAATAGGAGGCATTATTATTCACGAGTCAATTAAACACGTCAATGTTTTTAGTACAAAAGAATTTATAGAGCATGATTTTTGTAAAGATTTGGAAGAAATACCTGAAACGATGGAATTAAAGCCAGTTGGTAGGGAAAAATGAAGTGTATATAATAGGTAATTCAATCCTATTTTTTACTTATTTAAATACAAATCCCAAAACTTCTTGGCTACTTCGGTTTTAGACATTAATGGCCAATTAATTGGTTCATGACCTTTTTGCAATAACGTGACTTTATTGGTATCGACGTTAAAACCAGCGTTTTTTTGAGAAACATCGTTAGCCAAAATTACGTCAGCGTGTTTCTTATTGAGTTTTTTCTCAGCGTTGTCCAAGAGGTGTTGCGTTTCGGCCGCAAAACCGACGACGAATTGTTGGCTAGTTTTAGTGGCAGCGATAGTTTGTAAAATATCAGGATTTTTAGTTAATTTGATGGTGAAGATATCTTCATCATCATTTTTTTTGATCTTTTGGTCGGCAACTTTCATCGGTTTGAAGTCAGCTACTGCGGCAGCCATAATCAAAACGTCAGCTTTAGGGAAAACATCTTTTAGCTGTTGCATCATTTCGTCAGCAGTTTGGATTTGAATTATGTTCATGCCGGCAAAAGAAGCGGGGACAGTGGTAATTAAGGTTACTTCTGCACCGAGATCTCGAGCGACTTTTGCCATCGCAAAGCCCATTTTGCCAGAGGAACGATTACCGATAAATCGAACTGGGTCGATAGCCTCCTTAGTTCCGCCGGCAGTTACAATGACTCTTTTACCATTCAGTTTTTTCTCCGTGAATTGGGCTTGAATATTTTTGACAATGACATCTAATTCGGGTAGGCGGCCCTTGCCAGTCATACCTTCGGCTAAGAATCCGGTGGCTGGTTCGATTATTTTGACGCCCATTTTTTTCAAAGTTTGAAGGTTATTTTGAACTGCGGGATTATCGTACATGTCAGTGTTCATGGCTGGGAAGACCAATTTTTTGGATTTGGTTGCTAATAGACTGGTTGAAACGATATCGTCAGCTAGACCATTGGCCATTTTGCCGATGATATTAGCAGTTGCCGGAACAACGACTGCCAGATCAGTCCAGATCGCCACTTTGATGTGGGGGATGAAGTCATCGGCAGCACTTTGAGGTTTGAAATTGTCAGTGATGACCGGACGCTTACTTAAAGTCGCAAAAGTTAGTGGAGTGACGAATTCTTGTGCAGATTTAGTCATCACCACTTGTACCTGTGCGCCTTGTTTGATCAAAGCACGTACGATATTCAACGATTTGTAAGCAGCGATTCCGCCAGTAACGTAAATTGCAATGTGTTTGTCTTTTAACATTTTTCCACCTCAAATTTTTTTCTTACTATATTATACATGATTGAGATTTTGTTGATATTTGTTAATATTTTCATATTAGGAGAAAACTATGAATATTTATACTTTGGATATTATTGTCACGATTTTATTATTACTGATTATTAATGATCCCCTACTGAGATTCTTTCAAAGTCTACTTTTTGGAAGTTTCATCGCTAGTGAGATTTTCGTTGGAATAATCATAATAATTTTAATGGTTTTGATTCATAAATTTATTTTACGAAGATTTTTCCCAAAAAAGTAGTGATTGTGAAAATCAGTGGCTCTTACCAGCACTTTTTTAGTAGGTAAAAGTGTAAAATTAAGGTAATTACATTTCCACCAAAGGAGAGATTTGAAGATGGAAAACGTTATTTCACAAAGAGAATCGAAAAATCAAGAATTAGCGAAACAAGTAGCTGCCCAAGGAATAGTTTTACTGCAAAATCGTAATGCAACTTTGCCAATTAAGAACAAGACGGTTGCCTTATACGGTAGTGGAGCTTTTGCGACTGTTAAGGGTGGAACTGGTTCTGGGGATGTCAATTCTCGAAAGACCGTCAGTATTTTAGACGGGTTAGAAAAACATGGTTTTACGATCACGACAAAACCGTGGTTGAACCGTTTGGAACGTTTTTATCAAAAAGAAAAACAAGCGCATGATGAGAAATTAAAAGATGATCCACTAGCACTTTTGAAGCCAGCTTTTAAATTTGATGATCCTGAAGTTGGTGATTTTGAGGATAGTATTACCGGAATTTATGTGGTGTCACGTAGTTCTGGTGAAGCTTATGACCGCAAAAACGAAAAGGGCGACTTTTTATTAACGGATAATGAACTGTCCAACATTAAAAGGATGAGTGAATACTACACTAACAGTATCGTGCTATTAAATGTTGGCGGAGTAATGGATACGAGCTTTATTGATGATTGTCCGCTTTTAGATAGCGTTTTGCTGGTATCACAACTGGGAATGACGACTGGTGATGCTGTGGCTGAAGTAATCGATGGAACGGTGACACCTTCTGGTAAGTTGTCGGATACTTGGGCCAAGTCGTATAATGATTATCCAACTTCTGAGAATTTTGGGATGACTGATCCAAAATATGTTGAAGGGATTTATGTTGGTTATCGATATTTTGATAGTTTTGATATTAAACCTAGATATGAATTCGGATTTGGTTTGAGCTATGCCAAGTTCTATCTCGACACTAAGAAGATCAATATCAATGAGAAGCGGATTCGCCTCAGTGTTGACGTTGAAAATACTGGCCATAAATTTTCTGGTCAAGAAGTAGTCCAAGTTTACGTTTCCAAACCACAGACTGACATTCCGACACCATATCAAGATTTAGTAGGGTACGAGAAGACAACAATTTTACGGCCCAATGCCAAGCAAACAGTTGATTTTCGAATCCCCATCACGGATCTGAAAGTTTATGATCAAGAATTGGGCGCTTATATTTTGTTGCCAGGAACTTATCTACTTCGAGTAGGTAACAGCTCAAGCAATACTCAAGTAGTTGCCACGTTTAAATTAGATCAAAAAGTGATTCTGGAAAAAGTTGAACATCTCATGAAATCAAGTGTTGATCCAACTGTTTTCACTGACAATAAAGTCAACTTGGAACAGATTGCCGGAATTCCCTTCTTTATTTTGAAAGCTGAGAATTTCTCCGAGACTAAATTTGTTCAGTACCAAGAAAAAAATAGTGTCACAACTTTTATCGCTGATGAAGATCCATTGCCAGGCAAAGGGATGGAACAAGTCGTTGAAGAAGTTAGAAATGCGACTGGAAAGACTTTGTCAGACGTTAATAGTGGTGAAGTTGAATTAGCTGAATTTGTCGCTAGTTTATCAATTCCCCAGTTAGTCGATTTAGTTGAAGGACAATTATCAACTGATAAAAACGGAGTTGTCGGTATTTCTTCAGACATTTTGCCAGGTGCTGCTGGTCAAACGGGAACAATTAATAGTAAGAACATTCCTACTTTTGTGATGGCAGACGGTCCGGCCGGTATACGAGTTGAACCAACTTATGAGCAAAATGGGCAAACGATTGAACATTTTGCGACTGCTTGGCCAATTGGAACAGCTTTAGCCCAAACCTGGAATCGTTCATTAGTAGAGAAAGTCGGCTTCGCAGTCGGCGTCGAGATGAATGAGTTTGGAGTCGACTTGTGGTTAGCTCCAGGAATGAATATCCATCGTGATCCACTCGGTGGCAGAAACTTCGAGTACTTCTCCGAGGATCCAATCCTTTCAGGTACCATGGCCGCATCTGTTACCAAGGGTGTCCAAGAACACAAAGGTATTGGTGTGACAATCAAACATTTCTTAGGCAATAATCAAGAGACTGACCGTAATTCTAGTAACAGTATTATTGGTGAGCAAGCACTCAGGGATATTTATCTGCGAAACTTTGAAATTGCCATTAAAAATTGCCAGCCAGTAGCCGTTATGACTTCTTACAACAAAGTCAATGGCGTCTTTTCCGGAGAAAACTTTGAACTATTGACCAATATTTTACGCGACGAATGGCATTTCCACGGTTTAGTTATGACTGATTGGTTCAGTTCAGCAAAACCCGCCAACAGTATGCATGCCGGAAATGATCTAATCATGCCTGGAGCCTCAAAAGCAGAGTTACTCAATGCTGCCAGTGACAATGGACCAGAATTTGATGCTCAAGGAAATATCAAAATCAAAAAGGACTTTGATTTCTTAACTAATAAGACGACTGAAAAACAACTCTGGAATGATTTTGTACTAGATCCTGATGGAGATGTATTGGTGAAAGTTAGAATCGGTGATGATTCACCGTTGAATGAGAACCTCCAAAGCTGGGTCTACGAAGGAATTGCGCAAATAGTTGATGAAGAACATGTTTTGTTGACAGGTAAGTGGAAAGACAACAATGACTTGTATCTAGGAGATTTGCAGAAGTCGGCTATTAACGTTTTAAGAACTGTTTTGAAATTGAAATTTTAGACTAAAAAAGCTGTTGGACGATGTCCAACAGCTTTTTTATATGATTTATTTAGTAAAATTAATACCAAAAGTTTTGATTTCACCTGGTTTGAAGGAAGGCAATTTAAAGTCATCAGTTGATGTCTCTAAAGTAGTAACAAGATGAGAATCTAAAGTAAGTTCAGTAACAGTAGCAGACTTACCTAGCTTGATAGAACCATTGTTTATAGTTTTATCGCTTGGATTGTAAAGTCGTAATACGGATCCAGTTTCATCGTTTGTTAAATGAAAACTACTCAATACTAATGAATCACTCTTTAATTGAATTAAACTTAGGTCTGATTGTTTATAGTTTTGAACCTTATTCATCATGAAGTATCTGAGTGGATTAGTAAAACGATTTAAAGTTTGGTTTTGGAAGAAGAGAGGTTTAGTTGAAAGTAGTAGATGCTCTCGTTGTAGTTGTGCAGCATCAAAGGTTTGACTTACAACGATTCCACCTTCAAAAATATGTTTTCCTTGTAATTGACTGTGTGGAGTTTCAACATATTTTGATTCTAATCCTGAGGCATCGGAAGGGCGGCGGAGTAAATCGGGACGTCCAAGGTAACCGACACTTCTGAACATAGTAATTGCTAACTTATTAAAGTCTGAACCAATTACTTGAAAGTCTTTACTACCAAGACCGAGGAAAGTACAGCTTTCATTTTGTGAATGAATATTTGCAAGATGAATAAATGGTCGCATTGCAGTAGGTTCCTCATGATAACCAATCGCTTGCCAATCATTTAAATGTGGATCAATGACGGGACGTTTGATAACGCCAAATGGTGTATCAGCAAAAGAAAATTCTGATTTCAAATTAGGGTTCAAGACTAATCTTAAACGATGATCTAAAGTTTGATTGTCAGTTTCTAATTTGTAGTCAATAGTTTGCGAATCCTTTTTTAAAGTTAAGGTTAATTGGTAACTTAGTTTTGATGAGAGTTTTTTGTTTTTACGATCATCTAAATTAGCGGGTAGTTCCCATTGACCAGAAATTTTTAGAGAACTAATATTTTGACCAATAAAGGTTTCGATGCTAGCTTGTTTGAAATCTAAATGGATTATCCAATCATTAAATGAAGGTGAATAATCATAGGTATCACCAGCGTCAGCCCCGTCTTCAAAACTAAGAAAGTTTGGATATGTTTTGTTAATTGATTTGCTTGTTAAATCAATTTGACCATCATTGAAGCTGAGATTATAAAACTTATTATCAATATGATTATCTTGACTACTATTAATAGTAGATTTTGATTCTTTAAGTTCTTGAACTGTAAAACCAGACCAACCAGTAGCCGGAATGTCGGTCATGAAGGAAATAGTTGAAATGTAATATAAGTTTTGTTTTCTTTCCTCAATATTTCGGCGTAAGGCAGCGGCATTTTCTAGTTTTTGATTGATTAAGTCATATTGAATTTCTTGGTTGTTTTTATCTAATATTTTGAAACCTTTGGATCTAGTTGATACTTGAATAGTTACTGTTTGATGCTTGTCAATTGGCAATGGATTCCAAAGATAAACATCGAATGGTGTTTCTTGAGAAATACTGAGTTTTCTAATCAAGTAGTCAACGATGGAGTAGGACAATTGATCAGCAACTTTTGCACGATGAAGAATATCATCATTTGTCTTATCGCTATTGCACCCGCCAGAACTATCATGTGCTTGACCACGAAAAATAGTTTTCCAAATATCATCAACTAAACCTTGTTTAGCAGGGATGCCGTATGATTTTGCTAAAGCCATCAAGGGTTCAACTTGATAAGTCATTCGGCGTTCAAGTTGATCGTAAATTTGTTTTAGGTCGGCTCTGGATGAATAGATACCACGATGGATTTTTGAGGCTGAAGGATCGATGAATTCACCAGAGTAATTTGGTAAATCTTTTTCTTTACGTAAATTAGCAAAATATTCCGGATAGTTGCTTTCTTTAATGATATATTCGTCAGATAATTTTTCATTAGCTAATTGAATACGATTTTTTAAATTGTAATCAATGGCTCTTTGATCTCCGCCAACAGGAAGCACTAAATCATTTACGTCAGTATCGGTGCTGATTTTATTCATTAAGTCTTTAAAATAATCGGATTCAACTAGTTGAACCCCGGCATAGTAACCATTTTTTATATTGGCAGTTAAAACTTTTGAACCGTCGTTACTGTTCCAATAAAAGTAACGAGCGTTTTTTTCTTTAGGCATGCCACGCCAGAAAACAGCATCATAAATTCCGAAACCATTGTAAATTTTAGGCATGTCGCTACCTTGACCGAATGAATCAGGTAAGTATGCGACGTCCATCGAACCACCTAAGTCATTGGCAATCTTTCTTCCAATTGATAGGTTTCTAACGATAGATTCTCCGGAAGTAACCATTTCATCTATTTGGGTGTACCAGGGACCAATGAAAAGACGCTTTTCTTTAACAAATTTTTTAATTAAATTTCTTTTTTCGGGAAAACTATTTAAATAATCGTCGATGATCGACATTTGACCATCTAGTAAATAATAGTTTAGGACATTTTTTTCAAGTGCATCGAAAACTTCGTCCATGTGATATGCAAACTGGACACGTGCTTCTTGTCTAGTAAAATACCATTCGAAGTCCCAATGCGTGTGTGCAATTGCATAGACTTTTTTCATTTTAAATTAACTCCTTATGCTGCTGGTTGTGCATTTTTAAGTGCTAGTTCACGTTCGTTACGTTGATTAATAATAACGAATGGTGAGTAAATAAAGATATCAAGAATTACAAGAACTAAGGTTAAGACTACAGGACTCAGGTGGAACGCACCTAGAATCCAGGTACTGATAAAGATTGGTTCATTACCAGAGTTTAAAACGACCAATGGAACAACCCAGCCGACTTTTGTTACAACGTAAGCAATAACAGCATTAGTAACAGGAACTAAAATCCAAGGGATCAGCATAATTGGATTTAAAACAATTGGTAGACCGAAGATGATAGGTTCATTAATTCCAAATAATCCAGGAATCAAACCTAATTTGGCAACTTCATGTTCCTTTTCACCTTTTTTAGTAAAAATTAACATGGCGATAATTAAACCAAAAGTTGCACCAGAACCACCGATCATGGCGTAAACATTAGTCATAGTATTTGGAGCGATGGAAATTCCAGCAAAACTTTGTGTTTTAGCAAATTTAGCAACGTCTTGTAAAAATAGAGGTAGCCAGAAAGCTGAAACAACACCCCAAACAATATTGAAACCGTGAAGTCCTAAGAACCAAAGAATTTGTTCAAGTAGAATTACGACGATAATTGCTGGTAAACCAGTACCTACACTTAACATAGGTTTAATAATTACAACAGAGATTAATTCGATTAGAGATGTGAAACCAAGTGTTTGAATAATGATTCTGACTACACCGAAGATTAAAAGTACTTCAGAAATTGGAATCAATGAAAAGAATGAATCAAAAACATTCTGTGGTACATTTCCAGGCATTTTGATAGTAAACTTACTATGTGAGAATTTGTTATATAGATAAACCGCAAGCATTCCAACAATTAATGCGGTGAACATTCCTTCATAACTGAAGAAGGAACTAGCAAATCCTTCAATCACTTTTGCTTTAGGGTCAGCAAAGTTAATATTATTAGGTACCATGATGAAGTATGCTGCAAGTGATAATAATGTCGCTAGAATAGGATTTAAATTTGCATTTTCGGGCTTACGTTTCAATTCGTTTGCATATGAATAAGCTGAAGATAAGACAACTATCAATGCAACGATACCCAAAGTGGCAGTTCCCAAGTATCCAAATAGGTTACTTGTATTTGTCAGCCAGGGGTTATCAATTTTTTGTGATTTAATCAAAGCGTCCAACTGCATTTTGATTAAGTTTGAAAAAGAACCCACAACTGTAAATGGAATAGTTCTAATGAAAGCGTTCTTTACGGCTTGTAGAATGGTATTTTTTTCGACCCATGAGGACATTTTTAACAACGGCCCTTGAATCTTATCAAGATCAAATTTCATTTTTGTTCCTCCGTTTATTTGATAAAAGTAAGCGCTAACTTTCAATTCATAATTATAAACGGTATTAACAATTTGTAAAGAGGATTTTAATAATTTGTATAGTCAAATTATAAAATGTGCTAAAATTAGTATATACAATTGATGTATGAGAGGTACTTTTATGTATAGATATAGAGAAATATATTCTGATATTAAAAAGAATATTTTAACCAATCACTATAGAGCGGGGAAGCCATTACCTACGCAAGAATCATTATCTAATAAGTATGATGTCAGTCGATTGACGTTAAAAAAAGCTTTAAATTTGTTGCTGGATGAAGGTCTGATTGTCAGTAAACAAGGTTCGGGTACTTATGTCCGTAACCAACCTTTGTCAAAGAATGATGAGTTACTGCCATTAGATATGCCGATTGGGGTGACTTATTCGCACCGTGATCAAAAGATTACCAGTAAAGTCATCAGTTTTGGAGCAAGGTTACCGACTGAAGAGGAACGTAAAAATTTATCGATCAAGTCAAATGAACCAGTTTATGAAATTAGGCGAGTGCGATTAGTAAATGGGAAAAGATATAGTTTTGAGCATACGATTATGCCGACAAGCATTGTTCCTTTAGATGAAAAAGTAATTGAAGGATCAATTTATGATTTTCTCGGTCAGCACAAGATAATGATGACTGATGCGAGAAGAATTATTTATGCCGATGGTGCGAATAAAGAAATTGCAAATGCACTGGAAGTTGAAGAAAAATCGCCAATATTGACAATTGAACAAGTTGCCTTTGATCAAAATGGAGTAGCATTTGAATATTCTCATTCTAGCTTCTTGAGTGATAAAAGTAAGTTTGTACTGGATGTACATCGTTCTAGTAATTGGTAAAACAAAAAGCCGCTACACCAATGTGTAACGACTTTTTTAATGCAATAAATTAATTAATATCTGTTCAACAATTCAACGTAAGCATCAACGATACTTTGTAGGAAACCAACTGTACCTTCAGCAACATTTCCTTGATCATCAAGAATGTTTGTAACATTACCGATGTAGGCTTCTGGTTGTTGCAATGTAGGCATGTTCAAGAATACCAATGATTGACGTAATGCATGGTTAGCGCCGAAACCACTGATAGCACCAGGTGAAACACTGATTACAGCAGCAGGTTTTTTATCCCAAGCACTTTCGCCATAAGGACGTGAACCAACATCAATCGCATTCTTCAAACCACCAGGAATTGAACGGTTGTATTCAGGTGTAACAAATACTACACCGCTAGCTTCTTTAATTTGATTTCTGAATTCTGTATAAGCAGCAGGGACATTTTCTGGAGTGTCGATATCCTCGTTGTACAATGGTAAATTACCAATTTCAACAAATTCTGGTTCGTAATCACTAGGGAATAATTTAGCAACGTTTTTAGCAATTTGCTTTGAGAATGATCCCTTACGTAAACTACCAACAATAATAGCAATTTTCTTTGACATGTAAAATTCCTCCAAATCCTTTGATGTTTTTAAATTACCATAAATAGTTTTTTTCAACAAATATTTGTTCTCGCAAACAAAAATAAATTATTTTGTATTCGAAATCGGTTACAGAAATATTGACAAACAATTCACAATGTGACTCAAAAACATAAAAACTTCAAAATACAGAATATTATTTATTAATAAATAACCCTGATTACAAGAACATTACAAAAAATACTAACGAGCCGATTTTTTTATTGTTCGTGTAATATAAATGAAATATTCATCTTGTATAGTGTCTTCTGGTAAACGAAAAGCCGGGGAGAGATTAGTTGTTTAAGCAAATTAAATTAGAAGCACTACTTATCATTAGTTTGATCGTCACAGGGGGTATGGGATATACAGTCGCTTATGCCGCAGATTCAACAACAGACCAAACAAGTAATGCAACGGATTTTAGAAAAACATTGACTAATTTGGAAACAAAAGAACAAGTCAGTGAAAATGCCGATAAACTAAATAAGAAAATTACATTACCAGACAATAAAGAATTTATGCCTGGAATTGAATACAGTGAAAAAGATCCTAACATGGGAGAAATCGAAACTGAAGAAGTTGAAGAAAACGAATCATCAGAGACTTCACAAGTTGCCATCACGCAAGGAGCTAGCGAGCCACCTGTTGAATACCAAAATCAAACTCAACAAACGACTCAAACTCAGCAGACGCAACAAGTACAACAAACAGTTCAACAACCAACAACTAGAAACGTTGGAACATTCAAAATCAGTTTTTATGATCCCGCCGTTTTAGGATCAAACATGGGTTACTCAGGAGTAGCCACAAACCTAGGAGTTATTCCAAGAGGTTCAAGATTAAAGATTACAACTGCACAAGGGGATGTTTGGTATCGAACAGTTAACGATACAGGAACGTTTGCATACAGTAATCCATATCAAATCGACGTTGCCATGCCAAATAGCATGATTCCTTCATACGGAATTACCAGTGCAACAGTAGAAATTATCGGCTAACATTTGAATAGGTATTATAAAGGCAGCATCTATTTTTTGAATAGATGTTGTTTTTTGTTTGTTAGTGGAAGTATGCCGTCCTCCGCAACAAAATCGAGTTTGTTACTCCGGACTGAATAACGAATCTATTATTTATTTGCTTTCCGTTCATTTAGGAATACTATTTCTATTCATAAATGGAGTTTGGTATTTTTAAAGCTTTTTACAGCCTTTTTGGAATAGAAAAATGAGGGAAAATAAAAAAGACAATATTAATGGCAGAAAACCACCACGATTATAGTAATATCTTCTATTATTTTTTATAAAATTTTACTAATTAAAATTCATAAATTAATAGTATATACAGTTGATAAATAAAATTTACGCATAACACGAATAGAAATGTATATCATTTAAGAATTCACCAAAATATTGCATAGATTTGGATTTTAGTCTGGAGTAACAGTTCTGGGAAATGCTCAGCCGTGAAATTTCTCTTAACGCTTTAGCGTTTAGTGAAAGACCAATCTTGAAGACAATTCCCGTTTTTGGAATTGGCTTCAAGTTGCGTCCACAGCGTTCCAGCGTTTCCCAGAACTGTTGCGGAAGACGGCATCATACTTCTACATCCAAAGAGAACTATGCAACCCCCATAATTTCAAAGATAACCAGTTTTATTGTAAAATAGAAATAATTATAAAAGGGGTTGAAAAGATGAAAGCATTTGGTGTTACTGATAATCAATTTGACAGTTTTGTTGAATTCGATAAGAAAAGAGAGCATCCAACTGGTCGAGACTTACTCGTTAAGATCGAAGGTATTTCAATTAATCCAGTGGATATTGCAACCCGAAAGAAAATTAGTGAGGAATTATCTGATCCAAAAATTTTAGGTTACGACGGTTACGGACTCGTTGAAGAAGTCGGTGAGGGTGTTGAAAACTTTAATGTTGGTGACAAGGTCTTCTTTGCTGGCGATTATACCCGTGATGGTTCTTATCAAGAGGAAGAATTGATTGATGAACGAATCGTAGCTCATGCTCCTAAAAAGACTTCGATTGAAAAAAGTGTTGCTATGCCGTTGGTTACTTTGACAGCTAGTGAACTTTTATTTGAGAAGTTACATTTGAACCCAGCTGCTGATAATCGAAAAAAGACCATCTTAATTATTAATGGTGCTGGTGGTGTCGGTTCGATTGCAATTCAATTGGCTCATCTAGCCGGTTTAAGAGTGATTGCAACAGCTTCGACTGATGAGAAGGCAAAATGGGTCAAAGACTTAGGAGCTGATCTTGTGGTTAATCACCATCATGATTTAGTTCAACAAATTCATGACTTGGGAATTAACACCGTCGATTACATTTTGGGATTGAGTGATAACGATCCCCATTGGCAGGAGATTGTCACTTTGATCAAGCCGTTTGGAACTTTTGCGACAATTACTAACTTACGTGATTCGCAAATTATGGATTTGAAACAAAAGTCGATTGATTTTGCTTGGGAATGGATGTTTACTAAAGCTAAATTCAAATTGGATTCGATGTCTACTCAAGGAGCCTACCTGGAAAAATTGGCCAATGGCTTGGATAGTGGAATGATTGACTCAACTGTCACGAAAGTTTTTCATGGCTTTAATTTGGAGAATATCAAAAAAGCCACGCAACTAGTTGAAGCTGGTCATATGATGGGAAAAGTTGTTGTTATAGGATAGAGAGTGGAACAAGCCGGTTAGACTCAGGCAGATAGCCTAATTTCACGAATTGTACGCCGGTTTTGCGTATAATTTGGGAAATGTAGCTATATGGCTGAGTCTGGCTTGTGCAACTCGTTTCGGTTAAAGCTCGAAACAGAACATAGTCTTTTCCGTTTAAAACAAATAGAGCCTGATAATCAAAGTGTGATTACCAGGCTCTATTTGCATAAATACTCAAAGACTGAGTAGGTTTTGTTGAAACGAGTTACACAAGAGCAACTCCCTCCGAGATAACAAAATTTCAGGAATCACTCGCAAAGTGCGACGAGCAATTCCTGAAATTACGTTATCCTCCGGGAGCTGACCGCTCTTGTTTCACTCTCTAAATTAATTTATAGTGTTTCAAGCCGTTAACTATACCACCGTTAACGTTTTCAGTGGTAACATAAGAAGCAATGGCTTTGACAGAATCCAAACCATTACCCATGGCAACGCTATAGTCGGCAAATTCTAGCATTGGTAAATCATTATTACCATCGCCGAAAGCATAGACTGGCTTGTCTTCTAAGTCGAGTTCTTTTAGGAGATGTTTGATACCGCTCATTTTAGAAACACCTTTATTGACAGTATCGACTGAACTTGGACCAGTTTTGTAGAAGGTCAAGTCGTCAAATTTTGCTTGATAGTTTGAACCGTCGCCGGCTGTGACAATGACGATCATTGGTACGTTGTGGCCCTTATAAAAATCAGGGTCGATTTCTGGCAAGTCGAGGTGAACACTTTTGTAGAAATCCTCTACGAATGGATTAGCTGCATTCAAGTAGGATTCGCTGGCGGTGTGAACACTAACTGTATCGCCGAACTCATCAGCTTGTTTTAAGAGCTTTTCGATCAATTCTGGTTTAATATTGTTCTCGTAAACAACTTTTCCAGCAGATTGAACGTAGGCGCCGTCCAGTGTGATGTAAGTGTCAATGTCAGTTGAATTAAGAACTGGATCGATTTCAATTGGAGAACGACCAGTATTGATGACTGGTAAGTAACCATTCTCTTTTAATTGACGAGTAGCTTCTGCTACATCAGGATCGATTTCTGATTTAGCGTTAAGTAAGGTTCCGTCAAGGTCGAAGAAGACAGTTCCTTTATAATTTGTTTGCAAAAGATCACCAACCTAAATAAATTTTGTATACTTATAACATGGTAACAATTTTTTCTTAAATGATATAGTCTAACTTTACAATGGAGTGATTTAAATGAAGATATTGATGATTGAGGATAATAAATCCGTCTCCGAAATGATGGGGATGTTTTTTCAAAAAGAGAAGTGGGAAGCAAGTTTCGCCTACGATGGCAACCAAGCCGTGGACATGTTCAATGAAGATCCAAACGGTTGGGATATGATTACCTTGGACTTAAACCTTCCGGGAAAAGACGGAATGGAAGTCGCTAAGGAAATCCGTAAGGTATCTAAGACAGTGCCAATTATTATGTTAACTGCTCGCGATACCGAAAGTGATCAAGTATTAGGTTTGGAATTTGGAGCTGACGATTACGTTACCAAACCATTTAGCCCGATAACTTTGATTGCGAGAATGAAAGCAATTCATCGTCGAGATGAGAATATGGCTGAAAAATTGGCTGAAAGTTCAGTTAATGCTACAGTCGAAGAAGCTGATGATGGTTTTGACATCAATACAGGCTTTTTCAAGTTGAATTCAAGTACGCGTGAAGCTTATTTAAATGATAAGGAAATTCCTGATTTGACCCCTAAGGAATTTGACTTGTTGAAAACTTTAGCAAGTAAGCCTAAACAAGTTTTCTCACGTGAACAATTACTAGAATTGGTTTGGGACTATGACTATTTCGGGGAAGAAAGAACGGTCGATGCCCACATTAAGAAATTACGTCAAAAAATCGAAAAAGTTGGTCCACAAGTTATTGAAACTGTTTGGGGAGTGGGTTACAAGTTCGACGATACTGATGCAAAGGCTAAAGCTTAATGAAACTAATCTATCAAAATATGATAAGTTTTTTGGTTGTTATCCTGACGACTTTGGGGATTATTTTGTATTCGGTCACTAGTGCGGCCACGAGTTGGGAATACAATCGAACTTATAAGAGTTTGGAAAGTTACGCCGGAAATCTGGAAAAGATTGCCTTGAAGACTGATGCTAAAACTGGTCAGATCCACAATATTACTAGTGATAACATTCGAACGGTCGAGCAAGTTTTGTCAGAACGTAACGTTCAGTTTGCGATTTTTGATTACCAAAATAATCAAGTTTATCCAAATCCACCAAGTAACGTGAAGTTGCATTTGAAACAGTCTTATTGGAAGAAATTGGAACAAGGTAAGACGATCCGTAACGTTCAAAAACTGCAAGATACCGATGGTAATCCGCGTTTGCGTAAGGACGATAATCGAAGTTACGTCTACGTATTAACGCCGTGGTTCCAAAATGGTAAATTGATTGCGGCTGTTTGGGCCGGATCAGATGTTTCAGAATTGCAGACTAATATTGGTGAAATCAACAGTCGACTTTATTTTGCTCTATTAATTTCCTTGTTAGCAGCGGTTATTTTGAGTTTCCTATTGTCGAGGTATCAAGTCAATCGAATCAACCGGTTGCGTGGTGCGACGAAGAAAGTTGCCAACAATGACTTCTCGGTTCATATCGAAAGTAAGAATCGAGATGAACTGGATGACTTGGCTGATGATTTCAACCAGATGGTTAAGTCACTGGAAGCTTCAGATAAGGAAATTAAGCGTCAGGAGCAGCGGCGAAAGGAATTCATGGCTGATGCATCTCATGAGATGAGAACGCCACTGACGACCATCAATGGCCTTTTGGAAGGTTTAGCTTATGATGCCATTCCGGAAGAATCGAAAGGCCAGAGTATTCAATTGATGCGCAATGAAACTAAGCGTTTGATTCGTTTGGTCAATGAAAATCTCGATTATGAAAAGATTCGGACGAACCAAATTACCATGGCTAAGCGAGTCTTTGATGCTAATAAACCGCTACAGGACATTACTTCACAATTGGAGAAGAAAGCTAAAGCGTCTGGTGATGAATTGATTTTGAAGCAGTATGATGGTGAATTGAAGACCTTTGCTGATTACGATCGATTCGTTCAAGTGATGTTCAACATCATCCAAAATGCTATCCAATTTACGGAAAAAGGCAAAATTTTTGTCAATGGCACGCGTGATGAGGATCGTCATGCTTCAGTCTTTACCATTTCTGATACCGGAATTGGGATGTCTGAAGATCAAGTGAAAAATATTTGGGACCGTTATTATAAGGCTGATCCATCACGGAAGAATCGTAAGTATGGTGAGTCAGGTCTTGGTTTGTCGATCGTTCACCAGTTGATTGAAAACCACGGTGGCGAGATCGAAGTCAAGAGTAAGCTCAATGAAGGGACAACTTTCATCGTGACACTCTTTGATGAAGGTTTCGAACACAAGAACGAAGAAAAAGCTGAATAATGTAATACAAAAATACTTCTAATTAATTATGATTAGGAGTATTTTTAGTATAAAAAGAATAGGTGGAAATAATGAAATATGAATCACGCAAACAAGAAAAAGATTTGTACTCGACTAAGAAAAAGCCAGTGCTGTTGACGATTCCTAAACAACGTTTCATTTCTTTACCAGGTGTCGGAGATCCTAATAAGGATGGTTTCAAACAGCGAATCCAAACGCTCTATCCAGTCGCTTATGGAATTAAAATGGCTTACAAAAAGTTTGCGGCTGATAAAAATCTCGAATTCGACGATTATGTAGTTTTTCCACTAGAAGGTGTTTGGTCGTTGACTAAAAAAGGTCAACAATTAGATCATTTAGACAAAGATGAATTTTCTTATGACGTCATGATTCGTGTACCTGACTTCGTGCCCGATGAAATAATTAAATCAGCAATTGAGTCAGTAAGTGTAAAGAAAAATTTGCCACTGTTGTCAGAATTAGAAATTAAAGAATATCCTCAAATGGAAGTTGGGCAGATTCTTCACGTTGGCAAATACGATGATGAACCAGCTAGTTTTAAAAAATTGAATCAACTGGTTGAAGCAAGTGGTAAGAAACGAGTCTCCAAGATTCATCGGGAAATTTATTTGTCAGATGCTCGCCGAGTTGCACCAGAAAAATTGAAGACGATTTTACGTTACAGAATTGAATAACAATAACCAAACAGGCTAGGATAAACATATTTTGTTTATCCTAGCCTGTTTTTTAATCTATTTATTAGTTTTCAAATATGACCAATCGTCAATTGGAGTACGATCATCTTGCAGTTGTAGAGCATCAGTATTGTACAAGTTAGTCGTTGTTTTATTGCCATTTCGTGAATAGATGCTAGTTGATTTGTCACCTAATTCATCGCGTGCTTTGACGAGTTGTTCAACTTGATTTTGATAATCGTATTTCGTCGGATCAACTGGTGTAAATCCAGCTGGGGTGTAGAAACGCAGTAGGTTCTTATTATTGACGTCGTCGGAGATTTTCAACTTTTTATTAACGTCTTTTTGCCATTTATCGACCTTCATTGCTAATTCCGGATTGTCTCGTAAAGGAATCTCAGCTCCAGTCTTATTCTCATAAACTTTGGTATTCCCGTTGTCATTGGGGTAGACCGTGTATTTTGGCGTAATGAAACTCTTTTTTCTAAAGGCAACGACTTGATTGTGTTGCTTTGATAGTAAATCAGTTCCCAGTTGAATATATTGTTTAGTATTCACGCCCGCTAAATGAAGGATGGTTGGTAAGACATCGATCTCACCACCATAAGTGTGCTTGATGCCACCTTTTAAGCCATCCATATGAATCATGAACGGAACTCTTTGATACTGAGTTTCGTTGAACTGACTCCAATTGTCAGTATTTTGGTTAAATACTCCTGAAGCAAGTTCTTTGTGTTGACTCTCGCCCGCACTATTTTTATCTAGACCGTAGTGATCACCATAAAGAACGATCATACTATTAGTCGATAATCCGGTGTCATCCAGATATTTAAAGAACTCTTCAATTGACTTATCTAAATAATGAGCTGTTTTAAAGTAGTTGTTTATTTCGTCATCATCTAAATCAGTCGATTGAAAATCACCGTTATCGTCATCTGAGAATTGATAACGAACGTGGTTAGTAACGGTCAAGAACTTGGTGTAAAACGGTTGCTGCATTTGTTCTAGGTATTTAACTCCTTCGGAGAAGAGAATCTTGTCTTTAATTCCATAACCATTGAGTGAATTCGTTTCTGAATCGGCAGTGTCATAATAACTTTTATCAAAGAAATAATTATAACCCATATTTTTGTAGACGATATTTCGACTCCAAAAACTACCAACATTACCGTGGAAAACTGCACTGGAATAACCTTCTTGTTGCGCCAAGATTGCTGGAGCTGCTTGGAAAGTATTCTCAGTCCCTAGTTTAGTAAAGACAGAGGTTCCCGTTGGCAGTCCAAAGAGTCCTGTTTCTAGCATCGTTTCAGCGTCACTCGTTCGGCCAGTTCCGACCTCATTGAAGAAATTATCATAGGAGAGCGTATTTTTATCGTTGTATAACTTGTTCAAAAATGGTGTCACTTCAACGCCATTGATCTTTAAACCAATCAAGAATTGTTCAAAACTTTCCAGATGGATGATAATAATATTTTTCCCCTTAGCCTTACCAAAATAAGCTTTGTTTGGCTGAGCATAATGTTGATGGGTATAGTCTAAAATTTGGTCAATCTCTGATTCGGTGGCTTCGGAACGGACTTGATCATTTTTGACGGAGCGAATTGAGTCGTAAGGCAAGAAACTGTTGATTCCTAAGTATTTGACGATATAGGAATGGTCAAAAGTTCTGCCAAGTAACTGAGGACGGTTTGCTTCTGATCCAGCCAAGTCGGCAGAAAAGAGCATAACCCCTAAACAGGAAGTGGCTAAAGCATTTAACTTTCTGAAAGGTCGACGGTCGATTTTCACAAAGTGTGACGCAAATAAAATGATGATAACCACAAAATCGATTAAATAAATTGCATCACGAATTTGAACTACCCCTAGAGTTGTTGTTCCTAAACCTTTTGCAACTTTGCTGGCACCAGTAATTGAGTTAAAGGAAAGAAAGTCGGAAAAGGAGCGGTAGTAAAGGACATTTGCATAAATAAAAATTGAGTCAGCAACATAAATAATTCCCATCACGATATAGGAGATGAGTGGTTTATTAAAGTATAACGGAAGACTCATTAAAAAAACGATGGTTGCGAAAGGATTAACCACCAGTAAAAAATGTTGTAATAAATTTTCAATACCTAATGAAAAATCTAAATAATAAGTAAGTACAGTTTTTAACCACAAAAGTAGGATCAAAAAGGTCATGAATCCTAAACGTGTGTTCAATGTGGATTTAATTTTTTCCATGTTAGACCTCATAAATAAAGTAATTCCTTTAGTAATGATACTTTATCTAAGCCAATAAAAAAAGTCGAAGAAAATTTCTTCGACTTAACGTTATCTACTAGTTTCTTTTGTACCTTGTTTTAGAATACTTGACCAACTGTCAATATAAGTTCGATCACCATTGAATTCTGGCGCGTCGGTCGTGTAGAGGTTAGTGGTTGATTTGTTATCGTTTTGTGAGTATACGCTAGTTGACTTCAAGCTAAGTGCATCTCTAGTCTGAACCAAACGTTGAATCTCATTTTGATAATCGTAATCTTTCGGATTAACAGGTGTAAAGCCACTTGGTGTGTAGAATCGTAAGAGATTCTTGTTGTTGATCGTGTCGGATAACTTTAGTTTATCATTAACGTATTTTTGCCATTTAGCGACTTTTTGCTTTAGAATTGGATCTTTATCTAAATCTACTTGTTCGCCGGTCTTATTCCGATAAACTTGTGGGTTTCCTTCGTTATCTTTGAGAACGGTATAGTGTGGTGTGACAAAGTTTTTATTTCTAAAGATAACGATTGGATTGTGTTCTTTAGATAGTAGATCCGTCCCAAGTTGGACGTATTGTTTGGTATTGATACCAGCTAAATGTAGAAGTGTTGGTAAGACATCAATTTCACCACCATAAGTGTGGTTGATACCACCTTTGAGTCCTTTCATGTGGATCATAAATGGAACTTTTTGCATTTGGGAATTATTGAAGTCGTTCCAATCATCAGAGTTGATACCGAGAAGTGGAGCTAAATCAGGATTTTGACTGTTAGAAAGTCCGTAGTGATCACCGTAAAGGACAATCATTGAATTATCATAGATACCGCTACTCTTGAGATAATCAAAGAATTCTCTTAACGCGTTATCAAGATAATGTGCTGTAACGAAATAGCCATTGACGGTACTGTTATTAGTGTCAGGTGCTGTGAAGCCATCGTTATCTTCATCGGGTAATTGGAATGGGTAGTGATTAGTTACGGTGATGAATTTAGCGTAAAACGGTTGTTGTAATTGTTCGAGATACTTGACACTTTCCGACAACATCAATTTATCTTTAATACCAAAGCCTAAACTTGAATCATCTGACTTATGGAAATAACTGGCATCAAAGAAATAGTCATAGCCCATATTTTTGTAAACGGAGTTACGATTCCAGAAAGTCCCAGTATTTCCGTGGAAGACAGCACTAGTGTAGCCCTCTTTTTGTCCCAAAATTGCTGGTGCTGCTTGGAAAGTATTGTCACTACCAAGTTTTGTGAACAAGGAACCTTCAGGTAATCCAAAGAGACCAGTTTCTAGCATGTTTTCTGCATCACTAGTTTTTCCTTGGCCGACTTCGTGATAAAAATTATCAAATGACATTGTATTTTTATCATTATAAAGACTATTTAAAAATGGGGTAACTTCTTGACCGTTGACTTTGTCATTGATCAAAAATTGTTGGAAACTTTCCAAGTGGATGATGATAATATTTTTACCCTTTGCTTTACCAAAATACTTCTTGTTCGGCTTAGCATAGTTTTGTTCGACGTCTGATAAGACATCATCCATATCGGTCCCGACGGCTTCTGAACGAACTTGATTATTTTGAACGGTTTTGATGGAATCATAAGCTAAAAAGGTATTGAGGCCAAGATATTTAACGATGTATGCCCGATCAAAAGTCCGTCCTAATAATTGTGGTCGGTTACTTTCAGCAATTGTTAAATTAAATGAAAAGAGAAAAATTCCCAGCATAGTCGTCGCTACAGCGGTTAATTTCCGCATCGGTCGTGGATCAATTTTAACAAGGTGAGTCAATAAAAGAACGGCAATGATGAGAAAGTCGATGCCGTATAAGAAATCATGAGCTTGGACAAGATTAGCGGCAGAACCACCCAGTCCTTTGGAGACCTTAGAAGCTCCGGCAATCGTGTTAAAAGACAGAAAATCACTAAATTCACGATAATAGAGGACATTACCGTAAAGTAGAGCAGATTCAAGAACGTATATAACGCCCATAACGATGTACGAAATACGGGCTCGGGTGACGTATAACGCTATGCTCAATAAAATGACGGCTGTAGCGATAGGGTTTATAATTAGAATAGTATGTTGTAACGGATCTGTAACGCCTAATGAGAAGTCAACATAATACGCAATGATCGTTTTAATCCAGAGAGTAAACACTAGTAGTGTCAAGAAGCCTAAGCGTTTACTCAAAAAGTTTTTTAATTTGTTCATTGAAAATTCCTTATTTTAAAAATTCTTTAATAAATATATCTTAAAGTACTAAATAAATTACTTAATTGTTAGTATAATACGTTATAGGTAAAAAGTGGGAAAGAATGAATAAAATGATATTTTTAGGACCTTTGTATGCTTATATATATAAAACATATGCAACTAGGATAAATCATTTTCCATTGATAAGGCTTTCTTTTTATGCTGTGGATAAAGCAATATTGTATACCTTATTTTTCATAATTTTAAGGTATTTGTGGATAAAGTTTAAGAAGAAGAAAACTAGTTTTCATTATGAATTTTGGCTAGTTGTTTTTGTCTTTTATGTGCTCCTACTTTTTGCTTTAACAGTTTTTCGGGATGGCTATTTTCTATGGCAATTCAAATTTTATTGGCATCGTCCGTTGTCGCAGATCAATTTGAAACCGTTCATTGAAACGATGAAATTGGTCAATGGTCAGTCTCTGGTAGACTTTTTTTATAATTTATATGGTAATATTATGTGGTTCGTACCAATGGGATTTTTCATACCGGCTCTGAAAAAGAAACCGATAGGATTTTTCCAGATGATCATATTAGGAGCTCTGATCTCTATATCCATTGAAACGCTTCAGTTTGTGTTAAATACTGGCGTTACTGATATAGATGATGTTATCTTTAATACGATTGGTGCAGCACTAGGATATTTATTATATTTTGTTGGAAAATGGATAAAAAAGCTAATAAAAATTTGATATTTTCTTCAAAAATGATTAATCTAGTTTTGATGATATATGTGGAGGAGAGTAAAAAATGACACAAATCAAATTTGATGATTCGAAATTAAACAAGTTCATTCATGAAAATGAACTTGGCGAGATGCAAGCACTTGTAACTGCTGCTGACGACGAACTACGTAAGGGTACTGGTGCCGGTGCCGACTTCCGTGGTTTCATTGACTTGCCTGTTGATTATGACAAGGATGAATTCGCTCGCATTAAGAAAGCTGCTAAAAAGATTCAATCAGACTCAGAAGTCTTCATTGGAATCGGTATTGGTGGTTCATACTTAGGTGCTCGTGCCGCTATTGATTTTCTAAGTTCATCATTCTACAACGTTCACAACGAAAAAGATGTTCCCGAAGTTTACTTCTGTGGTAACTCAATTTCTCCAAATTACTTAGCTGACTTGCTAGAAGTAATCGGTGACCGTGATTTCAGTATCAACGTTATTTCAAAATCTGGTACAACAACAGAACCTTCAATTGCTTTCAGAATTTTGAAGGCTAAGTTGATTGAAAAGTATGGTGTTGATGGTGCTAAGGGTCGTATCTATGCTACAACAGACCGTGCTAAGGGTGCTTTGAAGACAGAATCAGACGCTGAAGGCTACGAAGAATTCGTTGTTCCTGATGATATCGGTGGTCGTTTCTCAGTTCTTACAGCTGTTGGTCTATTGCCAATCGCCGTTGCTGGTATCGACATTGATAAGTTGATGGAAGGTGCTGCCCAAGCTCGCAGTGACTACTCATCAGCTGATCTTACAAAGAACGATGCTTACAAGTATGCTGCCCTAAGAAATATCTTGTACCGTAAAGGTTACACAACAGAATTGCTAGAAAACTACGAACCAAACGTTCAATACTTTGGTGAATGGTGGAAGCAATTGATGGGTGAATCTGAAGGTAAAGATCAAAAGGGTATCTACCCATCATCAGCTAACTTCTCAACTGATTTGCACTCATTAGGTCAATATATCCAAGAAGGCCGTCGTAACTTGATGGAAACTGTTGTTTTGATTGACCAACCAAGACATGATGTTACAATCCCAGCTGAAAAAGATAACCTTGACGGTTTGAAGTACTTGGAAAACAAGTCAATGGATTACGTTAACAAGAAGGCTTACGAAGGTGTTGTTCTAGCACATACTGACGGTGGCGTTCCTGTTATGACAGTTCACATTGAAAAACAAGATGCTTACAACCTAGGTTACTTAATGTACTTCTTCGAAATTGCTGTTGGTATTTCTGGTTACTTGAATGGTATCAACCCATTCAACCAACCAGGTGTTGAAGCATACAAGAAGAACATGTTTGCTCTACTTGGTCGTCCTGGCTATGAAGAACTTGGCGAAGAATTGAACAAGAGACTATAATTTTAAAATTAATTAGAAAGATCTCGTATCGAAAGATACGGGATTTTTTTAGTTAGGGTTAAAATCTATTATATGACACGGCAAAAAGGTAAAATACAATTACAATAATTTTTAAAAATAAATGAGGTGGATAAGCATGTCTTTAGATTTTGGAATTGTGATTTTTGCTATCGGATTTGTTTTTGCAGGACTCGCTACAATTAGTTTCAAGATCAGAGCAATCGCCAATAAGCCTGCCTGGGGCGGAATAACTCTTCCGTTTGGAGTTATTGGGTTTATTGCTTTGGCGATAGGAGTAATTATTATTGCCGCTAATAGAGGATAGTAATAAGGTTTATTTGTACTAAAAATGCACTAATTAATAAAAGAACCAATAATTTAATGTAAAAGTTTAACATTTTTTTACATTTTTATTATTGGTTCTTTTTTCGCAAATTGCAAGAACAAGTTAGTCACTCCGAAAAAATAAAAAAAACTTAAGATCTATCAGGATTGGAGTGCCGGATTATTAGTAGCCGCAAGCCAAGAAGAATGCCTCCTGTGGCTTTTTGTATCCTAGTTGCTTCCTTGGTAGTTCATTAAGGTGAGCGTTTATGACAGAGATGGTTTG
>NZ_RKLY01000016.1 GCF_004745525.1 Companilactobacillus suantsaicola | reverse complement strand
AAACGGCCTCACCAACGAAGAATTTTGGGGTGAGGTCGCTTAAAAAGTTATATTATTTGAGCCAAGAAAATGTCAACTTGACAAGGACGAGTGCATTCCAGCTCATCACAGGGATTGTGTGGAAGACGGCATCTTACACTAACCAACCTTTATATCAAGAATTTAAAAGTCCCCGAGTAATAAATTCGGAAGGAATCATCTTTTTGACGACTTTCTTTTCAAACAAGGCCCAAAAGGCATACTCACCGATTTCAGATAATTTGTGATCGATAGTTGAAAAATCCATCAAAAAACTATAATCCATGTTTTCTTGACCGATTACGGGAATATCAATTTGTGACTTTTTCAATTGATAAATAATTCCGGCTGCCACTTGATCACCATTGGCAAAAATTGCATCCAGTTGTGGATTATTTTTGGTCAATAACTTGGCCGCTTTGATTCCATCTTCAAAAAACTGCATATCCCTAACCAATAATGATTCTGGGATTTCTTGTTGAAAAACGTCGTGATATGAATCAACTGTCAATTTAGCACTACGACTAGTTTGTTCGTTACGGCTAATCGTAACGCCGATATGTTGGAAATTTAATTTCTTTAAATACTTAAAACCATTAATATAGGAAATTTTGCGGTTGGTGTAGGCACAAGAAATTGGGTATTCTAAAGTATCTTCACAACAAGTTATCGGTCCATAGACTTGATATTCTTGAATTTTTTTGAATGAAATAGCTCGTGAAGTGAAGATCAAGCCATCGAAAGCTTGGTGTTTTAACATCTCTAAACAACGAATCTCGCTGTCCACATCATAGTGTGATGGCAATAAAGTTACTTGGTAATCTTCTTTAAAGGCAGCTTGAGTGATGGCTGAGACTAATTTTTGAAAATAGGGATGATTACTGTAAGGCATAACGACACCGACACGGTAAGTTTTCCCGGTGCTAAGGGCTCGAGCGATGTCATTGGGATGATAATTCAATTCCTTCATAGCCGCCAATATTTCTTGTTTAGTTTGCTTGGCTACATAGCTTTTATGATTGATGACTCTGGAAACGGTGGAAACTGAATGACCGGATAATTTAGCCACATCACGAATATTTGACATTTGCCCACTCCTTTTGATTGTTAGCTTGCTACAAACACAAATTTTGTCAAAATTTCAAAAAAATTAGAAATTCACACTTTCTTCACATTTTCAATATAATTGGTTCACACTTATTGGTTATAGTATTAGTTGTAGATGAGAGATAGATATCTCATCTCATCCCCCCTATAACATATATATTTAATCCCCTAAAAATAAAAGAACACCTTCCCCGGGTGTTCTTTTTTATTGCCCTTTTTCAGCTGAATGGATCGCACTAGCTTTCATCATCAAAGTGTCGACAGAAATGTTGATGAATCCAACGTCCTGCATCATTTGACAGAGCTGTTTGATACTGACAAATTTGTTGACGGAATCGTCTAAATATTGGTAATCAGCATGATTTTTGGCAAAGACTTTCCCCATCAATGGCACCAGTTTGTCAAAGTAGAAATGCCAACCGACTTTAATAAATGGCGTCTCAACCTTAAAAGCTTCTAAACAAATTATTTGACCACCTGGTTTTAACACTCGATAAATTTCACGCAATACTTGGTTAGCATCAGGAACATTGCGTAGTCCAAAGCCAATCGTTACCACGTCAAAACTATTATCCGCAAAATTTAATTGCATGGCGTCACCCGTCTGCAAATTGATGTTAGTCAGCTTTGATTGGGCGACTTTTTGTTGCGCCAATTTTAACATTTGGGAACTGAAATCTAATCCGACTACTCGACTGTGTAAAAAGCGCTCTGCTAACATGATTGTCCAGTCAGCTGTTCCACAGCATAGATCTAAGATGTCATCAGGGTGATTGATAATTTTAGAAGTAGCCTGTTTTCTCCATTGGTGATGGGTTCCTAAACTCATAATGGAATTCAATTTATCATAACTTCCGGCGATGTTGTCGAAGGTTTTTTGAACGTCTTTTTCGGGTACTTTATTAGTGAGACTCATAGTCCACCTCTAGTCGATATTTTCGATGCGTGCGTAATACTTCACGTATTTATTGCCAGTTTTGGAGATCAAATATTTTGAAACGCCACCATTTTTTGGCTGGATAATATTTGAAATATTCGTAGCTCCGGTGGTCACTTTCATGAAGGCTCGACTGACGAATCCGTGACACACTACTAGAATCTTCTCGTCACCTTTTTGTCCCATCTCGTCCATGAAGTTCTCGATTCGTTGGTAAACGTGGCTGTACTCTTCAGCATTTTTAGCGTACTTAGTGTACGTTGGCAACAAAAAGCCGTTTTCGTCAAAGGCATCGGGATACTTGACGATCAATTCTTCTTCTTTGATCCCATCCCAAGATCCATAATCGGCTTCGAAAAGTCGATCGTCTTGTTTAATTTCATGTACGCCGTTATTCAAAATTTCCGCTGTTTGGATTGCTCGTTTCATGGGACTGGAATAAACTTCGTCGAATTGATTGATATTAATATTCTTTGCTAAAGTTTCAATTTGCTTGATTCCTTTGGCATTCAAAGGCATATTGGTGGACATTCCGTTGATTCTGACTTCAGAATTTGTGTCAGTTTCACCGTGTCTAACTATGTATAATTCAACCATATTTTCTCCTCTTTGTTAGCGCTTATAATCTCCTTTTAGTATTTCATTATTGACTTTGCAATGCAACTCAATTATAGTTAATACAATTAAATAATCCTTTAAATATTGGTCCCGTGAGGCTAATAAGGAAACACGTTCGTCTTTTATTTCGCATACACGGGATAGAGGGCTATTTTTTTGCAAAAAAATAATTTGGGGAGATGTTTTTTTGAGTAAAAATAACGAACAGTACCGCAATCCTGATGCGGTTTTAGATGTTTACGAAAAGCCACCATTAAGTAGTTGGGCGCTTTTATCATTACAGCACTTATTCTCAATGTTCGGGGCAACGGTCTTAGTTCCATTACTAGTTGGACTTGATCCTAGTATCGCCTTGTTCAGTTCCGGCGTCGGAACTATCATTCATATTTTGATCACTCATCGTAAGATTCCAGCTTACATGAGTTCCTCATTCTCATTCATTGTACCGATGGTTTCATTAATGAAGACGGTCGGTTATCCTGGGGTTGCTCAAGGTACAATTGCCGTTGGTTTAGTTTACTTGATTGTTTCCTTGATTGTTGGTTTTGCCGGTTCCGACTGGATCGACAAAGCATTACCACCTATCGTTGTTGGTCCAATCATCATTGTTATCGGTATGTCAGTTGCCGGAAGTGCTGCAAATAATGCGATGATGAATGGTTCACATTACGATCTTAAATACTTCGGTGTCGCCATGTTCACACTTTTCTTAACAGTTATTTTAAATATGGTCTTACGTGGTTTCTGGAGTAATATTGCTATCTTACTAGGTATCGTCGGTGGATACTTATTGTCATTAGCTTTAGGAATCGTTGATTTTTCAAAAGTTATTTCAACACCTTGGTTCAAGTTACCAGCCTTTGATTTAATGTTCATCAACTACATGCCTAAACAAATTTACTGGGGTGCCATTTTAAGTTTTGCACCTATTGCCTTCGTTACGATGGCTGAGCATTTGGGTCACATTATGGTGCTAGATGAGTTGACCAATCGTGATTTCTTCAAAGATCCTGGTCTTCACAAAACTCTAGCTGGTGATGGTACAGCTTCAATCGTGGCTGCCTTTCTAGGTGGTCCCCCAATTACATCTTACGGTGAAAATATTGGCGTGATGGCTGTTAACAAAATTTTCAGTGTCTACGTTGTTATTGGTGCCGCGGTCTTTGCTGCATTGTTTGGATTCGTTGGTAAACTTAGCGCCTTGATTCAAACCGTGCCTGGTCCTGTTATCGGTGGTATCAGTTTCGTCTTGTTCGGTGTTATCTCTTCAAGTGGTTTAAGAATTTTGGTCGAAAATAAAGTCGACTTCAATGAAAAACGTAATTTGATGATTGCTTCTGTTATCTTGGTTATCGGTATTGGTAATGCTTATCTACAAATCGGTAATTTCCAATTTACTGGTGTCGGTGTGGCTACTGTCGTTGGTATTTTGCTAAACTTGATTTTGCCTAAGCATGCTTTGTCTGAAAACTGGGACGAAGATAAGGAAGATTGGAAGAGTCGTCAGAATAAATAACAAACTAAGAACTTACTTCATTAATATAAAGAGGTAGGTTCTTTTTTGTTTGGAGGTGAAGTATGCCGTCCTCCGCACAATCCCTGTGATGAGCTGGAACGCTGCCGGCACTATTTTGAGTTTTTGCAAAGTACGCAAAATCTCAAAACTAGGCCTTTTCCTAATCGCTAAAGCGATAAGGAAAATTTGGTGGCTGAGTCATCACAGGGATTGTGCTCCGGACTGAATTTTCGTTCTTTGTTTTATTTTCCATTCATTTGGGGATACTAATTCTATTCAAAAATAAAGTTTGGTATTTTAATTCGTTATTGTGTTACCTCCCTTATTTAAAAATCAAAAAAAGAGGGTCTTATCAGAGACGGCAATTTACTGCTGTTCTAGTAAGATTCTCTTTTTTTATCTCAGTTCAAATTAATATATTTAACCGTTATAACGCATTCAGATTGTGCATTAGTTTTGTCTAAATAACGGCAAAGAATCGGATTCATGTTGTATAAGACGACATTAATATCTACTCGTCTACATCATCTTCACTATTATCATGTAATTCAGCCACTAAATCATCAATGTGTTGTTGAATCTTCTTTCCAAAGTCTGTATCGTAAACCATCTTTCGTTCGTCAAATCTTTCAATTGTCTTTCTTGATGCGGCTACATCCTCCATTGAATTGATGGCGTGATTCATTGAAACGAAGGGATTTAATTTTATTAGTTGCATATCAAATGAATCATATAGTAATGTATAGCCACCTTCGTTTTCTGTTTTTGGTCGGCCAGCATTTATCATGATTAAGTTACCTTTAGCTTTCAAGGGGCTCTCATCTGTTGGTGGTGTGTGACCAATTACTATATGACCACTTTCGGGGATATCAAATTCTGCCTTTATTTTCTTAATGAAGGCTTCATCATCACAAAATTGATAAAACGGATTGGATTTTTCTGCTGTTAGATTCGTGTCTTGTAGGAAATAACTCTCAAAAGTAGCCATCTTATCTTTTCCAAACAATGGCGAATCTTGGCCGCACCACAGATACCAAATAATGTCAGAATTAAAGCAATCACCAGTTGTAGGATGGTGCATTGCGTCTAACAATACTTCATTAAAGTAATCGAACAAGGCTTTTCCAGCATATGTGTGCCCATCAATTTCCCACTCAGTAAAATTGCCTTTTTCATCGACTGGAACGCAGCCGTGGAATAATAAATTACCATTGTGCTTGAGATACATCGAACCGTGATCAGCCATAAACCACATGTGCTCATTGAGTTTGCTTGAATGGGTGAATTGATTTATCAAGTCAATCAAAACTACTTGCTCAGGATGGGCGATTTGATAAGGGTCAGCCGGATTGATCAATTGAAAACAGCCATTGTTGATTTCATATTCTTGACCATTTAACTCGATCAAATTCTTGCCTTGGCTCAGTTTGTCAAGTAAGAGTCGATCTTCCATGTGAAATTCTGGACGGCGTTTGATGGCTTGGCCTTCCAATTTAAATTGCATGATAGCCGCTGCTTGTTGAACACAGTTATCGGTAATTCTTTCTTCTTCCGGAATCTTAGGAGCAATCTCTAAATTCTCCTCAAAATTTGGTAGCGGACGATAAAAATGACGAGCAAAGGTTATCAAAGATGTTAAATCAATATCATAAGCATCCCTTAGTAAGCCTAAATTATGGTAGCGGGCACAGAGCCGAATCAAATTAGCCATGCACAATTTAGAACCTGCCATTGTTCCCATCCAGAGAATATCGTGATTGCCCCATTGAATATCAAAGTTTTGCCAGTGATCGACTAAATAATTTAAAACCAAATTAGGATGAGCACCACGATCATAAATGTCTCCAACGATATGGATTCGTTCGATCGACAAACGTTGAATGGCGTGACAAGTTGCTACAATAAAATCATCTGCCATTCCCAATTTAACAATACTTTTTAACATTCCTTGTGAATAGTCGTTTTTAGTTTTGTATTTCCCATCGATCAATAACATATTCTCAATGGTCGTCCAATAATTCGGTTCAATCGACTTTTTAACGAGATTCTTGGGATACTTGTTAGTCGCATATCGCAGTATTTCAATTAGGTGATTGAAAGCATCCATATACCACTGATCTAATTCTTGCCGATTAGTGATTTTGAACTTCATGCCACGGATAACTTGCGAAGGATAATAAATCAGACACGACAGCTTCTTTTGATTTAACGTTGTCAAACGGCCTTCAAACAGGTCTTCAACCTTACGGCTAATGTTACCGGCACCACTGCGCATAATGTGTGAGAAGCGGCCAAAATCACCATGAACGTCACTAATGAATGTCTCAGTTCCTTTTGGTAATTCTAATTCCGCTGACAAATTGATAATTTCCGTTTGTAATTCACTCTTACTCAAAAATTTTTCCTTAAACTTATCTTCCAAGACTCTTCCCCCAAAAATTATGGTCTCACTTATATGATAGCGCATTCAATTTGAACTATACCAAACGAAAAGTAATATTCCAAGTATCAAAATTATATTTGAGTTAAAATTAAAGTTATAGGAGGTCAGAATTATTATGAATTTAAAATTGGATTCTACTGTAACTTTGAATAACGGCGTGAAAATGCCTCAACTAGGAATGGGTGTTTGGAAGGTCAACAACTCTGGTGCTTCCCAAGCTGTTCAATGGGCATTGAAACACGGCTATAAAGCTATCGATACTGCAAAACAATATGGTAATGAAACTGGTGTTGGTGAAGGATTACAAAAAGGTTTCGCAGAAAATGGTCTCAAACGTGAAGATATCTTTTTAACAACAAAGATTTTCAATGGTGACCAAGGCTATCAATCAACACTCGACAACTTCGAAGGTCAATTGAAGAGATTACAAACAGACTATGTAGATTTACTCTTGATTCACTGGCCAGTTAATGGAACATATCTTGATACATGGCGTGCACTAGAAAAGATTTATCAAGAAGGTAAAGCCCGTGCTATCGGTGTTTCAAACTTCGATATTACTAGATTGAAAGATATTTTAAAGAATTGTTCAGTTAAACCAGCTGTTAACCAAATGGAATATCATCCACTTTGCCAAGAAGGCGACATCAAGAACTTCTGTGATGAAAACAATATTCACCTTGAAGCTTGGTCTCCACTTGGTGGTGGTACTGTTTTAGGTGATACTAGATTGAAGAAGATCGCTGATAAATACAATAAGTCAGTTGCCCAAGTTATCTTACGTTGGGACCTTCAAAACGGTGTTATCACAATTCCTAAGTCAGTTCACGAAGAAAGAATCATTCAAAACGCTGATGTTTATGACTTTGAATTGAGCGACGCAGACATGAAAGAAATCGACGGTTTCGACCAAGATAAGAGAAGTCTTTGGTATGGCGGTTTCTATTGGAGCGGTAACCCAGATGGTTATAAAGATGAAGTTGAACAATGGGACGACTAGCATAAAAAAAAGAGCTCAATTGAAGCTCTTTTTTTATGCCTTCACTTGCTTATTATCAATGATACTTCCGAAGTTGAAATTCAATAATTGATCATTTTTTTCGGCCACAATTCCCGTTAAATTGTAGTGTTCGATAAAGGTTTTAAACATTTCAATATCAGAAGACGTTGCTACCAACGACCAAACGGCCGCTTCAACTAAGCTACTTCTAATTACCGTCGCCTGTTTGATATCACTTTGTGTTCTTTTCAAGGCATTGCCGACAAAGTTGCTAGCTTCAGATGTCGAAATGGCACCGTTTTTTAAATAATAAATTGCTATCGAGTCATCATCCGAATCAATTGCGATAGTCCAATTGAAGTCGACATCTTGTTTAGTCGCAAACTTCTTAGAGTCACTACCTTCCAAGTAAACTCCAACTACTTCGGGATTTTTCAACAGCGGCTTTAATTCTTGATTGAAGGCTTGTTCAATTGCCCAATTGATCACGATAACTCTTGGATCGAACTTTCCAGCAAAGTATGGACTATAAATACCATTTGTCATTTGTTCTGATAACATAGCGGCGTTATAAACTGCTTTGAAGTCTGCTGAATTGGCTAATGGCTTGGGATTTCCTCTTTGAAATTGAGATACTAGTGAGTCATAACGAAAGGCCGAAAACTCACGGTCAATTTTTGCTAAATGAGCATTGATTCTCTCAGTTATGACTTTGAGTAGTTCCATAACGGTGAAACTGTTAGTGATTGTTGCTAGTTTAATTAAAAAATTTGTATTCATTTGATTGATTTTATTAGTGTTAATAAAGTATTTTTGATTTTTCATAAGTAATTCCTCTGTTTCTTTTACTTTACAAAACAAAGTATAGAGAAAAGTTTTGAATTATTTATGATGAAAAAACGAATAAAGATGGATTGTCATCAATTAAATTTTTAAATGTTGTAACGGCGTTTTGCTCTATTTTTTTACTGCTATTTTATTTGAGATACCATCTCGAAAATTGATCAAGCCTTCATTTTTATCAACTAACATCCCTGTTAAATGGTATTTTGTTACAAACTCCGGAAACTTATTTGTTCCGGCGGAAATACCAGCATTCGACCAAATATTAGCATCCAATGCATTGTTATTAACGATTGTCACTTGTTCAACGTTACTCTTCTCGCTTCTTAAACTCCGCATACTTTTAGAAGTTGAAACTGAGCCATTTTGTAAGAAGTACGTTGCCAATAAATTGTCTTCATTATTCGGATTTTTAATTTCAACTCGCCAGCGAAAATCAATATCAGGTCGACTTGCCAAGCGAACATCTTCACCGCAACGTAACGATACGCCGTCGATACCATTGACCTTTAATAGTCCTAGCAAATACTTATTGAATAAATTATCGATCATCCAACCGTCCAGTAGACCAACTGGATCATACTTGCCGTTGTAATAGGAACTAAAGTAGTGCTGAGTCATCTGTTCTGCAGTAATTGTTTGTTCATAGACTTCTCGAAAAGCTTTTGAAACCATTAACGGACTTTCTTCTCCGTCTTGAAACCTTGCCAAGAGTGAATCCTTATCTTCTAGTGAAAACATCTCGGCATACTCACTAATTTTCTTGGTCATAGCCTCTACTGCTTGATCAACCGCATTCTGTTCAATTACAGAATCTTTGGGAGTAGCTAATTTCATTTCAAATGGTTCATCAAATTTATTCAAAGTTACGTTTAAATATTTATATTCAGTCATCTTATCACTCCTTGCATAAAAAAATACGTATGCTTATCTAATCATCGACAAGTATACGTACTAAATGTGACAAAAATATGACTAAAGTTTGTGAAAAAAATTAATCCTTATTTGAGTTCAATAAAATATTCAAGATAATCGCTGAGAAACTTCCAACTACTAAACCATTGTTTAAAATAGTTTGGAGTGTAGATGGCAAGAAGTGTAACAAAGTCGGCTGAACTGTAACACCAAGACCCAAACTGATTGAGACAGCCATGATCATAATGTTATTGTTGTTCATTTCAACTTTAGAGAGCATCTTGATTCCTTCGATACCAACAGTACCGAACATGATCAACATTGCTCCCCCTAAAACAGCATTAGGAATCAATTCCGCAACGGCTCCAACCTTTGGTATCAAACCTAGGATAATCAATAAAAAGGCGGAGAAGTAAACGGGCTTATTCTTCTTAATACCTGACAATTGAACAACAGCCACGTTTTGTGAAAACGTTGAATATGGGAAGGTGTTGAAGATACCACCTAAGATAGCAGCTAGTCCTTCAGAAGCATATCCACGTTGTAAATCATTTTCATCTAATTTACGTTCAGTCAATTCTGACAAAGCGTAATAAACCCCGGTTGATTCGATCATACAAGTTAAAGCTGCTAGTAACATAACGATAATCGATGACCATTCAAACTTAGGTGTCGCAAAGTAAAATGGGCGAGGAATTTGGAACCAATGAGCGGATCCTACACTAGCAAATCCAATTTGTCCCATTCCAATTCCTAATAAATATCCAGCTACGATTCCAATTAAAACCGCAATTTGTTGGATAAACCCACGACCCCAAACACTAACAATAATAATGATTAAAGCTGTGGTGAAACCTAAAATCAAGTTGGTAAAACTACCAAAATTTTTGGCAGAGACATCTCCACCACCAATATTTTGGAACGCTACCGGTATCAAAGTAAAACCGATCAAAGTAATCAACGAACCAGTAACGACTGGTGGGAAAAATCTCTTTAATTTGGCAAATACTTTCGAAATTAACATGATAAAAATTCCAGCTACGATAATTGCACCATACATATAGGCAACTCCGAAGTGATGCCCAATATTTTGTAGCGGCGTTACATACTCGACCGCTGAACCTAAAACTACCGGTAATCCAATCCCGGTAAGTGGTGTGCGCTTGATCTGAAGTAGTGTGGCAACCCCACACATAAAAATATCGACTGAGATCAAGTAAGTCATTTCCTTAGCGTTGAAGCCCAGAGATGTACCAATCAAGATTGGTATCAAAATATCCCCTGAGTACATGGCTAGTAAATGTTGAAAGCCTAAAAGCAAGTTCTTTAAAAAAGAATCTTCCTTTTCATTCATATTAAGATCCATTTTTGCCCCTCCTATATTTAGAAAATTATAGCATGTTTTCAGAAAGTTATTAATGGTGAAGTTTGGATTAATTACTAGTCCATCTATGATAAAATGAAGGCAATACAAAATAGGAGGAATTCTAAGAGATGAAGAAAAATCATTTGGATGACGCTTGTACTACTATTTTAGTTGGTAAAAACGCCAGTATAGATGGATCAACAATGATTGCCAGAAACGACGATACCTTTTTTGCGGTTGCTCCACACAGTTTCGTATTAAACCCTGCTGTTAAAGGTGAAAAAGGCCGTACAGTTAAATCATGGTTGAACGGTTTTGAATCAGAAGTACCTGAAAATGGCTACAAATGGCCCGCAGTTCCTAACGTTGACTACAAGAAATTCGGTTATTATGACGAAAGTGGTATCAACGGAGCTAACGTTGCTATGTCAGCTACTGAGAGTACTTACGGTAACGAACGTGCCTTGGCTTTTGACCCACTTGAAAAAGATGGTATGGACGAAGACGTTATTGTTCGTATGGTTCTTCCTTACGTTGATTCAGCCAGAGGAGCTGTAGAACGTACTGGTGAACTTATTAAGAAGTTTGGTTCACCTGCTGGTAACTCTGTTTTATTCAGTGATAAGGATGACGTTTGGTACATGGAAATCGTTACTGGACACCACTGGGTAGCTCAAAGAATCCCTGATGACAGTTATGCCGTATGTGCTAACCGTGTATCGATCCAACAAGTTGACTTTAACAAGCCTGATGAATTCATGTGGTCCGAGGGAATCCAAGAATTCGTTGAAGAAAATCATTTGAACACTGACAAGACTGGCTGGAACTTCAGACATATCTTCGGTACTGATAATCTAAAAGATCGTCATTACAACACACCACGTGTTTGGTTCGGTCAAAAATACTTCAACCCTGAAATTAAACAAGATCCAGAAGATGGTGAATTACCATTCATCATGAAGACTGATCACAAGATTTCTGTTGATGACATCGAATACGTTTTAGGTTCACATTACAACGAAACACCATTCGATCCATTCAGCCCATACGCTGACGATGATGACAAACACCGTTACCGTCCAATTGGCTTGAACAGAACTCAAAACTCACACGTGCTTCAAATTAGAAACGACGTTCCTGAAGAATACGCTGCTATCATGTGGCTATGTATCGGTTACCCAACATTTACACCATACATTCCATTCTACACAAACATGAATGAAACTGATCCTTCATATAACGACGCTTCACTCAAGTTCAACTTCAAAGATGCTTACTGGATGTACAAAGCATTGTCTGTTTTAGTTGAATCAAACTACACAGAATTCATCCAAGATGATATCGACTTCTTAACTGACGCTCGTCAAACATTCCGTGCTTACGTTGCTGAAACTGACAAGTTGGCTAAGAACTACTCTGGCGATGAATTGACAGAATTCTTAACAAATAGAAACCAAAAGATCGTTAAAGAAATGCAAGACAAGACTCATGAATTCTTTGGTGAACTTTATACTAAAGGAATCAATCTTTCAAAACTTACATTTAATATGGATGCAAATCTATAGAAAAAAATACGGTGTCCTAAACGGGACGCCTATTTTTTTTGAAAGGAGTTTACTATGGAACCTTATTTTAATAAAATGACTCCCGCTGGATATAAAGAAATTGAAGCAGAAATCAAACATTTAAAAGATATTCGTCCTGAAAAAATTAGAATTCTCGCCGCCGCAGCTGCCTTAGGTGACCGTTCAGAGAATACTGAATACTCAACTGCTAAACGTGATTTAGGACATCTGAATGGCCGTTTGCACTATTTAGAGAAACAATTACAGTACGCGGACGTTGTTGAACCTTCCGATAGCGACAAATTAGATATCGGGAAGTTCGTCACGATTGAATTCTTAGACGATCACAGTCGCGTGACTTATCAATTAGTTGGTAAGCAGGAAGCTAATTTGACCAAAAATAAGATTTCCTTTGACTCTCCAATCGGCAAAGCTGTGGATGGTAAAGAAATCAATGATGTCGTTTCAGTCAGCGCTCCAGCAGGTTCATATCAAGTCAAAATTGTTAAAATTAGTCTTGAGAAATGAACTAATTGTAGTGAAAACTAATTCATAATTAATTAAATATGGTATATCCCAATCAGAAGAAACGCCCGACTAGCATAAGATTCTTAGCATACCGATTCTAGTTAACTTCATGATATAAAAAAAACAATAGGCAAAATCAAAATTCCACGGTTATAATAGTGCTATTAGTTTTTTTCAGGAGGAAATGTTTTAATGGACGAAAGTAAAAAATTAGCCAAGAGAACACTCGACAAAGGTTTTTGGCTAGCATTTTGTGCTTCCGCTCTCTGGGGAGTTTCAGGTACCGTTTTACAAGTCGTCGCTAAGGATCTAGATATTCCAGCAATGTGGTTTATCGCTACGAGAACTACGGTTGCTGGAATTTTGCTGTTAGCGGTTGGCTTGGTTGTTTTACCTAAAAAAGAATTTTTTGCTGTTTTTAAAAATAAAAAAGATCTACTCACTTTGCTAAGCTTTTCAGTTTTTGGTTTGCTGGCAAATATGTTTACCTTCTTTCACGCTATCAAGACTGGTAATTCATCAACAGCAACGATTTTACAATATCTCTCACCTCTCTTTATCATGATTGGTGCGATCATCTTCACAAAGAAAAAGACTTCACGTGTCGATGTCATTTCATTTGTTTTAGCTTTAGTCGGAGTTGTTTTAATGATCACTCGAGGAAATTTGAGTCACCTCTCAATTCCTTTAGTTTCAGTCCTTTGGGGAATTGGTAGTGGTATTACAGCCGCACTTTACATCACCATCCCACAAAAGTTGATTGCAAAGTATCACGGAATCTTAATTACCGGATGGGGTATGTTGATTGCCGGTGTGATTTCAAATATCTTCAGTCCAATCTGGGTCAATCCACCTAAGATGACAACAACTAGTATTTTGGGAATTGGTACGGTTATTTTGATTGGTACTGTGTTGGCTTTCCTATTGATGGTTATCAGTACTAAGTACACAACTGCTGCGATCGTCAGTATCACTGATGCCGTGCAACCTTTCACCACTTTAGTTTTAAGTGTAATTTTCTTGCATTATGCAGTAAACTTGGCCGAAGTTATCGGTGCGATAATCGTTATTTTAGCGATTTATGTTTTGAATCGTTATGATACTGAATAGCGGTGTTAGATGCCGTCTTCCGCAACAGCTCTGGGAAACGCTGGAACGCTGTGGGCACAACTTGAAGCCAATTTTTAAGTTCGAAAATTGTCTCCAAGATTGGCCTTTTTGTAAATGCTAAAGCATTAACAAAAATTTCACGGCTGAGCATTTCCCAGAGCTGTTACTCCAGACTAGATTTCAGTTATAAGCAGTTTCCCAGGAAAATTTAGATAGGACTCAGCATCTATTTGGGGTAATTCTTGAACTGCTTTACGGTTTGGGTGCGTTATAACGCTTAAATAATAGTTTGATTAATAAAGAAAAAATAGAGGATATTACTAATACCGCAGGATTCTGCAATATAGTAATATCCTCTTTCTTTATCTGTTAATTCCTACTTGACGCACGAGACACTACAATCCTATTAAAATACCAAATTCTAACTCAGAATAGAATTAGTATTCCTAAATGAACGGAACGCAAATACAAAATAGATCCGTTATTCAGCCCGGAATAGCAAAGCCGATTTGGCTCAGCCGCCAAATTTTTGTTGGTGCTTTAGCACCTACAAAAAGGCCAATCTTGGAGATTGCGCGCACTTTGCGTAAGCTTCAAGTTGTGCCGGCAGCGTTCCAGCCAAAATCGGCTTTGCTATGGAGGGCGGCATACTTCACCCACACCTCAAAACAAATAAAGACAATCCTCCCCACTTCTTTTTTCAGCTCAATTTTGTTTTAATATAGTTGTTAGTTAATGAAGGAGGATTTTGTTAATGAAAATATTTGCATATGGAATTCGTAAAGACGAAGAACCTTCCCTAAAGAAATGGGAACAGGCTAATCCTAGTGTCGAAGTTGGCTTCACGGAATACACTTTGACAGCTGATTCAGCTCGTTTGGCTGAGGGTTCTGATGGGGTCGTTACTTTACAAACTTCCCCATACACTCGTGAAGCTTTGGAAGTTTTGAAGAGTTTAGGTATCCATTACATTTCAATTCGAAACGTCGGTGTGGACAACTTTGAATTCAAGGATCTAAATGATTTAGGATTCACGCTAACGAATGTGCCAGTATACTCACCTAACGCCATTGCTGAACACACTGTTCTCTTGATGGGTCGCTTGTTGCGCCGTGTTCCTGAGTTCGATGACAAATTTGACCATGGTGATTTCACTTGGGCTCCAACAATTGGTAAAGAATATCGTGAACAAACTGTTGGTGTCATTGGTACTGGTCATATCGGCCGTGTCGTTATCAAAATTTTGCAAGGTTTCGGCTGCAAGGTCGTTGCTTACGATGTCTACCACAATGACGATATTGAACAACAAGGTCTCTACGTTGATTCACTTGAAGAACTTTACAAGCAAGCTGATATTGTAACTTTGCACGTTCCATTGTTTGATTCCAACAAGTATATGATCAATGACAAAGCTATTTCACAAATGAAAGATGGTGTCTACATCATCAACTGCGCTCGTGGTGAACTGATTGATACTGATGCTTTGATCAAAGGTTTGGACAGTGGCAAAGTTGCCGGTGCTGGATTGGATGTCTTGGATGACGAAAATTCTGTCTTTGGTAAAGTTTGGAGCAGTCCTGACAACATTCCTAATGAAAAAATTAGAAATCTTGCTCACAGATTAAACGTGATTATCACTCCACATAGTGCTTTCTATACTGAAACTGCTATCCACAATATGATTACTACTTCATTTGATTCAAACAAAGCTTTAATTGAGGGTTTGAAACCAAATAATATTGTTGATACTACAAAATAATAATAAAACTCAATCGATTGTAATAAATTGATTGAGTTTTTTGTTTATCAATCGTAATCCAGTATATGTTGTATCGTTATAACGAATAATAATTAATTTTATTGTGTGACACATATTAATTATTTATACATCAATAAATATTTTTAAATCAAGGTTTACATATTGTATTATCATAATTAAAAATTAAATAAATTTATATTGTTCAATCATTACTCACTGCTAGCTTTATAGCGGTGGGTATTTTTTTGTTACCTATTATTTTAATAAATGGTTGCTATAATATGTGCGATAAGCTTATATATTCCATCATTTTTGCACATAGGGGGGATGCTAAATGAGAAAATATAGCAATGTTATTTTGACATCCTTTTTAATAGCATTCTTGTTTTCAGGTATGTTCTTTTTATTCAATTCTACTGTGATTCTTGCTGATGACGCTACTGACCAAGCGGCTTTAGATAGCGCTCCTGCTGGGCTCAATATTAAATCCTACTTCGATATTTATGCTCCTCAACCTTATGGAGAAGATAATCCTTTTATTTACAATTCTGCTACTACTGAAAAAAATGATACAGTCTTACGGCTTGCCAAGGGTGTAGGAAAATATGGAGCTGCCTGGTCTAATCAAGCCAATGGTAATTATCTAGATATCACCAAAGAACAAACTATTTCCGCTTGGTTATATTTTGGCGGTGGTTACGGTTCTGACAAGAAAAACGGTGAAGGGATGGCACTTGTTTTGCAAAACGATCCTCGAGGCGACCATGCCTTGGGTGCTGGATATCAAGGACTTGGCGTTATGGGATACGATAAAGCTACTACCAAATACTATTATTCTTCTCTATTAGAAATTAGCCCCACAAACGCTAGTACTGAATACATCGCCAGTACAGCCGTTCAAAATAGTATGGCTTTGGAATTTGATACTCAAAAAGATGATGCGATTTCAGAATCTAATCAAGAACCAATAAAAGTAAAGTCCAAATCTAATATTCTTTTTCCACCAGGGACGAATTTTTACACTCTAAACGGTTTTGATACTTTTGATACCACTGGTAATTTAAAAATTCCCGATAATTATCCTGCTAATTCACGTTTTGGTGCTGGAGGGACGACCGGCCATATTGCGCTGATCTATCCCGGCCTTGCAACGAGTTATGCCCTAACCCCTATCGGTAGTGCTAACACATCTAAAAGCAGTTGGAAAGGTTTTACCATGGCTGATACTTTAATCCATTCTGATCCTCGAAAAGCTCAATTGGTTGATACCACTAATCCCGATGGTTCATCTATGTATTGGCATCACGTCACTTTTGAATGGATTCCCGCAAAAGATGGTCAGTCGGCTGAAATCCATTATGCCTTTAACGATAAATATTTAGATGGAACAACTAATACTGATTCCAGTAATTCTAGTGGATATCCCTTAGTAACTTCAACGATTAAAGTTGATCCTGATATTTTTGGAAATGTAACTGACAATAAACTGTATTGGGGCTTCACTGGTGCTAATGGTGCTGGGGAAAAAGTCACTACTAACGATGGCAAAACTGCTTATGACGTCTATAGCAAGTTAGCTGTCATGGAATCGATTCCCGCCTTGGTAAATGCTGAAGTTGACACCTCAATTACCGACAACACTTTGGGAAAAATTATTACCGATGATTCAACTGATCGAACTGTCGCGCATGGAGATAACCTGACACTTGATTATCACTTGAAATACGACACCGAAACTAGTCGTGTGAATTGGAGTCAAATCATGGCGGATATTCATTTGCCCCAAAATGTTACATATACTCCTGATGCCACTGGTTCTATTGCCACTATCAACTATAAAAATGACAAAACTGGTAACACTGCAACTGAATTAGTTCCTGGCAGCAACTTATCAGGTAATGAGCTCAAGTTTGCTATCAGCCAAGCGCTTGGTACTTTTGACATAGCCGAATACACTAGTGCTAATATCGTCATCAATGGCATAGCTCAAAATACGACTGATAAGAACATTGACGTAACGGCCCAACCGGCTCATTTTTCTGGTGACCATCAAATTTCTTCAACCAGTACACCTAATTTCACTATCACATATCAAAAAAACTGGTCACTTTCGTTCAAGCAACCAGCACCAATCAATATTATTTATAACGACAAAACTGAAAAAGCAATCTTACCGACTACCCTTAATTACGACAAGAATCATAAGTTCGAATCCAACGACCCTATCCGTTATAACGTTACAGTAGACGGCGAAAATTATACTGCTCAAACACAAGCCAATTCAACTACCTCTTCTGCAACCGGTGAAATTCCTTTAAAGGACCTAATTGGTAGCGACTTCTGGAATGTTTTCAAAGAAAAAACCACTCAAAATGTTACCGTTACAGCTACCGATAAAGATGGCAAGAGTGCGACGACAACTTATGTCATTAACGTTTTACAGGGAAGCTATCTAAATTTGGAAGCTTCCCCTACTTTGGACTTCCAAGATGTTAACTATTTTTCAACCGCAAAATTTCTCAAGCGAAAAAGCGCCTATCAAGTTAGCGTGACAAGTATGCGTAATCCTTGGAAATTAAGCGTTTCTACTTCAGAATTAACCAAAGATAACGAAGTTTTTCAAGGAAATTTAGTCTACAAAAAAGCTAACGGCGTCATTTACAATTTGAGCAAGGATGATGTCCCTGTCGCCGAAAACGATACTATTAGTGATGAATTAGTAACGCAAGTAATTTCCGATAAATGGACTAATGATACTGGTTTGCTTCTCAAGCCAGACGGCATCAGTACTCCAGGAAAATACAGTGGAACTTTGACCTGGACAATCAAAAATTCAGTCTAGCTATTCTGGGTTTTTTGAGGTTTCTTAGTCACAACAAACTTCCAGATGACGGCAATCAAGTACAGCGGATCGTGAACCAAACTCAACACAGCCAGTACAATCAACCAATTTTGATTATCACTGTCCATTTTATAAATTGCAAAACCTAGCACTATTTGAAAAATCACTGTGACTGCAATCGTCAGAATCCAAATCGCCAATTTGAAAGGCGTATCTGGCACACTAGATTGATCAAGCGGATTGATCCAGTTATTAATAAACGAAAATAGTGTAATAAAACATTCAATAATAAAAATTGCCCACGCAAGTAGCTGTGGATTTGACATCTTCTTCCCCACAAGAACATCCCCTTTTATTCTAATATTAATATTAGAATTTCAAATAAACTATTAAAATTAGGTTACATTTTAACTAAAATAATCAGTTGACAAAGCCGTAATTGAGGTGTAATTTATTCACCAATCAAATAATTAAAACTTATTTAATCTGATTAGACAAAGACGATGAAGAGAAGAGTAAATTTAGCGAGTACTTTGAAGAGTGACCACTGTTTAGTGAAAAAGTGGAAGAAAAGTTAAATTGAAGATGAACTTGGAGTCTTACTAAGGTGAAAGCCAGAAGTACGCGAAGGATGCGATATTATCCCGGACATGAAGGTGTCGTTGAGGTGTTTTGTGCAAGCAGAACATAAATTAGGGTGGTAACACGGAGATCGTCCCTACAAATGCATGAGATAAGTGCGTTTGTGGGGGTGGTCTTTTTTTAGTGGCTCTTAACGCTTCAGCGCTTAGAGCCACTTATGGGGTCGACTAACTGTCGACCGTATTCCTGGACCTTTTCCAATAGTTCTTCTTCCTTTTTATTTTTCTTTTCCAATCAACATCAGATTAAACCCGAGGAGGATTCAATAATGACCACAACAAAAAACAAAATCGGCTTCCAACACGTAGGAAGTTTCCTAAGACCAGATGTACTAAAGCAAGCTAGAAAAGATTACTTCAATAACGAAATAACTCAACAAGAACTAACTACCATCGAAAACGAAGCCATCAAAGATCTCGTGCAAAAAGAAGCTGCCGTTGGTCTAGATTACGCCACTGACGGAGAATTCCGCCGTTCATATTGGCACCTAGACTTTTTCTGGGGATTAGAAGGAGTCGATCACGTTCACTACGGTGAAGGCTATCAATTTGCCCACGAAGAAACCCGTGATGACACAGCCATCTTATCTGGACACGTCAAGTTCAATCCTCAAACTCATCCATTCATCAAAGATTTTGAATTCCTTAAATCAGTCACCGATGAGTTGGACATTCAACCTAAACAGACCATCCCCGCCCCATCACAACTTTACATTGAGTTAGTTAGAGGAGTGAATGCGGACAAGGTCAAAGAATATTATCCAAACGTGGAAGATCTATATTTGGACATCGAAAAGGCTTACCATGACGCTATTCTGACTTTTTACGACAAGGGCGCTCGAGTGATTCAACTAGATGACTGTTCTTGGGGATTATTCCTCGACGAAAAATTCCTCAACACACCTGACGGCAAAGCTTACGCTGATTCTGGTATCCAGGATGTTTTGCTCAATCTGAACAACAAAGCTATCGAAAATTTACCTGACGACTTAACAATCAACACTCACGTCTGCCGCGGCAATTACCATTCTGATTTTGCTTTCTCTGGCGGTTACGCCCCAGTTGCCGATACGCTATTTGCTAAAGAAAACGTCGACAGTTATTTTCTAGAATATGACTCTAGTCGAGCTGGTAACTTTGAACCACTAGCTAAGGTTTCAGGTGACAAAAACGTCGTTTTAGGTTTATTGACGACTAAATCTGGCGAACTCGAAGACCGCCAAACTGTTATTGACCGCATCAAAGAAGCAAGTAACTACCTACCACTCGATCAACTCTGGCTCTCGACTCAATGTGGCTTTGCTTCAACTGAAGAGGGCAACGTTTTGACTGAACAGCAGGAGTGGGACAAATTAAAATTAGTTAAATCTATCCAAGATGAAATCTGGAATTAAAATTATTGATAGCGTTTTCAAACAGAACTATAATAATAGATAGGAACTAAAGTTTATAGAGTTGGAGGCGCTAATTATGATGAAATTGTTAGCAGCATTATTCAACAAGATTGTAGACTACACGCTTAACTTTAATTGGTGGTAAACCAGCTTACAAATCTGTAAGAATAATGTAAGTAGAACAAATGTAAAAAATATTCAAAAGCCCTTAGTATATTTCTCAGGAGGTAAGTCAAATGAGAAGTTATTTAAGGGTTTTTCTTTTTGGAATTTTTTTGTTAGGAATGGGATATCTCGGGCTCTGTGCCTATGCCAAGGACAATCCTGGTCAAAACGCCCAAGCCTTCAACCGTTACAACATTCTAGTTAAACACGAGGCTAAATATGTCAAAATCGACAATAAAAATGCCAAAGACAACGACGGATTCGGCAATTATGATTACAAATTAACTAGCTACGACAACGCCGGCAAGAAAAAACAAATCGAATTCACTGGTATGAAAAAACTAAAACAAGGCCATTTTCTAAAACTAGATACCAAAGGCAACTACGTTTATTCATATAAGGAAGTCTTCAAAAAAGACATCCCTAGCGATATCTTCACAAAACTGAACTTACAATAATATTTTAGGAGAAATCACACACATGAAAAGTATCTTTAGATTTTTAGTTTCAGCAGTCGTCTTTTTAGGCGGAGGTTTCTTAATCCTTTGTTTTACAATGAAAGACAATACTAGTGAACTAGGTCAGGGCATCAACAAGATCAATATTTTAGTTCCTGAAGAATCACGTTACGTTAAAATTGACAACGCTCATGCCAAAGATGAAGATGGCTACGGCAATTACGACTACACACTGACAAGTTACGATAAAAAAGGTAACGAGCATCCTATCAAATTCACAGGGATGGGCAAGTTAAAACAAGACCATTATTTAGAAATCACCACTAAAGGTACATACGTCGAAACTTACAAAGAGACTTTCAAAGACAAAATGCCACAGATAGTAGCAGACAAAATTGACTAATTTTGTTTAGTATGCCGCCCTCCACAAAAAACTCAATTGGGACTGGAACGCTCTGGGCACAACTTGAAGCTTTTTTCAAACCCGGAAAAAATCTTCAAGATTGGCCTTATAGTAAGCGCTAAAGCGCTAACTATAATTTCAGAGCTGAGCCCAATTGAGTTTTTTGTTCCGGACTGAATCTCACCTTTATGCTTTATTTACTTTCCGTTCTTTTAAAAATAGTAATTCTATTCCGACTTGGGAACTGATATTTTAACAAGCTATTACGTTCCCTCCCATCCAAAATAGATATAGTAACAATAAAAGAAAAAATCTTACATGGACTGCAGCAAATTACCGCAGTTCTTGTAAGATTTTCTATTGTTTTACGTCAAATTAAACTAGTCCACATACCAAAAATAATGTATCCAGACTATAAAACAGTTAAGCATCTAATCTGAATAGGAGTCTGTCTAATTTCTGAATTTACTAATCTATTGCATAGAATTAGTATCTAGTCTGGAGCAACAACCCTGGGAAATGCTCAGCCCTGAAATTCTTGTTAATGCTTTAGCATTTACAAGAAGGCCGAGCTTGGAGACTTTTTCCGGTCTTGAAAAAGGCTTCAAGTCGTGCCCAGAGCGTTCCAGCATTTCCCAGAGTTGTTGTGGAAGGCGGCATTTACCACCCCCATCAAAAAGAACAGCACCCCACCCGGACCTAGACGCATATGCTAGAATAATCAAGTTACAATTTATTTCTAGAGGTATAAAAAATGTCCAAACAAATTAAAAAATCGCTTTACATCATGGTCTTCGGGACCTTTTTTGGGGTGCTCTGTTCAACACTGATGAATACTGCCCTACCAACCTTCATGCGCGTCTTCCAAGTCAATTCCTCAACCGTTCAGTGGCTAACTAACGGATATACATTAGTGAATGCCATTATGATTCCAACTAGTGCCTACTTTATTAAAAAATTCTCGTTTCGACATTTATTCATTGCCTTCTCAACTATTTTTTTGGTCGGGACATTAATTGGTGCCGTCGCTAATTCTTTTATTCTCGTCATTATTGGGCGAATGATTCAAGCCATCGGTACCGGAATGATGATGCCTTTAGTCAACGTTCTTGCCATGCAGTATACTGACAGAAGCAAGCAAGGAGCCGTTATGGGGATTATTGGTCTGGCCTTTAACTTCTCACCTATCATCGGGCCAACCTTGTCTGGAGTGATTCTAGAGTACTTTGCTTGGCAATATCTATTCATTTTGATCTTGCCATTCATCATCGCGGTCGTTTTATTGTCGTTTTTCTTCTTGCCACAAATTGAAACTGACGAAAATCCTAAATTCGACACTTTGAGTTTGATCACCATCAGTTTTGGTCTGTTGTTCTTATTGACCGGCTTTTCCAATATTGGTCAAGCAAACTTCCTATCTTTCAACGTCCTCGGTTACACAGCAATCGGTTTAATTTTGATTGTTATTTTTTCGATTATGGAAAACAAATCTGATAAACCGATTATCAATTTTGAAATTTTTCACCATTCACAATTCACATTTGCCACAATTATCAATATGTTGATTGTATTAACTATGTACGGCAACACAATTTTGCTTCCTTTAATGATTCAGACGATTCTTCACAAAAGCCCGTTGATTTCTGGATTAGCACTCTTACCTGGTGCTACTTTGACCGGCTTCATGTCACCAATCAGTGGTCGTTTATTCGATAAATATCCTATTAAACGAATCGTTGTCACTGGTGTGTTGATTGATTGCTTCGGAACTTTCATGCAGGCAGTCATCGATGTCAACGCCTCTGTTTTAATGCTGACAGTGGGTCAAACCGTGCGTCAACTAGGATTAGTTTTGATCTTGATTCCTATCCAGACTCACGCTCTAAGTGCCTTGCCGAAAAAATATATCTCTGATGGCGTGGCGACATTCAATACACTCAGACAAATTGCGGCATCTTTTGGAACAGCTATCATCATTGCTGTAATTACCATGGCCGACAAAATCATGACTGGTTCTTCAACTAATCAGGCAGTCGGAATTCAAGCTGGATTCTTGGCTTGTTTAGGCTTTTTGATTGTTGCCTTGCTTACGACGCACAAATTGCATCGTCCCGATTTGAATTAATTTATAATTAATTATTAATTTATAATTAATTATTAATTTATTGTTATACTTGTGTTGAGAACCTTCGAGGAGGACAAATTTTGTTAACAGGCTTTTTTGTAAATCAAGCACCCCTAGTAACTAGCTTATTTTTTATTATGGGTGCTTTTATCGTCTTTCAAATTTTCTTTTCTGGGGCAAAGAGAATTGCACTTAAAATTAATGAAAACATCGACATATATTATTTGCGTGCAATTTTAGGAATTATTTATATCCTACTAGTTCTTTTCATCATGCAAAGCTTTGTCCGCGATGAAACTAGACCTTGGGTTTACGTCAATTTTCAATTAATATCATTACTTTTTTACACTGGAATTTTAAGTGTTCCATTTAAAGTCCATTTCTTTACGCCAATCGTTTTAGCTTTTATGCTATTCAATTCAGCTTTAACCAGTTGGCAATCATGGTTGCTAGCAATTATTTTGATTGCATTCTATTACTCATTAAACTATATCAAAAATAATACCAAGGATAAATTTCCTTTTTTCAAAGGCTTTCTTGCCGCAACTTTTTATGGCATAGCTTATTGGATCGTCACTAGTCTCAAGTTTCCTTTTGATACTAAAGTTTTGATTCAACAAATCATTTATTACATCATTTTGGAACTATTCACTTTAGGTTACATTGCAATGCTTTATTCCGATTTGGAGTCCCGGGCTGCCTTATTTAGAAAAGCTACTCACGATAAGCTCACCACAGCTTACAATTACGATGCCTTTGATATCGCTTTAAGAGCCTTATTCAAAAAGCACCTAGTCTATCACCAAAAATTCACTATGGTAATGTTTGACATTGATCACTTCAAACAAGTCAACGACACCTATGGTCATCTGGCCGGTGACAAAGTCTTACAAGAAGTAGTTGATATCGTCAGAACCGTTTTAAAAAATAACGATCGAAAACTGAAACTTTATCGTACTGGTGGCGAAGAATTTAATATTATCTTTCCTAATTACGAATTAGTCGATACCAAGCAAATCGTCGATGAAATCTTTCAAGCGGTCAACCACTCAGAAGTTGTTTTTGATCAAAACCATATTAAAGTAACTATTTCAGTCGGTGTTTCTGAGGCCAATCACGAGGATACTTCAATTAACGACTTCTACTCTCGAGTAGATAAAGCTTTGTACAAATCAAAACGTAGTGGTCGAATGGCTATTACCGTAATTTAAATAAAAAAAGCTGATGGAAATTAATCCATCAGCTTTTTAAGTAATTACTTACTTTCTTTGTTATCGCGACTCTTTAAAAAGTCTAGAACTTCTTGTGTTTTGGCACGTTTTTCTGCACCATTTTTTTGGTTTACAGGACGGCGGTGGCCAGTCATACCTTTATGTGTATTTTGTGACATCTAAAAACCCTCCTTCCCGTTACAATTTATCTTATTTCATTAACCCTATCATTGTAAAGGAATTGTCTGTATTTTTCAACACATAATTTAATTTGTTCATAAGAAAAGCTGAACCTAGGGTTCAGCTTTATTGAAACGAGTTACACAAGCCAGGCCCAGCCATATAGCTACATTTCCCAAATCACACGCAAAATCGGCGTGCAATTCGTGAAATTAGGCTATCTGTCTGAACCTAAGCGGGCTCGTTTCACTCTCTGTTCTTCGTATCAATTGTTTTCAAATATTTAATGCAAATTAATTCATATCTGTAGCAGCTTCTTTGTCCGGAGAAGTTGCTTTTTCACTGGCTTCGGCCTTAACTGTTTCCTTGCCCTTATTGTGAACTCGGAAAGCTAAAATGAAACCAAAGGCAGCTAAAATCAATGTAAACATAAATCCATAATGAGCACCATTTGTGAAAGCTAACTTAGCTGAATGTCCGCCATTAGCGAAGTAGTTGCTTTGACCTGTGCTCAATAAAATTGTGGCGATACCAGTTGCTACAGCACCAATAACTTGTTGGAAAGTATTGATAATGGCAGAACCATCAGCGGATTGATATGCATCCAAAGAATTTAAACCATAAGTTTGTGATGGTGACATAGCCAATGGAACACCGATCATCAAAACAATATGGGCAGCAATAATATAACCTAGTGAACTGTTTGAGTTACTAAATAGAAACATTGCTGAACCGATGATTGAAATCAAGAAGCCTAATCTTGACATCAATTTAGCACCGATTTTATCGTAAGCACGACCAGCACCAAATGAAACGATAGCGTTGATCACACCACCTGGCAACATGACGACACCAGTTAATGCAACAGCTACACCTAAACCATTTTGTAAGTACATTGGTAACAAGTACATAGCTGATAAAGTAATACCAAAGTTGATCATAACCAAAACTGAACCTGTTAAGAATTCAGGAGTTTTCAAAACTGAGAAATCCAAAGTTGGAGTTTTAGCGTGTAATTGCTGTCTAATATAGACAACCAGAAAAATAATTCCGATAACTAAAGCAATCAAAGCGATAGCCAAATTTTTGCTGAGGAAACTAATTCCAAAGACGATTAAACCAAAGCTGATTGTTGATAATGCTATTGCCAACCAGTCGACTTTTGGCTTCGTAACTTCAAAGACGTTGGTCAAATTCTTTTCCATAATGAACCAACCGATCAATAGGAAAATGATAAATGACGCAAAGATAAATCTCCACGACAAAGCACCAAGAATAATTCCGGAAATTGTAGGTCCAATAGCTGGAGCAAACATAATAACTAAGGCAGCCATCCCTAGGGCAGCACCAAGTTTATTAGGTGGGAAAATTCTCATAGCAGTTGAGAACATCAAAGGTAAGATAATACCTGTTGCGATACCTTGGATCATTCTACCTGCTAATAGTACTGGAAAGTTTGTAGCAAGCGCAGAGATTGCAGAACCAACGATAAAGTCTAATAGTCCAAATCTAACTAATCCACGAGTTGAAAAGTGTTTCGTTAATAAACTTGAAAGTGGTAAAACAATTGCGATTACTAGCATATATCCAGTAACTAGCCACTGTGCGGTACCAGTTTCGATACCAAAAGCTTTCATGATTGATGGAAGGGCAATATTTAGCGAAGTTTCACTGAACATACCTACAAATCCACCGATTAAGACACCCAAAAGTGACAATATTGGATGTTCGGGTCTTGTATTAATTTGTTGAGTTTTACTCATATTTACCTCCAAATAGTTGCAACAGTGGATTAATATAACAGAAATCTGGAGTTTTCGTAAGTTTTTTTTCAGAAATTTTGGAATTTTTTTCAGATTCAAATGTACTTCATTTTATAAAAATCGCTAATTGAGAAAACATGGTAATTTATTACCGTGATGAATCAATGATTTAAGCGATTTCAGATGTTTTTACAAACATATGTTCCCTCAATGTGATATGATTACAATATCAAATCATGGGAGGGAGTTCATATGGTTTTAAAGGGTATCAAATTACGTATCTATCCAGATAGCCACCAAAAAGAACTGATTGAATACAATTTTGGTGCTAATCGTTTTGTTTGGAACAATATGTTAGACATGATGATAAAACGTCATGAAAATAATCCTGATTTGAAATCTTTAAAAGCATTCGATTTGAACTATATTTTAACGACCTTTAAAAAAGAACACACTTGGTTAAAGAAAGCTGAAAGCACTAGCTTACAGGTTTCTAATAAAGACTTATTTGAAGCCTACAAAGGATTCTTTAGTAAGAAACGTAAGTTTCCTCGATTCAAAAGTAAGAAATATCCAAAACAAAGTTATCAATGTAAATTTGTTAATAGAAATATTGAAGTAATCGATGATTCTTACATTAAACTACCTAAACTTGGAGTAATGAAATATAAGAACAAGAGAGCTATCCCTAATACCATCAAGTACGTGACTATTCGTAAATCATCAACTAACAAGTATTACGCCGTTTTGACAGTTGATGAAGAAACGGTTCAATTACTAAAAACAAACAAGTCTGTCGGTCTTGATATGGGCGTTTGTGACTTGGTTATCTGTTCAGACGGAAGTAAGTATAAAACTATTCGTTTTGACAAAAAACTTGCTAAAAAGAAACATTATTGGGAAAAACGATTAGCTAGAAGACGTGCGCAAGCTCTAAAAGATATCCAGTATAAAAAGAAATTTGGATTGATTGATCCAAAACCTTTAGAAAAATACTCAAATTATATGAAAGCTAAACTCATGGTAGCTAAATATAGTGAGAAGATTGCTAATCAAAGAAAAGACTATCTCCATAAGATAACTCGTGAATTAGTTGAACATAACGATTTGATTGTTGTTGAAGATTTGAAAACCAAAAATCTTCTTGGTAATCATAAACTATCACGTGCTATCGCTAATCAATCATGGAGAGCATTAAGACTAATGCTTGAATACAAATGTGAATGGTACGGTAAGAAACTTCTAATTGTTAATTCATTCAAAACTAGTCAAATCTGTTCTAACTGTGGTTACGATGATGGTAAGCACGGATTAGATATTAGAGAATGGGATTGTCCTAGTTGTGGTATTCATCATGATCGTGATATCAATGCAAGTAAAAATATATTAAATAATGGCTTGGAACAAGCCTTAGTAAAATAGTTCTAACCTCTACCAACTGGTTGAAATACTGGTCGGCAAGTATGGAATGTTCCTAGAAGCTCGGTACTTTAGTGCTGATGTAATTCACCTACTTCTTTGATCAGCAGCAACAAAACCACTAATATCAAGAATACTAAGGTTAGATATCCCAAAGTTAACTCCTACTTTTACTAGGATGACGTGCCTTACGAATTTATCATTCATCAGCACCACCTCCAGTCTTCCATAGGTGATGGAAACACACTAAGTTTTTATGTTTTTAGTATAAAGAAGATTTAACTTATTTTCACTTAATTACCATCATGTTTTTCAATCTATAAAAATAGGCAGTCACTCCGAGATTTGGAGTGGCTGCCTATTTCTTTTCTTGTTTTTTATAAAGGGTTTTTATTGTCTGTGTTGAGTGTTTTTAGCTTGGTTGTTCCGTCCCTTTTTTGGGGGAATAACCATGGTTCTATGCGGTATAGCTAAAACGCGTTCCGCAGGGGCAACTCCCTACAAGATAGTGAAACCTCCCAAATCGCCCGCAAAATGCGCGTGCAATTCGTGAAGTTCCACTATCCTCCGGGAGCTGACCGCCCCTGCTCCACGCTCTCTATCTATTAATCGATCTTGCCATTCTTACAATAGCATGTCTATCTCCACGGATAGCGCGGCTGACGGCGAAGATGTTTTCAAATGGTGATTGAATTCCCCAGGCTGCATCCCCAACATGTTGAATATCTACTCCATCGATCTTGTTTCTGATGGCAATATTTTCCATGTAACTGTGGCCTGAACCTTCTTGGCTAGTTCCGATTGTACTCATAACTAATGCGCCTTTAGAATGAGCCAATTTTACTACTTCTTTCAATTCATCATCATCAAAGCCAGGTACTGTTCCGACTGCTGGTACTAAGATAACGTCAGCTCCAGCTTCTAGAAAGGCTGTGACTGATTCCTTACTTACTACTGCTTCATCAACACCTGCTCCGTGCATCTTACCAGCAATTACTAATCCAGTGAAGTTCTTCTTTGCTACGGTAATATTAGCAGCGATTTGGGCGTTTGTGACACCAGTTCCGGGATTACCGGTCAAGACTACGAAATTGAAACCTAATTTTTCAGCTTCTTTAAGTGTCTTTTCACTGGCCATACGTCCTTCTGGAATTACTAGTCGATCTTCAGCCATTTTGGCATTTGGATCAACGGGTTCAAGGTTGACTCCAATTGGGCGACCGACTAATTTTTGCAAACGATGAATACTTTCACCGTCATGGTGTGGTTTAGCAGTTGCTAAAGTTTCCTCACCGGGATAAAGTCCTAGAATGATTGGATTCAAGACATCTAATCCGTTTAGCAAAATCAAATCAGCACCAAAGGCTGCAGCAACCTCAGACGTTGTAATTCCATCCCCAGGTTCGTGCATTACAACATTTTCGCTTAAAACAACACGTCCCTCACTAGCCTTGATACTCTGTTTTAACTGAGCACCGTCCATAGCTAGCATGTCGCTAGTATCAGCACTAATTAATCGTTTAACCATATTGAAATCTCTCCTTTAAATTAAGCTTCTTTGAGTTGACCTGTTTCTTCTTCAATTTGCTTCTTGTTTAGAGTCATCATAAATGGCAAGTAAATCAAGACATCAAGTACGACGTTGATCAATTGAATAAGTGAACCAGTCCAACTGTTTGTAGCTAAGAATCCTGAAATAATAGGTGGCATTGTCCAAGGAACAACGGCCCCATTACATAATGGCACAAAACCAATCTTCATTGCAACATAAGTAGTGATAGCGTTTACCATAGGTGCAATAATGAATGGAATAATCAAAGTTGTATTCAAAACAACTGGTAGACCAAACATTGTTGGTTCGTTAATATTGAAAATACCTGGTGTGATTGTCAAAGGTCCCATGATCTTTGATTGTTCACTGGCACGTTTCATCATGATCAAAAGACCAATACTGAAGACAAGTCCGATAGTGGCACCGCCACCACCCATGTAAACGAAGTTATCGATGAATGGTTGAGCAATAATGTGACCACCATGTGCTAAATCAAGGTTACCTGCTTGGAACAATACACGGTTAGCATCAGTATTCATTAACCAAATAGGTGAAATGATAGGATTGATAACATTTCCACCATGAATACCAACAAACCAGAACAAACTGTTGAGCAAGATGGCAACTAAAGTACCACCCAAAGTGTCACCCAATAGACCAAGTGGTTTAGATAAAATGTGGAGTAATAGTTCGTGAATATTTCCGAGTCCTGTCCATGTCATGATGGCATAGATAGCACCAAAAATTGTGATAATTACAGCACCAGGAATTAAAGCACTGAAACTCTTAGCAACTGCAGGTGGAACTGTATCAGGCAACTTAATTTGGATATCCTTGTTAATGAACCATTGGAAAATGTATCCAGTAAGAAGACCTAACAAGATGGCAACGAACAAACCTTGACTACCTAAGAATCCGTAAGGCATTCCTTCTAGAGGAACTTTGTCACCACTCATAATACTTGGTGTTACAACGAAGAATGAAGCAACAGCGATAACACCAGCTGATTTACCATCAGTCTTATATTGTTCGGCATAACTTGATGCGATACCGAAGGCAGAAATCAAACCAATCAGTCCAAATGAACCGTTAGTGATCTTAGCGAAAATTGCGGAAATTGTTACTTTATTGATAGCAGTTGTAGCTAACCAATTCGTCCATGCCGGAATTGGAAAACTGTTAGCAATCATAAAGATAGAACCAATAATGATAAGTGGCATTGCAATTGCAATACCGTCACGAATCGCAATCAATGGTTTCATTTGTCCCATTTTAACTGCGACTGGCATTAAGTGTTTCTCAACGGCAGCTGCGAAGCCCCCGCTATTATTCTTATTAGCCATAATATTTTGCTCCCTCAAAGTTATTGCAACCGGTTACAGGAAGAACCATAGCACGATGGTATAGCCCAATCAACGTTTTTTTGTTTTTTTGAAAAAAATATATTTTTCACATGTTAAATATTTTTATAAAAATCAATTAATTTTAGGTATAAAAAAAGAAGTGTCCCATCACGCTGACACTTCTTTGGTATGTAGGGCTTTAGAGCCGTTCATGAGGTAGCCGTTATAACGCATGTAACATGTTTTTTATTGCGTAACATCGGCCAAAAATAAATTGCTATTTCACAAGAATTAATACCAAGAAGGCTTGTCCCCGTTGGTGTTTGGCTTGTTTACACCAATGGATTGACCCTTAAACTTGTCTGGATCTTGTGCAATATCGACTACAATTTGGGCAATTGATCTTCTGGAGACCTCGGTACCCTTAAATTCTTCACCTTTTTGGGTAATTTCATAGTCAACTTCAGGCTTATCTGTCAACCAAGCTGGACGAATGATCGTATAATCCAAGTCTGAGTCTTCGATCACCTTTGCGGCAGCTGCATAATTAGTAATATAGTCGCCTAAAATCTTCTTATTCCAGTCACCGAACTTGCCAGGTACTTCATCATAAATCCCTAATGTCGAAATCCAGACCAAACGAGTCTTGCCAGTTTCATGCATTGCTTCAACAACTGCCTTAGCTTGAGCAGTAATGTTGTCACCAGCCAAATTAGCGTAAACCAAATCGACATCTTTAAGCGATTCGACCATGTTTTCTACATCAGTCGTGTCACCTTCGATAGCTTCAGTCAGTTTATCGTGTGAATTGACGAAATCTTCCAAGCGATTGGCGTTTCTCAAATACAATTTCAAACTAGCGTCAGTCGTATCGACAAAAATATGTTCCGCCAAACGAGCAATTTTACCATTAGCACCTAAAATTAATACTTTAGACATTTATTTTTCCCCCTGTTTTAGTTTCTATAGTCCAATATAGAATTCTTTTGGAATTATTACAAAAAATGTTTCTCGAGGATGATGTTATAATTATGAAGTAACAACTAAATAAGGAGGATTTTTCATGGCGAGTGATGTGGCTCATCTAATCAAGGTTGCTTCAAACGAAATTTCACGTGGTATCAATACTTTTGCCCACCAATTTGGTCTGACCGGGACCCAAGTTCAGATCATTTTCTTCCTATCTAATAGGGACGAAAATACGTATCAAAAAGATATCGAAAAAGAATTCAATATCAGGCGCCCGACCGCGACCAACATTTTGAAGACCATGGAAAAGGATAAATTGATTACTCGTGTAGCAGTGAAAGAAGATTCACGCTTGAAGAAAATCGTTTTGTCGACTAAATCGCAAACCTTAGAACCTAAAATCAGTCAGTTCATGGATGACAACAATCAAAAGATTTTATCGACCCTAGGAACCCTTGAACGCCACAGCTTCGTGCGTGCTTTGAAAAAAATCCCCCAAAAATTAAAAAAGTGAGGTACATATATTAATGACAAAAGTAATTATGGATTGTGACCCCGGTATTGATGACGCAATCGCTTTGACAGTTTTACTAGCCCATCCCGAAAAAGCCGATTTGATTGGTGTAACTACGGTTGGTGGCAACGTAAAATTAGATTACGTGACTCAAAATGCCAAGAAACTTCTAACTTTCCTTGGTTCTCATGCAGAACTTGCCTCTGGCCAAGCGACTCCACTAGTTAAAGAAATCGAAACCGCCGGCGAGATCCACGGAAAAACCGGGATGGACGGTTACGACTTCCCCGCAAATAGCCAGGATTATCCATTGACCAGCAACAATGCTGTTACATATATGTACGACAAAATTTCCAAGAGTGACGAAAAAATCAACATCGTTGCGACCGCTCCTTTGACCAATGTGGCTTTATTATTGAAGACTTTCCCCGATGTTGCCGAAAAAATCGAACACATCTACATCATGGGTGGCTCAACCTTGCAAGGAAACATCACGCTAGCCGCCGAGTTCAACGCCTATGTTGACCCTGAAGCAATGGATATCGTCTTTAACTCCGGACTACCAATCACACTTTCCGGATTGAACTTAACTGAAAACAAAGCCTATCTCACGATGGATGAAATCGGTAAAATCAAAGATCTCGGTCCCGTCGGTGTAATGGCCAGTTCAATTTTAGACTTCTACGCCAAAGCCGAATTAGCAAAAGGTATGACCAAGATTCCCATTCACGATGCCTGCGCCGTTATCAGCTTGATTGCACCAGAATTATTCACTAAGAGCACCAATTACTCAATGGACGTCTCCCTTTCAAACGACCAATATCGTGGAATGACCTATCCCGATCGAAGAACCGACGCCCCACAAAAGAACAGCATCAAAGTCCTAGAAGACGTTAATCGCGAAGCCTTCGTGAAATTCTTATTCGATTCAATTCAAAGTTACGATAAATAACAGTTTGAATGCCGTCTTCCGCACAATCCCTGTGATGGACTGGAACGCGGCCGGCGGTTGAGCCACCACAGGGATTGTGCTCCAGACTAAATAACGAGTTTTATATTTATTCCATTTAATTCAAAAATAAAGAAGCTATACTATCGCACTTTTCTTTCATCGGTATAGCTTCTTTTTTGTTTACTAGAATCGCATTTATTTACTTCAATTCTAGTAAAATATTCTAGTCTTTACATCAAATTAGACCAGTTAAAGAATAGGACTCCAAAACATATCCAGACCATAAAGCAATCTTACGCTTTCCACAAATAGAGCTGTATCCATTTCAGGATTTACTTAATCAACTGCAATAAAATGGAATCCAGTCTGGAGCAACAGCTCTGGGAAATGCTCAGCCCTGAAATTCTTGTTAATGCTTTAGCATTTACAAGAAGGCCAATCTTGAAGACAATTTCCGGTTTTGAAATTGGCTCCAAGTTGTGCCCAGAGCGTTCCAGCGTTTCCCAGAGCTGTTGCGGAAGACGGCATCTAACCACCACCCAATCAAAAGAATTACACCATCAATTTTCAGAAATAAACATACAAAAAGAGCCGAGATGACAATGTCTCGACTCTTTTTATGAAATAAACACACATATCTTTCTTTATTCTTTAATGATTACTTAGATAGTTTTTCAAATTCAGCGTGAAATGCTTTAGCATTCTTTTCTACTGCTTCATAGTCGTCATCTTTACCAGGTCCAACTAAACCGCCGCCGACACCGACAACGTAAGCACCATTTTCAAACCATTCGTGCATGTTTTCTAGAGATACACCACCACTAGGCATAACGTTTGCATATGGGAATGGTCCTTGGATTTCTTTGATTACATTCAAACCGGCAATTGAACCAGGGAAGATCTTCACAACATCAGCACCATAAGTCAAAGCACTTTGTACTTCTGTTGGTGTGAAGCAACCAGGGATGTAAGGTACATCGTAAAGGTTACATGTCTTAGCTGTTTCTTTATTGAATGATGGACTAACGATAAATTTAGCACCAGCAATGATAGCTAATCTAGCTGTAGCTGGGTCCAAAACTGTTCCGGCACCAACAACAACGTTGTCATCTTCAGCATATTCTTCGCTCAAACGTTTGATAGTTACATCAGCGTTTGGTGATGTGAAGGCTAATTCGATAGCTGTAACGCCACCTTTGATACAAGCCTTTGATACTTGATAAGAGTTTTCTTCGTTGTGTCCTCTGACAACAGCGACAACTCCTGCTTTTTCAACATTCTTCAATGCTTCATACTTTGGTAATGTCATATATTTTCCACTCCATTTTCCTGATAAAATTCATCTAATTCGTTTCTAGTAGGGTACCCATCATTGTCACCGTGAGCTTGAACTTGCAAAGCTCCGACGGCATTGCCACGTTTAGCTGCTTGTGCATACGTTTTACCTTCTAATAACGACGTTATAACGCCTAGTGCAAAACCATCTCCAGCACCTACAGTATCAACGACTTTCTCAACTTTGAACCCGGGAACAAACACCCCAGGACTAGTCTTAGTTTTCACATACGCACCTTTTGAGCCAACTTTAACGAAAACAGCTTTAGTCTTACCTTGTAAGTAAAAGTCAGCAATTTTTTCAGGATCATCATAGCCCGTTAAAATCTTTCCTTCACTTTGACCTGGTAAAACAATATCTGCCAAACTAGCCATCTCATTAAGAGTCCTCACCATTGTCTCTTGATTTGGCCACAAGTCTGGTCGTAAATTAGGATCAAAAGTTACTGTGATTTCATTTTGATTAAGTCGCTTGATCAAAGCCATACTAGTAGCTAGAGCATTTTTCGATGTCGCAGGAAAAATTCCTGTTACATGACCGATTTTTACTCCAGATAAATCAATTTTGTTAATTAAATCCAAATCAATATTTGTTCCCGCTGAATTTTTTCTAAAATTAAAAACCTTTGGGTCCCCTTTAGTTACCAATTGTTTCATTTGATAACCATTCAAATACTGATCTGTTTGTTCTAAATACTTAGTCCCAATACTCTTACTCTTTATTTGCTTCTCGATAAATTTACCCTGGGGATCTTTGCCAACCTGACCGATGTATTCCACGGAATGACCTAAACGACGCACTCCAACAGCAACGTTTAATTCGGCTCCACCAACTACTTTATTGAAGTTAGTGGAATCTTGAATGGTTACATCTGGTTCGGTAGAGCAAAAAACGACGAGTGATTCACCGATAGTAATAAACTCGCTCATTTCTTTTGCCTCTTACCAACACAAAATCTCCTCGAAGTTAATACTCCAAGGAGAATGTATCTATTATAAACCTTTTCTGATTTCTTTTCTGTTCCAAACCATCATACCAGCAACGACAACTGCAAGAACGATAGCTCCGATAATTGGAAGATTTACTGTACCTTCGTAAACGATCCAAGCTAATGGACTGGCAGCAAAGTCGATACTTGCAACAGATGAAGTACCTGCTGGAATTAGACTTGCTTGGACAATCTTAACAGCCTTTGTGAAGATACCTGCCAACATTGTTGCGGAAAGAACACCAAGAACCAAACTAACAATACCTACTAACAAAGTCTTCAAAACATTTCCTTTAGTATATGGAAGTACTAATGGGAAGATGTAGATCAAACCTGACAAACTTGCCAATGGTAGGAATTGGTTTCCTGGGATAACAACTGACAAGAATAAGATAATAGGAATTAGTAATAAACTGGCAACCAAAGTAACAGGGTGACCGATTACTAGAGCTGGAGTCATACCAATATTGAATTCCTTACCCTTGAATTTGTTCTTAATAATTTCTTGTGCACGTTTTGAAATTGGTGATAAACCTTCGATAAATAGTCCAGTGATTCTAGGAATCAAGACCATAACGGCAGCTAGGATAACACCTAATTGCAAGATCTTTGCAACTGGGTAATGTGCCAAAGCACCGATAATCATACCAATAATAACACCAAGAACAATTGGGTCACCTAAGACACCGAATTTTTCTTTCATCTTATCAGCATCAATATCAACCTTGTTTAGTCCAGGAATACGATCAACAATCCAATTTACAATAATTGCAAATGGAATAAAGCTGACACAAAATGCTTGAGGGATTGAAATACCGGTTAGATCTTTACCATAGAAGGCTTCAACCTTCTTTTGAGATCTATCAGCACCAATCAATGTGATGATGATTGTAATGATGGAAGCAAACATGCCCCACCAGAAATTGTCTGTAGCAAAGTAAACGATTGAACCAATGAAAGCAAAATGCCAGTAGTTCCAAAGGTCAATGTTCAAAGTTTTTGTAGTACCAATAACTAACATTAAAACGTTAACTAGTAAACCTAATGGAATAATGATTGCACCAACTGATGTAGCAAAAGCAACTTGTGAAGCAGCTGGCCAACCAATATCTAATGTGTAAAGGTGAAGATGGTAAGTTTTTACCATCGCATTAACAGCTGGTCCGATATTATCAGACAAGAGTTGTGTAACAACACTCAATCCAACGAAACCAACACCAACTTTAAGTCCTGATACTAGAGATTTACTTACTCCCATTCCAATTAATAAACCTAAAATAAGGAAAATAATTGGCATCATAACACTAGCACCCAAGGACATAATGTAATTTATGACAGCCATGATGTTTTCGTACCCCCTAAGTTAGATTAACGAACTAAGTAACCACCATCAACTGGAACAATTGCACCGTTGATATATGCGGCAGCGTCACTTGCTAGGAATACAGCTGGTCCCATCAATTCATAAGGTTCTGCCCAGTGGCCCATTGGAATTCTTCCAAGAATTTCATCATTACGTGACTTGTCAGCACGGATTGGAGCTGTGTTTTCTGTCTTGATGTATCCTGGTGCAATAGCGTTAACAGTAACATTGTAAGCACCCATTTCTGAAGCGAATGCCTTTGTAAGTCCAGCAACACCATGTTTTGAAGCTGTGTATGAAGGAATGAATTTACCACCTTGGAATGAAAGCATTGAACCAATGTTGATAATTCTACCTGACTTTTGCTTTGCGAAGACTTTGCATGCTTCTAGTGACATATGATATGCAGCACTCAAGTTGATAGCAATAACTCTATCCCAGTCTTCGTCTTTTGATTCAAGAATTGGGTTACGTTTGATCATTCCGGCGTTGTTTACCAAAATATCGATATGGCCCATCTTTTCAACTACTTCATCAATAACTTCTTTAGGTGTGCCTGGAGCTATAAGGTCACAATCTTTGAATTCTACCTTACGACCTAAACTTTCAATAATTTCGCGAGTATTGTCCCATTCTTTCTTACCGAATGTAGGAATGAAAATATCGGCACCGGCTTTAGCCATAGCAATAGCATAACCTTGACCTAATCCTGTATTACCACCTGTGATAACGGCAACCTTACCTTTAAGGTTGAATAGATCCAAATTGAAGTTATTCTTCAATTCTTCCTCATGTTGACGAATTTCTTCTGCACTCTCGTGAATTTCTGACATTTCAAAACCCTCCTAGAATTGTTTGACTATATTTCCTAATAAGAAACGTCATTTCTTATTTACAAATAGATTTTATAATATTTTAAAAACCATTGCAAGCCTTTTCATTATGTTTTTTTATATCGTTATGGTATAGAATTGTAGATGATAAGAATGAAAAGAGGTCAAGTAATGGCGGAGAAACATTTGTACGGTGCTGTATTACTGAAGGCTAAAGAGATTCTGGACTTTATTTCCAATTCAGAAACGGCTCCTGGGTTAAAAGAAATTAGTGAACACGTCGATATTTCCAAACCAACCGTTTTAAAAATTTTACAAACTTTAGAGTATTGTGGTTTCGTCAGATCAGATGGCAAAATTAAGCAGTACTATTTGGGAACTATCTTTATTAAATACGGAAATGAATCGACTCAAAGCTTTAATTTGGTCAAAATAGCAATGCCGTTTCTTAATAAGCTACGAGATGAGACTACTGAAGCAGTCAACTTGGGTATCGTGGAAAAAGATCGAGTCGTATTGCTAGATCGTGCCAAGAGTACTAACAGTATTCACTTTGACTTGGAACTCGGCGGAACGATGCATATGTATTCATCCGCGATGGGAAAAGCTATTTTATCTCATTACTCGGATGAACAGATTGACAACTACCTTGATCAAACTGCTTTAAAGCCATTGACTAAAAATACATTAGTCACTCGTAAAGATTTATTGAACAATTTGTCAGAAATCAGAAATTGTGGTTATGCTATCGATGACATCGAGAATCAAGAAGGTGTTTACTGTATTGGTTTTCCATTAGTTAAAAATGGTCAAATCTTCGGAGGCTTCAGTATTAGTGCACCAGTCTTTCGAGTTGATGAGCAGATCATTGCTAACTGGGTCAAGTTAGGCCTCGAAACTGAAAAAAATATTGTGGATCAATTTTAATAAAAAAAGAGCTTGGGATATAACATAACAATTTCTTCTTAAAAAAATAGCACCGGGTAATCGTGTTTGATTACCCGGTGCTATTTGCCTTAATACTCGAATGACTCTTTTGTGTTCCGCTCTCTAACTGAAACGAGTTGCACAAGCCAGGCCCAGCCATATAGCTACATTTCCCAAATCACACACAAGTTCGGTGTGCAATTCGTGAAATTAGGCTATCTGCCTGGGCCTATCGGGCTTGCTTCACTCTCTATTTTAAACGAGTTGCACAAGAGCAACTCCCTACAAGATAGCAAAACTTCCCAAACCGCCCGCAAAATACGCGTGCAATTTGTGAAGTTCCGCTATCCTCCGGGAGCTGAACGCTCTTGCTCCACTCTCTATTTTATTTATTAATACTTACCGCAAATTCTGGTTCTGAATATGCATAAGTCTTCAAATTTAAACCGCTATTCAATCTCACGTTAGAAATAAAGACCCATTCATTATTGGAAACTTGTCCCCAATAAGCACCGTACTTATTAACGACTAATTTAGCAATCTTCCATGAGGTATTAGCCTTCAAAACTTGACCATAAGTATTAGTCTCAGAATTATAAACCGCCTGTTGTTTAGTAGTAGTTGCCACTAAGCCATTACCAGGTGTAGGGATTCCAGGATTTGTGATTGTCGTCGATGTAGAAGTAGAGGTAGAAGTACTTACTGCTGATTTTAGTAGAAAGTCTCTTGCAGTAACGTATTGATTAGTCCCAACTTCATAATATTCCACACCGTTGATACGGATTGTTTCTCCCAGTTTCCAAGAAGTACCCTCTGGTAATTTTACGCCGGTCGCAATTCCTGCAGCGGTCACTATTTGTGAGTTTGAAAAAATTATTGTCCCGTTTTGTCCACGAACCTTGTCGGGATTAGTTGTCATAAATGGTTTTTCACCGGGAATATTCACAAAAGTAGCATCAATATATTCATTAGTTGCCACCTGATACATCTTGGTACCACCGATTGTAACCAGATCACCTAACTGCCACTTCGTCCCTTGTTTCAAAGTGATTCCTAATGGTTTCCCATCTGAACCGTACACTGAAACTGTTGAGCTAAGTGTTCCTACTTTTTTAGTTGCTGTTTGAGTTTGTGTTGGAATGGCTTGTTTCTCAGTGTCACCAGAAACCAAATTAGTTACGTAACTAGCTGGAATCCATTCATTAGTACCCACCTCAAAATAAGCTTCGTCATTGAAAGTCGTGATTTGACCTAGTTGCCAAGTACTACCTTTAGTCAAGGTCCGACCGGTATTTTGACCATAACCATTAACAATTGGTGTATTGGCCGCAACCGTCGCTACATGATACACATTAGGATTGTAATTGGCTGCATAATAACCGACTTGATTGCCATTTTTTGAAATATCCATCGAGTCGAAAGCAACCCATTGATTGGTACCAACTTGATAATAAGTTTTACCACGTAATTGTTTTGTTTGACCTAACTTCCAAGAAGTAAAATTAGGTAAAGTTGTCTGCGTGATATTTCCGTTATCATCAACAACCTGACCAGCATCACGTCGAATCGTACCGACAAACCCAACCAAACCACTAGCTTGAGTAGTCTGTTGTGTCAGTGAAAGTGCTGCTGGAGCCAGCATAATTGCAATCGCCGAGGCCGTTAAAATTTTATTTCTTTTTGTCATTATTTCCTCCTCTTGGAGAATTTTTTTATCTAACTTTAGTCTAAAAGATGCGGCAAAATTAACAAGCCAATCTGGCGAAACAAAACGAATTCTTAACTAATGCTTTGGCAAAAATAATATGATAATCTATTTCTCGAAAAGGTAAACTATGAACATCACATTTGAAATATTTTTGCGACTTTTAGATAATCAAGGATTAGAAACAAAAGACCTAGTAGAAGATTTAGATATCAGCTTACGTAAAGCTCAACGGACTATTAAAGAAATCAAAAATTCTCTCGATAGCAATCCCAGTTTCAAAAAGTATTTTGAACTAACTAAAAATGGTAACCGCTATTCAATTAATCAAAGATTCTTATTGAGCCGCGACCAAGTTTTAGTATTGATCAAAATTTTAACAGCCAGTCGGTCTCTAAATGAAAAAGAATTTCCCGAGTTAACGCAGAAAATGCTTAATATGCTTTATCCAGAACAGCGTGAATTGGCTAGTGCTTCCATTCGTAGTGAGCAAATTGCTCATAACTATATTGATAATCAAAGTGACCGTTTAGAAAAAATTGGTCTCCTAGAAGAATTCATTTATCATCAAGATCATATTTCTTTTGAATATACTGACCACGAAGCCTTTGAACAAGCGCGTACGGAAACAGTTGAAATGCGACCAATTCATATTTTCTTTGATAACTACTATTTTTTCATTGTTGGTTTCTTAAAAACAACTCGAGAAAATCGAATTTTTCGCATCGACTGGATGAATAAAATCAAAAAATCTTCAGTAAAAATCCCTTTTAATTACAGCAAACACTATGACCACGGGATTGAGACCCAACACGAAGCTTTCGGATACAATGGTAAAAAAACTCACATTGTTTTTGAATTTTATGGTTACGTTGAATACGTTAAAGATGAGTTCCCCAGTTGTCGTGTTATTAAAACCATCGATAAACCTAATCGTTTCCCTTTTTCGGTCAAGGTATTGGAGATTGAAGTCAATTATTCTGACGGGGTAAAACTTTGGTTGCTCGGTGAAACTACCATTTTACGGGTACTTTCGCCTAAGTATATTGCTGACGATATACGGGATACTTTAAAAGAGGGATACGAGCGATATTTGGAATAGATGTAACTTGCCGTCCCGTCCTCCGCACAATCCCTGTTTTATTTTTTTATCTGTTTACTGTAAAAATGGGAAAAATAATAAGTCACTACTAATAGAAATACCATTAATAAAGCCTTTCTATATCTTTTATAACCAAACTAGGATGAGAGCCGCTAAAGCATTAACAAGAATTTCAGGGCTGAGCATTTCCCATAGCTGTTACTCCAGACTAGACCCAATCTCTTTGCAGTTAACTTAATAAACTCTAAAATGGATACAATTCTATTTATCGTTTGGATACATCATTTTAATTTGATAGATAAAAAAGAAAGAGAATCTGACCAGAACTGCCGAACATCTTCGCAGTCTGATAGGATTCTCTTTCTTTATTATTTCAAGTTTAATACAAAAAATAATGATTCTTTTCGTAATTTAGTTTTATGAAGTTGAGGTTCTTTCGGAAATTTCTCCCCTTCTTCATACTCTATTTGTGATAAGTCCGATGGTTTATTATCATAAATGATCGATAAATTTGCTCAGTCAATACTAGTCTCATCAACTGATGCGGTAAAGTGAATTTTCCGAAACAAATACTCATATCAGCTCTTTTCATAACTTCTGGGCTAACTCCTAATGACCCACCGATCACAAAGGTGATGTCACTTGTTCCATATGTGGATAAGTCATCGATTTTTTTAGCTAGTTGTTCAGAAGTTAGTTCTTTTCCACGCAAATCTAGCAAAATAACAAATTCCTTATCTTTAATTTTGCTTAATATTCGTTCTCCTTCGATTTGTTTTACTTTCTCATCTTGAGCTTCACTCAAATTTTCCGGAGCTTTTTCGTCAGGACATTCTTCGATTTTGAATTTACAAAATGCGCCCAAACGCTTGGCATATTCGGCAATTCCTGCCTTAAAGTACTTCTCTTTTAACTTTCCTACTGTAACCATTTTTATATTCATTTGTCTAAATCTCCTCAACTAATAATCATACGTAACTTCGGCTAAATTGCCAAATTATTTATAAATTACGAATTATCATGGCATTTTACTTTTACACCGTAAAATAAAAGTTTGTCCATCACTGTGTAACAACGTTTTAGCCTTTTATAATAGGAATATCAAACATTCTTCAAAAGTATATACAAAAGTTTTCAACAGCTGTGGGTAAAATTGTGGATAACTTTTCTACAGTGATATAACAAATATTTAGTTGATTTTGCACAGGTTATTAACAGTTGTGGATAACTCCTGTTCATTAGTCTTCTTAATTACCGAAGAATATTTTATCAATCAAAAAAAATGTTCAAAAAAAAGTGTGAAACTACTATTAGTTAGTTTCACACTTCTTATTTAATCCGATGTCTTCTTTGTTAGATGTACATTTGCGGTATTCAATTTACCATTACGGTAATATTGAATGCTTACAGTATCACCAACTGAATGTGAGTATAGAGCTGTATGTAAGTCAGCTACTGAAGTGATCTTCTTCTTGCCTAACTTAACAATAACATCATACTTCTTCAATCCAGCGTCCTTAGCAACTGAACCGCTTGTTGTGCTGTACACTACGACACCCTTGGTAATATTATCTGGTAATTTCAAGCTAGATTGTGAGTCATCAGTAATTTGATCAAGATCTAAGACTCGAATTCCTAGCGATGGACGTTCAACTTTACCATTTTCAACTAACTCATTGATAATTTTGACAACTTCATTACTTGGAATAGCAAAGCCCATCCCTTCAACCGAGGAACCATCTGAGTTAGAGGCTAACTTCATTGAATTGATACCAACGATTTGTCCAGCAGCGTTAACTAAAGGACCACCAGAATTACCTGGGTTGATAGCTGCATCGGTTTGGATAACTGTTGCTTCACCGGTTGCTTGACCAGTAGTTTGATCTTGAGTCGTCACAGTTCTGTTTGTAGCCGAAATAATACCTTGCGTTACAGTTGTTGCATATTCACTACCTAATGGTGAACCAATGGCAATAACTGGATCACCTGGTGAAACATTACTTGAGTTACCAAATGAAGCTGTTGCCGGAACTTTGCTACCAGGAATTTCCAAAACTGCCAAGTCAGTTGTTGAATCAGTCCCGACTAATTTAGCAGCGACTTTCGTTCCATCTTCCAAAATGATTTCAATTGAATCTGATCCAGAAACAACGTGGTTATTAGTTACGATATAACCTTTACCATTTTGTTTAGCATAAATCACACCAGAACCTTCACTATATTCTTCTAGATCACTTGAATTACTTGATGAAGAATTTGAGTTGGAGTCTGATGAATCAGATGAGCCTGATTGTGAATTATCACCAGAACTGTCGCTTCCACTGTCACCAAACAAGTCACCAAAGATAGAAGAAATATCTCCATCACTGGACTGTTCCTTTTGCTTTTGCAAGTTGATGACGGAAACAACCGCGCCACTTACTTTCTTATACGCACCAGACATCGAACTGGAAGTATTCACCTTAGTATTACTTACTTGTGTAGTACCAGATGTACTGCCCAGATTCGTTGAACTAGTTGTACTGCCACCAAAATATGTGAATCCAAAAAAGGCAATTACCACACCTAAGGCAGCGGAGATGAAAGCCACGATACCAGTTTTGAGTAACGAATTATTCTTGTTACCATCCTTGGTTGAACGTTTTTTATCATCTACTCTTGATTCAGGTTTGTCATTTTTGTCATTATTCATGTGATGTCCACTTCCCCATATTTTCTGTCTCTAATATAACGATTAATTATGAAAAATTTATGAACGACCTATGATTTATTTATTAACACTACAATGCAATCAATGGATCAGCAATGGCCGGATCAGTATCGTGAATTTGAAAATCGCTGCCCACTCCAAAATCATGATCTTCCAACACTTGAGTAACCTCTGTTCTAGCAACTTGTTTTGTATTGTTTTCATGACTCAAGTGACCTAAGTAGATCTGTTTAGTGTGATTGCCAATCACATCCATCAAAGTGTGAGCTCCGTCTTCGTTAGACAAATGACCACGCTCACTGAGAATCCGTTGCTTCAAAGGCCATGGATAAACGCCTTCCCGTAACATTTCGACATCGTGATTACACTCTAATAAATAACCGTCCGCATTTTCAATTGTTTTTTGGACCCATTCTGAAACATATCCAGTATCCGTCAAGATAACAAATTCCTTACCATTATGGTAGAACTTGTAAAATTGAGGATCGATTGCATCATGTGATACGGCAAAACTTTCAATATCAAGATCATCCAACGACATAATCTTATTATGTTCAAAAACATTGATCTCATCTTCAGGCACTTTACCAATTTTTGGTAACATTGCTTCCCAAGTCTTCTCATTAGCATAAACGTTTAAATTATAACGTCGAGCCAACACTCCAACCCCTTTGATGTGATCCGTGTGTTCGTGTGTCACAAATAATGAATCAACCGTATTGATATCTTTTCCAATACTTTCCATTGCCTCTTTGATTTTCTTACCAGACAAGCCGGCATCTACTAATACGTGGTGTTTCGGTGTCTCAATGTACGTTGCATTACCAGAACTACTGCTGGCAAGAACAGAAATTTTCAAACTATCATCATTGGGCATTGTAACTACTATCTCCATTTGTTGAATTCTTAATAATATTACCGGTAAAGGCATTGACTTTCTTAACAGAACTGACTTTACTATCTTTATTCTTAATCGTCACGAACCAAACCGGAATATAAATCGTACTATTTTTGGCTACTAATAATTTTGTATAGGCCATATTGGCATATGAAATCTTAGAATTATTCGGAATTTCTGAATTAGCGTAAAGATTCGTAATAACATCTTTTTCACTTTTAACCGATTGCCGTTCATGCAAAATAATCAGTGATTTAACATGTGTCTGAGTATAACTGTCAACCCGACCGTTTTCAATTGAAAAGACTAGCTGGTCGGTTTTATCGTAAACATCCCCAAGATCGCCGGTTCCAACATAAACCATCTGTGAGGTTGTCGACAATTGTGGTGCATATTTATAATCTCTTCCAAATAAGACATTGGTTTCCTTTTCGAGAAACTTATCCATTATCTTTTTTCTATTATCATTCGTTACAGCAATCGTACTGTTCAAAGTACTAGTCAAACGATGATCTTCCTCATCATATTGCACTTCCTGATTACGTAACTTATCGACATTCTGAGCCAGCGAATTATCCGGCTGCGAACCTAGATAGTAGGCGTTGCCGTCTTTACTATCTAAAGTTCCAAAACTGATATTACGTTTTCGCATTTCAGAAACAGTCGACGTATTCGTACTCGAACTGCTGACCAATTGCTGACTGTTGCGAAAAGATAAGAATAAAAAGATATCTAGTGAGAAAAAAACTATTAAGAAAATAACTTCGATTCTTCTAAAGTCCATCTATTTATCCTCCGCAGTATCATTTGTCCAATCACTATAAGGTTTCCAATGATCATCGATCTTAACGTAATAAGTTGGTTTCAAATCAACAACTTTTTCATTGTCGACTTCACTTTCCCATTGATAACCGACTTCGATTTTTTGAATATCATTGATTGAATAACCGACTTTATCCAAACCTTTTAGAATGTCCGTGGTCGATTTTAATTTTGTCGGTTGCTGATCAGATGGCACTGGCACTTCCAAAACTTTATTCAAGAAATGTTCCGTACTACCCTTACGACTAAATTTGATGCGAATCGAGCCAAACTCACTCTTCTTAAAAATCGGGAATCCTTCAACGTATTCTCTAAAAATTAAACTCTTTTTATCCCAATCAGCACTATATAATCGCAAATTGGAAATTGAATTTTGAAGATTGGTAACTTTTTGGTAACCCCTTTGTAAGAAGGCTAATTTAGTTTTTGGCACTGACGTATCCGTATAATCATCGAAAGTTAATTCACCCGAATTATGATCGGAAACTAATCGCTTGGATTCACCATAATTATAAGTGTAAACACCGTTATCTTCCGATGTAACGAGTCCACTAGTATTCGAGTCAAACAAAGCCGTCGTATATTCTCCATCATCTTTACTGCTGATGACGTAAGAGTAAGTGTTCAGCTTAATTGGTTCGGTAAAAATAGTAAAGACACCGTGTTTCATAATATCTAAACGAATCTTCAAATTAATATTAGCTTTATTAACTAATTTCTTAATTGGCGCTGAAGTGGCATTTTTCACTGGAGCCCGATAGATCGTATAGTTCTTATCATTTGCCAGATAAATATTCTTATCTTCTTTATCTTTTAAATTAATTAAAATTCGATTGAAAGAATATGACTTATCGTTACGCAAACTGTTATTATCTAACAAATATCCCAGAATACTCGTCGATGTCTGACTAGGATAAACTAACTGTAAAACATTTTTCGATTGAATCGTCTTTTGATAGTAGGCACCATCTTTTTGAGAAACTAGCTTTGGACTATCGATTTTCCAATCTTGCATAATCTTTTGGATACTTAAAGCAATATTTTCATTACTATTATAAATTAAATGTTGCGACGAATCTTTACGCCAAATAACTGAAGTGGGACTAATAACTTGATTGATCGGCACTTCGTTTTTATTTTGTGTTGACGTTGTAACGTCGATGTTGCGGCCACGCTGATAGCGAGCAGTATTCGTCCAAATGAAAAAGGAAAGAACAATACTCGTTATAACGGCGATGACTAAGAGCACTTGAATGATCAATCGACTAAACTTCATCCCATTCTCCTCCTGTTTCGTTAGGATCAAATGGTAAGGAGATGTAGAATGTTGATCCCTTACCTTCAGCACTGTTTACCCAGATTCTACCTTTATGTTGTTCCACAATTTCCTTCGAGATAGAAAGTCCAAGTCCAGTACCACCTTGCTTTCTAGAACGTGCTTTATCAACACGATAGAAACGTTCGAAGACTTTCTTGATATCCTTTCTAGGAATACCAAGACCTTCATCAGAAATACTAACAATAATGTGCTTGTTAGTTTCCAATAAGCGGCAAGTGATAACTCCACCATCCGGTGAGTATTTAATCGCGTTATTCATAATATTATCAATAACTTGGGTCATCTTATCAGTATCAATTTCGACCCAGAGATCTTTACTAGTAAAAATGCGCTTGATGCGATAATCTTTGGCAATCTTTTCACCCTTTTCTTTCGCATCAGCCTTTTCCTTTTTCAACATCATATCAAAACGGTCCAAAATATAAGAGAAGAATTCATTGAAGTTAACTAACTCTTTGTCTAATTTGGAACGACCTTGGTCCATTCTTGATAAACTCAAGAGATCTTGGATCATTCGAATCATTCGGTCTGTTTCTTCAGCTGTAACGCCTAAAAATTGTGGGGCCAACTTTTGATCTTTCCAAGCACCATTGTTCAAAGCATCAATATAACTACTGATACTTGTCAAAGGTGTCCGCAATTCATGGGAAACATTTGAAACGAATTGACGACGTTCACTATCGATCTTCTGTTGTTCAGTAACATCATGCAAAACACAAACCATACCACTGATAAAACCACTGTTTCTTTGAATCAAAGAGAAATCAGCGTTTAATATCAATGAATTGTCATCACTTGCATCATAGTCTTCACCCGAATCATTGGTCTCAATCACCATTGGATCAGGATTTTCCAACAATTCGTCAAAACTCGTCCGATCTTTAATCCCCAAGACTTCAACTAAAGGTTTCCCGATAGCTTCATCTTCATCATTATCCAAAAACTCTTGTGCCATTTCATTAATGACCGTTATGTTACCGAGACGGTTCGTCGCAATAACACCATCGGACATTTGCGTCAAAACGCTATCCAATCTTCGTCGCTCGGATTCAGAATTCTCAGTCGCTTCTTCAACTTTAACCGAGAGGTCATTAACAGCCATTGCTAATTGACCTAGTTCATCAGGTGAGTAAACACGTACTTGTCCGGAATAGTCACCTTCCGCCATTCTAACGGCCTGCTGTTTCATTTCATCAATTGGTCGCGTGATAGCTCGAGAAATGAAAATGGCAATCACGGCTCCCAAAAGCCCGGCAACTAACGACGCCGTCAAGAAAATTAAAATAATATTATTGATTCCGGTATAAACGGACTCCATGCTGGCTCGGACGTAAATCGCCCCCACCACGGTACTATTGTCCGGTGATGTTACCGGTTCAATCGATTCATAGGAACTCCCGTTGTCCTTCTCATAATAAATTTGGGTAATTTTCTTGTCAGTTTTGATACTTTGTTTGATATTATCTTTCAAAGTTTGCGTTCCAACAATATTGCCGCCTTCAGAATCTTTGGCCCCAACAATGATTCCACTTCGGTCGACAACTTGCACGTCAGTGATATCGGTACTAACTCTGGCATAATCAGAGATAGCATTACTAATATTTTCACGTGTGTGCTGATCATTATCAGTCAAATTTTCAGAAATTTGATTGAGGGTATAAGGCGGTACAACGACAGAATTTTCAAAGTTTGTCACATTTTGATCTTCCAATTGTCGTACGAAATAAGCCCCAATGATTTCAATGGTGACGATAAGAATCAAGATAAAAGATAATCCAATTTTGAAATTAATTGAATGTAAAAAAGCAAATCTATTTTTCAAAATATTTCCACCTAAACAATATAGACTTAGTTACATTATACAGCTATGTGGGTAACAAAAAAAACTGACTCGTTTTTTGAATTTGAGTCAATTTTTTTCAGTTTCATTTTTTGATTTTGGTTTGATTCTTTTTGAGAATTGCCATGGTTCTATGCGTTATAGTCAAAACGCGTTCCAGCCAACAGGAGTCAACATATAGCTACGCTTCCCAAATCGACCGCAAGTGCGGCGGTCAATTCGTGAATCGGGCTATCTGCTGACTCCTAACCGTTGGCTTCCACGCTCTATCTAAAACACGCTCCACAGGGGCAACTCCCTCCGAGATAACAAAATTTCCCAAATCACCCGCAAGTGCGGCGGATAATTCGTGAAATTACGTTATCCTCCGGAAGCTGACCGCCCCTGTTCCACGCTCTCTAATCTGCGTCCGGATCTCTCAAATAATATCCAACTCCACGTCTTGTCATCAACCACTCTGGTTGGCTTGGATTGTTCTCTATCTTTTCACGCAATCTTCTGACTGTAACGTCCACGGTTCTAACATCTCCAAAATAGTCATAGCCCCAGACTGTTTGAAGTAAGTGTTCCCGTTTCATTACTTGTCCAATGTGTTGTGCTAGATAATGGAGCAACTCAAATTCACGGTGAGTTAGTTCAATTTCTTTTCCATTTTTAGTTACGGTATATGCATCGGGAAGAATGGTTAAATCGCCGATTTTAATTTCACTACTTTTATTGTCGTCACTGTGCATATGACTTTGTGATCTAAGTCTTGCTTTTACACGTGCAACTAATTCTCGATTTGAGAATGGTTTTGTAACGTAATCATCAGCCCCGAGTTCTAGGCCAATGACCTTATCAATTTCTGTATCCTTTGCTGTTAACATGATAATTGGAGTATCTTTAGTCTTTCTGATAGTTCTAGCTACTTCAAGACCGTCAATAACTGGAAGCATTAAATCCAATAGAATTAAATCTGGATTATCTTCATCTACTTTATCTAAGGCTTCTTGTCCATCGAAAGCAGTTATGACTTCGTAGCCTTCATTTTCCAAATTATATTTAACAATATCGGAAATTGGTTTTTCATCATCTACTACTAGAATTTTTTTAGCCATTAATATATCTCCTTGACGTAATTATTATACTAGTTATTGACCATTAAAACAAAATCAACATAAACCCAACTTAAATTTTTTCAATTTTTTTAAAAAAAGTACTTGTCATAAATTTGGAGCTTATGGTATGATATATCTCGTTGGTTGAGAGGGAAACATTTCAACCGATAAGAAATATGGGTGGTTAGCTCAGCTGGCAGAGCAACGGACTCTTAATCCGTGGGTCCAGGGTTCGATCCCCTGACCACCCATCAGCGATTCTCGCTTAAACCGATTATGATGAAAATCATGATCGGTTTTTTAGTTTTATAATCAAAACTTGGCCATCACTTTAACTAGTGGTGGCTTTTCCTTTGCAAACACTCATGGTAACACCAAAAAACAAAAAATATCAAAGAATCAGTTTTAAATATCTATATTAAATCTCAAAAATCCATATCCCAACTATTTGGAAGAGATGCATCTTACTGGCGATAGACATTTAAAAAATACCTTTGAGACTTAAAAATTGCCGAATCTACGAGTGTTGCGAAATTTGCAAATATCGTAAATAATAGGAGTTTCGATCAAAATAACGACCCACATTATAAACGTGGAAAAAATAGCTTTTCTGCTTAAAATGAATAAACCAAAGTAATCGCAATTTTCACAATTACCTTGGTCCATTTGATTTAATACTCGATTTATTTTAATCTGTACTATTTTTCTTTCCAATCAGAATAATTCATCATGCTTTCCCGTTCTTGTTAATACTAAAGTTACTTTTTTACCATCAACTCTATATATTAACAACCAATCATTGGAAATGTGTAATTCTCTAAAACCTATCCATTCGCCTTTCAATGCATGATCCTTATACAGTCTCATTAATTTTGATAGATCATATTCTTGAAGGTCATCAATAACTTGCTGAAAAAATTGTAAATCATAATGCTTTTTTCTTACCCTTTTGAAATCGCGTTTAAAAATAGGAGTATACCGTAATATCATTCATTCAAGTCCGTCCACAGTTCTGACGTATCTTTATATTCTTTTAATGTATCTAATTTAGCTTCTCTCCTGGCTTCGAGATTATCTAAATTCACTCTCGTTGGTCGAAATGGCATCCCATTTTTAAGTAAACTTTGCTTAAAAAATATTTTTACTGCAGTTGTCAAATCCATTCCCATATCATCATACAATCTTTTTAATTGTTCTTTCTCTTCTTTATCTATTCTCATTGTAAAAAACGTTTTGTTATCTTCTTTAGAATTAGGCATAGTTTCACCTCTTTTCAAAAGTATGTTACCACATTGTTCATACGACGTATAGTTATTAGCAAAATCCATAATGTTTTCTCCCTCCATTCTTAATAGGAAATTACGTAATGAATGAAATAAAAACCATAACAAAAAAACGATAACCTCGATTGAGATTATCGTTTTTATTTAATATGCAACCATTTTTTCACGTAATTCGTTTGCATCTTCTTTACCAGTCAAACGAACGACGTCTTTTAGAATCATCAATTCTTCATTCGTAGGTACGACTAAAACGTCGGTTGAAGAATCTTTGGCACTGACTCTATGAATGCCTGATCCATTTTGATTGGCATCTTCATCCATTTTAATACCTAGATATGCGAAATGTTTCATGATTCCGGCTCTAATTTCAGCATTTCTAGCACCAATTCCGGCTGTAAAGATTACAACATCGACCCCATTCATCAAAGAAATGTATGAACCGATGTATTTCACGATCCGATTGATGTAAATATCGATTGCCAACTTGGCACGCTTATTGGTATCTTTTACGGCAATCAAGTCACGTAAATCTGGTGAAACTCCAGAGATGCCTAATAAGCCAGACTTGTTATTCAAAAGATCGACCATGTCGTCAACGTTATCCATCTTTAATTTCTTCATTAAAAAGGCAACTAATGACGGATCGATATCACCGGCTCTAGAACTCATTGTGACTCCAGATTCAGGAGTGAAGCCCATTGAAGTGTCGACTGATTTGCCACCTTCGATAGCGTCGATTGAAGCCCCACTGCCTAAGTGACAGGAAATGATCTTCAAATCTTCAATTGGCTTGTTCAAAAATTTTGCGGCTTGCATAGAAACGTAACGGTGGCTGATTCCTTGTGCCCCAAATTTTCTAGCGCCATATTTTTCATAGTATTCATAAGGGATGCTATACAAATAATTCTCGGGTTCCATTGTTTGATGGAATGATGTATCAAAGGCTGCCACTTGCGTTACTCCTGGCAGGATTTTTTCAAAGGCTTTGATACCAGCGACTTGGCTAGGATTGTGCAGTGGAGCTAATTCGGATAAGTCGCTAATTTGTTGAATAACTTTTTGAGTAACTACGACTGAATCTTTGAAGATCGTACCTCCAGCAACAACTCGGTGTCCGACTCGCGTGATTTCTGTAAAACTACTAATGGCATTTACTTTCAACAACATTTCTAAAGTCTTTTGTACGGCTGCTTCGTGTGTTGGGATCGATTCATTTTCGGTAATCTTTCTACCATCATACTTGATTTCAAAAACTGAATTCTTTTGACCAAGGCGGTCAACCATTCCTTCAGCGACACACTGTTCATCGGTTAAACTATATAGTTTCCATTTAAAAGTTGAGCTACCTGAATTTACGATTAATACTTTTGACATTAAAAACACCCACCTCATAAAAATTAAAAGTTCAAAATTGACTTTTTCCTCACTACTAATATAAATACTTTTGAAAGCGATGTCAACAATTGGGCCGTACCAAATTTTTATTTGGTTAGTACTATTAATAAATCGAGTTTCTTTATAATGAACCGTAATAAAAAATCCTGAAACTTTTCAATCTGTTTCAGGATTTTCAATTTATCCAACAGTATCAGTTAAAGTCCAAGTAATTTGACCTTCGTACACTCCAGACTGATTAAAATCGGTTTGGCTCAGTAAAACGCCGTTATCCGCGTTCCATTTATCATCGATAGAAGTGATTTTTTTACCTTCCTGGACAACATTTTGACTAGCAATAATGGCATCTTCGTTATACATCGTTTCAACATCCCCATCACTCGGGTCAACGTAGCAAACTGCACCTTTAAAGGAATTATTATCTTCATTCTTCAAACCAGTTGCCTTGCCTGACAATTGCCAAGTGGAATCGTAACTAATTACATCGAGGTTAAAACCAGATTTACGTTTCAAAACTTTTTTCGTATCGTAACTAGTAATATCTTGGAATTGTAAACTATCGGAAGCTGCCAGTTCCAGATATTTTTGCGTTACGTTAACGTTATACGTGACGGTATTCGAGGTAACGCTGTCCAAATCGTAAGCATAAACCTTCACAGGAACTGGCTGACTCTTATTAGGATTGAATACATCCCAGAAATTCAACGAATCGTCACTATCGATAATATCTTTTAGCGGAATAGAAATATTAGCAGTATTTGTTGTTGAATCAGTCGTTGCCTTAGTCGTATAAGTTTTACCAGCAACACTGATTTTATAAATAATCGTATCTCCATTTGAGAACGTGTGTCCCGAGTCATAAGTCAAATTAGTTGATAAAACTAAATCAATATTTTCATTACTTGGTTGGTAAAGCAATTCAATCTCTTCTGGCTGACTCAAAGTCAATTTCCACTGCTTACCCGGGTCGATAATGAATTCCGGCGTACTTGTAGTGGTGATACCAATAGTATTTTTAAATCGTGCCCCAGCAGCATCGACTTCAATCTCGCTATCCGTATCATTGACAGCTTTTCCATTGATTTCAATATTGACGACATCGTTGTCATCATTCATCGCCTGTTTAATGACGTGTTTGAGTGTAGAATCACTTACTTCAGCCGCTGTGATATATTCCGGAGCAGCCCCATTAGCAAAGGAAATTTTGGCAACATTACCATTTTCATCTGGTGTCACGTTAAAGTGATCCGGCAGTTGGATGATTGATTCAATTTGGCTCCAGTCCTCTTTACCATTTAAGTAGTTGAGATTGTAATGGAGTGTCAAGTTATCACCGTTGTTGACGTGATTATCATCAGAAACCGCTCCAGAAGAATCAACACTGATAGTTTTTTCCAAAGTATTGTCGACAATGTAAGCATTAGAAGAAATACTTACTAATGCCGGAATCGATTCGAAGTCGACTAGTTTTGCTTGAACGTCACTTTTGTTGTCGTTTGAACCTGTAAAGCCCCACAATAATCTGTGATCTTTAATATTGCCGAATGTACTCATGTCGACTGTTGTCTCGGCTTCACTTCTGATAAAGCTATATTTATCAGTCGTACCATTTAAATTGTTATTATATGTTCCATCACGATATTTGTCATTGAAAGAATATTTCAAATTGGCGGTTTTCCCGTCATCAGAATTTTGCCATGTGATGGTCACATGATGCCAATTATCTTCATCACCGGTATTAATAATTGTCGTTTCGTTAGTTCTAATATGATACATCTGATATCCACGTTGACCCCAATCTGCATTCAGATCATTAGAATCTATGGAACTAATTAAATATGTTTCTGGATTACCTGGGTAAGTGAAAGAAATATGACCATATGCACCACCAGCCCCTAGCTTTGTTGCATATCTATCTGGATAATCAATAGGTACATTGTAAGCACCAATTGCTCCATCGAATCCACCCAATGTTCCATAGGATTTATCTCCTCCTAATCCAGTATCTGTTGATACTAATGAGATGGGAGAATTTGCACCCAATTTGTTTGGAGTAGCATCAAATTCAATTGAAACACTGTTCTGAATTGCTGATTTAGCGATATCTGTATTTCCTAAATTTTTTAAATTACTAGTGTTGCCAGTTATACCAGCTTTTTCTCTATAAGTCTCATCATACCCATATGCACCTAATCCTTGTTGTCCTGCACCGATTGCACTAGTTCCGTAATCATCATTTTGCACAGTAAAGGTCATTCCTTGGGCATTATGAGGATCCCAATCATCTCCTCCACCTACAAATATCCAGGCCGAGATAATTTGTGGTTCTGTAGTCTGAGTATCAATATAGTTATCTTGACTGACATCAGACCACATGGCACCAAAGGAACTAATATTTGAATACGTCTATGTAGTCTTTGATAATCCTAAAAGATCATTCTTGATAACCTTCGTTTTTTTATAATCACTATTATTTCCTCTAGCCAAGATCAAAACTTTGCCAGAATCATCAGTAGTGGCGTAGTTTTCTGAATATGGATAAAAATCTAATCCTGTTTTGTTTTGAAAATCATCATCACTCATAGTCCCATGTGTAAAATATTTATTAACCAACAACCCCTCAGGGGCATCAGCAATCACATCGTCATCAATATCGGCGAAAACTTTATTAGTTGAGAAAATAGAAAAAAGCGTACAACAAATAAATACCATTATAATTGCAATAAAGTATAGCCTATGTTCGCTTCTTTTATCCATTGGTCTTACCCTTCTATCCTTGATAGTATAAAGATAGCATGTTTAAACATACTAAATAATTCATATTTTGATATTATTTCTATTTTTATTTGAAAGCGTTTACCCTCAACTAGCTGTTGAAACCAGCGATTAGCAACAAAGTTGTAAAAATAAGAAAAACTTATCTTGACCTCACCCCTACTTGAGGGCTTATTATAAGCTTAAATAATTCTCGAGGGGGAATGAAAATGAAACTAGTACTTCGTAATTTAAATAAAAACCGAACTGAAATAGGTATCATTATTGCCAATAAGTCGTCCCTTGGTGAAACAAATCAATTCACAATTAAATTGGAGAATCTCAAACAAGTTCCTAATAAGGGTGATTTCTATTTGATTTCTTTCCGTGGTGCTGCTGGAATTAAGAGAGGCTTCTATCGTTTCCGTAGCAACAACATCCCTGATGAAAATAACCTTTTGAATTTGTCGATCGAGGATAACCGCGAACTCAAACATAAATTGGATAAAGTCAGTGTGGGAACTAAAGTCAGAATCAAAGGTCCTTTCAATGCTTCCCTAAAAGAAGTCGGATAACTGTATCAAACAATGAGCCAAGGTTCTAACCGACTCTTGTTTCATTAGACTTCATTTAAAAATAACTAATTAGCCTCAAAGCACTTTTTAAAAATTCCTGAATCTTGTAAGATAGTAAGGTAAATTTTTTTATTATGAGGGATTTTAATGAGTGAAGAAACTAAAAAGAAAAAAATGAATATTATTATTTGGATACTCTGCGCTTTGATAGCCTTGGGTGCCTTTGGTATTCCCAAAATCTATCACAATTATCACTCTGCCCCAAATTATTATTCTGTCGGTCAAAAAATTCCCTTGGAAAATTCTAAGACACACAAACTAAATGATTTTCAAAAACATCAATTTATTAAAATGGCTAAAAATACTATTGATAAAAAAGATGGCCCCTATAATTGGCATAATTATAAAACTGTCTCCATTGACGTTTACAAAATGAATGGTTTCCACGAATATGGTCTGATTTACAAAATCAAATCAAAATCTAACAATGAAGTTCTCACCAATTCAATGATCGTCAAACTAAAAAGTAGCGATTTACTTCAATATCATAAAGTAGTCATTAAAAGTTATTCATCAGAAATGTCCTTATCTTTTAAGTAAAAAATAGACCAAAATAATCAAAAATGATTATTTTGGTCTATTTATTTACTACTTAAAAGTGTTACTGCTTATGCTCTAATTAACTTGCCGATCTTAATATCATACTCACCAATTTCCCAATCAGCCGTCGCAAATTCCATAGCTGAAGGAACTAAAGCCAGTGTCTTGCCACTATATTTAGCTAAGAAGCGGTCATAATAGCCACCACCAAAGCCAACTCGATAATGACTGTCTATTGCAAAGGCTAAACCAGGGACTATCACTAAATCTGGTTCTTGATTAACCAATTTTTCATCGTATTCTGGTTCCAACAAACCAAAACTGCTTTTAACTAATTTATCGTAACTGACAAAAGGTAAGAATGCCATTTGGCGATGTGGCATCGTTTTAGGGATATAAACTGTCTTACCAGCTGCTAAAGCGGCTTCAATTACTGGTGTTGTGGGAACTTCAATTGACCCACTGATAGTTGTAGCAATTGATTTGGCATTTTTCCACTCTGGTGATTCAAGCAACTTTTGCAATAGGATTTCTGCTTCCAGTTGAGTTTTATCTTTACTTTGAGCTAGCTTTTGAATCTGCTGTTGACGCAATTCTTTCTTTTCGATGATAATCCCTCCCTTAATATAACCAAAGTATATCAAATAAATTCCTTATTTCGCGTTTTCATCAAAAATATCTGGTCCAATGACCAATGATTCTGCTAACAAAACTTCATTATATAAGTCGTAAACATAATTTTGATATTTCACTTCACTCTGTGACACCATGTCTAAATACTCCCGCTCTTTAGCTAAAGCATTCATGAAAGCCCGCATTTCCAATTCCTTTTCCGCACCGGTAAATTCCGGTCTTTTGACCACTTCTAACCAAGCACGGGCAAAATCTCGAGTTCTGGTGCGCTGTTTTTGACTCATCAAATCAAAAATTACCGACTTTCTAACATTGTCCGGCAAATACATCTTGTTGACCGCATCAATTGCTCGATGCACCATCTCAACTCGCAACTCATCAATTTCTTTAGCTGCGGACTGATTATCGACTTCTTTTGGCAAGATAAATTGGAAAACAATCGTCGGTACGATCAAGCTCAAGATGATCAAAAAACTTTCTGACATCAGAACTAGATTGAAATCACCCACACGAACACTGCTCTCGGCCAATGTATAAGCTAAAGCTAACGTCACCGCACCATGGACACCGCCTAGTGAGAAAATCCAACCCGCACGGTTATTAAATCTCAACCGGATTCGACTATAGAGATACCTTGCGGCTACATTAATAACGTACAAAATAATCCCGATCCAAACCCAGTTGAGTGATTGGGAAGTAATTTTGTCGTCGATAATAATTTTGACAAACATGTAACCTAAAATAACAAAAACTGTACTATTGAAAGTTTCCGTAATTAACGAAACAAGTCCCATCCCTTGATGAACTTGTGGGGCATTCGTCAGTTTGCTTCGTTGAGCTTCAGCGTTGTGGACCAATCCAGCACAAACTACTGCGATGATACCCGAAACATGGATTTTCTCGGCCAGAAAATAAATCACCAATGGCGTAACGATGTACAAAATATTCTGGGCATTCAACGAATTGAAGGAACTACGAATAATAACTTGTCGGAAGAGAACAATAATAAAAGCAGACAAAAAGCCAAAAACAACTCCGCCAACTGCTGAAATCAAGAAATCTCTAAGCGTTTCAGTGTAGTTAACGTAACCATTAGCGTACCAAAGAGCTGCCATATTCAACAAAATAATTCCTGAAGCATCATTGAAAAGTGATTCCATTTTCAAAAAAGTTCCCTCTTCTTTAGGAACCTTCAGGCCATTGGTGACTGACTCCATTGCAGTGGCATCGGTTGGTGTACTGACCGCCGCTAAAATAAACGCCAACGGCAAACTGATACCAGCAAACAAGTGCACACTAAATTCAGCAAAAATCATACAGAGTAGCACCAAAAATACCGCAGTCTGGATGATATGCTTAATCTCTTGTCCCACAACCCTTAATTGAGTCGCCTGTCCTTCAAAGAACAACAAAGGGGCGATAATCAAACCCAAGAAAATTTCCGAATTAAAATGCTCAATGTAGTTACTCAGCGGAATCAAAGCAATCATTGCTCCCAGAAACATGCTGATATAACTGACCGATATTTTTTGAAAAGCCTGGGCCAGCAAAATACTGATCACGGCTGCCAGAATCAAAACAAATGTCGAAATCATCAAATTCATAGTTTCCCCCCTCTAATCAAAATTAATATATCATAAACTCTTGAAAAGCCTTACTGATAAGGCTTTTAATTGTTCGAAGAAACTTTGATTTTTCAGCTTTCTGGCATAATTGTTTCACATGGAACATATGGTATTTATAACGCCGTTTTAACACTATATATGGTGTATGATTAAATTACGAAAAAAAATTTAATTTGTGTTTGAAACATAACTTTTTAAACTTAAAAAATCAGGTCACAAAAATTGTCTAAATTATGTTAAAAAGGTTTAATATTAAGGTATGCACTTTTACGGAAGGGGTTAGAAAATGACTAAAAAAACAGACAATGAGCGTCCGGTAACCAAAATTATGGAAGAAGTTTCTGAGGGGATCAATGACGCTGAACCAGTTTTCTCAGCCCAATCTGAAATAATCGAAGAAAGTACTGGTAAGCAGGCCGTCCGTTACGTTTTATGGGGTTTGATCTCAGTTGTAGTTAACTTCGGTACCTTCTATCTTCTTTATCACGCTATTCATATGAACTATCAAATCGCCAACTTAATTGCCTGGTTCTTAGGTGTCCAAGTTGGATTCTGGGTCGATCGAGTTATCGTCTTCCGTCACAAGTCTAAAACTGCCTTTGCAGAAATGTTGGCCTTTTACGGAACACGTGTCCTAACTTATTTAATCGAAACCGTCACTCTTTGGATCGGTATTTCCTTATTGAGCGCCAATGGAACAGCTTCAAAAGTTGTCGGACAAATCTTAGCAATTATTGGTAATTACGTACTTTCCAAGTTCTTTATTTTTAAAAATCGTAATCATTAAAACAGAGAGTGAAACAAGCTCGATTAGGCTCAGACAAATAGCCTAATTTCACGAATTGCACGCCGATTTTGCATGTGATTTGGGAAATGTAGCTATATGGCTGGGCCTGGCTTGTGTAACTCGTTTCAATCAGAGAACAAAATAAATAGACCAAGATAATTCATCAGGGCTCTTTATTAAGTTTGGTTGTAAAATCAAAATCAAACAGTTGTACTAATAATTTTTTCTTTGTACAACTCTTTTATTCAACTTTAGAATTAATCAGAATAAGCAACAATTGTCGTTAAAATAAAAGAAGATGGATTAATGCATATAGCACTAATTCATCTTCTTTATTTAGTTTTAGAATTAAATAGAATAAATAATAAAACCTTCTGTTTAGTCTGGAGCACAAGCCCTGTGATGACTCAGCCGCCAAATTCTTGTTAGTGCTTCAGCACTTACAAGAAGACCTAGTTTTGAGATTTTGCGAACTGTGCAAAAGCTCAAAATAGCGTCGGCAGCGTTCTGCGATAATCCTTATATGGTTGACATTTCAAAATAGTATAAAAATGTTAACCCAGTAATGGAGGGATTTTATGCAGAAATATACACCTAATCAAAAAATCAAAACAGT
>NZ_RKLY01000015.1 GCF_004745525.1 Companilactobacillus suantsaicola | reverse complement strand
TGAACTTTTACAATATCCGGCTTTTCGTCCATTAAAAATACCTCACCATTTATTTTGATGAGGTAATCATATCGCTTATTGTGGACCGAGAGAATACGGTCGGTTATTTACTGCTTACTTAGTAGCTTTGTCAGGTGTATAACCTTCTACAACTGGGGCTTTAGTAGAATAATCTTCACCAACTTCTTGATCTTTTACTACCTCATCCGCAACCAATGACTTGTTATTTTTATCAACAGCTTTAATTGTTACATTTGCTTTCTTTACTTCGGAGCTTTTTTAGTATAAACAAAAGTAATTTCAGAACCGCTTTGTTTTACTAAGACACTCTTACTACTTCTATCAACCGTATAACCATCAATACTTGGTGCTGGCATAGCAAAGTTTGTTCCAATCTTACTATTAACAGTTTTATCTGCTTTCAAAGATTTTCCATCAGCATCTTGATACTTAACAGTAACCTTAGCTTCTCCCTCACCAGGCTTATTACCGTCATCTTTACGATAAGCGTAAAGAATTGTCGATTGTCCATTTTCATTGATAATTACACCAGTGTTTGGATCAGAGTTCAGTGTATATCCTTCAATTGAAATAGGTTCATCAGTCACATATGTACCAACCTTTTGGTTAGGAATCACTTTCGTTTTTGCAATCTTGTTACCTTTCAAATCAGCATAAACAACATTTAAGTTAGCAGTTTTGTTTGCTTGTTGGGCAGCATTATTTTTGTAAACGAAAGTAATGGTATTATCACCATTTCTTGTGGCCGTCATTGATTTAGTTGCTTCACCTTTTAGTTCATATCCATCCAATTGGAGAGCATTATCGTAAACTTTGGTACCAATAGCTGCTTGATACTTCAATGGCTGATTAATCTCATCACCATTTTCATTAACAAATTTAGTTGAACAAGAAGCGAACTCTGAAAAATCAGATTCAACATTCTTTGTGTATGGAACATTAAATGTTTCTCCAGCAAGTTGAACTTTATATGATTGCTGTTCTTCTCCAGGAACTACTGTGTAACCGGCAATCTCTGGAGCATCGATTGTAATTTCTGAATCGAGTTTTGCTTTTCTAACTTCACTCTTCAAAATGTAATTATTTGCTGAGTATGTTGAACGGTGGAAATAATTGATAACAATATTAGTTTCTCCGTCCTTGTCAGGATTTGTTGGTGTTTCCCCATCTTTAGTGTAAGGAATAGCAAATTCTTCATTATCTGCTAAAACAGTGAAAGTATTGTGAGCATTGTGTGGATCAACCGAATATCCAGCAATTTCTGGAGCATCAATTGTAATCTTTGAACCTAATTTAACTCGACGAGTTTCTGACTTCAAAACATAATGATCATTAGTAGTCGTTGAGCGATGGAAATAGCTGATTGTGATTGTAACCATCTTGTCAGGATCTGTTGGTGTAGTAGTTGAACCGCTGTTGTTATTATCGTTAGTGTCAACAACAGTTTCGGCCATTGGAGAATTCTTTGTGTAGTCTTTAGTACCACGTGAAGATTCACTCGTCAAAGTAACGTTTCCAGACTTGATCCATTCGTTCGTTGCAACACGATAATAAGTTTGTCCGTTAACAACGACTTTTTCGTCAGTCTTCCAAGCAGTGTTATTGCCAAGACCACGGTTAGTGATCAATTGTGGACCGTTAGCTGCTAATGGATTTGTGTAAAGTCTACTTTGAGAATTTGTCAAAACAACCCCTGATAAGTCTTGTTTTGATGTTTCGTCTGCTAGATCCATTTGGTTGGCATTGGCATATTCGTTACCACCAACTAAAATGTAAGTTTTACCATCATAACCCTTAACGGCTTTGGCAGTCTTCCAGGCTGTCCCGTTTGCTAATCCCCGGTTAGCTTTATGAATGGAACTACTTGTAACGTCACTCCACAATTGAACATAGTTACTCTTAGCAGAATTGGCAACCGCCACATTATTTACGGCGCTGGCTTCAACTTTTTGTCCAAACATCGAAGCACTAAATAACGTGATGAATGTTAAACCAACTGCTAACCAACCTTTCTTTCCGTGTACTAATTTTACTCGATAAATTTTATCCTCTAGTGCTTTGTTCAAGCACTTCTTTTTGAAATCCATGAAATTTAAATCCCCTTATTTTAAATTATGAAAATACTCTCTTAACCCCTGCGATATTGCCACGGCTTGAATAGATTGAGTGAACTTGAACGGCATATGGCCATGATTCGATCATTGTGTCGCGGTTCAACAAGATACCAACGTGCCAAATAATGCCTGTTGATGGGTCAGTAAAGAAGATCAAATCTCCTCTTTGACGATTGTTGAAATTGATATGTGGAATACGGTTGTCTGCCCAGTAATCACGACTGTTCCATTCATGACCTGGTTGGGCGTGTTGAATATTTGAAATTGGAGCTGAATCAATTCCAGAAGCGTAAAGAGCTTGTGTAACTAATCCAGAACAGTCAACACCATAAGCAGGCATACTTGCAGCACCAGAAATCCATGGTTTGCCAAGATACTTGTAAGCTTGGTTGATCATAGCTTCAACATGTTGTGAACGTGTGCTTGTGATATTTGTTTGTAGTGGAGCAACGTATGAATCGATTCCATACCAATCAGCTTCGGAATATCCCATAGCTTTCCAAGTTGCTAAATTGACAACTCCGGTAACTGGTAAACCTTTTCTGGCTTGCAAGTTTCTAACACTTGAAGCGACTGAACCATCATAAATTGTGTGAGCGTTTGAGTAACCAAAGTATCTTCTAACTAACCAAACTTTGATTCCTTCTACACCGTTGTATAGGTCATAACCAACTGAACCGCCACTAGGCTTGATTTGCTTGGTTTGAATTTGTAACCAACCATTTGGATTTTGGTAAGCAGGTCCAACAGCTGTATCGTCACTGTTTAGCCAGATATTGCCACCGATTTGGTAATACGTACGACCATTTGAATTGTCAACGTGGTTATATCTCCAAGCAGTGTTAGCTTGATAGTTTGCTTGGCCGTTCTTGTAAAAGCCAGCTTCACCACGTGAGTAACTAGCGGCTCCCCATTGTTTAACGCGCACGATACCATTTTCTTGGTGTCCATAAGTCAAAACTACGTTGTCAGCATTAGCGTATTCGTTAGTAGCGACACGATAATAAGTTTGACCATTGTAAACCAATTTTTGGTCAGTCAACCAAGCAGTATTACCAGCCAACTTACGATTGGAAATCAACGTACCATCTTGGGTATAAAGACCGGTGATACCTTTTGTATCAACGATACCCTTTAAAGGTGTAATGTTACTTGAGGTTGAATTTGCTTGTGTCGTAGCAGTTTGATCTGCTTGAGTTGTTGCATCGGCGTCAACGTCAGTATTTTCTGAATTAGTTGCTGTTGTATTTTCTTTTGAAGTTTCAGTTGAGGCTTCATCTACAACAGCAGTTGTAGCATCTTCTGTTGTAGCTTCTTGTGAAGTTTCAACAGTATCTGAAGAAGTGCTTTCAGTTTGAGACGGAGTTTCAGTGGCAGTACTTGCTTGAGCCACCGCTTGTGATTTAACCGTTTGGGTTGTTTGTTCGCTTGATGTGTCAGTTGTATCTGCTTTAACAGTTTGTTGCGACAAAGTAAGCGCTGTTAATGCAACGCCACAAATCAAAACAGATTTGAATCGTTTATTCATATTCTTCTCCCCTTATATCTGTATCTTGAAAATAATTAGAATCCCTAAAAACTCAATTTATAAATAAAAACTTATAGAATTTTTACTCTTTTTTAAATTATCCCCTTCAATACGATATGATATATATGCCATAAACGAACGTAACTGACACAAACAAAAAAGTGCTGATACAACTGAAAAATATTCAGTTATACCAACACTTTGTGGGGTACTATTCAAATTTTTATTAAACTGCCAAATACGTTCGTATAAGACAGTTTTTATCATATTTTTTATGTTAACAGTATAACATCAAACTAATTAATAAATGAAGACCCTTTTATAAATAATCGAGATAGGTTCTTCTCTTTGGCAACTCGATAAACCGTCCGTTCAAAGACGCCACATTTTTGAGCTACTTGTTTCACGCTTAAATCTGGATTCCGATAAAGTCTGGCGATCCGTTGTTTCTTTTCTTCAGAAAACGCCGGCCGACCTAAGACTTTCCCATCCAATCTAGCTTGCCTCAATGCTTCCTTAGTTCTTGTTCGCAAAGTATTGACTTCAAATTCACTGAACATTGCCAATAGTTGCATCATTAAGATACCGGTCGCACTTTCCGTGTTGATATTTTCGTTGATTGACTCAAAGGCTACCTGATTAGCTTTTAAATCTTCCAAAATATTCAACAAAGAACTCATCTTTCTTGATACACGATCCAACTTTACAACTGTAAAAGTGACTTGATAGTTATCCTTAGCTTTTTTCTTTGCTAAACGGATGGCTTTTTTAAATTCCGGACGGTTATCCTTTCTACCACTGATTTTCTCCCCAAAGAGATAATCGATCCGATTATTTTTCAATATCCGCTTTTGGGCTTCATAACCCAGTTTCTGACGGTCCTCAGCCGTTGAAACACGAATATAGCCAATTCTGATTGATTTCTCGTTTGAAATTTTTCCCATAAAAAAACACTCCCTTTTTAATCCATTTATTCGAATAAATAAACGGACAAAAATAAGAGTGTCATTTTATGAAGTCTATTTCAATAAAAATCGCTAATCAAACTGACTATTATACAATTTGGCATAGAAACCACCTTTTTCCAAAAGACTTTGATGGTTGCCACGTTCAATTATTTCACCATGATTGATAACCAAAATCTGATTGGCATTCTGAATCGTTGACAATCGATGAGCAATAACAAAACTCGTCTTCTTTTCCATTAAGGCCGTCATCGCTTTTTGCACATCGACTTCAGTTTGACTATCGATTGAAGCTGTTGCCTCATCCAAAACTAAGACTGGCGATTCAGCGATAAAGGCTCGAGCGATACTCAAGAGTTGCCTTTGACCTTGAGAAAGTTGGGTGGCATTTTCTGATAGCTCAGTTAAATAACCATTCGGTAACTGACGGATAAATTTGTCCGCATTAGCCCGAATCGCTGCAGTGTAGACTTCTTCGTCGGTCGCGTTTGGTTTTCCTAGGCGAATATTTTCTAGAATGTTCATATTAAATAGAAATGACTCTTGTTGAACAACCGTAACTAACTTACGTAGATCACTTCGTTTGATTTGCGTGACGTCTATTCCGTCGATCAGCACTTTTCCCTTTTCCAGTGGATAGAGGTTCGTCAAAAGGTTCATGATAGTAGTTTTCCCGGCTCCGGTCGGACCAACTAGCGCCACTACTTCACCAGGATTAGCGGCTAGATTGATATCTTTTAAAATTAAACGTTTGTCATATGCAAACGAGACGTGTTCAAACTCCACGTGACCATTAGCTTTTTTTAGTGTTATAGCTTTAGGCGCATCTTTTTCAGGACCTTCGTCGATCAGCTCGAAAACCCTTTGGGCACTTGCTAAAGACAGCTGTAAAGTATTGATTAGATTCAAAACGTTATTGATTGGTCCAGTAAAATTACGAAGATAGATCAAAAAAGTAAAAATAACGCCGACTGTAATTTTGCCATAACCTCCAATAATCGAAATAGCTCCAATAGCGGTAATCAATAAATAGGCAATATTGTTGGTCATATTGTTAAATGGTCCAATTACTGATGACAATGACTGAGCGATGAAAGCCGATTTGGTATATTGCGCATTGACTCGGTCAAAATTTTCCAAAGTGGCATCGGTATGGTTGAATAACTGGACTAGTTGTTTGCCCGAAACTGTCTCTTCAATTTGAGTATTCAATTGACCTAAGGAACTCTGTTGTGTAGCAAAAGCCTTTTGGGTCAACTTGGCGATGCCTCGCGAAAATAAGTAAGTCATCACGGTACTGAGGATAGCAATCAAAGTCAGAATTGGCGATAGAATCAGCATTGCTAACCCCATTCCGACAACGCTGATAATTCCAGTAAAAAGCTGGACAAAGGTCTGCATCAAGGCAGTGTTAATGTTGTCGACATCATTAGTCAAACGACTCATAACGTCACCATTGTCGTGCGTGTCGAAATATTTCATCGGCAATCTTTGTAGATTGGCAAAGACATCTTGACGAATCTTTTGACTAGTTGCCTGAGCCACTTTGATAATCATTGAATTTTGAAAATAGGTGAAGATACTGGAAATTAAATAAATTATTGCTAAGAAAAGACAAACCATAATTAAAGCATGTAGACGATTTTTATCAATATATTTATCAACTACCACACCGTTCATTCGGTTACCGATGATAGTGACAGAGGTTGTAACGATAGTTAATAAGAAAACAATTATTAATTTTAGACGATAAGTTTCTAAGTACTCCCACATTCTTTTAACAGTTGCTTGCCAATTATTCAAGGCTACTTTTTGGGGATGAATATTTCTTCGTGGTCCTCTATGCATGTCCAAAATTAACATCTCCCATCTGTGTTGTAACTAATTCACGATAAAATTTCGACTGCTTCAACAACTCCTGATGATTGCCAGAAGCAGTGATTCTACCATTTTCAAGGACAATAATTTGGTCACAGTCCAAAACATTCGTGACCCGTTGTGAAATGATAATTGTAGTCTTATTTTGCCGTAATTTCTCCAGATGTTCTTTGATCTGACTGTTTGTTTCCTGATCCACCGCACTGGTAGCATCATCCATCACCAAAATATCAGACTTCGGAACTAGAGCACGGGCAATATTCAAGCGCTGTCTTTGACCACCTGAGAAATTTTTTCCAGCTTGTTCAACTTCAGTTTGGAACTTGTTGGGAAGTTGGTCGATAAATTCAGAACTCCTTGATACGACACTGGCTTGATCTAGATCTCCTTCAGTTGCTGCAGGGTTTCCATAAGTTAGATTGTAGTTAATATTCCCAGAAAATAGGAGTGAATCCTGTAAGGCTACCGCAATTTTTTGATGAACTGATTTCAAACTCATTTTCTGAATGTCAATTCCACCAATTTTTATAGTCCCTTGATACTCATCATACTTACGCGTTAACAAGTTGATCAAAGAACTCTTTCCCGAACCAGTCTCGCCAATGATTCCCAACCACTGACCATCTTTCAAGGAAAAATTGACCTGGTCCAAAATTGGTTTACTGTCAGCGAAACCAAAGGTCACATTCTGGAATTCTAGACTACTAGATTCAGGCATTGCTTCGACGAATTCAGGAAGCTCTTCGTTTTGTTCCATATCTAAAACTTCTTGAACACGACTTGAACTAGTAATCGCTCTTGAGAATGCAGTGATAATATTCACTGTCTGGATCATCGCATTCGTGATTTGGATCATATAGTTTACGAAAGCAATAATTTGTCCATCACTGATGGTATTACTAATAGCTAAACTGCCACCGTAACCGATAGCAATGATTACGCCAAAATTTAGCATCAACTGAATGACCGGTGACAAAATCACTGTTGCCAGCGCGGCCGTTTGGCTCTTTTGTTGTAAATTTTGATTTTGATGTGTAAATTGATTTAACTGATGTTTCTCTAAAAAGTAAGCTTTAATCGTCTTGGCACCTTGCAAATTTTCCCGCATTACTCGATTAACGGTATCGACTGATTGTTGCATCTGAGTGTACTTGGGAATACTACGACGTACGACAATAATTAAAAAGACAATTAAAATTGGCATGATAATTCCTAAAATTGGTGCCAGATCAGGACAAATGATGATTGACATCACAATACCACCAAACAAAAGCATTGGTGAGCGAACTAGGCCACGTGTAACCATCATGACGAGGTTTTGCATCTGTGTTACATCGTTGGTAATTCTCGTAATTAAAGTAGCCGGCATTAAAGTTTTTGGCTGACGATCATTTAAAGAAACTTTCAATAAATGACTCCTCAAAGCCTCCCCCATTTTTAGTGAAGCGTAACTACCTAACGCACCGCAACTTCTACCAAATAATAATCCTAAGACAGCAAACATTAACATTAAAACCGCATGCTGAATTACAAAGCCTAAATCCCCCTTAGCCAATCCTTGATCGATAATTTGTGACATCAAAGTTGGCTGCTGTAAATCACAAAAAACTTCTCCTAACATAATCATGGGCGCCAAGAAGAAACTCCAACGAGCTTTCCCATGAGTATGCTTCATTACCATTTGAAACAATGAACTCACTTCCTAAAAAAGCGTCACGAATTCCTAAGACCTAGTAAGGACTAAGGAATCCGTGACGCTATTAAACTATGTTTTAATCTTATTACAGTGTTATTGTTGGTTCAAGTTTTTGTTTTTTTGATTTATGTTTTCGTAAAACATTTAATAATACTGTTATTGTAAAAATAGATTGGGTCATAACTACTTTTTACTCCTAAACTTGCAGCATAAACGCGGAACAGGACATAACTCTTTCCGCTTAAAACAAATAAGCCCAGGTAATCAAAGTACGATTACCTGGCTTATTTGCCTTAATGCTCGAGAGTTGACCATGTCTTGTCCCGCTCTCTTCGTTTAGCGGCGTTTAATTTGCTGCATATGTTTGCGTGATTGCTTCATTGCCTTTTTGCTACCAAAAATTTGATTAATTTTTTGATTTTCTAATTGTCGTGAATTCAGCTGACTATACGAAACTTCACGTTGCAATTTCAAATAACTTGTCAAACGATCGGCGTCCAAAAATCCCTCATCAATCGCCTTTTTAACCGCACATCCGGGTTCGTTTTGATGGGTACAGTCACGGAATTTGCAGTCTTTTGCCAGCTCAGTGATATCTTCAAAAGTTTTCGACACATCACCTGTCAAAATTTGTAATTCACGCATACCAGGTGTATCGATCACAATTCCGCCATTCGGTAGTATCAGCATTTCCCGAGAAGTAGTCGTATGACGCCCTTTATCATCACTACCTCTTATTTGTTTTGTCTCAAGTAAATCCTGGCCCAAAAAGTGATTGATCAAACTAGATTTACCAACACCTGAAGAACCTACAAAGGCAACAGTTTGCTGCGGTTGAATCAATGTTTGTAACTCTGCCAAACCAGTTTCATCAATAACTGAGCAGACAATCACTTTGATTCCAAAACAAACATCTTCTAACGCTTGTAATTTTTCCTCAACGTCGTCACATTGGTCACTTTTCGTAAGAACAACCACTGGTGTCGCTCCACTATCCCAAACTATCGTCAAAAAACGTTCCACTCGTCTCGGATTGAAATTATGATTCAACGACATACAAATAAAAATTGTTTCAATGTTACTAGCAATAACTTGACCTTTTGAGCTACTGCCGGAAGATTCCCGAACCAAAACACTCTTTCGGGGCAATACTTTTTGAATTACTCCGATATCTATTTTAGTCTCCAGTTCTACCCAGTCACCAACCGCCGGAAATTCAATTGGACTCTCAAGCTGATATCTTAATTTACCAGAAACTTTAGCTTCCAAAACACCTTCATTGGTCACCACTTGGTATAAGTCCCGATGTTGAGCAATTACTCGTCCTAAATTTTGATTTGTTTGATTATTTTCTTTAATTAATCCGTATTTTTCTAAATTATTCAATTTCTTTCTCCCAAGTTTGGTACCTAAAAACTTGCGAAAAAAAGGGTACAGTAACCCACTGCACCACAAAAAGAGAATTATGCATTCGTCCATTCGCAAGGCATTAGGGTACACAAAATAAAGGTCCTTAACCTCTTTTTTATGTTCTAATAAAGTCCTATTAAATGAACAGCATACGCAGATCCTCCGATTAAATTATAAAAAGTTTAGCATTACTTTGGGGTTTCGTCAATTTGATGTTTTAGGTTACATAACATTAATTTAAAACAGTTATATGCTTCTTCTTTTTGAATATGGTGCTAGTATGTCGCCCTCCACAAAAAACTCAATTGGGACTGGAACGATGTGGGCGCGACTTGAAGCTTTTTTCAAAACCGGAAAAAATCTTCAAGCTCGGCCTTATAGTAAGCGCTAAAGCGGTTCTCATCTTAGTTTGGTTATAAAAGTTACAGAAATGCTTTATTAATGGTATTTCCATTAGTAGTGACTTCTTGTTTTTCCCATTTTTATGGTAAACAGATAAAAAAATAAAACCGGGATCTAGTCCGGAGCACAATCCCTGTGATAACTCAGCCGCCAAATTTTCCTTATCGCTTTAGCGATTAGGAAAAGACCTAGTTTTGAGATTTTGCGTACTTTGCAAAAGCTCAAAATAGCGTCGGCAGCGTTCCAGTTCATCACAGGGATTGTGCGGAGGACGGCAATTTACACTAACTCACTAACCAAACTAGAGTGAGAACCGCTAAAGCGCTAACTATAATTTCACATCTGAGCCCAATTGAGTTTTTTGTTCCAGGCTGAATAACACTACTATCATTTATTTGCTTTCCGTTCCTTAAAAAAAGGTGACTCTTTTCTGAATTATCACAAGTATTATGACGGGTCATTAAATTTCGCTTATTCAAAATAAAATTAATAACAGCAAAAAAGGATCTTACTAGATTGCCATACTTCACAGCAATTCTAGTAAGATCCTCTTCTATTTTTAGTGAATTAAAATATTGAAACATCATAACTATCCAAACTACAAATCAACCTTGAGCTTAAACTGAATAGAATCGTATCCATTTCAGAATTTACGAAGATAACCACAAATAATTGAAATCCAGTCTGGAGTAACAGCTCTGGGAAATTCAGCGCCTAGTGGAAGGCCAATCTTGAAGACAATTCCCGCGTTTGGAATTTTTTGGAATTGGCTCCAAGTTGTGCCCAGAGCGTTCCAACGTTTCCCAGAGCTGTTGCGGAAGACGGCATCCATCCCCACAAACAAAAAAACAGACCTCTTCAAAAGAGTGTCTGTTATTAAAATACAAGAAACTTATTTATCATTATTTAGTTTGATAATTTCTAGTAACACGTCGACTGCTTTTTCCATTGACTCTTCAGCCACATACTCAAAGCGTCCGTGCATGTTTTCGCCACCAGCAAAGAGATTTGGTGTTGGTAAGCCCATGAAGGAAATTGTTGAACCGTCAGTACCACCACGAACTGGTGCTTCATCTGGTTCAATGCCAAGATTCTTCATAGCTTGTTCAGCAATCTTCACTACATCCATATGGTCTTTCATAACTTCATACATGTTGTAATATTGATCAGCCATATCGATTTTTACGGTATCTTCACCATATTTTTCGTTTAACTTCTTAACAATTTCTAGAACCTTGTTCTTACGAGCTTCTAATCCATCACGTTCGAAGTCACGGATGATATAAGACATATCAGTATGATCGATTGTACCTTGTTCATCACAAAGTAAGAAGAATCCTTCACGTCCTTCAGTCTTTTCTGGAACCTCATCAGCTGGCAACATGCTTTGGAATTCACTAGCAATTAACATTGAGTTAACCATGATTCCTTTAGCACCAGATGGATGAACATCTTTACCAGTAATATGAACTTTCAATCCAGCAGCACTGAATGTTTCAAATTCCAATTGTCCAACTGGACCACCATCAACTGTATATGCAAAATCAGCACCGAAATCTTTAACATCAAATCTTTTAGCTCCAGTACCAATTTCTTCATCTGGTCCAAGACCAATCTTGATTTTACCATGTTTGATTTCTGGATGATTGATCAAGTATTCCATCAATGTAACGATTTCAGCAACACCAGATTTATCATCAGAACCAAGCAAAGTGTCACCACTAGTAGTGATCAAAGTTTGATTTGCATAGTTCTTTAATGAAGGGAAAACTGAAGGATCAAGTGTATACTTACCTGCATCATCAAGCTTGATTACACTCTTACCATCATAGTTTTCAACAATTTTTGGTTTGATATTTTCTGAATTAAAATCAGCTGTATCAACGTGAGAAATTAATCCCAAAACTGGAACATCTTTATCAAGATTTGAAGGCAATTCCGCAGTCAAATAAGAATCAACTTCACGAATCTTAACATCCTTGAGTCCAATTTCCTTCAATTCTTCAGCCAATTTCTTTAAAAAGACCGTTTGTCTTGGTGTTGAAGGAACTGTTTCTGAATATTCATCAGAACGAGTATTTTGCTTAACATATTCCAAAAAACGAGGAATTAATTTTTCATATTTTATTGCCATTACCTACACTCTCCCTATAGAAAATTATATGGTTCTGTATCTACTTCTGATTGTACTATATCTACATCCCATTTATTAGACTTTTTCCAATCTTCTAACAGATTTGCCATTTGTTCTATAAAGATAGCTTCAACATGATGACCTGGATCAATTACATTCAGACCATTAGCCATCATATCGTGAGCCGTGTGGTAGTAAACATCCCCAGTAATAAAAGTATCTGCACCAGCTTTTATTACTTCGGGATAAAACTTACCAGCGTCACCGCCAATTATGGCAACTTTTTTAACTTTTTGACCTAAATCGGATTTCACGTATCTTAAATTAGGAACTTTGAAAGAATCACGAACCTTTTTAGCAAAATCAACTAAATCCATTGGTTCAGCCAATTCACCCATTCTACCGAGTGAATAATCATCATCTTCATCCAAAAAATGGACATTCTTCAAGCCTAACTCTTCAATCAACCAATCGTTCATCCCACCGTGAGCTTTATCCAAATTAGTATGCGCTGAATGAACAGCAATATTGTGTGAAAGTAAATCACGATACATTCTATTTTGTGGTGAACTCAAATCCAAATTCCTGGCTGGATGAAACATGATTGGATGATGAGCCAAAATAAGATCAACGTTTTTATCAATTGCTTCTTTAACTACTTGCGGACGGACATCAAGTGTTGTCATGATTCTTTTAACTACTTGCTTACGATCACCAATTTGAAAACCAGTTGGATCGCCGTCTTCTTTAATTTCTATTGGAGCAAAATCTTCCATACGATTAATAATATCTTGAACTCGAATTTCGACCATGATTAAATTGTCTCCTTAATATTTTTAATATCTTGGTTCATTAAATCAATTTTATTTTGGTCAATCTTTTTAGCGTGTTTCATATTCTCGACCGCTTTTTGAAAACTATTCAACTTATGTTGCCATTTAGCAAGAAAAGTTGGTGTTTTCTTTTGCATCAAGATTGGTCCCATTAAAAATTGGGCTGCATTCAAAGGTTTAGCTTGTGACACCTTTTGGGCCTTGATGATTTCATAAACATGGTGATCTTCTGCCACGATGTCTTCATCAATGATCTCAAAATCATTGTCGACCAACCAGTGACGAACAAGTGGTTCACCAATATTAGGTTGTAAAACTAAAGTTTCGACGTGTGACAGTTGTTCTGGTGTTGCTTGGGATAAAATTTTCTGGATCAAAATACCACCCATCCCGGCAATTACAACTGTATCGATTTTATCGTTAGGATCGATCACTGCTAAGCCATCGCCTAAACGAACTGAAATTTTTTCACTCAAGCCAAATTTCTCGACGTCTTCTTTTGATCGTGACATCGGACCGGGGGCAACTTCGCCTGCAATAGCAAAGTTTGCCACTTGTTCTGTTATCAATTCAACTGGTAAATATGCGTGATCTGACCCAATATCAGCCACTCTAGTATCTTTATCAACCATTTGGTAAACGGCTTGTAATCTCTTTGAAAGTAAAGTCACTTTAACCTCTATTCTGCAGTCTTTTTATCTAAGTCTGTCATGTATTCACGTGTCATTGGCATTGCTGTACCACTTGGTCCATTTGTCAATAAGTATTGGATAACATCAATATTACCACTTTCAAATGAGGCAGCACAGGCTTGAAGATATAAGTCCCACATTCTGACGAAGCGTTCACCATACATTTCGTTGACTTGGTCTTTAACTTTGTTAAAGTTATGATCCCAAATTTCAACTGTCTTTTGATAGTGACGGCGAAGTGGCTCCAAATCATCAATTTGTAGTCCGGCGTCTAAAATATGACCGACATTTTCTTTCACATCAGGAATATAGCCACCTGGGAAAATATACTTAACTAACCAAGCATCTACACCCACGCCATAATGTTGACCAGTAATACCATGAATCAAAGCATTACCATTAGGTTTTAGAACATTCTTTACCGTTTCAAAATAGCCAGGTAAATTATCTTCGCCAACGTGTTCGAACATTCCGACTGAAACAACATGATCAAATTTTTCTTTGACTTCACGATAATCTTCTAGCATAACTTCCATTTGATCGCCGAGATTTTCATCTTGAATCTTTTGGTTAACATAATCATATTGTTCTTGACTAAGCGTAACACCTTTGGCTTTTAAACCATATTCTTTTGCTGCAGTAAACATCATCGTACCCCAGCCACAGCCGATATCAAGAATCGTTTCTCCTGGCTTAGTATTCAACTTATTCAAAATATGACGAACTTTATTCATTTGAGCTTGTTCCAAGGTATCTTCCGGCGTTCTAAAATAAGCGCAAGAATAAGTCATAGTTTTATCTAACCACAACTTGTAAAAATCATTACCAATATCGTAATGCTCTTGAATCTCTTTTTTATTTCCTTCTTCAGAATGATTGAACTTAGGAATATATTTCTTCAATTTTACACTGGACATAAAACTATCAGATTGTGTATAAGCTGAAGTGATCAATTTTTGAATCGAACCTTCAATCTCAATTTTCTTGTCCATATATGCTTCACCTAGAGTAAGTGTCGCATGTTTTACTACTTCAGAAATAGGAACTTTGTCGTTAAACTTAATCGTTATATCAGACTTTCCCTCTGGTCCATAAGTTTTCTCTTTTCCATCCCAGTAAACTACCTTAATTGGAATAGTAAAGGAACGGGAAAAAATCTCATCATAAATCTTTTTATCTAACATAACTCTCCTCCAAAATATATCTGTACTAATTGTAAATCAATTTCTGAAAAAACATAAACATAAAACCCCATATAACCAACATTTCTTTGAAAATGTCCCATTTTTAAGCATGAAAAAAGACTGTCTTGCGACAATCTTTTATGAAGTGCTATTCAAGAAAATCTTTTAATTGTTTTGATCTTGATGGGTGACGCAATTTTCTCAAGGCTTTGGCTTCAATTTGACGAATTCTTTCACGAGTAACGCCAAAGACTTTACCAACTTCCTCAAGTGTTCTTGTTCGACCATCATCTAGACCAAAACGCAAACGAAGCACATTTTCTTCACGATCAGTTAAAGTATCCAAAACATTTTCAAGTTGTTCCTTCAACAATTCATATGAAGCGTGATCTTCAGGACTTGTTGCGTCAGAATCTTCAATGAAATCACCTAGATGAGAGTCATCCTCTTCACCAATAGGAGTTTCAAGTGAAACTGGTTCTTGAGCAATCTTCAAAATATCACGAACTTTACCAGTTGGCATGTCCATTTCGGCACCAATTTCTTCAGGAAGTGGTTCACGGCCAAGATCTTGAAGCAATTGACGTTGAATACGAATCAATTTATTGATTGTCTCAACCATGTGAACAGGAATACGGATTGTTCTAGCTTGATCAGCGATAGCACGCGTAATAGCTTGTCTGATCCACCAAGTTGCATAAGTTGAAAACTTAAATCCTAGACGATAATCAAACTTTTCAACGGCCTTCATTAGACCCATGTTACCTTCTTGAATCAAGTCCAAGAATTGCATTCCACGACCAACGTATCTCTTAGCAATTGAAACAACCAAACGCAGGTTAGCTTCAGCTAAAGCTTGTTTAGCTTCTTCATCACCTTGTTCAATCTTTAAAGCCAAGTCAACTTCTTGTTGAGCATTAAGCAAAGGAACACGACCAATTTCCTTTAGATACATTCTAACTGGATCGTTAACTTTGATATCAGTTGGAGCAGTCGTATCATTTTTCTTAGTCTTTTTCTCTTCAGCTTTTTCTTTTAGAAGAGACAACTTACTTGGGTTACCATCTTTATCAACAACACCAATACCTACATCTTCAAGTTCACTGATGAAATTGTTTAAAGCTTCCCCTTCAAGCTTATAAGGCTTGATGATTTTTTCTTGAAGGTCATCTTCAGTAATACGTCCGGTCTTTTTTAGATCTTTAACTAATTTCTTTGTTGCTGCCTTCAATTCTTTTGATACTGTTGCTTTTTTAGCCATTTATATTCCTCCAGTATTAATTGCTAAGAATCTTGCGAACTTCAATTAACTGCTTGGTCAAATCTAACTGTAATTTGTTGTCACCAACCATCGCCGCTTTCTTCAACTGCTGATTAATATCTTGAATCTGCAATTCCAAAGACGAATTCTTGATATTATTCACATAATCTTCGATTTCTTGATCATTGTATTCTTCCGGCATATTCATCATTTCTAAATCTGCCAAAAGGTTCTTGTCGTCGTTATCTAAAACGTTCATGAAATCAGAAATATTTATCTCTGATTCAGCGTCATCATTTTCAGAATACGACAATAAACTGTCAAAAATTCGCTGATAACTTTGATGTACAAACTTAAAACCATCCCCTTTGAGATTGATTCTAACTTCTGGAAAATTAATCGCCCAATATAATAGGAATCTCTCCGATTTCTCGATTCGATCGTACTTTTGCTTCACACTCGAAGTAACAGTTTCCAGTGCCTTTTGTTGAACATCTTTATAGTTGTTAGCAGGCTCTTTAATGGCGATCTGACGACGCAAAGTGTCTAATTCTTTATTGATGGCCTCTTTTGAGACATTCATCTCATCAGCGACTCGACTGACATACATATCTATTTCGACGGGTGATTGCAATTTAACAATTTCACGCAAAGACTGATTTAAGAATTCAAGCTGATCATGCTCATTATTTAAATTGTAATTACGCTTGAAATAATTCAGAATAAACGAAATTGGTGTTTGCACGCCATTATTAGTCAAATTCTGAAATTTTTCATCGCCCGCGCTACGGATATATTCATCGGGATCCATCTTATCTGGTATGCTGATGACTCCATAATTGAAACGGTCATCATTTAACTGGGTCAAAGCTCGATAAGTTGCTTCAACCCCAGGGTCATCGCCGTCATAACAGACATTGATTTGATTAGTCAGCCGACTCAAGGTGTACAGCTGATCATCAGTCAAACTAGTTCCCATGGAAGCTACACCATTAGTAACTCCAGCTTTGTAAGCACTGATAACATCCATGAAACCTTCGAATAAAATCACATTACTTTTCTCACGAATCTCTTTTTTGGCATTGTTCAGATTGAACAGTGTTTTTCCTTTATTAAAGATTGGTGTTTCGGGACTGTTTAGATACTTAGCTGTTGAGGCATTTTTATCCAACACCCGTCCGGAAAAAGCAATGATATTTCCCGATTCATCCGTTATCGGAATCATGATTCGGTCACGAAAACGGTCAAACAATTCTCCAGCCTGATTTTCAGCGAACAAGCCTGATCTTTTTAAAACATCCTCGCTGATATTTCGACCCTTGAAGAATTGCAATAAAAGATCATTATTACTTGGTGCATAACCGATATTGAAGGTCTCAATTAAATCTTGATTCAAATCTCGATTATTTAAATACTTTAAAGCCTGACTACCATTCTCAGTCTTTAACAAAATATGACTGTACAGCTTTGCGGCATCGGCGTACATCTGTAATAAAACTCGACTGTCGGAATTCTGATACTGATCGGTTGCCTGATATTGATCCGGTACCGGAATATTTCCCATCTGAGCGACTTCAATTACAGCCTCAGGAAATGATTTACTTTCGATTTCCATGATGAATTTAAAAACATTACCACCACGTCCACAACTAAAACAGTGAAAAATTTGTTTATCTTCCGCAACCGAAAAAGAAGGTGTCCGTTCCTCATGAAATGGACAAAGGCCAAACAAATTTTTACCTGACTTCTTTAGTTGAACATACTTACTAATAACGTCAACGATATTAGTTTTAGCAGTAACTTCATCGATGAACTCCTGAGGAATTCGTGTTGCCATAACACACACCTCCCCCACAAAATATTTATAAAACAGCGATACAAAATCTAACACATTTACCCATCAAAGACAAACATGTTGATCAACACGAATGGCTAGAAATAAAAAAGTGCTCCCACAAAAAAGTGCAAACTGGGACCACTAGCCACTTGTCAACTATTCATTATACACGGTTTAATCATTTTGTCACGTATTTGACTTTTTTCACGGAAATTTTTTAATTTAATTAAATAAATAAATCAAACTATTAAAAAAGCAATGTTCATTTTTGAACATTGCTTTAAATTAAATAATTATTTTGTAACGATCTTAGACAAATCACCAAGTCTAGCAATCAAATGATTGGCAATAACTAATTGAGTCAAACGATTATTTTTAACTTTTTCATCTTTTGCCATAATCATATTTTCATCGAAATATGAATCAATTGTTGGACGTAAAGCTGCTAATTGTTTGAATAGATTTTCAGCATTATCATCTTTAATTTGATTAACTTGTTGCTTCAATTGTGATTCTGATGGATTTTCGAAGAGTGAATCATCAACTGTTAAATCATCAGAGTATCCAAATTTAGCTTTCTTAGACAAGTTAACGATTCGACCAAGTGCTTCCATGACAACCTTGAAATCATCATCTGAAGCATGTTTTTGAAGAACTTTGGCAACATCAATCATACTGATTGGGTCAACATTTGAACCGCCGGCAACAGCATCAATAATATCAACTCTAATCTTGTCTTGTTTCAACAATTGACGAACACGGTCAACAAAGAAGTCGTTGATATCTTTTTCATGAGCATTTAAATCAAGCTTTTCAGGAACTGTCAAATTAGCTTTGAGATATTCTTGCAAGTCTTCTAAATTCAATGACCATTGATATTGATTCAAAATTCTTACAATACCATAAGCTTGACGACGCAAAGCATATGGGTCATTTGAACCACTTGGAATCAAGTCAACTGCAAAGAATGTCACGATTGAATCTAACTTATCAGCAATTGCTAAAGCAGCGCCAACTTTAGTCTCTGGTAAATCACCTTCGGCAGAAATTGGCATGTAATGTTCTCTAATAGCTTGAGAAACGCCTTTGGTTTCACCCATGATCTCAGCGTACTTCTCACCCATAACACCTTGTAATTCTGAGAATTCGTCAACCATGTTAGTAACTAAATCAAATTTATAGATGTCACTAGCGCGAAGCAAATCTTTTTTCTCATCAGCTGACAAATTAAAGACTGCAGCCAAGTGATCAGCAATTTGATGAACTCGTTGCATCTTTTCGTACATCGTACCGATTTTAACGTGGAAGTTAACTGTTTTAAGTTTTTCAACGTAATCAGCAATTGTCTTCTTTTGATCTTCCTTAAAGAAGAAATCAGCATCTTCAAGACGAGCAACAAGAACTTTTTCGTTACCACGGATAACATTTTCAATATGTTCTGAGTTACCATTTCTAACCCCGATAAAGTAAGGAGCCAATTGGCCATCTTTGGTACGGACATAGAAATATCTTTGGTTATCCTTCATTGAAGTAATTAAAACTTCGTCAGGAATCTCCAAATATTTCTTGTCGAATGAGCCATAGAAAGTAGTTGGGTATTCAACCAGATTATTTACTTCTTCAAGTAAGTCTGGGTCAACATCAATATCCCAGTTATTATCTTCAGCAATTTTTTCAATTTGATCAGCGATAATTTGTTTACGTGCTTTCGCATCAACAATCACAAATTGAGATTTTAACTTTTCAACATAATTTTTGGCATCGTCAATTTCAACGTCTTCACCTAAGAAACGATGACCGCGAGTCATACGTCCAGAATTTACATCCAAAATCTTTACGGGAACTTCTTCAGTATCTAGTAATGAAACTAGCCAATGAATTGGACGAATATATTCGAAATCATATGAACCCCAGCGCATTCTTGTTGGGAATGTGATTGCCTTAATAACTTCATCCATATGTGTCAAAACATCTTCGACTTTTTTACCGTCTTCATGCTTTTGGATGTAAGCATATTCGGTACCCTTTAAATCTTCAAAGAAGATATCGTCAGGACTCATCCCTTGACCACGTGCAAATCCTTGAGCAGCCTTAGTCCAATTGCCATCAGCATCTTGTGCAATTTTCTTTGAAGGACCTTTTGCTTTAACATCAATATCAGTTTGTTTGTCAGCAATACCTTTGACAAAAATTGTCAAACGTCTAGGAGTAGAAAACTTTTCAATTGAGTCAAAAGAAATACGATTTTCTTTGAGAAATTTCTCTGCCCTTTGAGCAAATTGATTAACACTCTTAGTTACAACATGGGCTGGCATTTCTTCCAATCCAATTTCTAATAAGTAATTTTTAGTCATTTTCTTTCTCCTTTGCTTGACTGTTTGCTAGAAGTGGGAAGCCACGTTTCTTTCTTTCTTCAACGAAGGCTTTAGCCACTTTATGAGCCATCTTTCTAATTCTTGATAAGAAGGCCGCACGTTCAGTAACTGAAACAGCTCCTCTAGCATCCAACAAGTTAAATGTATGTGAACATTTCAAAATGTAATCGTAAGCTGGATGAACTAAACCTAGATCCATCAAACGATTAGCTTCTCTTTCGTAATCATCGAAGAACTTGAAAAGCATATCTTGATCACTTTCTTCAAATGAGTATTTTGAATGTTCATATTCTGGTTCCTTAAAAATATCACCATACAATACACCATCGCCCCATTCAAGGTCGTAAACTGAGTTTACATCTTGAATGTATGATGCTAAACGTTCAACACCATAAGTAATTTCACTAGTTGTTGGATGACATTGAAGTCCACCAACTTGTTGGAAGTAAGTAAATTGTGAAACTTCCATTCCATCAAGCCAAACTTCCCAACCAACACCGGCACACCCCATTGAAGGATTCTCCCAGTTATCTTCAACGAAACGAATATCATGTTCGAGTGGTTCAATTCCTAAAGCACGTAATGAATCCAAATAATACTCTTGAATGTTTTCTGGAGCTGGTTTCATAACAACTTGGAATTGGTGATGTTGATACAAACGGTTAGGATTTTCACCATAACGACCATCAGCTGGACGTCTTGATGGTTCAACGTAAGCCGCATTCCATGGTTCTGGTCCGATAGCACGCAAGAACGTATAAGGACTCATCGTTCCGGCACCCTTTTCTGTATCATATGCTTGCATTAACATGCAGCCCTTACTACCCCAAAACTTTTGAAGCGTAAGAATCATATCTTGGACATTTAACTTCTTAACCATATTTTCTCCCTTCAGACAGAACACAAAAAATCCCTTGCAGGTACACTTAGGTACTTTCTGCAAGGGACGATTATTCGCGGTTCCACCCTAATTCAGGACAAAGTCCTGCTCTTTTATATTCAAATTAAAATTGTACGCCATAAATCTAATCAAGGCTTCCACTATCCCTTGTCGCTGTTTTCACATACACAAATATAACCATTTTTGTGGGTGTTGTCAATTGGCTAAAAGCGCCAACGTTTCATTTTATCAATAAATGTTTTACTTTTGGGATAATAACCAACTGTTCCCAAATAAATCGCATCGATTGCGTGTTGTATTAAATCTTTGTTGTTCTCTTTAATTTCAATTTTTCCGACTTGGTTTAAATTTATCTTACTAAACAGTCGTAAAAAATAAATAATCCGCTTGGGAATATGTAATCGGTGAATGTCAGAATCAAAATGCTTTGAACAAATCAATCCTCCTAAAAGAACTGAAAAATCAAACACACCTTCAGTTTCACCACCAACGACACAACTATCCATATTAGGTTCAACCCCAAAAGCTGTTAATAATTTCATCTGCATAATATTAACAATAATTTGAGCATCATAGCCATTATCGATGTAAAGTAGTGCTTTAAAAAGTTCCCGATACCAACTATCTGGTACTGGATCATCAATAAACGCTTCATGATAAAGATCAAATAGAAACGTCGCATAAGCGTTTAATTCAATATCTTGGACAATTTCGTTAAACTGCTTAATATTACTAGCCGAATTTAAAAAGGACAATCCATCATTTTTGACGACTCCACTGTATTCACCATATGAAAAAGTAATTACTGAACCAGATATTTTAGACTTAGCATTTTGCGTACCACGAACTAAAAAAGTCCGAAAACCGTATTCCTTAGTCAAAATGGTCACTAGTGCATCCCGCTCTTTATAACGTTGACGTCGAACGACAATCCCAAAAAAGTTAGTTGGAGCTTGAACCATTAATTATTCAAGTCCTTTAATGAATAACCGGCACTAGCTAAAAAGGCTGGATCATCACGCCAATTCTTTTTAACACGGACCCACAATTTCAAGTTAACTTTTTCTCCCAAAAGATGTTCAATCTTAATTCTTGAACCAATCCCAATATTCTTCAACATTGAGCCACCACGACCGATAACGATTGGTTTTTGACTGTCACGTTCAACATAAATATATGCTTCGATCTGCAATTTACCAGATTCGCTACGTTGGTTCATCGACTCAACAACTACCGCAATTGAATGAGGAATCTCGTCACGAGTATCTTCCAAAATTTTCTCACGAATTAACTCACCGACAATAAAATATTCTGGATGATCAGTAATTTGATCATCAGCATAGTATTGTGGACCAACTGGCAAGGCGTTTGTTAATGAATCAATTAAATCTTCAACATTATTACCATTTGTAGCTGAAATTGGAATGATTTCAGCAAAGTCCATCAAATCTTTGTACTCGTCGATTTGTGGCATCATTTCATCAGGATTGATTAAGTCGATCTTGTTTAAAATCAAGAAAACAGGTGCTTTAACTTTCTTCAATTCTTCGATGATAAACTTGTCACCAGGGCCAGCTTTTTCACCGGCTTCAGTCATGAATAATACTGCATCAACTTCTTTTAATGCTGAAATAGCGGCTTTATCCATGTATTGATCCAAATCGTTATGTGGTTTATGAATACCAGGTGTATCCAAAAAGATGATTTGACGTTGATCATCCGTATAGATTCCTTGAATCTTATTTCGAGTTGTTTGAGCTTTAGGTGATGTAATCGCAATTTGTTCTTTAATGATACGGTTCATAAATGTTGATTTACCAACATTTGGTCGGCCAATAATTGCTACAAAACCTGATTTATAATTTTTATTATCCATATTAATTCATATCCTCATCACTGAATGCTAGTGGCAAAATTTCTTTGAAAGTATATTTTTGGTAATCATTTTGATTATTAGCTAAAAAGACAATGTCCTCCGGCCCCATGAATTCACTCATCACTTGACGACAAGCTCCACAAGGCTTTGAGAGTTCTTTGGTGCTGTTGGTAATGACAATAGCTTTAACACTCTTGGCACCTTCTGACACAGCTTTAAAGATAGCTGTTCGTTCAGCACAATTAGTCAATCCAAATGAAGCATTTTCAACATTGACACCTGAATAAACTTTTTGGTCGTCACACAAAATAGCAGCACCAACTTGATAATGCGAATAAGGTGCGTAGGCATTTTTCATTGCGTGATTGGCAACATCAAATAATTGCTGTTCATTAATTTCCACTAGACTCAGTCTCCTTTTTCGTTTCTCACTAATTAGTATAATACAAGAGATTAGCTAAACTACCAAGAAATATCTCATAAAACAACTTAAGAGAGTGGAACATAAAAAGTAGGCCAAGGCAATCAAAAGCGATTACCTTGACCTACTTTTTCATTTATTTTTCTAAACCATAAGCACTAAGAATTTTTTCTTGCAAGCCAATCATGACTTCTTCGTCTTCTTTTTTAATATGGTCGTAGCCATTCAAATGCAAAATACCATGAACGATAGTATAACCCAACTCACGATCAAATGAGTGTTCATAGTCCTTAGCATGTTCAGCGACGATTTCTGTACTAATAAAGAGATCACCCAAGTCAACTGGTAAATCTGGAATTTGATTTTCCAAGTAATCTAAGGAATCTTCTCCATCATTGATAGCAAAACTGATTACATCGGTTGCCCGGTCAACATTACGATATTCTTTATTAATATCATGGATTCCGTCTTTAGTTACAAAATGAATCGACAATTGTGTATTATCTTTCAATTTGAGCTCATTAAAAGTAAATTGCACAATATCTTTGACCCAGTTTTCTCTGTCTTTATCGATCAAATTATCATCATTATAAATCTCTAAGTCCATCATAATTCCCCAATATTATTTTTCTTTTTTATCTGATTCATCATAAGCATCAATAATCTCCGCAACAACCGGATGTCTAACAACATCAGCTGAAGAGAAGTTAACGAATTCAATGTGTGGTAAATGTTGTAAAACTGACTGGGCCTGAATCAAACCACTACGAGTATGTCCAGGAAGATCGATCTGTGAAATATCACCATTTACGATCATCTTGGAATCAAAGCCAAGTCTAGTTAAGAACATTTTCATCTGTTCACGCGTCGTATTTTGTGCTTCATCTAAGATAACGAAAGCCTCATCTAAAGTTCTACCACGCATGTAAGCTAGTGGAGCGACTTCGATTACCCCACGTTCTAATAATCTACCAGTATGATCTGATCCTAAAATGGCATACAAAGCATCATAAATCGGTCTCATGTACGGATCGACCTTTTCCTTTAAATCACCCGGCAAAAATCCTAAGCTCTCTCCGGCTTCGACAGCAGGTCTAGTAAGGATGATACGTTGGACTTTACCTTGTTTCAAAGCGGCAACTGCCATTACAACTGCTAAATAAGTTTTACCAGTACCAGCTGGCCCAATTCCAAAGGTAATATCATTATGATTGATAGCATTAACGTATTGTCTTTGTCCAAAATTACGAACCCGAACTGGTTTACCACTGAAATCTTTGATCAATTCATCTTTGTACAAATCACCAAAGTAATCCAAAGTACCTTGTTCATCCATCTTCAAACCACTGACAATATCTGCGGCGCCTAAAATCACCCCACTGTTAGCCAATTCAATGAATTTTTTCAAAAGCTTCAATGTATGATCAACATTTTCTTCTTCACCAGTTACATCTAGGTGGTCACCAAACGCATTGATCTCGACATTGAGACCTTCCTCAATTAAGTGTAGATTACCATCATTAACTCCAAAAAGGTTGATAGCTTTTTGAGGATTCTTAATTAGAATGCTTTTTTTACTTTGTTCAACTTTTTCTGTCAATAAAACCCAACCTCCAGTTATTACTTGAATCATAGCACAAAGACGAATTCTTTGGATAAAAAAAAGGTTAAAACATAAAATGTTTTAACCTTAGAGAAACGATTAACGACGTTTCTTATTGCGTTTACGAGCAGCCTCAGATTTTAACTTTCTCTTGACACTTGGCTTTTCGTAAAACTCACGTTTACGGTATTCTTGTAGAGTACCACTCTTTGAAACAGAACGTTTGAATCGACGAAGAGCATCATCAAGCGACTCGTTTTCACGAACGACGGTTTTTGCCATATGATAATCCCTCCTTCCGATTTGTAACGTAACTGTCTATTGCTCTTGCAGTTCATATGTTATTATAACAAAAAGAAGATAATGTTCAAATATTTTTTTAAATTTTTTTGGAGGAATTTATTATGAAACAAAAATTGGACGTTTTTGTATTATCAGATGGAGTCGGCGAAACAGCTCTGAGAGTTGCTAAAGCAGCCTTTATTCAATTTCCGGAGATGGACACTACTTACACTAAGTACCCATTTATAAAAAATGATATTCAGCTAAAAAATATTTTACACATGGCTAAAGATCAACATGCTGTGGTGTTACACACAATTGTTTCCGAAGAAACTTGCGAAGTTATCAATCAATACTGTCAAAATAACGGTATCGTCTATTATGATATTTTAAATCCTATTATTGGGACATTTGCACAAATGATCAAACAAAAACCTATTCGTAAAAAAGGTTTGATGCATGAACTAGATAAAGATTACTTCGATATGATCTCGGCAATGGAATTTACCGTCAGCAACGACGATGGTCAAAATCCTAAAGGTTTCTTAGAAGCTGATCTAGTTCTACTAGGAATCTCCAGAACCTCGAAAACACCTCTATCGCTTTATCTCGCCAATAAAAACATCAAGGTGGCTAATTTACCCCTCAGTCCAGTAACCGGCATCCCTGACGAATTATGGGAAGTTGACAAGAAAAAAATTATTGGTTTAACCAATGACATGAATGTTTTAAGAAAAATTCGTAGTCAAAGAATGATTGCTTACGGTTTAAGTGCTAATACAACTTATTCTGGTGAAGATGAGATTCAAAAAGAATTAGATTATTCAAATGAACTTTATGAAAAGCTTGGTTGTCCAGTTATTAACGTGGCAGACAGATCAATTGAAGAGACCGCCGCAATTATCATGGAAAAATTAAATTTCAACGATTATCGCCAAGGATAGAGAGTGAAACAAGCCGCTTCAATTAGGGAGTGGAACATAAAAAGCTTTCGAGCATTAAAACAAATAGCACCAGGTAATTGAACGATTATTCTGGGCTATTTTTTTGTGAAAAAATTATATTTAGTTTTAATCAGTATCAATTTCAAATTGCATCAATTTTGACTTAATAAATTTCCATACTTGCGGATCTTTAGTATTAATTGAACTTGGAAAATACTTCTGGAGATCTTCTTGAATAAAATGTTCATTTAAACGAAACCATTCATCCTCATCTACCGAATTTTTAAAAGTATTTAAATAGAATGGATCATCGATTTGCAATAAAGTATTCAAAATTAATTCTTTATCCATAGGACACCACCTAGTTATTGTTAATTAGTTTTTCTTTCATTTCAGGATCAAATTTATTAGCCAAAAGCATCTCAATTTCCGGCTTAAATGGAGCAATCCCCTTTTTGTCATTTTCATCTTTTTTAACATATGGCGTTTCCATAATTTTAGGAACGTTTTCTAGTTGTGGGTGATGTGCAACATAGCTTAATGCGTCAAATCCAATTGTTCCAAAACCAATGTCTTCGTGACGATCTTTATGGGAGCCACGTTCATTCTTAGAATCGTTTAAATGAATTACGGATAATTTATCCAAGCCAATAATGTGATCAAATTCATTCAAGACACCATCGAAATCATTTTTGACATCATAACCAGCATCACTCATATGGCAAGTATCCATTGTGACGGACAACTTATCGTTTTGAGCGCAGTTATCAAAAATCTGGGCAATTTGTTCGAAACTTGTTCCTACTTCTGTTCCCTTGCCTGCCATCGTTTCAATCGCAATTGAAACTTTTTGATTAGGATCGATGATTTCATTCAAAGCTTGACCGATTTGCTTTAAGGCGACATCTGGCCCTTGCTTCAAATGAGCGCCTGGATGAAAACTTAACGCTTGAATTCCTAAAGCATCACAACGTTTGATTTCTCCACGCATAAAATCGATACCAAATTCCAATTTATCAGGTTTTAAAGTGTTTCCTAAGTTAATGATATAAGGTGCATGACCAATGATATTCTTGATGCCATACATTTCTAACAGGCGCTTGCCTTCAGGTATGTTCATTTCTGAAACATCCTTTCGACGTGTATTTTGAGGAGCTCCTGTAAAAATCATCATCGCATTAGCACCGTAACTGTGTGCTTCTTTAGCAGATCCTGCCAACATCTTTGGGGCTTTCATTGCCACGTGTGAACCAATTATCATCAAAATTCCTCCATCAATTAAAATCACATAAAGTATAGCATACAAAAAAACGAAGCCCGTAGACTTCGCTTTTTTTAATATATGTGAGCTTGGTAGAACCTACCCATGACTTTGACAGTATCGGTGACACTAACAAAGGCATGCGGATCAGAAATTGTCATCGCCGTTTCTAGATCATGCAATTCTGAACGAGAAATAACTGTAAACAGAATTGTCTTTTCTTCGTGCTTATATGCACCTTCGACGTCATGAACGATGGTAATACCACGTCTCATTTCATTTTGAATTTGTGTAATAACATTTTTTGGTTTAGAAGTAACGATCATCACTTGAAGTTTTTGATCTTTATTATAAATCATATCAATTACTTGTCCGTTAATAAAAATACTAACAGCACTGTACAAAGCGTGAACCCATCCAAAAAGAAAACCAGCACAGGCAACGATGAAAATATTAAACATAATATTGATCGTACCAACACTTTTACCAGTCTTCTTACGTAAGATGATTCCAAGAATATCAATTCCACCAGTTGAAATACCGTTTCTTAGGGCCATTCCGGTACCAAAACCATTAGCTACCGCACCAAAAATAGCGCAAACTAATGGGTCAGCGGTAATTTTAATTGGTGGCAAGATATGCATCATCATACTGGCTAAAGCTACCGCAATCACTGTAAAAATAGTAAACTTGTGATCAATTTTTCGCCAAGCCAAGACAAATAATGGTGCATTTAACGCAAAATACATAACCGCTGTCGACAAGTTAAATGGCAACCATCGATGTGAAATTGTTGAAATCAACTGGGCTGCACCGGTTACACCAGAACCATAAATCCCGCCCGGTGTCCAAAACATGTTAACCGCAATTGATACAGCAATTGAATATAAAAACGCTACTGAAACTTTGGATAAGTATTGATGTCTTTCGATCAGCTTATCTATTTCACCCATACTATAAGTTCTCCTAATTGTTCTTAAGTTACCTAAACAATATTAGCACAAATGAAAAATATTTCAGATTATTTAAGATGTTTTTTAATAAATTCTCCACGGCCGCCACTTTCTTCTAATTCAAAGCGTTCAGGATTCTTTTTGTAGAAGTCCTGGTGGTAGTCTTCGGCATCGTAAAATGGCTTAGCTGGAAGAATTTGGGTAACGATTGGTTCATCGTATTCGCCAGAATTAGCTAAATCTTTTTTCGATTGTTCAGCGATACTTTTTTGTTGTTCGTCGGCGTAATAAATAACAGGACGATAACTATCGCCACGATCTTGGAATTGGCCGGTGGCATCAGTTGGATCTGCGACCATCCAATAGATTTCAACTAATTGTTTATAAGAGATCACATCAGCATCATAAGTAATCTTAACTGCTTCGGTGTGTCCTGTGGTACCAGTGCATACTTGTTCGTAAGTAGGATTTTCTACGTGTCCGCCAGTGTAACCAGAGACAACAGAGATAATTCCCGGTTGCTTATCAAATGGACTAACCATGCACCAGAAACAACCACCAGCAAAAATTGCAGTTTCTTTTTTCATTTATTCAGCGTCTCCCTCTTCAACGTATTTCTTGTAGTCTGAGTATCCATCAGCATCCATCTCTTCATAAGGAATGAATTTCAAAGCTGCTGAATTGATACAATATCTCAAACCGCCTAATTCCTTAGGACCATCATTGAAGACGTGTCCCAAATGTGAATTGGCATCCTCACTTCTAACTTCAGTTCTTTCACGACTTAAACGAGTATCGCGACTTTCCTTAAGCTTGGCAATTGGTTCGCTAAATGAAGGCCAACCACAACCAGCATCAAATTTCTTTGCTGAAGAAAATAGTGGCTCACCACTAGCAATATCAACATAGATACCTTTCTTGTAAAAGTTATCATATTTGCCAGAAAATGGACGTTCCGTGTCAGCCTCTTGGGTAACGCTACGTTGTATATCTGAAAGTCCCTCTAGATTTTTCTTGTACTCTGCCATAAAAATCACTCCTTCTCAATAACTACAAGTACAGTATAAACACCAGAAAAATTAAATCTATCAATATGCTCACAAGCATACTGCCACAATTAAATCATTTGTTCAATTGTGCACAATTTAAAGATTTTTCTAATATTGTTCTAAGTTTACAACAATAAACTTTGAAAATGCAATAATCGATAAAATCTTTTTCTTAAATTTGTTTTTGTTAAGTATGCCGTCCTCCATCCACCACCCAAACTACAGAAAAAAATGCAGACCCTTTCGGATCTGCATTTATCAGTTAGTTATTAGTCTTTTTTACTTACTTCAATACCTAAGTCATCCAATTGTTGTTTTGCAACGTCAAGTGGAGCATGTGTCATTGGTTCAGTAGCATTTGAGTTCTTAGGGAATGCAATCACGTCACGAATATTGTCTTTGCCTGATAATAACATTGCAAATCTATCCAATCCGATAGCCAAACCACCATGTGGAGGACAACCGTATTGCAAAGCATCTAGTAGGAAGCCAAATTGTTCGTAAGCTTTTTCTTTTGTGAAATTCAAAGCTTTAAGCATCTTCTCTTGAATCTTGTAATCATGGATACGAATTGATCCACCACCAAGTTCATAACCGTTCAAGACGATATCATAACTTTGAGCATAAGCTTTATGAGGATCTTCGCCATCATTTAGATAGTGAACATCTTCTTCATTTGGCATTGTGAATGGATGATGAGCAGCAGTCCATCTTTGGATACCTTCGTCATACTCGAACAATGGCCAGTTAACAACCCAGATAAAGGCAAATTCATTTGGATCATACAAGTGTTGTTCCTTCGCAATAGCATTTCTCAAATAACCTAAAGCGTCAGCAACAACTTTTTTATTGTCGGCAACAAATAGTACTAAGTCGTTGTTTTCAAGGCCTAGACGCTCAACCAAAGCGTCCTTGTGATCCTTGATAAATTTCGAAACGCCACCAGTCATATCGTTATCATTGAACTTGAACCAAGCAAGACCTTTAGCACCAAAGCGCTTGATGTATTCTTGATAAGCTTCAATATTCTTACGTGAATACTTGTCAGCCGCATCTTTAACAACAATAGCTTTAACTTGGCCACCGTTGTCGATAGTATTCTTGAAGACTTTAAATTCAGTATCTTTCAAGACATCATTCAAGTTTTGTAGTTCCATACCGAAACGAACATCAGGTTTATCTGAACCGTAGCGATCCATAGCGTCATCCCAATCAATTCTTGGGAATGGTGTCTTAACCTCAATACCCTTCTCATCCTTCATAACACGAGCAATTAAGCCTTCAGTAACAGTTTGGATTTCTTCTTTACTCATGAAACTAGTTTCAAGATCGATTTGGGTAAATTCTGGTTGGCGGTCACCACGAAGATCCTCATCACGGAAGCAATGTGCAAGTTGGAAGTAACGATCGAATCCACCGACCATTAATAGTTGCTTGAACAATTGTGGTGATTGTGGCAAGGCATAGAAACGTCCTGGATAAACACGTGAAGGAACCAAATAATCACGGGCACCTTCTGGTGTTGATGGTGTAAGGTTTGGTGTTTCAATGTCAATAAAGCCATTTTCATAAAGATATTCGTTTACAGAATGCTTGATTTGAGCACGAGTTCTAATGGCCTTTTGCATTTCTGGTCTACGAAGATCAAGATAGCGATACTTTAATTTTGTTTCTTCAGAAGAATCGATATCATCTTTGATTTCAAATGGTGGTGTCAATGATTTGTTCAAAATCTCAACTTTTTCAACAACAACTTCAACTTTACCAGTTGTCATATCGTCATTAGTGGCACCTTCACCACGAAGTCTAACAGTACCAATGGCATTAATTACGTATTCAGATCTTAATGTTTCTGCTACTTCAAGTACTTCTTTGTGATCAGTATTAAATACTAATTGAACAATTCCTTTGTAATCTCTTAGATCAACGAAAACTAAGCCACCTAAGTCACGGCGTCTTTGAACCCATCCGTCTAGTGAAACTTTTTGTCCAACGTATTTTTCAGTAATATTGCCACAATAGTCTGTTCTTTCTTCCATCTTTATCCCTCGATCTTTTTCAATTCTTCAGCTAAATTCTTCAATGATACACTGACTTGTTCGCCAGTTGCCATATTCTTAACGCTGGCTGTATCATTTTCCAATTCAGTATCGCCAATAGTTACCGTGTATTTAGCATTTAAATTATTGGCAGTCTTGAACTGGGCTTTGATTTTTCTTTGTAAGTAGTCTTTATCGGCGGAGAAACCAGCCAAGCGTAATTCGGATAAAATTTTTACCGAAGCACGTTCTGCTTTGTCACCGATAGTAACTAAGTACACATCTAAGTTTGATGTTGCTGGAACATTTTTATCATCGATCAACAACATCAAGCGCTCTACTCCTAATCCAAAACCGATACCAGGAGTTTCAGGGCCACCCAATTCTTCAACCAAACCGTTGTATCTACCACCAGCTAGGACAGTAATTTCTTTATTATCAAAAGCTGGATCCGTTACCATAAATTCAAAAATAGTATGGTTGTAATAATCTAATCCACGAACCATAGTTGAATCAACTTCATAATTGATACCTAAGTCTTCTAGTAAACTCTTCAAGTATTCAAAACGTTGGCTAGAAGCTTCGTTTAGATAATCCAAAATTGATGGTGCATTGGCAACGATTTTCTTATCATTGTCATCTTTACTATCAAGAATTCTTAAAGGATTCTTTTCTAGTCGAACTTTGGAATCTTCGCTCAATTGATCTTTAAACGGTGTAAAGTAATCAACCAAAGCTTGATGATAAGCTGCACGTGATTCTGGATCACCCAAAGTATTCAAGGCAACTTTCAAATTTTTAATTCCTAAACGATGCAAGAATTCCAAACCTACTGAAATAATTTCAGCATCTAATTCTGGGGAATCGGAACCAAAAGCTTCCACACCAATTTGATGGAATTGACGTTGACGACCAGATTGTGGACGTTCATATCTAAACATTGGTCCTTTGTACCAAACTTTATAAGGTTTGATATGATCGGGGCCATATAATTTATTTTCCACATAAGCTCTTACAACTCCGGCTGTTCCTTCCGGTCTTAAAGCAATGTGGCGATCTCCTTTATCGTGAAAATCGTACATTTCTTTTGAAACAATATCTGAAGTATCTCCAGATGATCTTTCAAAAACATCGTAAGATTCAAACATTGGAGTTCTAATCTCAGAAAAACGGTACTTATTAAAAGTATCTTGAGCGACTGATTCAACGTATTGCCATTTTTCAGATTCACCCGGCAAAATGTCCATCGTCCCCTTAGGTTTTTGATAACGCATATATTCCTCCTTAATAAAAAACACCCTTGTCCAATTCAGACAAGGGTGCTTTTTGCACGGTACCACCTAGTATTTTTGCTGCAGTTAACGCCTGCCAAACGATAAATAGTCACGTGCTCAATTGTTGTCTGCTCTCAGCTACCAGATTCTCTGTAAAACAATTATTGGTTCTTTAATATATTTGTAGATTAGTCGAAAACGGCTATAAAGTCAAGTTTTTGTAAAAAAATGTGATTGTTGCTTTCAAGTTGTCACTTTTTTCAGTAAGATATACGTATATAGTACGCATCTATTACCATAGAGGGATCTGGTATGATGGAAAAAATAAAAAAATTCTTCATTAAAAATCGGATTCTTGTTGCTATTGTGTTTTTACTCATATTGTCCAGCTTTTCAACGGTCGCCTTAGCTAGTGCTAATCAAGTCGTCGTTGAATCAGAATCAGTCAATGTTAGAGTTGGTCCCGGATTAGCATACAGTAATATGGGACAAGTTAAAAAAGGCGATAAATTAGCCATTTTAGCTGAAAAAAACAAATGGTATCAAGTTAGATTATCCGGAGATAAAATTGGCTGGATCGCCAGCTGGTTGATCAACAATACTGAGGTAAGTTCAGCAACCAATAAAGTTGGAATCGTAAAAGTTCCTAATACGACTGTGTTTAAGACGGCTGATGCCAATGGCAACGTCTTAGGTACGATTCAACAATCACAAAAAGTTACAATTATTTATCAAGAACAAGATTGGACGCAGATTCTTTATAATGGAACTGCCGGTTGGGTCAGATCTAGTTTCATTCAAGGAACTCAACAAACATCCGGTTCAACTAATACCTCCAATACTGATAATGATATTAAATCAGTCACTGTGACTCAACCAAATACTAAAATCAGAATTGAACCAAACGCTAATGGTCGAATTGTCAAAACTGCTAAAGTTGGTAAACGTTTTGATTACCTCGGAAAAGATGGCAAATGGTATAAAGTCCGTGACAGTGATGGTTCTATCGGCTATGTTGCTAGTTGGGTCGTAACTATTTCTGGTACTAAGAGTGCTGTTAAATCTGCTGCAACCAATATTTCTGAAGCAACGATTGTAATTGATCCAGGTCACGGTGGCGATGATTCTGGGGCTGAGTCTAAGAGTAATACTTACGAAAAGAACTTCACACTCAAGTTCGCCAAAGCCATCAAGGATCAGCTTGAAAAAACTGGTGCTCGCGTAGTTCTAACTCGTTCTGGCGACAGTAGTAAGACGCTTGGTCAAAGAGCTAGATTGTCTAGTCGTATCCAAGCAGATGCCTTTATCAGTCTACACTTTGACTCTAGTGCTCAGGATAATGTGGGTTCAGGAGTAACTACTTACTACTACAACAAGAACAAAGATGGACAATTAGCTGATGATTTGAACTCACAACTAAAGAATCTTTCCATCGGTAGTCGTGGCACCGCTCAAAAAGATCTTTATGTCTTGCATTACAATAGCCAACCTTCAGTTCTACTTGAACTGGGCTATATCAATTCATCAAGTGATTATAAATACATCAATTCAACTTCTTATCGGAATGAAGTTGCTAAAGATGTTACAAATGGTCTTAAAGAATACTTTAAGTAGGAAAATCGGGAAACTATCAGGCTTCCCGATTTTTTTGTGTTCTATCTGATATAGTAAAAGTAAAACAAATAAAGGCGGTTGATCATGAAAGTTTATCTAATTAGGCATTCTGAACCAGACTTTTCACAAGTCGATGCTGCAGGTTATAAAGGCTTGGCAAGAGATTTAACTAGATTGACTCCAGAAGGGATCAAAATAGCTGATAAAGCTGCGCAAAGTCCAATTTTTCAAGAGGTCCAAATGATATTAGTCTCCCCTTACACACGAACTATGCAAACGGCACATGAATTTCTCAAATATCACCAAATCCCCAGTCAAGTTGAACTATTACTTCATGAATGGCGTCCTGATAAAGCGAATAGATCTGATGCAACAAAAGAAGAACTGGACACCGCTTATCAAGATTTTCTTAATGGTACTCACAATTCAGTCCTCGATTTTGAAACTGGCGATGAAGTTATAGCTCGAGTTAAATCTGTATTAGACCGCTACAAAAATAAATATGATTGCATTGCTTGTGTTACTCATGGTGGCGTGATATCCCAATTCACAGGCGAACGAACGATACCTTTTTGCGGAATATATGAAATTGATTATGAGTAATTGGTTTAATATTCAATTAACTTTGTTATAATATTTCTAATGATTTTTTTAAGGGAGTTAAATTATGAATAGACTCAAAAATATTTTTCCAAAGAAAACTGTTGCTGAATTATATGATGAAGATGGCAATTTACCGAAACTTTTTCGAGCTTATGGCAATCGTCAAATCTTCGAAGTGGTCGTTGGCTTAGCAACTTTGATGATGCGTGGGCTTGGGCTCATTTTCTTGGTAGGTTCTTTGCTTGATTTATATTTTTTCTCCTACACTTTCAAAGTTCGAAACATGAAAACTGGTAGTACTTATTTGATGGACAAACCAGAATGGAAAAAATATCATAAGATTTATAAAGAACAAGTTCAAAAAAACAAAAACTAAAAAATCCGCCCTAATGAAAAATCATTAGGGCGGATTTTTTAGTTCAATCTTTCATAACTTAATTCTAAGTTTAAACTCTAGCTAAATATCAGAAAAGACTAGTCTTTAGTGATCAATTCCTTCAAAGTATTTCTAATTTCTGCTAACTCATCCTTTTTTAACTCATCAGCAGTTTGAATATTGTGCAATAACTCAGACATTTGTTTTCTTTGTTCATCATTATCGCCTAACGTATAACCATTGTGACGTAAGAAAAAGTCTAATGTAATCAAAGCTGTTTCAAGATTGTACTTTTCAAAAATATCATCCCGAATAATCGTACAAATCAGATGGGTTGCATACCAATATAAATCATCAAATTGATTTAAGAATTCAATGTTGCTGCGAAGTCTTTTTTCGCTAAAAATAATTTCTTCGCCAGATTCTATTTCCAAGTGAATCGCAACGATTTGATCGTAAGTTAATTTTTCCAAACAGGTTTCCTCATATTCGTTAAAGTAAATTTTTAATTTCTAATAAGTCACTAATTTTATTATCATAATCAAAATCAACTTTTGAATCATTCAATAAAATCGTGTGGGCACCAACACTTCGACCAAAATCGACATCGATTTGCCGATCGCCAATCACCCATAAATCTTCAGCTTTTAAATCATATTTTGTCATCAGATAGTTCAACATATCTGGATCTGGTTTACGTTTATAGCCATCCTCAACGCTGACAACTTCTTTAAAATAGTGTTCGACTCCGAGGTTCTTAACTAAATCAAAAATAGAATTATCGCGGTGTGTCACGACAAATTGAATAAAGTGCTTTTCATCACAGTATTCCAAAGCATCTAAAACGTGAGGAATCAGTGTGATTTTATCATGATACTGACTCTCAACATGATGATACGTTTTGTAAAATACCTTTACGGCAGCATCAACGTCGTCTTGATCTTGTAACAATTGTGTGACGTATTTTCTAACTGATGTTTTTTTTGATTCTTTAAAGATAGTGTCCTTTGATAGACTAATGCCAAAATTTTCCCGAAGTGATTCCTGTGTTGCTGCGACTATTCCGGGATAACTATTAGCAATGGTATCATCAAAGTCCCAAACAATACTTTTCATTATTATCGCTCCATTAAAATAGTTACTGGTCCATCATTTGTAAGTGACACTTGCATGTCTGCTCCAAATTCACCAGTTTCAACATTTAAATCAAAGGCACGCAAGGCCTCATTGAATTGATCATACTTTTTACTCGAAGACTTAAAGTCCCCGGCTCCAGTAAAGCTTGGTCGATTCCCATGCTTGGTATCAGCATAGAGTGTAAACTGAGAAATCGATAAAATGCTACCTTGCACATCTTTAATTGACAAGTTCATTTTATCATCAGAATCAGAAAATATCCTCATATTAGCAATCTTGCGCGCCATATAATTAATAGTTTCTTCGTTATCTTCATCTGCAAAAGCTACTAGCAAACAAAATCCTTGATCAATTTGACCAAGGATTTTTTGATCGACAGTGACTTTAGCTTGTGAAACTCGTTGAATAACAACTTTCATAAAATTACGCTACCGTCCTCTTTATTTCATAGACATTTGGGATATTCTTCAATTTTGAAATAATACTATCCAAATGCTCCTTATTATTTACCCCGATACTTACATGCACAATTGCCATCTTTTCTTTATCCAAGCGTCCAATGACATTATTCAAAGTGTTGGTATTGGAATTAATTACTTGCAATATTTCGTTGATCAGACCGTTACGATTAAAAGCGTAAATGTCAAGTTCTGCTGAGTAACGCTTCTCTTTTGTCACATTATCCCAACTGACATCAATAAAACGTCGTCTAGCTTCTTCACTTTGAACATTTGGACAGTCCGCACGATGAATTGTTAGCCCTCGACCTTTAGTGATATAACCGACAATTTTATCTCCCGGAATTGGACTACAACATTTGGCTAAACGAATTAATAAATTATCAATTCCTTGAACAGAAATACTATTGTTGGCATTGTTACGCTCTTTTTGCAGTTTAGGGCTGTCAGTTTGAGGTTGTTTAGGCTGTTCCTCATTAGTAATAACTGATTCTTCAAGTTCCTTCTTCTCAGCTTCCTTCTTCTTTTCAGGATCTTCATTAAGCAACTTGTGAACCACGTTGATTGGTGACAGCTCTCCATAACCAACCGCATTGAATAATTCATCTGGATCAGTGTAATTAAAGACTTTCATTGCCAATTCCAAATGCTTCTTGTCCAAATACTTCTTACTGGAAAGTGAACGATTCTTTAATTCTTCTTCAATCTGTTCACGTCCAATTTCAATGTTCTCTTCACGGTCTTTAGTTCTAAAGTAACGTTTAATTTTGTTGCGGGCTCGCGAAGTAAAGACGACGTTGACCCAGTCACGGCTTGGTTCCGAATTAGAGTTCGTCAACATCTCGACGATGTCACCATTTTTCAATTGATAGTTAAGTGGCACCATTCTGCCATTGATCTTAGCTCCAACTGAGTGATTACCCACTTCGGTATGAACTTGATAAGCAAAATCCAAAGTTACCGCACCTTTTGGCAATTCAATTACTTCGCCTTCTGGAGTAAAGACATAGACGCGATCATTGAAAATTTCACCTTTGACTGACTTCATAAAGTCAGATGCATTACTAGAATTTTCCTGCAACTCAAGAATTTCCCGGAAAACATCAATTTTTTGTTCATCTTCATCAAGGTGAACTCCTTCAAAGTTTCCTTCTTTATAAGCCCAGTGAGCCGCAACACCATATTCAGCAACCTGGTGCATGGCAAACGTTCTGATCTGCACTTCAAGTGGTTGTCCACCAGGTCCAATAATCGTCGTATGGAGTGATTGATAGCCGTTAGCTTTAGGAACCGCAATATAATCCTTGAAACGGCCCGGAATTGGCTTCCACTTTGAGTGAATCGAACCTAAAACTGCATAACAATCCTTAACTGATTCAACCACAATTCGGATCGCCAGCAAGTCATATAACTCGGAAAATTGTTTATGCTTGTCACGCATCTTTTTATAGATGGAATAAATGTGTTTCGGACGTCCATAAATATCATATTTGATGTGCAAAGCGTCAACGTTTTTCTTAATGTAATCAATCGCTTCAGCGATATAAGCTTCACGCTGATCACGTTTGCTGTTCATCAAGTGAACGATGCGATAATACTGCTGTGGATTGATGTAATGCAAAGACAGATCTTCTAGTTCCCATTTGATCTTACTGATACCTAAACGATCAGCTAAAGGAGCATAAATTTCCAAAGTTTCAGTAGCGATACGACGTTGCTTGTCAGGACGTAAAGCTTTTAGTGTCCGCATATTGTGCAACCGATCAGCCAATTTGACCATAATAACTCGCAAGTCTTTAGCGGTTGCTAGAAGCATCTTACGATGATTCTCGGCTAAAAGTTCTTGATGAGAGTGATATTTATACTTGCTGATTTTAGTCACGCCGTCCACGATAGTAGCAACCTGATCACCAAATAACTCTTTCACATCCCCCAGAGTAATGTTGGTATCCTCGACTACATCATGTAAATAACCAGCGGCAACTGTATACGGATCCATATTCAAAGAAGCCAAAATTTGTGCAACTTGAGTTGGGTGAATAATGTACGGCTCACCTGTGGCACGTTTTTGTTCCTTATGAACATAGGCCGCGAACTGGTAAGCTTTATTAACAAATTCCACGTGATCGTCGTTCATATATCCACGACAAATATCTAACACTTCTTCAGGAGTATAATCCTTATTTTTCTTCATTCAATTCACCCCGTTACAATAAAAAGCACTCAATGAGTGCTTTTTAATTTTATCTATTATTATAGATTGCTTTATCGCAAAATTACAATTAATTTTCTTTATCTTCAAATAAGAAATAAATCAAAATACTGAGTATGAGATAAATTCCTGATAAAAAGTAACCGTATCGTCCATATTTGATGAAGACACTGATCACAAAGATAACTGGAAAAATAACTAAATTGAAAAATGATAACTGATACTTTCTTGTGAACCAACCGATAAAGGCAGCAAACAAAATATTTATAACAAAGAAGAGCCAAATAATTCGATTTGTTCTCCCTAGATGAAAGAGATTAAAGAGAATTGGCATGATAAATACCAAAATAATTGAGATTAAAGCAATATAAGTTGTTTTTGACTTTTCTACTGCATTCCAAATTTTTTTCACGTTCTATTTCCTCATTTTACTGTTAGTTCATACTTATATGATAGCACTGATAGAAAGTACATGGGGGCTGTTTCTGCTCGCATGATCCTAGGTCCTAATCCGACCGATAAGAAACCATTATCATTTAAAAAGTCGACTTCGTCAGGAGCAAAACCACCTTCTGGACCAAAGGTACATAGAATTGATTCCGGATTTTGGTTCAAAGCCTGAGCCAAAAGTGAGATTTCACCTTGTTTAGCCGATTCTTCATAGGCGACTAAATTAGTAGCTGCTTTAATATTGATCAAATCAGTTAATTTATTCAAATAAATAACCTCAGGTATTACTCGACGTTTTGACTGTTGAGCCGCATTTTTAGCTATTTCTTGTAAACGAACCAATTTCTTTTCGACAACATTTTTCTTCCAATGCATGATGGCATATTTAGAATCAAAAAAGACGATCCGTTTTGCTCCCAGTTCAGTTGCCTTTTGGGTGATCCACTCAACCTTATCTTTTTTAGATAATGAACAAGCGACCGTCACACCAAGTGGCAATTCAGTCGTTGCCCGAGTTTGTTTTTTGACTTCAACTAAAAAGGTCTTTTCGTCACTATCAATTTCCTTAATTGTCGCCATAAACAAACTTTGAGTCTTATCAACTAAGAAGATCTCATCACCAATTTTATGTCGTAATACTTTAATTATATGTTGATAATTTTCTGTGTCAGTTATTTTGAATTCATTTGAATCAATTTTTTCTTTAACGAAGTATTGCTCCATCTTCTGCCTCGAATTCTTCTTTTCTTCTACAAATTAACGTTGACCACCCTTTTAAATGGAAAGCTTCCAAAACTATGAAGCCAATTTCTGCCATTTTTTGCGTGATCAAAGCTTCTTTTTCATTAATAATACCAGATAAGACGACAAAACCGTTGGCATTCAAATGAGAATCGATTTGAGGAATAAATTGTAAAATCACATCGGCCAAAATGTTGGCAACAATCACGTCAACTTTTCCGTTCACGCCATCTAATAATGAGTTTTCAAAAACCTCAATATCCTCACAACCGGGATTCAATTGCAGATTCTCCTTAGCAGCTTTAACTGCAACTGGATCTAAATCAAAGGCTTGAATATCCTTAACGCCAAGTTGTCGAGCTTGAATTGACAGGATTCCTGAACCCGTTCCCACATCGTAGAGTGATTGGGCATCGCCAAGGATCATCTCTAAAGCTTGCATACAAGAAAAGGTTGTCGGATGTGTTCCAGTACCAAAGGACTTGCCGGGATCCATCACGATAGTGTGCTCATCAGGGTTTTGTGGCTGGTAGTCAACCCAATTAGGGACAACGGTTAAGTAACGGCTAATTTTGACAGGATGATAGTACTTCTCCCATTCATTTTGCCAAGCGCTGTCATCTAAGTCACTGACAGAAACCTCAACTCCAGTGATGTTAAAGCCAAATTGGGGCAATTCGTTGATAGCTTGTTGCAGATCATTTAAAATCTTTTCATCATAATCTTTTGGGTCAAAGTAAGAGTTGATCTTCGTTTTGACACTGTTATTTTCATCATCGACCATTTCCGTCCCATTAGCACCAACGCGCATTAGAACATCAGAAATAATCTCTGGGTCGAAATCGTTAGGAATTTCAACCGTAATTTTTTTCCAAATCATACTAGTTCCTCCATTGTATTAAGATTACTAAAATTTAACGACAAAAAAAAGACGTTTAGCCAGTTAATTTGCTAAACGTCCGATAGATTTCATAAATTTTTCTTCACTAGCGTGAATTTTCTTCTTGGCTGCTTCTAAGCGTCGATGATCAACCAAGTTATTGTCGATATCCAAGCAGTCCAACGCACTAATGATGCTGACAAAATAATTATTCAAAGCCTCGGCTAGAAAACTTTTTTCAAGATGATATTTGACGACATAGGAATTACACAATTTGATAAACTGGTGCACATTAATCATGTAATTCTCAACCAAACGAGAGTAAGTTTCATAACGCAACGCTTCTCCTCGTTCAATCACCTTAATCGTTTTAAAGTATTCCGTAAAAACCTCACGATAAGTCAAAAATCGATCCAACAAAATATTCGTCTCAATCAAGTTATATCTCTCTACACTTACTCCCATAATTAACACCTCATTTCGTTTTTTATATAATATCATATGTTTTATATTATGAAAAGTATTAGTTTTATTTTATAATGATATTTGTATACTTGTTACCATACTTCTTTATATTGGCTAGTTTAAAATTGCCGTCCTCCGGACTAGATCCCAGTTTTATTTTTTTATCTGCTTACCGTAAAAATGGGAAAAACAAGAAGTCACTACTAATTTATTACATAATAAAAAATTACCTATTCAAATAACTCCCATAATACAAAAACAGTATCAATCCTAAAAATTCATTTGAATTAGGATAGATACTGTTTTTTTCGGTTCTTCTTTAATTTATTTTATTTCGCTTCGGGATTATTTTTCCCATCAACTACTTTTTTTCGTAAAGATTCGTTATTCTTAAATAATTTTTGAGCCTCAGATAATTTTTTAGGACTATTCTTGATTTCTGAAGAAATTTTACTAAAATCATTCTCGGCAGGATCTTCTTGATGTTTTTTAAAAAAACTCATATTACTCGCTCCTTATCCTGTGGTAACTATTATTATATTACTTTATAAAAATAGTGGCTTTGTTATTATATACTAAGTAAGAGTTAAGTTTTAGGAATTGGTGACGAAAATGAGTAAAAAAAAGAAAATTCAAAAAACATTAGTCGAGAAAATCCTCGATAAACAAAAGGTTACATACGTTCCGATGACGTTTGAAACTGAATCTGATGGTGATACTCAGGAATTAGTAACAGACAAATCGACTCGTGATGGCTATAAAATTTATAAGACACTAGTCTTAACTGGGAATAAAACTGGCCCATTAGTTGGTATGTTGCCACTGGATAAGCACCTCAGCTACAAAAAATTGGCCAAAATTTCTGGTAATAAAAAAGTCGGAATGGTGCCATTAAAAGATTTAGTGAAAACTAGTGGTTTCGAACACGGTGCAAACAGTCCTGTCGGAATCCATTCACTGCACAACTATCCAATCTACTTCTCAAAAGAAGCCGATGAAGCGAAAAAAATTATTGTCTCAGCTGGAAAAATTGGGCAATCACTCTTGGTTGAACCACATGACTTGGCAAAATCCGTTAACGCTAAATTTGGAGATTTTGCGGTCGACAATCCAGAATAAAAAAAAGAGCCGAGAATTTTCTCGACTCAGTTTGTAATAATATTTTAAGCAGCTTTATTCTTCAAATTAGCGATAGCTTTTTCAATGGTTGTACCGTTACCAAAGCGATTGCTATCATTAATATCAACTGCTGTGAATAATTGATCCTTAAGATCTAAAAGAATTCTATATTTCATATTATTCACTCCTCCTTTGTGTTCCGAATACTTAGAGGGTAGCGATTGTAGGTTATACTACATGGTTTGATTTCCAAAGTCAACTAAAATGTTTATCTTGACTTTACTATTAGAATGAATAAAAATTATCTTACAATTAAAAAGGAGAATTCAATGAACAAAGACAATAACATTTGGAAATATGTTTTGGGCTTCTTTATCGCTTTAATCTTGTTTTCAATTTTTATACATGTAATTTTGCCACTAGTTGTCATAGCAGCAATCGTCGGCTTAATTTATTACTTATATAAGAAGCATCAAAAAGGTAAATATACTCCTGAGGGACGTAAAAAAGTTAATTAACGCAAAGAGGACAAATCAAATTGATTTGTCCCCTTTTTATTTTTGTACCTTATCGACGTCAGCTGTGGCAGCAATCAACAATAAGACTGCTCCTGCGACAGCTGCGGAAATCACATTAGCGGTAGTGAACCACTTAAAGATAAAACCTAAAAGTGCTAAGACTAATAGTACAATTCCTAAAAACATGTCGATTTTCATCAATAATTTCATTAAATACATCCCTTTTGTTATTATTTTCTATTAAAGAATACTAAAATAGTAAGTGAGACTTATTAATAACATTATACATTATCTTGGAGGATTAAAAATGGACAAAGCACAAAGACTCAGTATTCTAGATGATTTGATCAAGCTAGAAACTGTCAATGGTCGCGAGGAAATCGTTGCAAACTACTTAAAAGATTTGTTTGAAAAAAATGGTATCGAAGTTGAATTGACTAAATACGCTGACAATCGTTACAACTTAATCGCCACAATTAAAAATAACGATGGTAAAATTCTTGGCTTCACTGGTCACCAGGATGTTGTCGCTACAGTTGACGACAGTAAATGGAATTATGGACCATTCAATCCTAAACATATCGACGGAAAAATTTTTGGCCGTGGATCATCTGATATGAAGAGTGGTTTAGCCGGACTAGCCATCGCCTTTATTGAATTAAATGAAGATCCTAACTTTACCGGCAACCTTAAGTTCATTGCTACAGTTGGTGAAGAAATTGGCGAATTAGGTGCACAACAACTTGCAAAAGCGGGCGTCGCAAATGATTTGAACGCTCTAGTTGTTGGTGAACCAAGTAATTCATCATCACGTTTAGTTTTGGAACAATTAGTTAACAATGGCTTGATTGAAACGAATGGTAAAAAAGCCGAGTCAAGACTTGCCGCCTTTTGTGCTCACAAGGGTTCAGTTACTTATAAAGTGGTTTCACGTGGTAAAGCAGCTCACAGTTCAATGCCCGAAGCTGGAATCAACGCCCTTGATAATTTGATAACTTATTACAATGCCCAAAAAGATTACTTCCAACAACTAGTTTCCGTTGAAGATGATATTTTAGGTACTACTAAGCCATCAGTTACCATCATGAATGCTGGTGAACAAGAGAACACTATCCCTGATTATGCTGAATTGACAGCTAAAATTAGAACTATTCCTGAATATAACAATGACAAGATCATTGAAGAATTAAAGGCTTTGATCGATAAATTGAATGCTGAAAATCCAAGAATGAATCTAGAATTCAAACTCGACAGCAGCAACTGGCCCGTTAAGACTGATATCGACTCAGACTTCATGCAACTAGTGCGTGATAGCTATAAAGAAGTTCTCGGTACCAATATTTTGACCGTCGGAGCACCTGGTGGAACTGATGCATCACAATTTGTCCGTGCTAATCAAGACCTAGACGTCGTAGTTGCCGGACCTGGAAATGAAAGTGCCCACCAAATCAACGAATTTGTCTTCGAAGACGATTATCTACAATACATCGAAATTTATAAGACTTTGGCTAAGAAATACTTTGCAAAATAGATAGGATAAGAAGAAGCATCAATCAGTAAAGGTAAAACAGACTGATTGATGCTTTTTGATTGCCAATCTAAACATTCTAAAATTGATGAACATATACATCTTTTTGGAAAGAAATCAAAATTCCAATCGCTTAACACCTTCTACTTCATTAGTCCTGACGGCAAAGAAAAAGTTTGCCATATCTTTAGCCTTATATTGGCGATGATTTGTCCAAAACTTGATTATTCCGACTAATCCGGAGATTTCATAATAAGACAGTATCTCTTGATTTACGCCCAAATTATTAATACCTAAAACTGGATGAGAAAGCTTTTCCCTTTTCAACAAGAAATTTAAAAGTTTATTTGTGAATCTGGAATCGCCATTATCATTCATTAATACTTCTAAAATATCCAAGTTTTCTTCAAAAATTTCTAAAAATCCCGCTAAAACTGATCTAGCATCCTGATAATCTTCAGAAGACTTTTTTAACTGCTCTATCATTTCCCTATGTGGTGCCTCTGCCGCTTGAAAAAAATCACTTTCAATTCTTTCCAAAATATCCCATTTATCATCAAAATGACGGTAAAGTGTGACTCGATTTAGCCCAGCATTATCCGCAATTTGATTCATCGTAATATTATTAAATTCGTATGATTGCATTAAAGTTAATATCGTATCCATAATACGTTTTTCAGTCTTATCATTCTTTTTAGTATATTTGTTCAAAATGCAACACTCCGTATAATTTTGTAGTTAAATTATAACTCATTTCCTAATAAAATTGGTTACAACAATTAGTTACGAGGAGAATAATAAATGACAACTGAAATAAAACATTGGTCAAATTATAAATATAGTGAAAATATGCTACAAGATGCACTTATCAAACATGTAATGGATCTAATGCCTTACAAAATGAGCGATGAGGGTGAAGTTTTAGAAGTAACAATGAATTTAATCGAAAATGATGAAAATAGCTGGATCAATAATTGGAGTTTAATGGCTGAAAGATTACAAAAAAGAGCTGAAGATTTCGAAGGTCAAGACAAACTAGTCAGTGCTGCCAGCAGTTATCTTCGAGCTTCGACTTATTGGCGTGTCTCTCTGATGTATTTTAAAGATACAAATGATATCCGTATGAAAAAGTTTTCCAAAAATAGTCAAGTATGTTTCGACAAAGCTCTTCAATATGGAGCTTATCCCGGTAAAGCAATTCAAATACCTTATGAAAACACGACTTTACCCGGGCATTTTTATCGATCTACTACAGCCACTAAAAATGCTCCCTTGCTAATAGTTGTTCCTGGTCGAGATACTTGGGCTGACGATACTATGTGGGTGATTGATGGTGCCTTGAAGAGAGGTATCAATGCTTTAACTTTCGATGGTCCTGGTCAAGGAATGGCTCTTAGATTACAAAATCTAAAATTTCGTCCCGATTTCGAAAACGTTTTGACACCTGTAATTGATTTTGCCAAAAAAATTGATGGTATTGACTCTAGTCGAATTAGTGCGATGGGTATGAGTTTTGGTGGATTCTTAGTACCACGTGCAGCTGCTTTTGATAACCGATTAAAAGTAATTATTTCCGATCCTGGAAATATGAATTGGGGAAATATGATTGCTCAAAGACTTAAAATTGCTTTAAAAATGTCTGATCAAGTACGCCCAAGTATGATTGATTTCACATTGAAAGATTACGAATGGAAACACAATGCTGATGACAATACGATTATCGATGAACTGAAAAAATATGATAATACTGCCATCGTCAATCAAATCAAGTCTAAAACATTGGTTCTTGATGGGTCCGCTGAGGTAACTCATGGTGCGGCTCAAAAATTTTATGATGCGTTACAATGTCCAAAAGATTACTTATTGTTTGATGATGAATCTACGGCTCAACAACACACACAAATGGGTGGATACTTGACTGGTACTGTATATATCATGAACTGGATTGAAGACAACCTTTAAGGAGTTGATCAAATGCGTTTAATGCTTATCGGTGCTACTGGTAGAACTGGGAAAGATTTATTATCTTTAGCACTTCAAAATAACAATGAAGTTGTGGCTTACGTTCGCAATCCTCAAAAGTTAGCCAAGGCTCCAAACTTAACTATTATTAAAGGACAATTAGATGACTATCATGCTTTAGCAAAAGCTATAAAAGGATGTGACGCCGTACTAGTTACTCTTGGAAATTCAGTAACTAACAGTAGTGCTAACCTCTTCTCATTTGCAATACCCAATATCATCAAGGCCATGCATTTAGCTAACGTTAAACGAATAATAAATCTCTCTGCCCTAGGAGTTGGTACAACTTACCAAAATACTCGTTTTCCATATCGTCTTGGTGCAAAAACTTTTCTCAAAGGAAATTTTCACGACCACTATTTAGGGGAATCACAACTCAAATATTCAAATCTAAAATGGACAACGATTCATCCTGGACCATTATTCAACAATGAAAGAACCCCTAATCCGACTGTCAGATTTGCTAAATCTAATGTTAAAATGCCAGGTGCTCCCCGAACCAACCGAATGGACGTTGCTCAATTAATGCTCAATATTGTCAATAACCCTACAACATTTGGACAACAATTACTAATCTGTTCAAAACAGGATAACTAAAAGAAGCCTATGACTACCTATCAAAGGATATGGATCATAGGCTTTTTTCATTTCTTTATCTTTTTACTTAACAAAATCAAAATTGCAATCATCAATATCGTAATAAGAAAGAATTCCATGCCAAAATTAAAAGCAACCGGGATAGATATTACGGTTACACAAGCTATAAGGAAAAATAAAACCAACAGTATCATTCTTTTTTGCATAAGAGTACTTCCTCCCCTTCACATTGTTAATTATTACACAATATTAAAGAAGCACAAACTTATTTAATCCTTTTCTAATTTAATAAAAGAAAAGTGCTAAAATTTAATTATCTATTTTTACGGAGGATTATGATGAGTTCAATTTACATCAAAAAAGCACAAAATTCAGATTTAACTGAAATCATGAACATTATTGATCAAGCAAAGGCAATGTTGAAAGCCGACGGCAGTCCTCAATGGCAAGGTGGATACCCCGATATTGCCACCTTAAAAAATGACATTATGGCTCAACAATGTTGGGTTTTGATGGTCGATCAAAAAGTTGCCGGCACAGCTACTCTGATTGTCGCCGATGACCCTAACTACCACGAAATCTTTAATGGCGATTGGGAAAACAAGACTGATCCTTACGCCACAATTCATCGCATCGCTATTAATCCCAATTATTCAGGGCAACATCTTGGAAAAATCTTTGTCTCAAATTTGCTCAGCCAATCGATTCAAAACGGGATTCACAATTTCCGAATTGACACTCACCAACTAAATAAACGAATGCAGCATCTAGCTACCGGTTCTGGTTACGTTCATCGCGGTAAAATTTATGTTGACGAACCAGCTGAGAACCATGAAGATAATGCCCGTTTAGCGTTTGAATTAAATCTTTAAAAGAAAAAAGTATTGTGTTAACTGGAATCCAGTCAATACAATACTTTTTTTAAGCTTTAAATCTTCTAACTAACACTATTAAACTTAGCATAGCCATCCCTAAAACTGAAATTACAATACCTTTATTGTTACCAGCTTGTGGTAATCTTCCACCTTGACTGGTTGGGACACTTGATCTAGTCGTTGGAAACAGTGAACTTTGATTCATCAACGGTGTCTTTTCGTTAACAGTACCAGGAACACTGGGCTTAATTGAACTATTCAAATCGAGTTCTTTATCTTCTAAGCCACCTTCTGTACCGCCATTGATAATTATTTGTTGGTCGTCGTCGTCATCTTCTTCAAAGTTCTTACCTGGATCAATTCCGAAACCGGGGTCGACTGATAGATCAGGATTGATTGGTGTTTCTTCCTCCTCATCCTCAACGTCTTCTTCTTCTTCTGTTTCACCATCAGTATCAGGATCTACTGTAAACCCGGGGTCAACAACTTGTTCTTCTTCCTCTTCTTCGTCATCTTCTTCATCTGGATCAACGTCAGGGTCTGGTTTTGAACTTTCATCTGGGTCGACTGAGAATCCAGGATCAACTGTTAATTCTTTTTCGTCAGGTTCTTCTGGTGACGTAACAATATTGTTGTTATCCTGTAAATCCCAACGGTGAGTTTCACCACCAACAACATTCACTTCATTTGCAACAATGTTGCCATCTAAATTGTGATGCACATTGATAGTAGCATCTGGTGCCAAAACGCTCCCTTGGAAAGTATTGTTCATTTCAATCGCACCAGTAAATTGCTTGTTGCTACTTGAACTGTCATAGAAGTTCCATAGCAAATGATTGTCATCAAAGTATTCTGTTTCTTGATTTGGTCTTTCAACTGGTCCATCTTCACCATTATTGAATCGCAACTTGATTTGTGAATTCATTTGGTAAGGATTTTGGTCTTTAGTATCAACGTTAATAATTACTGAAGTTCCACCAGCATCAGCTGATAAACCGGAAATTGTCAACGGTGTATTACTGTTTAATACTTCTGGCGCAAGATTAATTACAATCTGGTTATTACTACCAACTTGGAAATCACTGAGATCGATCACGCGGTGATTGTGATCTTCAAAACTATCATTAGTAATAGTTTCTCCATTGGCAATAGCATAGTTAGCAGATTTGCCTTCTAATTTAGCAAATTCTTGAGCAAAGTCGATATATTCATTCGTATCTTTATCTTGATAAATTTCGTCATTTAATAAATGGCTGATAGTTGTCCCATTTACCAATGGTGCATTATCACCTAGTTCAACATCATTTACTTCACCAAAAATCACTTTATTTGTACGGTGATCGTTTGCGCTGACAAAAGAACTTTCAGCCATATTTTTAACTACTTGAATATAAGAAATATCTTTATCCAATAGTTTTTCGTCGGTAATATTAGTCCCAAAATTAACATTCCCGAACAATGTTTTTGCGGCAACGTTGCCGTTAGTATGTGCATTCAGAGTAGCTTCATTAACAAAAATATGGAATTTGGATGCATAACCCAAATTGTTCTTGGATACATCAGTAAAGTCATCACTGACGTGTCCACCATTTTGAACTTCTGGATTAAGTGATTTTCCAGAAAAATTTTGAATAGATACAATTGCATTATCGTCAGCTTTTACATTTGTGATTCCCATCCCAGATAATACAACAGCACTGATTGCAACACATGATAAAATATTTATTCTTTTTTTCATTAAGCTTAGTTGTTACTCCCTTATTAATTTTCAACGATTATTATTATCTTATGAAAACAATAAGTTTTTTGTTCAAGTTATGAAAAATCTTTTTTCTGAAAATGAATAAATTGTTTTATTTGAATTGAAGTTGGGGTGGCGTTTAACTGCCGTCTTCCGCACAAAACCTGTGATGGACTGGAACGCTGCCGGCGCTATTTTGAGCTTTTTCAAGCCCAGAAAAATCTCAAAACTAGGCCTTATTCTAAGCGCTAAAGCGCTAAGAATAATTTGGCGGCTGAGCCATCACAGGTTTTGTGCTCCAGACTAAATCCTATTCTTAGTTTTTTAGTGATTCATTCTGATCTAGTTAACCAGTTCTATTTTTAATTGAATATACTTTCTTTTATAGAGAAAAACAGCACCTATTTTCTAGTCTTCGAAACTTAATTCGTTCACTATAAAAATAGGTGCCGTTATTTTTTGTCATAAATCATATAGGAAAAATCCTGAATAGAACAGTTATTCCTAAATGAATGGAAAGTAAACAATCAATAGATCCGTTAATTAGTCCGGAGCAACAAACTCGATTTGGGCTCAGATGTGAAATTGACTTGGTGCTTTAGCACCTAGACAAAGGCCAATCTTGGAGACAATTCCCGGTTTTGGAATTGGCTTCAAGTTGTGCCCACATCGTTCCAGTCCCAAATCGAGTTTGTTGCGGAGGACGGCAGTTAAACAAAAAAATCAAAAAGAACCATCCTACCAAAACTGGACTCGTAGATTGCCGACTCCGTATGACCACTGATAAGGTCCTGAACGGGCAATTTTTGTTAACTCATTGATCATATCTAATACTTTATGATCATATTCTTTCCCCAAATTTAACTTAGTTGATAGTGTCCAAAGCGTTATACCATTAACCGTTTTGGCTGCCACTATTTCGGCTGGTTGATCATCATTCAGTGCTTGACCAGCTTTTACCAAAATTTGCATGACGTTTGAATCAACTTTTCTAATTTTAAAGATTTGATACATTTCATCGACTATCTCAAAGACTCGCTTTGAATTCTCATCTTCCAATATATCGATCCCCCTTAACTTATTTGATTAGGTTACAAACTAAGTATATCACTGGAGATTACTTATCCCGTTTACGACGCATAGTCAATTGGATACGATTCCTTTCTTCATCAACATCCAAAACCCAAACTGTTACAATGTCTCCAATCGTCACTACAGTACTTGGATCACTGACAAAATGATCAGATAGTTGTGAAATATGAACTAAACCGTCTTGTTTAACACCAATGTCGACGAAAGCTCCAAAATCAATGACATTTCTGACTGTTCCTTGCAGTTCCATCCCTGGTTTTAAATCAGCCATTGTTAAAACATCTTGGCGAAGTAAAGGAGCAGGCATACTGTCACGCATATCTCGTCCCGGTTTACTTAAACCTGAGATAATATCGCTCAAAGTTGCATCCCCAATATTTAATTCTTGAGAAACTTTAGTTTTATCTAGTTTGCTCAAACGTTGTTGTAATTTAGTTGAACCAATCTCTTTTGCGGTTTCATCAATACTTTCAAGTAATTGTCTCGTTGCGGCATAACTCTCCGGATGAATATCAGTATTATCTAGAGGATTACTTCCATCGATAATTCTTAAAAAACCGACTGCTTGTTGATAAGCCTTTGGTCCTAAACGAGGAACATCTTTTAAGGATTGACGATCCACAAAAGTACCTTTTTCGTTTCGAAATTTAACGATATTCTTAGCCGTTGTGGCTGTTAAACCAGAAATATGCATCAACAATTCGGGACTGGCGGTATTGACGTTGACACCGACTTGGTTAACTGCCGTTTCAACGACTCGATCCAATTGTTCATCTAGTTCTTTTTCAGGAACATCGTGTTGGTATTGACCGACTCCGATAGCTTTAGGATCAACCTTGATCAATTCAGCTAGAGGATCTTGCAAACGACGTCCGATACTGACAGCTGAACGTTCTTCAACGTGTAAATCAGCGAATTCTGCTCTAGCATTGGCACTGGCAGAATAAACTGAAGCTCCAGCTTCATTGACGATAACGTAATAAACTGGATGATCCAAAGTCTTCAAAATTTCACTGACGAATTCCTCTGATTCACGACTGGCCGTTCCATTACCGATGGCAATCATTTGAACGTGATACTTTTCAATCAGTTTTTTAAACTCCGGACCGGCGGCGTCACGAAGTTTCTGACTAGCTGGTTTGTGGGGATAAATTACTTGTTTAGTTAAAAAACGGCCCGATTCATCCATAATTGCTAACTTACAGCCCGTCCGATAAGCTGGGTCGAATCCCATGACGATTTTGCCCTTCAATGGTGCTTGCATCAACAAATGATATAAGTTATTGCCAAAGACTTGAATCGCATGAGTATCCGCTGTATCTGAAATCTTTCGCCGCAATTCCCGTTCGATCGCTGGTCCTAAGAAACGTTTGTAGGCGTCACTAAAAGCAGCGTCAATTTTTTCAACCGCAGGCCCCTGTCTTTTACCGACAATTCGTGAATGACCGTAATCTAAAATTCTAGTTGCATCAACATCAATCCCCACGGTCAAAATTTTTTCTCGTTCACCACGATTAATGGCCAACACGCGATAAGGTGGAATTTGCTTCAAATTTTGAGTGAAATCATAATACGTGGCGTAGACTTGTTGCTCATCTTTTTCTTTTGCCCCACGTTTTACCTTGCTGGTGAGTTCACCATGTTGCCAAGTGTACTTTCTAATGGAGTCACGAAAGTCAGCACGTTCACTGAAAGTTTCTGCCAAAATTTCATGAACACCTGCCCAAACCGAATCAAGGTCGGGTAATTTCTTATCAGCATTTACAAATAATTTAGCTTTCTCATCGAGACCTTTTTGAGGAAATGTCAACAACCAATCCGCTAAAGGATTAAGGCCCGCCTCTTTGGCAATCGTAGCTTTTGTGCGCCGCTTTTGCTTGTATGGCAGATACAGATCCTCAACCTGTTGCAGTACAGTCGCCTGTTCTAACTCATGCTTTAACTTGGGCGTCAATTTACCCTGTTCATCGATTAATTTCAAAACGTCGTCACGTCTTTGATTTAGTTTCATCAAACGATGGGTTTCATCTTCAATTTCTCGAATAGCAACTTCATCAAGAGTTCCCGTCCGCTCTTTTCGATAACGTGCAATAAACGGCACAGTGTTACCTTCATCTAAAAGTGTCAAAACAGCTTGAATTTGTTGAACACGATATTGACTGAGCTGTTTTTGAACCGGCTCAGCTAATTGTGACATCGTTACTTCTTCTTTAGTTGCCATAACTTCCTCCAATTGATTATTCTCAGGAATATATCATACCACTAAATTATCGAGAAATAATCGCTTTCAATTCTATTGCTTAAATCAATCAACCACTTCATAATGATGATAAAGAGGTTCAACCTGGAGGGCAATTATGGATGACGAAGACTTTTTGATGCGACAACTAAAATCCTTTGCGGAAGGCTTTGGCATGATGGTGGGCAAAAAAGGCCAAGCGAAAAGCGAAATTGTTTTTGAACAAAAGCAGAATCAAAATGGCAAAAACTACACTGATTTAGAAAATTTATTGCTGCATCACAAATATGAAACTGCTATTCAGTATACTTATGCCCAAAAATTCAACTTGAGTAATACCGAATACGTTCAACTTGGTAACTGGCTAATCAGCAAACTAGAATCTTTTTCTGACATGGATCAAACTCAATTGTTAGATTTGAGAAAAAATATCCAAAAAGTAGCTGACTCTACCCTTAATCAAGGTGGGCACAATGAATAATCTTGGCGAAAAAATCAAAACTGCGCGTCTAAATAAACATCTGACCCAGCAACAATTAGCTAATCAACTATTCGTCACTCCACAAGCCGTTTCCAAATGGGAAAATAATCAAGGCTCCCCTAGTCTGGATAAAATCAATGATTTATCACAAATACTTGGTAAAGAAATCAACTATTTTATTGGAAGTAACAACTCAGAAGATTCCCATGACGATAAAAGAAAATGGTGGCTACTCACGCTCAACAGTCTGTATTACATTGCAACTTTAATCATCAGTTTTAGCTTTAGTCCTAAAATTAATCATGATTTCTTCAGCATGATTGTCAGTACCATTATTTTCTTCATTATTTTGGCAAGTTTAATTTACCTATTTAACAAGTATCCCATCACCCATCTTGTGAGATATGCACTGATATTCGGTTTTTTCGATGTCCTTTGGCTAATCTGTATCCTAGCATTATTCATATTAAAATAAATTGCAATATACCTAACAACAATAAATGTAAAGGATAAAAAATATAGCAGACATAGCCACCGATTCGGCCTTTATTACCGTTATATAACGCTAGTAAAACGAATGCTAACTCAACACCAGATAAGAACCCTACCTCTGGTAGCATCAATAAATACCCTAGTGGCAATAATTTTTTATGCCCTCTGATTAAATAAAAGACAATTATTAAGAGAACACCTGGATAAACTCCCCAATCAATTTTTAAAAAGTACGCGACCACTAACAATCCTAAACTCAAAATCAATCCAAACCAGCGTTTCTTATTTTGCAAACTAACAATTATTAGTAGTCCTAGCAACAAAGTCCAAATCACATTTTGACTTTTAAGATTGATAAGTTTCCCTGAAGTTGCTAAATCAAAGGGAATCTCTGAAATAATCGCCAAATCTAACAATCTTTTGACATAGTTACTTAGGTTCTTCGTATGGAAAAATCCTTCAACGATAAAAAAGGCAAAGATTGGAAAAGTTATTTTACCTACAAAGGTCAGCGCATCGTATGATCGTAAATAGAGCCTGTGTATTTGTAACCAAGCAATTGAATGCTGCTCGATAATTACTGGATATATCAAAACTTTTGCTAAATGGTCACAAAGCATCGTTAACATTGCAATTATTTGTAATTTACTCTTATTCAAAAAATCACTCCCTGTCAGTTCTAATATCCGACAAAGGAGTGATTTTTACTATCAACTAATAGTTGAATTCACTCAACTGTTGGTTGGATCACTTTGCAACGATAACATAACGATATGTTATCTAACGAACTTGACCAAAATAACTATTTACAGTAAAACGGATTTAGAATCCAATTGAAAGGTCAAATTATGTACAACATAGAGATCAATCAAAGCGTGATGGCTCAATTGACTAAAAATGACAAAAAAGATTTCTCCCAAAAGATGATTGAAAAACTTAACACTAATCTGCAGAACGACTTTTATCGGATCAAGCCAATTCGGGAAATTTCTGATCAACATGCCTTCGAGATGCGAATTCATCTCGGCAAAAAGAATTTTCGATTTGCTTTTACCATTGAACAAAAAAACGTCAATATTTTTTATCTTAGCACCACGCTCGAAAAGAAAGAATTTGATAAGGAAGCTCAAAAAAATGAAACGAATCCAACGTAAGCAACTTCAAATTTTCTCAAGAAAAATTCTCAAGGCCCTCTTTCAACAATCACTTTCTATACTTTTAAAAAAGACCGCAGTATCAATGTGGTTGCCAGTGGAAATGATTATTTAGTCAAAGAAGTTGGTTTCAACCGACAAGTGTTTTCTGTCCATTCCAACAAAGAAATGTACAAATTAGTGAACAAATTAGCAAAGATTGAATTTTACCATAGTCAGACGCTGTATGTTTCTTTGGGATAACACTTATAGACTGGACTTTCTTACTAAAGAAAAGTAAAATTAAATTGATATGTAACAAGAGAATTCAAGTAACCACGTGACTAACCGAACCCGGTTAGTCAATTTTTATGTGGCGAAATGTTTTTCTAATAAAAAATGGAGTTCAAGTATGGATATTAAAGAATTAAATTTTGTCACTAAGGAAATCGAAAGTTTTTCTGGGTTGGAACACATTGGCAATGGAAAAAATGCTGATATAGAAGTCTACTTTCACTCCTTTATGACTTGGCTTGATTGGAATAATGTCTTAGATGTAATTAATAATTATAAAAATATTCACATGAACCTTCATTATGTGACATCACACGACTTTTTGGTCTGGTTACTGCACTATGGAGACGTTTACGATAACTTACTGCGACACTGTTTGCGAAACGATTCCGAGATCAATTACAAACAAGCTGCCCGTCAACTTTATCAAATGCGTCAGTTCCATCCCAAATTTTCTTTCACCATCGCTTTAACAACTCATCTCAAATCTTTTGATTTTTTATCTGACAATGACTTAGACAAATTCATACCCATCTTGGCAGAAATACCTAACAATCAAGGTCGGAAGAATGATGAATTTGTTAATTCTAAGTTGGGTGACAATATTTTTGATGCAATTTACAGCTTATCGAACTTTGCAGTTCAGCGTGTTGCTCAAGATTGCATTTAAAGAGCGGGACAGGACATAGTCAACTCTCGAGCATTAAGGCAAATAAGCCCAGGTAATCGCACTTTGATTACCTGGGCTTATTTGTTTTAAGCGCAAAGTTTATGTCCTGTTCCGCGTTTATACTGCAAATTTAGGCGTAAAAAATAGTTATAGCTGAAACGAGTTACACAAGTCCGGTGTGCAATTCGTGGAATAGGCTACCTGTCTGAGTCTAACTGGGCTTGTTCCACTCTCTTACCATTTTTCTAATTGAACCCTAACACGACGTTTTTCCTTAGCATCTGGATTAGGGTCATTTTCTTCGGCATGGCCTAGGACTTCAAATAAATCACTGATTAATTTCTTTTCACCTTCAGCTGAAAGATCAATTTCACTGTGTGATGACATGGCAATTGAATCATCTGATTCTTTTTTTAATTGATTCTTTAAAGCCTCAATTAATTCATGATGTTGCAGCATGACTAATTGCAATGTCTGCTCACCATGTTCTCTGATCCAATCATCCGAAAAATTAATAACATTATCTTCTTTAAAAGAATTGCTTTGTCCCTGTTGACTCAGATGTGAACTCGAATAATAATTCTCGGTCAAATTCTTGACCTTTTTTTGTCTAACTATCATTAACAGGTCAGCTTCAACCATCTTATTCAAAGTGTAGTAAAGCTTGTTGTTAGCAATTTTAGTTGCTTTAGAAATTTCTTTAGGTGTTAACCCATCTTTTTCCTGGGTGGCATTCAAAATTTTTCCAACTTTATCATCCACCATTAATTTAGCAAATTGGTCTACCGTGACTTTCGACATCATTTTCACCTCGTATTTAGCATAAATGTTTGACAAATTAAAATCAAACGGTTAAAGTTTGTTTATCATTTAAATTAATTTAAACGTTAAAACAAATTTTAACTGGAGTGATTTCTATGAAGAATTTATTACGTAACAAAGCTTTCTTAACCTTAACGAGTGTCGATTTGTTTGAGACTATCGGTATGAGTTTGTTCAATATCATACTTTTGACCTATGCTCGGACTTTTGCGCAAGCTCATTTAATGGTCTCACTAGTTTCAATTGCTACAGTTTTACCAGGGATTTTTGGTATCGTTACTGGACAAATTGCCGATCGAACAAGAAATAAACGTTTCTGGCTAGCATTCACCAAATTTACTCAAGCTCTACTCTATTTGTTACTGGCTCAACTGATCAATCAAAAACAAATTTTTATTTTATTGATTATCATTGCCATCAACATTGTTTCCGACTTGTTGGGAATGTACAACAATGGTTTAACAATGCCCATCATTCAACAAAAAATCGACGAAAATGAACAGGAACAAGCTATTGGTATCAACTCGGGAATTTTAACTATCATGCAGACGGTTGGCCAAGCTATCGGTATTTCCTTACTAGCCATCACTAAGGATTATCAATTAGCCGGTTACGTCAATGCGGTAACTTTTTTAATTGCCGGGGTCATAGTGCTAGTCGGTTACCAGAATTTAACTGTTAAAGAAGAAAAAAAGACTGCCCATCAGCTAAAAGACTCTTAAGACAAATGAAACAAACACTTGAAGCTAGTGCTGATATCAATGCTTGGGGGCTAGTTGGTAGTATTTTCTTTATCAACGCTGTTGGTTCATCACTGGATGCTATCATTAATCTGTATTTAGTTGATCAAGCACGCTATTTGCCCTTTTCTTTTAGCGTTAGTGTTTTCGTGATCAATACCGTTTTAGTAGTCGGTCAAATTTCTGGAAGTGTTTTACACTCCGGTTGGTTCAAAAAATTATCATTTAAAAGCGTGATGATAACCTGTGTCATTTCCTGGATCATCTTTTACTTAGATCTTTTAAATGGCTTTAATAGTTTTACAATTGTGATCATCACTATGGCAATCGGTGGATTCTGTATGGGTCAAGCCAATCCTAAACTGACCGCTGCGTTGTTAAAGACAGCTGAGCCAGACATCATCGGTAGTCTGACTGGTTTGATGAATACTATCTCAATTATTTCCATGCCACTAGGTACGATTGGTTTGGTTCTACTTTATAATTTAGTTAATCCTGCTAGTTCATACATCGTTTCAATGGTTCTACTTGCTTGTTCAGTAATCTGCTTATTCATTCCGCAAAAACAAGTAAAAACTGAATTAAACTAGGGAATGTGATTTTGCACGATAATTCAAATATTAAGACAAAAAGAGCAAGGTAATTAGCGTACGATTACCTTGCTCTTTTTAAAACCAATTGGTTGGATCTAAAATATCTAGAAATTTATCAAAGAAATATTCCCAAAATTCTGGTGTTTGACCGCGCTTTTTTGCGATTAACGTTTTTACTAAGGCGATAACAAACGAAATAATTGCATACAATAATACTAATAAAATTAAATACTTAAACATATAGTCATTTACCTACCTTAGTGAATAATTCTAACGAAATTTCTGTGATGAATCAAAGATACTTAAACTGTCAATTCAATTTGGTTTCCTTCAGGATCTAAGACGACACTTTCATAATAGCCATCCCCAGTTGTTCTTGGGCCACTCAAATGAGGATAACCGTCGGCCTCAATTTGACTAGAAACTTCATCAACTTTTTCTTTTGAACCAAGCGACATCGCCAAATGCATGTAGCCTAAAGGATAACCAGATAATTTTTCCGTATTTAAATCTTCACGAGTACATACTTCTAAACGAGCTCCATCTTGGAAAGTTAAAAAACGTGATGAAAAAGTTGTTTTGGAATTATGATATTTTTCTGAAGCAACGGCTCCAAAATATTTCTGATAAAATTCGACTGTTTTTTCTAAATTTTTTACAAATAAACCTACGTGTTCAATTTTCATGTTTATGCTTCCATCCTATCTACATAACTTTTTAAACTTAGTTAATTAAGTGTATTTAGAATATATCATTAAGTCCTAGTCTTGTCTATAATAAGACAAAGAAAAAAATACTAGACGATTTTGTCTAGTATTTTTTATTACAATACAAATTTATTAATTACTTCAGCCAAAGCATCATGATTATTATCAGCTTCTGTTACGTACTTAGCGGCAGCTTTAACGCTATCGATTCCATTGGCAACACTGACTGGCAAACCAACTGCTTTTAACATTGGCAAATCGTTACTGTTATCTCCTGCCGCAATGATTTCTTCTGGCTTGATTCCTAGCAACTCACCTAATTGAACTGAAGCACTTCCTTTGTCAATTCCAGCTGGATTAAATTCAACGTAACGATCAGATGAATATGTGACTGCTAATTTTGATGGATCAACTTGTTCTTCGACATCTGCACGCATTTGCTTTCTATCGTCCATCGTTGGTAAAGCCATGATAACTTTCATAACATTTTCATCTTTAAATTGTTCAAAATCAGGTTTATCTAAAACTTGGAAACTTACTCCACGATTTTTCAAATATGCTGAATCTTCTGGAACTGGGTTGTAGATATAAAGCACATCTTGAGTGTAAACGTGTGTAGCAGCTTTCTTATTCTTTGCTCCAGCTTCAAAAACACCTTTGGCAACTTCATATGGCATCGCATTGATGGCAATTGGTCGATTATTTTTATTTTCCAAAATTAATCCACCGTTATACGAAATCGAGTATTCATTAGCTTTATCACGTAACTCCATTTTTTCCAAATCATTTTGAAAAGAAGTGTAACTACGGCCAGAGTTTGGTACAAAGTGTACACCTTTAGCAGTGGCTGCCTTAATAGCCGCTGCATTTTTTTCTGATAAAGTCCCATCGTCATTCATCAATGTTTCATCTAAATCACAAACAATCATTTTATACATTTATCAATATCCCTCTCACTCTTAAATTACTATTTCACTGTATCGAAATAACTTGATGAATGCAAACGCTTACTAAATTTTCATAATGATTAATTGAACCAAATACCACTCAAAAAGGCTGCCGTAGCAATCCCATCATAAATATTCTTTTGATGAACAATTTCATTGTACAAGTCTAAGCCCGCTTTAGGTAAACTCTTATTTTCATTGTTCAATAACACTGCATGTAGTGACATTGACCGACATAGTCTTGAAGAAACCATATTACAATCATCACCATTATCAACATCGGTAGCAGCCTTCAAAATTAATTCCGACAACTGCTTATCCTGTTTGACTTCGGGATCTGAATAAGTTTTACTCAAACGGTCCATCATTAATTTTTCTCGTTCTTTTTGATTCATAAAAACCTCCTTAATCATCAATATGTAGATAATTGATCTGCAATCGATAATACAATTGTATCGCAAATTGCAAGAACAAGTTAGCCACTCCGAAAAAACAAAAAAAACTTAAGATCTATCAGGATTGGAGTGCCAGATTATTAGTAGCCGCAAGCCAAGGAGAATGCCTCCTGTGGCTTT
>NZ_RKLY01000014.1 GCF_004745525.1 Companilactobacillus suantsaicola | reverse complement strand
CTCTACATTCGTATCCCAAGCTCTACAATCCCATTTTCGGCTCTACATTCGTATCCCAAGCTCTACAATCCCATTTTTGGCTCCATAATTCTACTTTAAATTATTTTTGAAATCGGTTTCAAAGAGCTTTCTTTTCCGTTATACTCCTCAATGAAGGGTGTGAACAAAAACAGAAAGGAAATTAACATGCATACTGATACAACGATTCTACATGGTTATCCGATGCTTGATCCGGTTACTGGCGCAGCTTCAATTTCCAAATGTCAGACTTCAACTTTCCATCAAAATGACTTCCCAAAAGCTGGCCAATATACTTACACGCGCTTTTCTAATCCAACTATTCATGCGGCTGAATTAGCAGTCATGGCGTTAGAAAAAGCCAAGTATGGAATTGCTTACTCATCTGGAATGGGTGCCATCTCGGCAACGTTATTAACTTTAAAATCCGGTGACCACATCGTTTTGGGAAAAGATATTTATGGTGGAACTTTTCAATTGATCCACGACTTGATGAATAATTTTGGTATCACTTATACTCAAATTGATGAAACCGACACCGAGGCTTGGGAAAAAGCAATTCAAGAAAACACCAAGATGTTTTACTTAGAAACTCCATCCAATCCATTGTTAAAAATCACCGATCTTCAAGCAGTTTGCCAAATTGCCCAAAAACACCATATCATTAGTGTTTGCGACAATACTTTTATGACACCACTAGTTCAAAGTCCGTTTGAATTAGGGTGTGACGTGGTAATTCACAGCGCAACTAAATTTCTCGGCGGTCACAGTGATATCGTGATGGGGATTGCGTTAACTAATGATGAAAAAATTGCTCAAAATTTAGAAAAAAATAAACGAATCCTCGGTTCTTGTCCGGGAATTGAGGAAAGTTGGCTCTTATTACGAGGTATCAAAACGCTTGCTGTCAGAATGGAAAAAGCTTGTCACAACGCCCAATTTCTAGCTGAGAATTTACAAGCGTTAGACAAGGTTAAACAAGTTTACTATCCAGGATTACCAACTCATGACGGCTTTGACATCAACCAAAAGCAAGCCAAAAATGGTGGAGCTGTCCTTTCATTTGAACTAGAAAATGCACAGCAAGTTGAACAACTCTTCCACAACGTCACGATTCCCATCGTCGCAGTCAGTCTTGGTGGAGTTGAAAGTATCCTCTCCTATCCTTGGTCAATGTCCCACGCGTGCATGCCAGAAAGTGACCGCATCAAAGCCGGTGTCACGCCAACCTTGATCAGATTATCTTGCGGAATAGAGAATCCAGAAGATCTGTTGCACGACATCAAGGATTCTTTAATGTAATACAGTGCATGGGTTTTGTAGGATTGCGTAGGATTGCGTAGGAAATTCCCTACGCAATCTCCTAGATTTAATATACGCAAAAAGAGTTTGAACAAGTCAATGTTCAAACTCTTTTTATTATGCTGTCACGGCTGAGGTTGCTGTTTCATGGGCAATATCGGCGATGATACTCTTACCAGCTTTGACTTCTTGATCTGGTTTCATGAAGTCAATTGTCTTGATATCATCGGCTTGTTTCGTGATTGCCATGATCACAACGTTACTATGACCAGCTGCTTTAATTTTCTTACTGTCAAATTTGATTAAAGGTTGTCCGGCTTTGACGTTTTCGTTGACGTCAACTAATGGTGTAAAGCCGTCGCCTTTCATATCGACGGTATCTATTCCGATATGAAGCAAAATTTCTGTTCCGTCATTTAAGGTTAAGCCGACTGCGTGATTGCTACCTTGCATCATTACTGTTACCTTACCATTTGCCGGAGCAACTAACTTATCACTTGTAGGATTGATAGCAATGCCATCACCTAATTGTTTCTTGGAAAACATTTCGTCGGGAACTTGTTCAATTGCTTCTGTTGTACCCGAGACAAAGGCGTTTAAATCATGAACAGTTTCGTTTGAACCGACTTTTCTATCCGCATTCAATTTGGTTCTGGAGAACAACAATGTTAAAGCGATAGTCAAGAAGAAGGTCATGATCTCGCCGGCTAAATAGAATCCCCATTGTTTAGGGAAGACACTTAGAAAACTCAAGACGCCACCGACGCCAACACTAGTTGAACGAACTTGCCAAAAGCCCATCCAGGCACCACCAAAGGTACCAGCTAGCATAACGGCTAAGAATGGATATCTATTTTTCAAGTTAACACCATAAATAGCGGGTTCAGTAATTCCTAGAAATGATGACAAACCACTAGTCCAGGCAACGTTTTTCTTCTTAGCATTCTTTCTGAAGATGTAAGCCATAGCTAAACAAGCTGCACCTTGAGCCATTGTAACTGGTTCACCAACTGGCCAAAGCGTTACATAACCAAGGGTTCCGGCCATTTGTAGGTTAACTCCGAGAAACAAGTGATGCATCCCGGTGATAACCAATGGGGCGCAGATGAATCCATACAACGCACCACCTAAAACTGGTACGGCATTGAAAACTGAGACGACTCCTTTAGTAATCAAGTTGGCACCGGCCATCGTAACAGGTCCAACGACTAGAAATGAAGCAAATCCGGTAATCAAAAGCGTTAATGGAGAAACTAAAACTAGCTGCAAAGCATCCGGAATGTGCTTTTCAAAGTATTTCTCCAGCTTAACTAATATCCAGGCAGCCACTAGGACTGGAATAACCTGTCCTTGATAACCGACTTGTGAAACGTGCCAACCAAAGAGGTTCCAAGTTGGTGTTGCGGCTGGATGTGAAGCGTAATCGTAAGCACTAGTCAAAGCTGGGTTGACCAAAATCAATCCTAAAACGATTCCTAGTAACGGATTACCGCCAAACTTTTTAACCGCTGACCAACCGATCAATGCGGGCAAGAATGAGAAAGATGTTTGAGCAATCAATTGAATGATGTCGTTAACACCTTTCCATTCAGTATGCATCTGGATAAACGAAGCATTGGGATAAAAGATTCCTTTATTACTTAAAACATTATTAATACCCATTAACAAACCAGCTGCGACAATGGCAGGAATGATGGGGATGAAAATATCTCCCAGTAATCTAACCAGACGTTGCAACCAATTCTGTTTGGAACGGGCATCACTTTTTACAGCTTCAACAGATTCAGATTTGGCTCCGGTTTGCTTGATAAATTCGTTATAAACTTTGGGAACACTGGGTCCAATCACGATCTGGAATTGTCCACCTGCCAAAAATGTTCCTTGAACAGTATCAAGTTTTTCTAGTTCTTTATCATTGACCTTATTTTGGTCTTTTAAAATGAGTCTTAATCTGGTTATACAGTGCGTTGCCGATTCAATATTATCCTTGCCACCGATGTATTGAATGATTTTGGTAACGTCACTTTTCATATCAACCATAGAATCATCTCCCCTAATTTTGTATGCACTTTCAAGAGCACACATAGTATAACTTGTTTAAACTAGTTTTACAAGTTATAATGTATCCGTATTCAAAAAGCCGTAATAGCGGTATCATTATAATAAGATGTTTAACTTAGTAGGTGAAAGAAATATGAATATAAATTTAGTCCCCTTTAGTTACCGTGGTGCCTATATGTCAATCTTTAGACATGACGAAAAGCTTTGGTTGCAATCACTCCACGGAATTTCCAAGAATAATATGGATAGCTTAGAAATCCTTGTTACCCATGATAATAAGGCGATTCCGTTTCGAATAGTAGAAAATTACACTCTCTTGGAGTTAAAAACCGATTTCGGCAATGTCAAAATTTGTTTCGATACAGCTCAAAAATTAGTCTTTTACAGTCAAGACAACTTAGGAATCCGCTTTGAAGCTCATCCCAAATACAATTTCGAATACAGTTACAAATTAGGTAAAAAGAATGCTCCTTACTACATTGTCAACAGTTACAAGAATTTAACCAAGTATCTAATTTACACTTCCACAGGTTCTACCAACCTGAGTCAGTCACTTTCTGTCGATACTACCGGTAGTAGTAAAACTGCAAATAATAGCTCAATTATTGACATCAAGCCTGCCCTAGACGATTCGTCATTTTTAGCAGTCGTCCAAGATATTCCAACCAATATGGCTAAACCAGTTGCTGAAGAGATTAACTTTGAAACAATTGCCAAAATTGCTGCAGAGAACTTCACTAGTTTTGCTAAACAGTTCAAACCTGTTCAACCCAGTCTTAAACATGTTCAACTTGATGCAATTTATACCCTCTGGTCGGCCATCGTCAATCCACTAGGTAATTTGAAAGAATCGGCGATTTACGCTTCTAATAACAAGTTCCCTGGCGTTTGGAGTTGGGATCATTGCTTCATGGCACTAGCTTTGGCTGGAGTCGATGACCAATTAGCTTGGGACCAGATGAAAGTTATCTTCGATCATCAAGATCAATTTGGTCAACTTCCTGGTTCTGTGAGTGACAGTACTATCAGATGGAACTTCTCCAAGCCGCCAATTCATGCCTTCACTTTCCAAAAAATGGCTCAAAAAGAAAAGTTCGATCAAGCACAATTACGCGTAATTTATCAATGGATCGCTAAGCAAGTCGAATTTTATTTGGAGTTTAAGGATTCTAATGAAGATGGCATTTGCGAGTACGACCACGGAAACGACAGTGGCCAGGACAATAGCACCGTTTTCAGCAGCAACACCGTCGTCGACTCCCCTGATTTGTCCGCTTATCTGATTTTTGCCATGAATTACTTGATCAAGCTGAGCACCCAGACTAATCAAGTTGAAAAAATTGAATATTGGTCAAAGAAAAAAGCCATTTTACTAGCAAAATTTAATAACTATTTCTTTGATGAATCCCCATTACCCGTGGCAAGAGAGATGTTCACTGGTAAAAAGATTACCTCCCAAAGTTTATTGCCACTAGTTTCCTTAATAATCAGCGCTGATCTAGACAAAACTAAAAAGCAGGCCATCGTCGACGAACTGAAGCAACACTTTATTACGAACTTCGGCGTCGCTACCGAAGCAATCGACAGTCCGTTGTATCAAGCTGATGCCTACTGGCGGGGTCCAATTTGGGGACCATCTTCAGTCATTGTGTATGAAGCTTTAAAAGATGCTGGTGAAACTACTTTGGCTAAAGAAATAGCATCAAAATTCTGCCAAACTGTGAAAACTTACGGCTTTGCAGAAAATTTTGATGCTAAAACTGGCGTCGGTTTGCGTGATAAGTCATTCTCATGGACCGCTAGTGCCTTTCTTTACTTTGCTAACGAATTGGATTTGTAAAAAAGGATTAAATAGACAATAATTATAGATATAACTATTTTTGGAGGTGGATATTATTCCTAATAATAAATACGATTCAATTTACGCTGACTTGAAAAATCGGATTAAACAGGACGAATTTCAATATCAGGACAAACTGCCTTCAGAAACAAATTTGGTCCTTCAATACAATTGCTCACGTAACACTCTACGACGTGCCATTAAAAAATTAGGTGCCGACGGTTACGTTCAAAGTGTTCGTGGCAAAGGCGTTATTGTCATTTACAACTCACATTTAGAAAATGATTTGATCAAAAATGGCAATCACTCATTTTCCCAAATGGCGGATCGCAATAAAATTAAATTTAAGACTACTGTTTTACTTTTCGATGAAATTGAGGTCGACAAAAAGTTGTCATTGGAGAGTACCTTCCCTATTGGTACACCCGTTTATTACATCAAGCGACTTCGTTCAATTGGCTCTGACAATTACATTGTGGAAGAGAATTATTTCATGCGAAAAGTAGTTAAAGATTTAACTATCAACATCGCTCAAGATTCTGTTTACAAATATTTAAACGAGGTTTTGAATGAACCAATCGCCACTACCAAGCGAATTTTAACGATTGGACTAGCTGATGAACAGGATAAAAAATATCTCGATTTGAAGACTTACAACGCCATTCCAATTGTGACTAACTACTCATTCACCAATGATGGCACGATGTTTGAATATACCGTTTCACATCATCGTCCCGATAAGTTTATCTTCTATGATCAAAATGAAACTAATCCTGTTTCTTTTATGCTGAATAACTAAACAAGATAGTAAGATAAAAGGCCAAGGTAATCATAGTATGATTACCTTGGCCTTTTTTTAAGCACAAAAAATTATCTTTTATATTGATTCATTTAAACTCCAAGTTAATGTTCCATTGTAAGTTCCCGCGGTAGAATTTGGCGATAATTGCATTTGCCAATCATTCGCACCGACGTAATTAGTTAAGTTAAGTGATTGTTGTGATCCGGAGAAATCGCTGGTTCGAATCAAGGTTCCTGTTGGTAACAGTGGTTGCCATGTACCAAGATCATTTTCGGAATTATCTCTTTGTTTGATAAATAATAATCCACTACTATCACTTGGTAGTGTATCGCCATTGGAAGTTTTCATTTGAGTATCAACGTTGTCGTTGTCATAAGCGACACTAACGTTGAAGTTATTGGCATCGGGATGAGTGACGACTAACTCTCCTTTGGTAGCAACATTAGTAATTGTCTTTGATGATCCAGCCAGGTTGACAGAACCAAAGTCTATTATGCTTGGTACCGAGGTAAAGGCATTGGACTTTTGAACATTCACAATAGTGTCTGTAGAAGTCATCGTCGGAATCGTTTCGTTGCCAGGCGTTGTAACACCGCCTGTAATTGTAACGGCGTTATGAATTTGTCCGACTGCCTCCGCAGTTACTTTGGCCTTGAAATCAATGGTTAGATTCTCGCCTGGTTGTACTATTGAAATACCGGTTCCAATACTGCTTGAACCATACACAACGCCGTCTGGTCCTTTAACAGTTGCATTGCCATCTTGTTTTAATCCGGTTGGTAAATTCTCCACCAATTCTGAACCTTTTGCCAATGACTGCGTACTATCAGCGGTCACACCAAAATAGATGTGATATTCAACCGTGTCACCGATTTTGGCATCAGTACTATCTTTAAATTCTGTCTCACCATTGGTTACGTTCTTAACTTCTTTGGTGAAATCAAAATTGTAGTTGGGCTTTTCGACGTCAATATCAACCGAAGCACTGTATGTTTTATCATCTGTCTTGGTATCATGCCCGGTAAAGTCAGCGGTATTGGTAATAGTCTTGCCTCCGCCAGCTCTAGTGATAGTTGCTTCATAAGTAATCGTCGCGGACTCACCATCGCTTAAGATTAAGGCTGGTGAAATAGTCAACGTTTTAGTTTCAGCGTCATAGTTATCCGCTGACAAGTTTTCTGTCGTTCCATCGTTATAACGCATCTTTATGGAGTTAGGATCAATCTGTAAACCGTCAGGAATCTTATCTTTTAGCGTTTTATAAGTCCACTTACTGCCATAACCGTTATTCTTAACGTGCAAGCTGAATTTTAATTTATCGTTGATATTGTTTTTACCAACTCCGCCGGCATTTCCAGTTGTTTCATTCGTATAGCTCTTAGATACAACCGGTAAAGCATAGGGGTTAGCCGTGACACCCATTGTCGAACCATATTGTGATGACTCACCCTTATTCAAAGTTGTGGGATTCCATTTCAACGTGTAACTTGAATCAATCAAACCAGTTCCGGTGATACTTTCACCATATTTATAACCCTGTGATTCAGCCCCATTACCGTCTTTATCAAAGCCTTTCGCCCAATTCATCGAGCCAGAAGTAAAAGCTTGTCCAGCGTATTGATCAAAGCCGTTAGGTAACTGGTTAGTAACCATTAACTTGTAGCTACCATCTTCGATATAAAGACCATTTCTCGTACCTAAATCCTTAATATTAACACGGTCATTTTTACTCAACATCGTATCCTCACCGAACATGACTTGAAAACTTTGTGTCCGGTCAGAATTGTTGGTTAAATACAGCTTTCTTTGAATGTCAGCTGAATTAGTCGGCGAAGCTCGCAGTAGAATTTCCGCTCTCAAATCAAAGGCATTATTTCCAGTGCCCGTACCTCGAACGAAATCACCGACGATTTTAAGAGCCAAATGTCCATTTTTATCAGTTCCGGTATAAATTTTCTTATTTGTCATATTAGATAACAATGAATAATCCTTAGCCGTGACTGTTGATGGCATAGTTGTCGGCACAATTAGGAAATCGGGAGAAGTCATTGACACTTGCTCTGTCCGATCACTCACAATTGAACTAGTGTGGGTTCCTTGGAAGACTGAACCTACGTAACTTTGATTATTTCGTAAGAAAATATTCATCTTCGTATTATAAATGTTGTTAGCACCGGCAATACCTGAATCTTTAGTAACGGTACTATCATTGTTAGTCTTCACTAACCCATCAGCACTATTCGGAGTAAAGACGTTACCATTGGTATCTTGTGCTAATCCAAAAGTATAACCTAAATCAAGTTGCCCACCGATATTGATCAATTGCATGGAAGAATACGAACTGGCGTAACTGTTCCAAGTAATATCACTGTCGACTGTCGAAGAAGCATCTGGATCAGCCGCGTGGACGGTCGTTAAAGTTGTACCTAAGAAGGTAATCAACATCAAGAAACTAATTATCAAAAAGTTTTTAATAATTTTATACTTTCTCGTCATACCTTCATCTCCTATATTCCAAAATTTTACTAATTGTATTTTCGTAATTATTGTAATATAGGAATATTGTTGTTCGAACCCACATTAAACAAACATATTTTTATAAAAATGATGTCAATAAAAATAAAATGATTATTTAATAATCTGAATTCTAATTGCCAAGGCTCCATACTGCATTTCTCGGGCTCTAGAATAAATCGTTTGATTCTCGCGGTCTAAATCGGCAATTGATTCGTCTTCGGGACTACCAATGATGGTTCCCGAATATTTAGCAAATAACTGTTTGAAGGTCGCAAACTTCTCTAATCCCAAAACCTTCACGCAAATAGTTTCAGAAGTGTCTAAATCAGTAAATTCAATCGTATCGCCAACTTGCAGGCGTGAACGTTTTTCGTCAGCTAATCTAACCTCAATTTTCTTCGTTCCAGCCTTAATAGCGGCAAATGGTTGATGATATAAACTCATTTTCAAATTTATCAGTCCTTTTTTAAAATTCATTATATAATAATTGGGTATGTTACAACTTTGGGGGAAAGCAATATGGGAATATTTTCCGAATTTCGGGAACAAAATCGTAATTTTTGGCGTTATTTTTGGAAATATAGTCAAATAATTATTCTAATACAACTATTCATAAATTATATTTTTGTACCACTTTTAAACTATTTGGCTAATGGGATAATTTTTCTCGGCAACGTCAAATATATTTCTTATACCAACGTTTTATATCTAATTACTAAGAAACCACTGGTAGTAATTGGGTTAATAATTTTATTACTATTAATATTATTGTTAGTATTCACGCAATTTACTTTTCTGTTAATTAGTTTTCAAGCTATCAAATCCAAGGCCAGTCTTAGTTGGTGGGAATATTTGAAACGCGTTTCCAAAAATGTTTTGGGCTTACCGTTCAAAGCTTTCGGTTTCTTCCTATTATATTTTCTGATTATTACACCTTTCGGAACTTTGGGAATTTCTTCAACTCTCTTAAATAAAGTTAAGATTCCTCAATTCATTCTCGATTGGTTAATTCAAGAACACTTACCATTGGCACTGCTTTTATTGGTTGTCTATCTTCTGGTTGCCTACATCGGATTACGATGGTTATTCGTTTTGCCATTGATGATTTTTGAAAATAAGCCTATCAAGTTGGCTATCAGACGTAGTTGGTCGATGACCCACGGCAGAACTATTTATTATTTAGGAACTTTTTTAATTTTAATGGCCGTTATTTCGGTGGCTGGGTCCTTACTCACCAGCATCGTAATTGGATTTCAGTGGGTGATTGATTACTTCAAATTGTTCGCCAATTTCGATTTCACCATTGCGGTCTTCAACATGACTCTGATTCAATTCATCAATATCGTTATGAGTATCTATGCGGCCGGTGTCGCAGTTTTGATCATGTTGAGTCAGACGCACACGCATTATTTCTATCCTAAGCAGTCGCACCGCTCTCACAAATGGTTCTGGGGCATCCTTGGTGTCAGTGCGATTATTGGCTTTTTCAGTTACAATTCGATGTACTTTAATGACTGGCTACTCACCCCACCAGAAACTGTTTCACATCGTGGTGTTGACGACGGTAATGGTGTTCAAAATTCAATTTCAGCAATGAAAGCTACCTCAAAAGAGAAGCCAACTTACATCGAAATGGACGTTCAAGAAACTAAGGATCACCAATTCGTTGTCTATCACGACAATACCTTAAAAGGGCTAGCTGGCATTAACAAACGTCCTAGTCAGTTGACTTTGGCTCAGCTTAAAAAAATTAAGATTCATGAAAATGGCAAAACTGCCTATATTGCAAGCTTTGACGACTACCTGGCGGCATCTGAAAAGCTTGACCAAAAACTCCTAGTTGAATTTAAGGCTGTTTCTGGTAATTCGAAAAACTTCGTTAAACTATTCTCGCAAAAATACGGTGACCGAATGCTAGAAGACAAGAATATGGTTCACTCACTGAGTTACAAGTACATCGAACAAAGTAAGGACTACATGCCTAAAGTTAAAGCTAGCTACATTTTGTCGTTTAATTTAGCCGGCATCCCGATTTCTAAAGCTAATGACTTTACGATGGAATACACTACTTTGAATCAGCGTTTCATCGATGGTTCACATTTACAGAATAAAAAAGTTTTCGCTTGGACAGCCAATGACGAGGAATCCATGGACCACATGATTTTTCTAGGTGCGGATGGCGTTATAACGGATAACCTAGGTGTCCTGAATGGCGAGATAAAACGACTATTTGATGAAGATAATTATTCCGAACGGATGTTGACTTATGTCACCCAGATGCAGGATCCGTTTAACTAAGCCATCAAAAAAAGCCCACAAATTTGTGAGCTTTTTTTATTTTTTCAAAATATTTTCTGACAATAACCACTTACCTGCACTTTTCTTGTGCATGCTAATATATTTTGAATAAATAATATCCAGCTGAATAAGTACTGGTATTTGTGGCGAAATATTGCCAAGTGCCTCATTCGAGGAAAAACTAGCTGCATAAATTGTCTCATCACAGTAATCAATAAATGGTGAATCCTCATTGGTTGTGATCAATAAGAAATGGGCTCCCTTTTTTCTTCCATTTTTAACAGCTTCCAAAATATCTGGATCATTACCACTTAACGAGGAAATTAATACGACATCGTTTTTCTTCAACGAACTTGCTGAAAGAGAAATTGAATGCTGATCACTGAAGACTTGTATAAATTTACCTAGTCTGGTGAACTTGAATTCGAAATCTTGCCCAGCAAAGGAATTAAATCCTAATCCCCAAAACAAAATTATTCTTGTAGAATAAATCAAATCACAAAAGTTTTGAACAGCTTGACTTCTATATGCCGCATCACTTCTAGTAGCCAATGCATGATAACTGGCAGTCACCGGAGTCGAAATTAAGCTAGCATCCTTTGTTTGATCACTCAAAGACATCTTATACAGGAAAACTAATTCCTTATAATTGTTCAAACCTAATTTTTTACTGAATCGAGTAATCGATGGCGCTGATACAGATATTTCTTTAGCTAGATTACTAATACTTAAAATTGCCCTTTTGCTAATAAAATAATCTGCAATCACTTGCTCAACATCAGTAAAGTCATTACGCTTTGATTCAATTAACAGAAACAAATCATCTACTTTTTCTGCCATCAAATTCCTTTCTCTAGTTTGATAGTTTTAATCTCTCCTGGAGCAAAACTACCAACCGAGATACTATCTTGTAGTCCTAAATTATTGATTATTTCTCCAGTAAAATCAGTCAAACTAGTTAGACATTTTTGTCTTAATTTAATTATATCGTTTCCACTATAACTAATTTTATTAGGATTATAAATTCTAATCAACCAGCCGGAACGGTCTTTTGATTCAGTCAAACTACTGAAAATCAATCCATCTTTTTTAAGTTCAAAGAATGGCCTGTTTTCAACAGTTTTATTCAATGGATGCATGACAAAATACTTCAAGATATTCGTAAATTGATTCAAATTTTGTACTTGATAATATGGATTACTAATAGCGTATTCTTGAAATTCCTTCATATTTCTTGCTGGATTAAATTTACCATTAATACTAATGGCAAATTTAAAGTGCAGTGTTTCTTGCAATTGACTATCAGGTGTTGGAATATATGTAAATTGATTTCCAGAAGCAACCCCTGGACGTCTGATTAAGTCAGGACGTCCCAAAAATCCGACTGATCTAAATAAAGTTAATGCAATTTTATTATAATTTTTACCAACAACTTGATATTCTTTAATCCCTTTAGTCATCAAAGTTAGACCAGTATTTTCATTGTGAATATTGGTCCAATGTAACATTGGGAATATAGAACTTGGTTCTTCGTGAAGCCCTTTCTCCTTCCAATCGTGAATATTCTTATCAACGACGGGACGCTCAATATAACCAAAAGCAGTATCAGCATAGGATTTAGTTTGTACATCATCTATGCCTGAATCAATTACAGCCCGCATTCGATGATCTTTAATTTGGTTATTAATTAATAGATGAACCTTGATTAAGCTATCTTGATCATCCAACGACAAAATCAACTGATAGCTAATTTTCCCATTTGTAACTCCATTTGCTCGTTCATTCAAATCAGCAGGTAATTTCCATTCGCCTATTATTTTCATAGTTTTAAAGGAATTCCCATTTTGACAAGTAACTTTGGCGTCTTCAAAAGTTAGATCAAATTTCTTATCCGAATATGCTGGAGAATAATCATAAGTATCTCCTTCATCACCATCGTCAACAATTTTTATAAAATTAGCAATTACTTGATTCTTTTTCTTATTTAACAAGTTTAACTTTTGATCATCAAATTCAATTTTAAAATCATCATTTTCAATAACAGTTTCTCTTAAGTCCTCAAGAATTGCCAATTCACCAGATAATGGTTTGATTGTTAAAGTCTTCCATCCTAAAGCTGGCAAGGTAACATCTGCTACACAGTCAAAAATATAATAATAGTCTTTTGGATCATATTGTGATTCATCACGTTTTATTTGACCACAATATTGCTTGGTAACTTTTAACACATCAACATTCACTCTATTAGTTACATCGAGGGTTTCAAAGTTTTTCTCACTTAAAGAAACTTGGAAATGAACATTTTTCTTAACTGGATAAGGTAACGTATTAAAAAATGTTAAGTCATTAGGTTTCTTATTTTGTTCAGATTCAGAAATTTTTCTAACTAAATAATCTACAGTTGAATATAATAATTGATCAGCCTCTCTCAGACGTTCCAAGATAATTTGATTTGTTTTATCACTATTACATCCCCCAGCACTATCGTGAGCATGATTACGAACGATTAACTTCCAAATTTTATCTAATAATGATTTCTTGTATGGTATTCCAATTCTATCTGCCATTGCCATAAGCGGCTCTAACTGATAAATCATTCTTCGTTCAACTTTATCATTCAAATACTTTTGATCATATCTTGAAGAATAAATTGAACGATGAATCTTTGAAACGGAACTAGTAATAAATTCTCCAGAAATAGTATCAAGATTGGATTTTTGTTTGTTAATATCTTCAAAAAGCTTAGGATAATTACTTTCAAATAATGTAATATCCTTATCTTTTAGTTCTTGGTTATAAAAATTAATCCTATCCTTCAAATTGTAATCAACATAGCGCTGGTCTCCACCAACTGGTAAAGCAATATCATCTAAGGATGTGTCAGCAACTACCGTTTTCATAGTTTCTTCTGCATCATCATTTTCGATTAATCCGACACCAACAAAATAACCATCTTTAATATTAATTGTCGTCACATTTGATCCATCTTCTGATTGCCAGTTAAATTCTCGATTATTGGTCTTTTCTTTAGGGAGTCCTCGCCAAAAAACTGCATCATGGATTCCCATACCATTATAAATTTTAGGCATATCAGCTCCTTGACCAAATGAATCTGGAAGATAACCAATTTTTTGACTACCACCCAATTCATCAGCTAATTTCATTCCTAAGCTCAAATTTCTAATGATAGATTCACCAGTTACTATTAATTCATCCGTTTGCGTATACCAAGGACCAATAAATAACCGTTTAGCTCGAACCCACTTCTGAAGTTCTGCTTTTTTTTCCGGATAAGCATCTAAATAATCATCTAAAATACTCATTTGTCCATCTAAAAGATAATAATCTACAATTTGTTTTCTTAATGATTCAAAAACCTCATCCATGTGATAAACAAATTGAATCATTGCTTCGTTGCGAGTGAAATACCATTCAAAATCCCAATGTGTATGTTGAATTACATGTACTCTTTTCATACTATTTCCTTCCTTAAATAAAAAAGAGGGATGCTATCCCCCTTTTGAATTAAATTTGATCTATGGCATCAGATAAAATATTTTTATCATCATTTTCCAAAATTGAGGTTCTAAATTCATCATCCATTAATTTTCTAGCAATCTTACTTAATAATTTCAAATGTTCTGTTGAGCCGTTCTTAGGAATACTCAAGACAAAAGCTACTTTGATAGGCTTCTTATCCAATGCATTCCATTCAATTCCGTTGGAAAACTTAATCAAGAATAAACCGGGTTTTATCACACTATCGTCGTTACTATGTGGAATAGCAATCCCATCTTTAAAACCAGTAGTTGATTCTACTTCACGTGCTTTTAAACCTTTATAAAAATCATCGGCCGAGTTACTGTATCCTTTTTCAGCTACGAATTGACCAATGCTCTTAAAAGCCTCATCCTGAGTTGTACTTGTTTGATCATAAAAAATATTTTCTATATTAAAAATCTCTTTATCCATATCTACACCTTATTCTTCTACGTTCTTAGCAGCTTCAATAACTGCATCACTTCTCGTTAAACCAATTATCAAAGCGGTAACCGCAATCCCGGCAGATACACAGAGAATCCATGTAATAAACGGAATTGGTTGTTCAATATATCCAATGAAAGTTCCTAATGGTGAACCAATTCCTCCATAGAACTTACATCCAGTTGCGGCAACTAACCCACCAGCAACGGCAGAACCTGCAACGTTAGCGATAATCATTCTAATTGGATCAGCAGCAACAAATGGAATGGCACCTTCAGTAACGCCAACTAATCCCATACCTAATGCAGCACTAGCAGCAGTCTTTTCATCTTTAGAGAACTTCTTCTTCCAAATAATTGTAGCTAACCAAACACCTAATGGAGCAACTGAAATGGCAGCTTGAGAAGCAGTTTGAGGAACGAAGTTAGCATGCATTGGTCCATATTTTGCCATCGTATCAGTAAATACAGCAGTACCGAAAATTAAAGCAGTTTTATTAACAGGACCACCTAAGTCAAATCCCATCATGGCACCAATAATAGCACCTAGAATAATAGGAGCACTGCTTGAATGACTATTTACCCAGTTTAGCCATGAGTAAAGAGCATCCATACCGGCAGCAATAGGTTGCCCGATTACATAAAAGACGACTAACGATATAAATAATGTCGCTATAACAGGAATAATCATAATTGGAACAATTGGTTGGAAAATCTTTGGCCACTTAATTTTCTTCAATAACTTAACAAAGTAACCTACGATAAATGCAACTAATAATGCGGCAATAAAACCACCACCAGCTTTAGCATGTAACAACTCTGCATCGTTGGCGATATAAGCTCCGATCATTGCAGGAGCCATAGCAGGTTTATCAGCAATTGACATTGCAACAAATCCGGCAAATAGCGGAATCATTAATTTAAATCCAACTTGACCTACTTGGAATAAGTTAGACATCAACATACCCATTGAAGTTTTGGTATCAAATCCCCATTTAACAATTCTTCCCAAATCATCTTTTTGGAAAGCGTATAAGTTCGCTATAGTTAAAATCAATCCGGCGGCAATAACCATTGGAATCATATATGAAATACCGCTCATAACATGAGTAAAGAAGGTTGTCTTTTCTTTATTATTACCAATTTGAATCTTACCAACTTTACTACCTTTTTTACCAAAAACAGTCGCTTCTTTTTCGGCCTTTTCAATTAAAGCTTTTCCATCATTAATTGCATCATTTGAACTAGCAATCAATAACTTCTTCCCCGTAAAGCGAATTGGATCTATCTTAATGTCAGCTGCGATAATCGCAAGATCAGCATTTTCGATATCTTCATCCGTTAACTTGTTTTCAGCACCCATGGCACCATCAGTTTCAACTTTAACTTCATAGCCCATTTCTTTGGCCGCTTTTTCAATTGCTTCAGCAGCCATATAAGTGTGTGCTATCCCTGCAGCACAAGCGGTGACGGCAACAATCTTTTTAGCCATTATTTTAATCTCCTTTGCGTTTTCTATACTTTGATAATACGTGATAGAGCTCACTAGGTAAACGGTTTCAAAGCCTTTAGAATCTATTTACCCGTTAAGAAAATAATGTGAAAAAATTTACAAAAAAATAGCACCCTCAAAAGGATGCTAAATTTTATCTAATTAAATCGTTGTTACCTTGGCTATCAATGTAATTAAAAACATCTTCTTCTGTAAAAATAGGAGAATCGTTCATCGAAGCTTGAGCTAATACTGAATTAGCGATAGCAAACTTCAAAGTATCTTCAAAATCCCATTTTTCAAATAAACCGGTCAATACACCACTGGCAAACGCATCACCACTACCAATACGATCTAAAATATTCAAATCTCTAGGAGCAGATTCGTAAATTTTCCCTGAATGATATATAAAACCCTCAAAGTACTTTTTATCATCTTTAAACAGTCGCTTGCTACCAGCAAAGAAACTAATTTGATAGTCCTTACAAAACTGCTGGAATAATTCTTGATCATCTGACTTAGGATAATCCAATAAATCAGTTAAATCACGACGGCTACCGAAAACAATATCCGTATATTGCAACATTTCTTGGTAACGTTTCTTCATTACCTCATGGCTATTTTCCTCATTTAAGCTCACACGGTAATTAAAATCAAAACAAACAACTTTATCATTTTCATGCGCTTGTTTAGCCAAAGCTAGAGCCGCTTCTCTGGTATTTTTCGTTAAACTCAAGGCAATTCCACAAATATGAACTACATCCACCCCAGCCAAAGCTTTCTCAAAATTATATCCATTCACATTGAATTCACAAAACGAACTAGATAATCTATCTTGATACGTTACCCGCTCTGGCCTTGGTCCATGTCCTAATTCTACGAAGAAGCTACCCATGCTCCTACCATCAAAAATCAGCTTTTTATCAGAGATACCCAGTTTTCGTAAATCCGAAGCAGCCATTTTCCCAATAGGGTTATTAGGCAAAACTGTCAATAAAGCCGTATCATAACCAAAATGAGATAAACTACTAAGCAAGTTAACACCAGTACCAACAGTACTTACCGTCAAATGATTATTTTGTTCAAGCATCATCTTGTCAGCAACTGTAAAGCGTAACATTGCTTCACCAAATGCTAAAATATTCATTTTCCTACCTCTAAAACTTTTTGATTATTTCATATAACTTAGCAACATCTTCTGGTTTAGTGTCACCTGTTTCTTTATCGATGATTGAACTGTATACATGTGGAATAACTCTCTTAACACCGGCATCTACAGCAATCTTGACAATTTCCTCAAAATTATCTAGCGTAATTCCACCAGTTGGTTCAAGATCAAAGTCATTTTCTGCACATGCTTTAGCAACAGCTTTATATTCTTCTTCATGAGCAAGACCTTTCATTGGGAAGAATTTAATAGATGAACCACCCATATCTTTAAGTAAAGCGATTGCTGTTTCAATTGGAACTTCTGTAGGTGTTGTTTGACTACTCAAAGGACCCGTAGCGATGTTTACAACCCCAACTTTGCCAGTTGGTGATACAAGTCCATTCACAATAGTTTCAGATTGTCCTAAAGCTTCTCTTGAAGCTCCTACACCTGTGAAAACTTGGTTAACGTGTTGTGGTTGAATCACTTTAGAAACTCGCACTACCATCGCACTTTGATTAGGATCACCTGCACCTAATCCGACAGAAACCGCATTGTCGATTTCTGTTTGATATTTTTTCATATCTTCAATTGCTGCTTCATCACTAGGATAATTTTTAGTTAAAACACCCAAAACAACGTGACCTTCTGCTGCTTCATAGCAATCTTTAGCATTTTGAACTGAATTAGCTAAAACGTTCAAACAAATACCATTCTCTAGATAATTTGGTAGTAATTTCATGTTAGTTTCCCCCAACGATTTCGTTTAGTCTCGAGACAATTTGTTCCATCTCATCCTCATTAACAGATCGAATATCAAATTCGATGATTCCTTCATTTACGCGGTATTCACGTGCATAAATGGCGATTTTACCATTACGTAACTGTTCACAAATCTCTTTAGCAGTGATATCACCGGTTGGTATAACTTCAGCACGATAAATTTCACGTCCTGCAGCATCTTGAATCATTTTTACTTTAAGATTGGAAATTGTACTTAATTTATCAATAAATGGTTTCAAACGAGCTTTCATAGCCTCACCAGTTTCTGGACCATCAGCCAAATACTTAGTGATTGCTGTAGTTAAACCAATAATATTTTCTTTTCCAATCTTCATTGCCCGGCCAATTCCTGCACCTTGCATTCGTGCCCATCTGATATATTGTTCTTTTCCAAAGATAACACCTGATGCTGGTCCCTCAATGGCTTTGGCACCACTATAAATTACAACATCAGCTCCCATCTTCAAATACTTGAATAAATCTTCTTCAGCAGCCGCATCTAACACTAATGGAAGATTATGCTTGTGAGCTACTTCTATTGCTTCAGGAATGGAGAGCATACTCTTTTGGACTGTATGATGGCTCTTAATATAAAGAATAGCTGCCGTTTCATCAGTGATTTGCATCTCAATATGTTCGGGTGAACACATATTGGCGTAACCCGCTGGAACCATTTTTGCTCCAGCCACACTCATCATCACTTCAACTGGAGTTCCATAGTCAACATCATGACCCATTGGCAAAATAACTTCTCGTTTAGAAATCTTATCAGTATAAGGATGGTAAACGTGATACTTGCTTCCTTGACCAATAATTCCCGCCAATGTTTCAGCAATACCCGCAGAAGCTGAATTGACTACTAAGGCATCTTCACTGCCTACTAAATTGGCTAAATACTTACCGGTTTGAACTAAAAGATCTGACATTTCAAAGAAATTTTGTGCTCCTAATTTTTGAGCAGCTACAACTTCATCTGAAACTTTAGAAACTCCTAGAATCGTCATTTTTCCGTCTGCATTAATAACACGTTTTAAATTATATTTCTCGTAAATATCCATTTTAGTCTCCTATAGAATAAGTTTTTCCACCAATAATACTGTACAAAGGTTTTACTAATGTTTCAGCTGTACGTTTGAAACCATTAGAATCTGTTAGTTCTTCTTTACCCTTTTCAACATTAAAGATTGTTACGTCTGCATCCATTCCTTGGGCTAACTTACCTTTAGAATTTAATTTATAATTTTTGGCTGGAGTAGTTGTAATCATAGGTAACACTTGATCTAATGTGTAACCTAAATGGAGAATCTTTTCAATACATGTGGCCATATTGTAAACTGGTCCATTTTCACGATTTGAATGATAAATATCTGTACTCAAACTTTGAGGGGCAATTTTATTCTTAGTAGCTGTTTCAGCTGTATGGAAGTTGTAACTGTCTGTCCCATGACCGATGTCGAAAATAATTCCTTTTTCAATTCCCTTAGTTACGAAATCTTTAATTGAACCATCAGGATTTAAAATTCCGTTAGCTTTCCCATTAAAACAATGTGTAAGAATATCGCCTTTTCCCATAATATCCATAATTTCTGATAACTCAGGAGGATTAGTTCCCACATGCACCATTAGTGGTAAGTCTTTGTTTAATTTCTTTTGAAATTCCTTAGCTACAACTAAAGGCTTTACACCGTTACCTACAACAACCGATTTACTGATTCTGGCTTTCATTCCAATAATAAAGTCTGGATAATCATCGATTGCTTTTTGGAATGGTTCAAATTGGAGACGTGACATATCTCCCAATTCATCTTGAGCTAAAATTCCTGTTTTAGAAATATTGATCATTGCAAAAACATTTGTTTTTTTATTTCTAGTAATTTTATAAAAGTCACCGATATTATCAGCACCTGTTGACCCGGCATCAATCACGGTTGTGACACCAGTCTTATAGCCATCTTCATCTGGGTCATCGTAATAAAGTGACAATTTTTCATAACAATGAGTATGATCATCGATCCACCCAGCACTGACGTAAGAATCTCCGTGAAGATCAATTACCTTATCAGCTTCAACGTTCAAGTTTGTACCTACGGCTTTGATCTTGTCATTTTCAATCAAAACCTCAATTGGTTCCTCTTTTTCATTTTTACCATTCTTTATATAAACCGTCGTCAAAAAAATCACTCCTCAAATTTAAACTTATCCCATGGGCCAACATAATCTAGAAGGAATCGTTCAGTTTCTTTTATCTCAGCTACTTTATTCTTACGGTCATCTATGTGATCTTGTAAAACCACTTGTAATTCATTTTTGTATTTACCGAAATTATCATTTCCAATCACAACGTCACCACGTTTAAATTCGTGAGTGCCACTGACTGGATTTTCATCGTTTTTATATTTTTTTCTGACTTCTGTTGAACGGATAACTAAGTCTGTAATGTCACCACGTCTAACATGTTGATTATTCAGTAAAATTTCTTTTTCAACATCATTAATATCTTTTGTTAAAGATACATTGAAAGTTAATTGGTAACGATTGATTGCTCCTAGTCTCCTCAGTTCATCTTCTGAAGCATAAGCATTCCCAATAATTACACAATCAATCAAGTTAGTAGCAAATAGATGCTTAGCCTGAACTTCTACAGGCAAGTCACGATGCATTTCTAGTGTTGGCAAGCCGTCATTAATATCCCAAGGACCAATCTTTCCTGATTGGGAAGTAATGAAGGCAGCTGTATCTATGCCTTGTTGCTTAAATCTCTTTGAAGCACTCTCAAAAAAGTTCAGTGGCAAACCTGTTCCACGTTGTGGATAGAAATTATGACAGCCTTGAATAAAAGGTTTGTTAGCCGAATAACTCAAAATATTATTTAAGTAAGCTACATCATTACTCATATTCAATTCAATGTTCATATTTTGAGGATTAAACGACAGCAAAGCTTCTTTTTGACCATCAAATCCTTGATCCAATCTAATAGAATCAGCGCCTAAATCATGGAAAAAACTTAAATCGTCATAGGAGATTCCTAATTGATCAAAAATATTTGGTGCAATATCTAAAGTTGTTGAAAAGCCTAATTCTTTAGCAAAATTGATTAATTCACTAAATTTAGCTGCAACCTTTTCTTTACCTTCAGAAACTTCTAGCATGCTCATAAAGATTCTTGAGAATCCATACTTACTTGCTAATTTCAAATAGTCTTTATCTTCATTCAAATTACTATGATCAGGATAAAGAGAAACTCCTAAAGTGCGTTTGGTCATATTTTTCTACCTCTTTCCATTTTAGAAAATCCGTTCATGTAATGATTTGAAATGATAACTGAGAAATAAATTGTTCCTAAAAGTAATAGAATTACAGCATCTTTAATGAAGAAACTAATTGCTGCCAATCCTAATAATGTGCCTAGGGAGAACATAATTAATTTTCCAGCTGTTAATTTTTTTAAAAACTTAGGATAGAGACCTTTTTGAACTGAAATTTCTGAACCTAAGAAGAAAACTAAAATTAGTAGAAAAATTATCATATAATCACCCTCAAATCACTTATTTATTATTATTTTCTTTTGCTAGTTGTTGCTTTTCAAAAACCTTGAAGAATGGATAGTAAATTGCTAAATCAATTATGAAGTTCACACAAGTTAAGATAAATGCTGGGATACTCCAGTTAGTACTCATCAAAGCACCAATTGGTCCTGGAACCGTAAATGGTAATCTCATCATCATCATTGGAACTACTCCAGTGATTGTCAAAATATAAGATAAAGTACCAGTAACAAGTGGTCCAACGATAAATGGAATACCTAAAATTGGATTCATAACGATTGGAGCACCGAAAACAACTGGTTCATTAATATTGAATAGTCCTGGTAGGAAGGAAAGCTTTCCTAAATCTTTTAAGTAAGCTGATTTGGAGAACAAGAACAAAGTTACTAATGCCAACGTACCACCGGCACCACCGATCCAAATGAACCATTGTAAGAATTGTTCTGTAAAGATTGTAGAAAGATGATTTGCACTAGTACCAGCTGCGAATTCACTCATATTTTGAGCGATGGACATTTCCCAGAAAGGTCTGATGATTGGATCCATGATAGCAGCACCGTGAATACCTAATGTCCAAAAACCAGTAATTAAGAAGATTGTTAGTAATCCACCGAACAAGCTGTTACCAACTAAGACACCCTTCAATGGCATCAAAATCATACTTAAAAATGTTGCAATGTTGAAACCTAAAACGTTACGAAGTAACCAGAAGAAAATCAAGATGAAAGCCGCTGGAATCAAAGCCACAAATGAATTGGAAACTTCTGGTGGAACTCCATCAGGCATTTTGATCGTAATATTCTTTTCTTTGAAGAACCTATAAATCTCAACGGTCAAGAGTCCAGTAACAATCGAAGCAAATAGTGATGAAGCACTCAAGTTAGCGATATTTATATATCTACCGGCATCAATGACGCCTTTAACATTTTCTAAAACGTGAATCGGTGTAGCGGTTGAAACTAAAAATGATAAAACTGCTAAAACACCATTAGTTAATTTATCAAGTTTATAACTTTCAGCTAGTGATGAAGCAATCCCAAAAGTTGCGTATAAAGCCAAAATACCAACTGTATATCTAAAAGGTATATCTAATATTTCTTTATAAGGGGCAAGAGCATTAGCAACGGAATCAATCGGAATATTATTGATCAATGTGAAAAATGAACCCACAATCGTCAATGGTAAGGTTGAAATAATTCCCTTTCTAATAGCCGTCATATGCCTTTGGTTTCCCATTTTATTGGCAAATGGTAAAATCTTTGCATTTAAAAACGTTACCAAGTTATCCATATTTCTAATCCCTTCTTTCTTTTCGATAAAATCATAACATTATAATGTTATGATGTAAACGGTTAAATAAAAATATTAAATTTCATATTCGATTTCATACGGCATTTTACTACTGTCATATATGGATTCTGTATATTCAATTAATTCACCTTTTTTGTCAAAGCCCCTACGAATTCGCTTTAAAGCCAAAGTATCTTTTTTATTTAAAAGTTGCTTTTCGGTTTCATCCAAATTAACAGCTGTAAATTCATCCTTAAAACTATTTATGTTTTTTCCATTATCTTTTAGAAATTTATATAGTGATTTATTCTGAAGTTCACTTTTTTGAATGTTAATCATTACATTAGGAATGTAATGATTAACAACGATAAAAGGTTTACCGTCTAAAAGATAAATACGCTTGATATATAGAATCGGCTCTACTAGGGTCTGATTTATCGGTGTGTCCTTCAAACCCATATATTTTATTTCCAGTACTTCTTTTGTCAGCTTCCCTTTATCGTTCACAATCGACGAATACGATTTAGCCTTTGAAAGTTTATTAAATAAGTCGTTACTAATTACTCTAGTTCCGATACCACTTTTTTTAGCAATATACCCCTCTGCAACTAGTTGATCGACTGCCTTTCGAACCGTAATTTTACTAACACCGTATTTTTCTTCCAAATCGTGTTCCGTCGGCATCAAGTTTCCCACTTCATAAAATCCGGATAAGATATTCCTTTTGATATCATCAGCTACCTTTTGATATAAAATTTGTGCCATGTTTACACCTCTCTAGTTAAAAAAACCGAAAAAAGCTTTGATAACCTTTTTCGGAAATTTTTTAAAAATAGTCCCAAAGCATGGGAACTAAATTATTTTTACTTAATTTACTTAAATGATTAATTGCATTCTCATTCAAATCCCAATCAAAAATTTCTGATGATTTTTTGTAGCCAAACAAAATTTGTGTTAGACGTTGAATAGAAATCACGCAATCATAATTGGTCTTAGAACTTTGATTAATTGAAATGGTTCCATTCTTTATTTCAATTTCCCAAACTTTATCATTTTTCTCAATAAACTGATCAACAACTTTTATTGAAAATTGATCATTGATATCTTTTGATACATGATAATTACTCAAAAATCTTTGCAGATTGATTATTCTAGCCATCATATACGGCTTAATAGAAACGGTTAGAGTCTTCTTCTCATGAGGATCTGGAAAAATATCCATTTTTGGTTGTGGATTACCTGAAACGTAATCGAAAAATTTATATGCCGTTCGATATTGCCCAATAAAGGAAAGTAGTTTAAAAAGTGCTGGATTTGAATCGTAAAATAACTCGTTGACTAAAAAGTTAGTATTTTTATTCCTAGTAAAAATCACATACCCACAGATACGTTCATTCTTGAAGCAAATAGCTATTTCCCAAGCGTGTTTCAAGACTAGGTATTCACTCCACCAATTATTTCTCAAAATCCCTCCATTTTGACTAAAGGGATGGGCGTTATGAAAAGATTTTATATACTGCAGTCCTTCACTCAATGGATACCTTTTTATTCTTAGTTCAGGACTTACTATGTGTTCTGGCATTTTGAACTTTGGTAAGTCAATGTTTTGAACATGATAAGAGGTTCGATCAAAGACCTCTTCATAGCCAAAACGACGATAAAAAGGAAATGAGAAAGGTGCCAAATAAGAGACATCAAACCCTTCATCGTCCATATCTTCAAACATTTTTCCCATTAATTTTGTTATATGACCTTTTCCTGAACTTTCAGGCAGACTACTAACATAACTAATTCCACAGGTTTTGAATTTATCAATTCCTAGTTGTGACGAAAAGGGAATACTCAAGAATCCACTTTGAATGTGGTCTTGATCAAATGCTCCATAGGCATAACTATTTTCGAATAACTTTTGAAAAAACTTTTGTCTTTGAACTGTATCTGTACGATTAAAAGCATATAGAGTTAAATTATAAAAATCTGATTCTTCAGCAGACTTAACTATCCGATAAACTGACATATTTTCATCCTCGAAGTTTAGTTTTCTACACCAACAACACCATCATTTTCTTGTTTTTGAGCTTCTTCTTCTAATTCTTTAGCTTCATTAGCCAATTGTTGCTTTTCAAAAATTTTGAAGAATGGATAGTAAATTACTAGTGCAATTAAAATATTAACCACGTTTAAAATAGCAGCTGGAATACTCCAGTTTGTACTCAACAAAGCTCCTAATGGGCCAAATAAAGTAAATGGAAGTTTGGCCATCATCATTGGAACTAAGCCAGTTGCTGTAGCAATATATGAAACAATCGTTAAGACCATTGGTGCAACAATAAATGGAATTATTAAAATTGGATTCATAACGATTGGTGTTCCAAATACTAATGGTTCAGAAATATTGAAAACACCAGGAACAATAGTTAATCCACCCATTTGTTTAACAAATTTTGAACGGGAAGTTAAGAACAAAATTGCTAAAGCAATCGTAGTACCTGAACCTCCGACTTGAACAAACCATTGGAAAAATTGTTCCGTAAATAGGTTTGGCAAATTATGTGCGTTACCAGTTTTGGCGAATACATCCATATTTTCCAAAATAGCAGCATCCCACATTGGTCTCAAAATTGGTCCTAAAACGTTTTCACCATGAATACCAAATGACCAAAATAGTTGAATCAAGAAAATGGTAATCAAACCACCAATTAAACTGTTACCTACTAGTAAACTTTTCAGTGGTAGAACTAGTGCAGTAATAGCACTGTTAATGTCGAATTTTAATCCATAACGTAATCCCCAGAACAAAACCATGATTACAAAAGCCGGAATTAAGGCTTCAAATGATTTCAAAACAGCAGGTGGTACAGAATCAGGCAACTTTATCGTAATTTTATGTTGAATAAAGAATCGATAAATTTCAACCGAAATCAAAGCAGCAACAATAGCGCCAAATAAACTAGTAGAACTAATATCTCCAATCGACATATATCTACCGGCAGACATTCCACCAACATCTTTTGTCAATTGAATTGGATTAACGACACTAATCAAATAACCTAGTGTTCCTAATAATCCAGCACTTAACGGATCCACCTTATAAGAAGATCCGAGATAATGAGCAACCGCAAATGCCGCATAAAGTCCCATTACCCCAATAGTAAATCGAAACGGAATATCCAAGGCCGGACGAATTGGTGCGATAAGTTCGTCATAACCACTAATTGGAATATTTAGAAAAATTGCAAAAATAGAACCGACAATCGTTAATGGCATAATCGAAATTAATCCATTACGAATAGCTAATAAATGACGTTGACTACCAATTTTATTGGCAACTGGCATAAAATGCTTTTCCAAAAAAGTCAGAACTGTATTCACGTCAAATACCCCCTCAATTTTTTATATTTAATCCGGTTTCATCATAACATTATAATATTATGATGTAAACGTTTCCTTTTATCATTTTTTAGTGTATGCTTTGCATATAATATTAAACTCGTTGGGGGTTATGGCCATGATTATTCTCATTTTTGCCTATTTCGTACTCTGTGTCTTATTGGTAGAAAAGCACATTCTACCTAATTGGATTTATAAATTGTCAACTTTCAAAACAATCGTATTTTCGTTTATTAGTATATTAATTATAACTTTATTAACTTCTCAATTGTGGATTAGAAATTTTATTATCCCAGCTGTGACCATTCTGGGAGCTTTATTGATTATGTATAAATTTAGAAAGGTAAGTTTTTTCCATGAAATAAAAAAATAAGGTTCCCTTTCCTTGGGAATCTCATTTTAAACTTCATATTCAATTTCATATGGTAACTGTTCACTATCATAAGTTGAAATAGTATATTCAATTAAATCACCATTAGTATTAAATCCTCTTCTGATACGTTGTAATGCTAATGTATCTTCTTTTTGAAGAATTTCTTTCTCGTCATTATCCAAATTTACTGCACTGAATGAGTCCTTAAAACTATATGGTTCTTGACCGTTGTCCTTCATGAATTTATAAAGTGACTGATATTCCAGTTTTGTCGCATCCTCATCAATACTAATGTTAGGCAAATAATGTTTTACAATAATAAACGGCTTATTATCAAATGAATACAATCTTCTGATAAAGGTTATATTTCTATTTTTAAAAACATTTTTAAGTGGGGTATCATTGGAATTCAAATTTTTAACTTCCAAAACTTTCCTTGTTAAATCTCCTTGCTCGTTAACTATTGAAGAATATGATCGGGCTTTAGATAATTTGTTAAATAGATTATTACTAATAACTCGCGTTCCAATTCCACTTTTTTTCTTCAAATATCCTTCGGCCACTAATAATTCCACAGCTTTACGAACGGTGATCTTACTAACTTCATAGGTTTGTTCTAATTCATTTTCAGTTGGTATTAATGTTCCGACTTCATAAGTACCTGATAAAATATTTTTCTTAATATCATCAGCAACTTTCTGATATAAAATTTGTGCCACCATAATTGCTATCTCCATTTATTCGATATATTCATATAACATTATATTATTATTAATTTTATCAGACCTACAAATTTATTAAAGTGAATCTGAAGTATTAACATGGTAAAACATATTTTACTAAATTGATATATTGGATAAAAGATAAAAACTTACTATAAAAATGGATGCCCCCCAAAAAAGGAGTCATCCATTTTTACTATTCATTCAACTTTAAAACCAAACAACCATACTTCTCCAAATGAATCTCTGTCCCAACAGTCGATCCATCTTCAACATTAGTACTTTCACATCTTGTATGAATGACTTGTTGATCCTCAGAAAAATTCATCAGGAAATAATATCTAACACCATTTTTAATTCTGACTTGGCAAGAAACTTCATACTTCGAATCTAATACAAAATCATTTGCTAGCTGCAACTTGTCAATTATTGGACGATAAAATTCTTTCAAGAAATCCCGTCCTAATCTAGTTGCTAAATAGTAAGTAGTTCCTTGGCCAAACTCATTTTTGACTACTGCTGGGGTATCTTGATAAAAATCATCCTGATATTTACCTAATACCTTGGCGGTAGTGGTATCAATTATTTGGTTATAATCTTTAGTTACATAACTTTTATCTCCAAATTCAACATGATTATGTTGTTTGGGATAGAGGGTATCAATTTCTTTAGTGTTAATTCCAAATAGTTCACGTAATTTAGTTGGTAGACCGTTCAAGATAACTCGATCGTATTCATCAGCCATACCTGTAAAGTAACTACCCACTAACGTACCACCAGCTTTAACAAATTTTTCCAGCTTTGTAACGGTGGCATCGCGGTACATATACATGATTGGTGCAATAATCAAATCATATTTTGTGAAATCGTCCTCACCATTGATAATTTCACAAGCAATATCTTGACCCCAGAAAATCGAATAGTGCTTTTGTAAAGTCTGGATTCCTAAACGAGTTGGTCGACCAAAGGCTCCACCACGGTTGAAAGCCCAATTGCTCTCCCAATCATAGTAAATTCCGACTTTTGGCTTTTTAATTGCACCTTTGATTTCTGCGATATTTTCAAGTTTCGAACCATATTGAGCTACTTCTTGGTAAACTCGATTCTCGCTAGAACCATCATGTCCAATCACGCCACCATGAAACTTCTCCGAATTACCTTGTGCCTGGCGGATTTGAAAATAGAGCGTACTGTCCGAACCATGGGCAATCTGTTGCAGACTGCTCAAAATATTCATACCCGGACGCTTCGATTTGTTGTACTGTTGCGAATTAATACAACTTGGTGTCGATTCCATAATCAAAAACGGTTTATGCTTCAAAGAATAGAAACAATCATGCGTATAAGCGGATTTCATAGCCGTTTCAGCCAGCGTTTCGTAATCGTTATGCCAAGCCGGATAACTGTCCCAACTGACAACATCGACATGTTTGGCAAACTGACTATAGTCAAGGCCAGTGATGGGATAGTAATCACCCTTGTCGAGTCCTTCGGCCATGAAATTAGTCGTGATGGGAATATCAGGTGTGATCTCTCGAAGTGGTTTAGCTTCAGACTCATAAAAATCAATCGTCATAGCGGTCACAAAACGTTTCCAATCCAAATCCATTCCGTGTACTTTAGTTTCCCCTAAAGGATTAGGTGGTAACACCTGACTCCAATCGCTATACATTCCACTCCAAACTCTTAAATACCAAGCCTTATTCAAATTATCTAAAGTCTGATACTTATTTTGTAGCCATTTACGCCAGTTTTCTTGGCACAGGTCACAGAAACACTGACCACCAAATTCATTTGAAACATGCCACATCAAAAGAGCTGGATGCTTACCGTAACGCTTAGCTAATATGGTATTGATTTTTTGAGTTTCTTGTCGGTAAATCGGTGATGAATAACAGTGATTCTGTCTGAATCCATGCGTATGACGACGACCGTATTCATCCACTTGATTGACTTCAGAATATTTTTGACTCATCCACTGGGGACGGCCGCCACTTGGAGTTGCCAAGATAACGTGACCACCCATTTGATAAATATCATCAAAAATTTTATCCAACCATTCAAAGTGATACTCACCTTCGCGTGGTTCAATTGAAGCCCAGGAGAAAGTTCCTAGCGTTACGGTATTGATCTTAGCTTTTTTCATCAATTCCAAATCTTGTTTGAGAATCTCTGGCTGATCCAACCACTGTTCAGGATTGTAGTCGCCACCGTACAAAAATTTATCCATGACTTCCTCCTAACTCTTCAAATGAAACATGAAAGATTGATAGTCGCCACTAACTTGAGCGGTTTCTAAATTAGCGCCGTTGAATTCGAACGGCTCTAACAAACCGATATTCTTCAAAACTCGTCCACTGATCCGTTCATTGCCAACTGCATAATGCTTATCTTCACTCAAAAATGGTACTTTCAAATGTTTGATTACTGAAGAATTTGGACGGGCTAATTTGCGGTAAAAGCCAATAAAGCTTTCACTTTGATCATCATTAACTACGCCAAAACTAACTTCATTGGCATCTGGATCAACGGTCAAGAGTTGTTGAAAATGTCCATGCAACAATAATTGGCGATTTTGTTTATAAAATTTGACATTTTCCTTGATAGCTTTTTTCTCACCATCGTCGAGTTTAGTCAAATCTAGTTCATAACCTAATGGTCCAAAATCACTGACTGTCTGACGAATTGCTAGCGGTGTAATGCGTTTTACTTGATCATTTGGAACAGCAGAAACGTGATTACTAAACGTTGACAATGGATAGGCTAAAGCAGTTCCGGTCAAAATATCGAGCTTTTCAATCGCGTCACTGTCGTCACTTGGCCAAATTTGGGGACTGTAGAAGAGAATTCCTAAGTCAAATCTACCGCCACCACCGGAGCAGCCTTCAATTAAAATATTAGGGAAATCTGATAAGATCTTTTGATAGAGTGCATACACACCCAAGATATATCGGTGGAAGAATTCGCCTTGAGGACGGCCCATTTTCTTCAAATATGGTGAATAAGCTTCAGTAATATTACGATTCATATCCCACTTGATGTAATCCAATTTAGTAGCCGCAATTGTAGGTTTCATTTGCTTATAAACTGCATCAACTACTTCTGGATTAGCAAAGTCTAGGACATACTGACCACGGCCAATTCCTACACGTTTGTATGGGTGACGGACGACCCAATCTGGATGTTCTTGGTACATTTGTGTGTCCGGTGAGACCATTTCAGGTTCAAACCAAAGGCCAAATTCCAAGCCCATCTGGTGAATTTTTTCAGCGAAAGGCTGCATCCCGTCAGGGAATTTCGACTTATCAACCGCCCAATTTCCTAATGAAGAGCGGTCATCATCACGGTGGCCAAACCAACCATCATCAAGCACAAAACACTCCATTCCTAAATCTTTACCAGCTTCAGCTAATGACAATAACTTGTCCTCATTGAAGTCAAAGTAGGTAGCTTCCCAGTTGTTGAAAACAATTGGACGTTTTTCCTTTTTCCACTTGCGGTCAATTACATGATTTTCGGCGAAACCATGCGTTTCAGTCATCAAGCCATTGAAACCTTCTCCACTGTAGAACAGTACCGCTTCAGGAGTTTGAAATGATTGTTCTGGATCGAGTTGCCATTCAAAGTACTTAGGATTGATACCGATCGATAATCTAGCTTTATCCCACTCGTTAACTTCAACCTGACTGAGAAAATTGCCAGAATAGATTAAATTGGCAGCATAGATATCACCCGAATTCGTGTCTGCGTGATTGCTAACTAAAGCGACAAACGGATTCTGTTGATGGCTAGAGGCTCCTTTGAGTGATTCCACTGACGTAACGCCTTGCTCAATATGGCGACGCTTGATATGACGTTCTTTCAGCCATGCTCCTGACAAACTCAAAAAGTCATAGTCAGCTGTTGGTAACGTTATAACGCCACTCATCATATTTTTGATAGCAACTTTTTCGGTACCTAAATTGATTAATTTTTGACTACGAACGATGGCTCCATTGTCCGCAAAAATCGTATAGTATTCCAACAGTCTTAATTGATGTTCAGTATCTTCTAGTGTAATTACTAAAGTTTCGGAATCTTTTTGTGCATAACTAGTAGGAAAACTTAAATCACGTTTTTTAGTATTCTCGATAGTATAACTTTGATAATGAAAGTCTAAATACCAAGGTTCATCTGCTTTATAGACGTCGATAGCACCGATTCGATAATCAGATGATCCATAGACTGGATATTCTGACTCGTGATCAGCCAGAGTAAAATTCTTAATTTCCGGTGAATATTTAACTGTTCCTGCTGATTTACTGTTGTGTTGCAACAAGTAATTCAAATCATCTTCTTCTATGTCACCTAGGTTTTTTCCATAGTAGAGATGTCCTAATTGTTTGTTCTCCATAACGTAAAATAGATAACTAACTTTGTCATTGTGCAAATGAAAAATATTTCCTGTTACATCGATCATGTGATATACGTTCCCTTCTACTCTCATGCCCCTTTAGTTAATTGCTAAATCGTCTAAATACTGCATTCTCTTCTTAACTCCACGGTTATAGAAGAATTTATAGAACATTTCTATTAACATAAAATTCGTTTGATTTCGTGCATTATTGAAAGTATTTTTTTCTGAATAGACCAAATATTTTTTACCACGCTTATTAGTTTCAAACTTATACGTTTGCAAAATTGAGCCGTCTGGTTGTTCTGTTTCAAATTGAAAGAGCTTATTTTGCTCAATGTCTTTGACGGTCATTGTATTTGTAGTAGCGAGTTTTTTCACTTTAGTCGTTAATTGAGCTTTGATACTAGTACCCTTTTCTAAGTGTCTAATTCTGGGATCCATACGTTGAAAATACTTCAACTGTTCATCAATTAGTGTTTTGTATAGATCCGCTTGATCAGCATTATATGAATATTTAAATTTCAACGTATCGACTCTCATAATATCCTCCTAGTCAGTAGCGCCAGCTTCTTCTTGTTTAGCTGTCTCACGTTCTTCTTTCAAGAACTCGTTATCCATTGTCTTCAAGAATGGAATCCAAATTAATGTCATAACGACAACGTCAACGATTTGTAGAATAGCACCAGCAATTGATCCGGTTCCTAGCCAACCGGCTAAGAAGATAGGCGTCGTCCAGACAACTGTCGCACCAATTGGCCGTGGTACTAATCCAGCAGCAATTGCAAAGTAAGAAATTGTTGTTGAAGCAAGTGGAGCTAAAATCCATGGAACTAACAAAACAGGGTTCAAAACAATAGGTAATCCATAAGTCATAGGTTCAGAAACGTTAAAGATAGCTGGAGCAAAAACGGTTCTCATAGTAGTCTTCATACGAACTGACTTAGCTAAGAAGAAAGCAAAGACAATCGCACAACCTAATTGCATACCTTGGTTAACGAAAACACCCATGAATGTTGTGTTAATAATATGTGGTAATTGAGCAGCACCGGCTTTATAGGCGTTGTAGTTTTCAATAGCTAAAGCACCCATGATAGGGTCGATGATTGAGTTAACAAGCAATGTACCATGAACACCAAACCACCAGAATAGTTGTGTAAAGAAGACGGCAACTAGAACGGCTGGAAGTGTACCACCTAATCCCATAAGTGGTTGTTGTAAAATTTCGTAAACAAAGTCAACGGCATTACCCCATGAAGTAAAGGTAAAGATGTATCTAATAATATTGAAAAGAAGCAATGGAGCAGCACCAGGAATGATAGCAACGAATGATTCAGCAATCATTGGAGGAACTGAGGCAGGCATCTTAATAGTGATATGTGCTGCACTGATAGCACAGTAGATCTTTGTGGCAACAATAGCTGTAATAATACCAACGAACATACCTTGGGCACCAAGGTCATTAATAGCAATAAATGAACCTAATTTCTTATCGGCACCGATAGGTAGTAACATCAAGAAACTTGATAGTGAAATTGCACCGGCGAAAATCTTTTGTTGACCTTCATGTCCGGCTAGTTGATATCCAATACCAAAAACGATAAATAGAGCTGAGACTGACATTGTAGCGTTACCAACGGGTCCAAAGAAATTCATTAGAAAATCGTTAAACCATTGTGGCAAGAACTTGTCGAAACCAAATGTAGTTGGTAAATTTTGTAAAATAACCATGATTGATCCAAACATTGTTGCCGGGAAGGCTAACATGAATCCATCACGTAAACTTAGAAGATATTTATTAGCTCCGATTAACTCGGAAATCGGACCCATCTTCTTCTGGAATGCATCTAAAAAGTTTTTCATTCTTACTGATTCCCCTCTTTAATGTTATGTAAACGTTTACAAGAATTACTATAACTGTTTAGTTAACGTTTACACAAGTCCAAATAAAAAATACTTGAAATTTTTTATAAATCTCAAATATCTTCAAAATCATTTTTTGTTTTTTGTTAAATCTAAAACTGAATCTCTAATTTTCAAGTCACTCGCACAAACAATTTGAATTGGCATCTTACGATCACCAATCATTTTCTCACGGGCCACTTTTACGGCAATCCGTCCCATCTCTTCTGAATCCATTTTGATACTAGAAAGGGTTGGTGTGAGATAGCGATTCATCTCAACATCATCAAAACTGACAACTGAAATATCATCCGGAATCTTCAAACCGGCATTATTAATAGCTTTGTAGACTCCCATTGCCATTGGATCGCTGGCCACAACGATTGCCGTTGGCAAATTTTTTTCTTGTAACAGCTCACTAGTCATCTTCAAAGCATCTTCTGCTTCCCATTGACCAACATTAGTATTGATGTTCTCATGTAATCCATGCAGATTCATCCACCGTTCATAAGCCACTGCCCGTACCTCATGCCGACTATTGATTCGGCTGCCATCCGCGTCAACAATACTGCTACGACCACCAACAAAAGCAATCTTTCGATGGCCATATTGATACAGCAGATCCAAAACTTTAAATGTTTTATCAGTAAAATCAGTTTGAATTCGATCGAATTTTTCGTCACTGATATAATTATCAACTAAAACTAAATTTTTATTGCGCGCCATTACCATATCCATGGCCTTTTCTGTCATTTGACCAACCATAATGATGGCACCGTATCTGGACAACTGATCCCAATCTTTATCCGTATCACGCATCCCAAAGACTTTGCTAACTTGCAGCCTCCATTGAGCAGCCTCTTCTTCAATTCCCCGATGAATGGCTAAGAAATAAGGATCTTTGAGCTCAGTTTCACTATTATGACGCAAAATTAAACCAATCGACATGTCTGAACTAGCCCGACGTGGACTCTTTAAATTCTTCTCTTTTGAATAGTGCAGGCGATTAGCAATGTCAATTACTCGTTTACGAGTGTTTTCATTGATACTAAAAGTCTCATCATTGTTTAAAATTCTGGAAACACTAGCCGCTGACACTCCCGCCATTTTAGCGATATCTCTTATACTTGCCATTTGTTTACCTCAATTGTTTTGGTTGTTTACATATGTTTACTATATCCCTGTGGGCGGTTGTTTGCAAAGGTCTAGACAACAAAAAATCGCCATCTTTTCCAAAACAGCGATTTTTCAAATAATATTTATGATTTCATTTCTTTCGGGAAAAATATTTCTCAACCAACAAGTGCGATTCTTTCAACTTGCTGACGTTACTTTGATAGTCTTTCTGCAAGAATAAGTAAAACAGTAAATCAACCGTATACAACTGACTGATCAAAGAGGTCGTGGCAGCTGATCTGATTTTATCTCTCGAAACGGTGTTACTGGTCAAAACTGTTAAAGTAGCTAATTTTGCTAATCTACTTTTAGGATTAGACGTTATACCCACCACGGTAATTTTAGCTGCAATGGCGGCTTTAGCTAGCGTGACAGTTTCTTTAGTCTCTCCTGAATCAGAGATTAAAAATAAGAGTTGAGAATTTGGCTGAGTTAAGATGTTGGATAACAATAAGTGGGTATCTTGCGTATGGACGACGGTTTTACCAATTCGAGAAAATTTCTGTGTAAAGTCCTCGGCCACTAAGTTGGAAGCTCCTAGACCATAAACGGAAATCACGTTAGAGTCTGCCAATAGATTGATAACCTTTTTCAAAGTCGATTGATTTAGTCCTTGGTTGGTCGTCTCTAATGTATGTTGAATCCTCACTGCCAACTTGCGCTCCAAATCAGCTACGCCATCGGTTGGAGAAATTTCATCATACAATCCGGTGACGTTATCTACCGTCGATCTGGCCAATTCTACTTTCAAATCGGCGAAACCACTTAAACCGAGGTTTTTCGAAAAACGGACAATTGTCGCTTGGCTGACACCACTTCTATCTGACAGTTGGGCAACGCTCAAATCAGGAATCTCTTGCACATTGTCTAAAATATACTGGCCGAGTGCTTTCTCAGCTTTACTTGCGTGTTCAATCGCCGTTTTAATTGTCAGTAAAACCGTATTTGCCATGTTCTATCCTCACTTAATTGCTTGACGAACAAAACCACCTGCTTGACGTAATTTTTCTTGTGCAGCTGGTTTGTCCGTTTCGGTAGCAATCATCACAATCGCATCTTTAACTGAATAATCAGCTTTCTTTAATGTGTTTAAAGCCACGGTTTCATCAACACCGGTAACTTCACCGATAATATTTATCGAGCGTTGAACCAATTTTTGATTAGTAGGCTTAACATCAACCATTAAATTGCCATAAGTCTTGCCAATTCTGACCATAGCGACCGTCGACAGCATATTTAAAACCATCTTTTGAGCAGTTCCTGATTTCAGACGAGTTGAACCAGACAAAATTTCTGGACCGACAACTACTTCAATGGCGACTTTAGCGTGTTGACTGATTTCTGAACCGTCGTTACAAGATAAAGCCACAGTTTCTGCCCCGATACTATTGGCGTAATCCAAGCCACCCACTACATAAGGTGTGCGACCACTAGCTGCGATACCGACAACTACATCGTTTTTGTTCAAATCATGAGCTTTTAAATCATCAGCCCCTTCTGAAACGCTATCTTCAGCACCTTCAACCGCTACAGTCATAGCTTTACTACCACCGGCAATCAAACCTTGGACCATCTCTGGTTCAGTGCCAAAAGTGGGTACACACTCAGCAGCATCAAGCACACCTAAACGACCACTAGTACCCGCCCCGGTATAAAAGAGACGGCCACCTTTTTTGAAGGATTCGGCAATTTTGTTGGCGGCAATTGATATTTGAGGTAACTGCTTTTTGACGGCTAGAGCAACCTTTTGATCCTCAGAATTCATAACCTTAACGATCTCTTCGGCAGTCATTTCATCCAAATTCATCGTTTGAGGATTCCGCCCCTCCGTCGATAATTTCTTAATGTCCAATTATAATCCCTCATTTCTATCAATCAACTCAATTGCCTGATTAGCCTGGCAATACTGTAATAATTTCAAATCTGTAGTCAAAACTTGCCCGATAACATTAACCGTCGCATCAGCCGGCAAATTGACCTTAACTAACTGCAATTCACCTTGGTAACGCCCCGAAAGATGGTTATCCAAAGTAATTGCACCAATTTTTCTAGCAAAATTATTTTGGGGAGCAATCACACTTTGGTTTAAACTTCTACCTTCACGCAATCTAACCACATCCCTGGCAACATCTGCTCTTTGATGGAAAATTTTCTTCAGATAATCTGGTACGGCGCCATCAAAACTAACCTTAATTTGTAAAACATTATTAACAAAATAATTTCTAAATTGTTCAAACGTCGTCTGCTTCAAAGCTGGATCTCCGACATAGATTCGATCAACTTGAAGCTGTTTAAAATCAAGTGCAGCGACTAGAGGATTTTCATAGCGATGTTCCTCTAAAGTTGGCAAGCCTTTATAAACTGGGGCTCGCAAATTATTATCACCTGGTATAAAGGCCATTACCTTGAAATGGTTATTTTGAAGCCATTGATTCTTTTGAATAAACCAATTCTTCTCCAAACCGGTATTTTCACGTGGATAATAATTATGCCAAGCTTCCAAATTATCAAAATCAGCTTGAGCTGTTATCAATTCATCGATATCACTTTGTTCGATCGTGCTGGCATTTAAAGCAACTTTCATTCCATGAGTTAGTCGCGCAATTTTTTGATTGTCGATTCCATCATCGATTCGTAACATCGTGACATGCATCTTTTTGAAAACCTTCAAATCACGATCCAGATTCAAATTCAAACGTTTCAAAGAACTGGATGAAATGTCTAAGGTCAATTCCAATTCGTGATTGGCGCATAAACTACCTAGCTCACTCAAATTTTTCAACAAAACTTTTGGGTCATCTTCTGGCAAATTGATTGAGGTGAAGACACCTTTGAAACCGGCTTCGACAAAGCGATTGAACATTTCTAAATCTTTTTTGGTCAATGAATTGTGTAGATAAGCTGAAAATCCTAGCATAATTTTCTCCTTTATTCTGGATAAATTTCGTTAATTCGATCTTCATCGACACCGAAGAACCAAGTTACGACAAAACCTCCGGCATAGGCGACTAAGAGGGCTAATAAGTAAACCCACTGTTGTCCTGGTTGCATGATCAATAGTCCAAACAAGCCAGAAACACCTTGAGAAACGGCTCCTAGATGGAATAATGAAGCGACGATACCACCAAAACCAGCACCGATACTTGCGGTAATGAAGGCTCTACCAAGTGGCAAAGTAACGGCGTACATCAATGGTTCACCGACACCTAAAATAGCAACAGGAATTGAACTCATAACCATTTTTCTAAAGCGTTTGTTCTTTGACTTGAAGTACAAAGCTAATCCGGCACCGACTTGACCACCACCGGCCATCATCAAAATAGGTAGTAAGTAGTTAATACCTTTAGTAGGGCCAGTAGGATCATTCAATAGCACATGGATTGGTGTCAAAGCTTGGTGTAAACCAACGGAAACTAAGGCTAAGAAAGTTGATGATAGTAAGAATCCACCGAAGACACTGAGTTTTGTATAGATGAAATCCATAACTGTATAGATAGCAGTTGTTAACCAAGCACCAACTGGTTGTAGGAAAACAACGGCTAATAGTGAACCAATAATAACTGTCAAAAGTGGTGTGAAGAAGGTATCTAACACACTTGGCATAATCTTACGCAAATTCTTTTCCAAGAAGGCAAAGAAAATACCCATCAATAAGGCAGTGATCAAACCACCAACACCGACTGTATAAGGGGCGTTAGTAAATGGCATTGAAATAGCTTGCGAACTTAATGGTGAACCGGTAATTGTAACTCCTAAACAGAGCGTACCACCGATACCACCAAGGATGGCACTACCTTTAAACTCACGAGCAGCATTCATTCCAACAAAAATTGGTAAGAAAGTAAATAGTCCCCAACCAATTGTCTTGATAGTCATATACCACCAATCAGTTACAAAAGCTGATCCGGTTTGATAATCAATAACATTAGCTAAACCATTGATCAATCCAGCGGCGATGATACCTGGTAAAAGTGGAATAAAGACGTTAGCAATGTGTTGTAGACCACGTTGGAGTGGTTTATCATGTTTAGCCTTATTCTCTTTCTTATTTTCTTTAGCAATATCTTTAACATCGTCACTTTCTTCGTCGTCAGTGTCGCTCCCCAAAGCAACTCCAGTCAGATCAGCGAAAGGTTCAGCAATTTTATTAACTTTACCTGGTCCTAAAACGACTTGCAGTGTATCAGCTTGAACAACTGCCAAAACACCGTCAATTTGTTTCAAGGCATCAACGTTAACTTTGTCATTATTCTTGATGCCTAATCTCAATCTCGTCATACATGCGACGTTAGCAGTAACATTTTCTTTGCCACCGACGTTTTTCAAAATTTCTTTTGCAGTACTTTTTGCGTCCATGTTAGTTACCCCCTATTTAAATTCTTGCATCAACCAGTTGTATGATTTCGGAGTAGCTTTCGTCCAAAATGTCCAATTGTGGTTATCTCCAGTATCCTTAACATACTTAACTGAGAATTTATCTTTCTTCAAAGTCTTCACAAATCTATTAACATTCTTAATTGGAACAGTTGTATCGTCTGAAGTTGTTTCAACATAGAATTTAACTGGCTTAGTCTTCTTGTTGATGTACTTAGTTGGGAACAAACTGTTATAAACTTTATTCGACCAGTTAGTCTTGCCATTAGTAAAGGCATGCATGTTCATTCTGATTGGATTGTCCTTTGGCAAACTGTACCAAACAGATGGTGAGATCAATAAAGCTTTTGAGAAATAGTTAGAATATTTCAATGAAAGTCTAGCAGCGGCGTAACCTCCCATTGAGATGCCACCGACAGCGTGATCTGCTCTGGATGAAGAAACTTTATAAGTTGAATTGATCTTTGGTACTAAATCTTTCATGATGGCACTTTCCATTTGCATGCCACCTTTTTGATTAACGTAAAAACTGTTAAATCCATCAATGAAAACGACAATTGCCTTTTGACCATTACGCTTCATTGCCCCGTCGAGCATTTGTTGAGAATTGAATCTCTCAAGTAAATTTCTATGATTTCCGTATAATCCGTGCATCATGTAAAGAACTGGATATTTCTTCTTTCCATTAGGATTGTATCCACCTGGAACATAAACATCGTAATTCCAATCAAGATGCAATTTCTTGGAATACATTGTTGTAGTTGCCACTGAACTAGTTGGTGAAACCTTAGTTGCAGCTTTAACTGTATTACCAGTAAACGTAGCTATGCTGAGCAGTGTAAGCAGGCTCGCAGCAATAACTAAAAATCTTTTGACATATGATTTCATAATAATTACCCCCAAATATATTTTTGTCATCGCTTACAATTAGATAATACAACAATAAAACTTAATTTCAATATCCTGATTGTAAATTAAAAAATTATAAAATATAATTTCATATTTTATGACTTCTTTTTACGAAAAAAAGCCAAATTTATGATGAATTTACAATAAGTATGATTTTTGTAAGCGTAATCTTTATAATTGACTTATAAATAAAAAATCTCAATAATTAAAAATGTGATTAATAAATGGAGGCTTTGTAATGAAACAACGTTATATAGGTGAAACCAGCTGGAAAACTTCAGCTGTAGCCTTAGGTATCATGAGAATGGAAAAATTAGATCCTGCCCAAGCTGCTAAAGCAATCGACACAGCTTATGACAGTGGCATCAATTTTATTGACTCCGCTGATATTTACGGTGGTGGAAAATCTGAAGAAGTCTTCGGCCAAGCTTTGAAACAAAGTAATGTTAAGAGAAGTGACTTGTTCATCCAATCTAAGGGTGGCATCGTTTCTGGCAAGAGATACGATTTTTCTAAACAACATTTGATCGATGCTGTCGACGGTTCATTGAAGAGAATGGGTATTGACTATCTTGATTCCTTCTTACTTCACAGACCTGATCCATTGATGGAGCCAGAAGAAGTCGCTGAAGCTTTTGATGAACTACAAGCTGCTGGTAAGGTTCGTCACTTCGGTGTTTCTAACTTCAATCCTCAACAATACTTGTTAGTTCAAGAAGCTGTTAGTCAAAGATTGATGATCAACCAATTACAATTCAGCATCATGCATTCAGGAATGATCGACTTTGGTTTGCACACTAATATGACTGATACACGTTCAATCAACCATGATGGAGGCCTTTTGGAATTCTCTAGAAGAATGGGTGTAACTATCCAAGCTTGGTCACCATTCCAATACGGTACCTTTGCTGGAACATTTATCAACAATGACAAGTTCCCAGAATTGAACAAGAAGTTGCAAGAATTAGCCGACAAATACGGTGTCAGCAAGAATGCTATCGCAACTGCTTGGATTCTTAGACATCCCGCTGACATTCAAGTTATCATTGGAACAATGAATCCTGAACACATCGCTGATAGTGCTAAAGGTGGAGACGTCGACCTAACTAAACAAGAGTGGTATGACATTTACTTCGCTGCCGGCAATGATTTGCCTTAAAATGAAAAATTAGGGGTATAACTTTTTCTCCTAAATTTGCATCATAAAAAAATAGGCCATGGTAATCAAAATTTTGATTGCCGTGGCCTATTTGCCGTAATACCCTAGAATTGATCATGTTCTGTTATAATTTTCACCAGACAAACAAAAGATTCGAGGCTTATTATGTCATCAGAAAAAAGTACCGCTGCCGAAGTAGTCGAAGCGATGAAATGGCAGATCGTACATACACAAAAACAAATCAAATCATTGAATCGCGCTATCACCCAAATCGGCGACGTGGACGTTTTAAAAACTAAAGGCACCCTCTTAAAAACTTACGCTAAAGATGTAGATCTCCAAAAAGGCTATGTCGTTTTACCTGACTATCGAAAAAATGGTCAACAGTTAACTATTTATTTAGATGTCACGCAATCAGTCATGGATAATGCTGAGAAATACTTCCATCAATATCACAGAGATAAGCGTGGCTTGGAAACTATCCAACACAATCTTGATCAGGCTAATGAAGACTTAAAAAAACAAGAACAACGCCAAGAAGATTTCGACTCCGAAAATAAGGAATTAGTCCAACTCGTCAAGCAACAACTTATCGACGAAGGAGCACTAAAAACTAAGGTGCTTCACTCATCTAAGGCTCCCGAGCCAGCTCATCCACGACGCTTTTATACAACTGATAACGTCCTAGTTGAAGTTGGTAAAAATAGTGCTCAAAATGACCACCTAACTTTAACTGCCAACAAAGACTACTACTGGATGCATGTCAGCGAATTAGCCGGTTCTCACGTTGTAATTCACAGTGCCAATCCTTCCGAACTGACTCTTTTACAAGCTGCCAATTTAACAGCCTACTACAGTAAGGGACGTGGACTCAAGCAAGTTCCCGTGGATGTTTTAAAAGTACGACAACTTTTCAAACCTAAAGGAGCTAAGTCGGGACTAGTCGAATTCACTGGTCATGCTAAAACTTTGACCGTTACACCAGATGGCAGCTTAGCTAAAAAGCTAGCTGAAAAAGACTGAGAAATCAGTCTTTTTTACTCCCAAATTTGCAGCATAAACGCGGAACAGGACATAAACTTTGGATTTATTTGCCCTAATACTCGAGAGTTGATCATGTCCTATCCCGCTCTCTAACTGAAATGAGTTACACAAGAGCAACTCCCTCCGAGATAACAAAATTTCAGCAATCACTCGCAAAGTGCGACGAGCAATTCCTGAAATTACGTTATCCTCCGGGAGCTGACCGCTCTTGTTTCACTCTCTTATTTAAGTAAATAAACCTTACTTTCATAAGCTCTCAAACGTGTATGCTTATCGTCATCATAATTGCTGATCAATAAGGCACCACTTTCTTGACCATAATCACGAATAACATCTTGAGCAGTAAAGTTATTGATCACTAATAAGGTTTCATCGTTATAACGGCGACGGTAAGTAAATACTTCTTCATCTTCCAGATCGAGTACGGCATAGTCACCATAGACAACTAAATCGCAATTATGACGTAATTCAATTAACTTTTGATAATAGTAAAAAACTGAATCAGGATCAGCTAAGTTTCTTTTCACATTAATTTCTGGATAATTGTCGTTGACAGTAAACCATGGTGTTGTTTTGGCAAAGCCACTATTAACAGTGCTGTCCCACTGCATTGGGGTTCTAGCGTTGTCGCGTGATCGATTAGCTAAATACTTGAGCATCGTTTCTTGGTCAACAATCTTTTCAATGTCGACGTATTCTTGATAAGCATTCAACGACTGGACGTCTTCATACTGCAACAACTTAGTAAAATGGGCATTAGTCATGCCGATTTCTTCACCTTCATAAACATACGGCGTTCCTTGCAGCATGTGAAGCGTGGTTGCCAGCATCTTAGCGGCCTTCACACGATATTTGGGGTCGTCGGTCGCAAAACGTGAAACTGCCCGAGCTTGGTCATGATTACTCCAATAAAGACTGTTCCAACCTTTCCCATCCAGCGCAATTTCCCATTTACTGAGAGCTTTCTTCAAATCGACCAAATTAATTGCTTCATCATTCCAATGACCCAAACGTTTATCCTTATTTGGCGAAACATTGACATGCGTGAATTGGAAGACCATATTTAGCTTATTTGCTTTCAACCCAGCATAATCAATTGCATTTTTAGGCGATGAACCGGGCATTTCTCCGACCGTCATAACGTCATATTTTGAGAGAACCTTTTCGTGCATCTCATCCAAAAATTCAGCCAAACGATGCCCATTAGCCACTGCTCCGGTACCACCAAATTTTGCTCCCGGTTTAACTGGGCCGTCAGGTAAGCCTACTGGTTTAGAAATTAAATTAATGACGTCCATACGAAAACCGTCAATTCCTTTATCCAACCAGAAACGCATCAGATTCCAGACTTCTTCACGCACTTTGGGATTTTCCCAGTTCAAATCAGGTTGTTCTTTGGCATACAGATGCAAATAATATTGCCCAGTTTGCTCATCGAATTCCCACGCCGAACCATCAAAACGTGAGCCCCAATTGTTAGGCGCATGTCCGTCAACTGGATCACGCCAAATATAGTAATCGCGATATGGATTATCCTTTGACTTTCGACTCTCTTCAAACCATTTATGTAAATCAGACGTGTGATTGACCACCAGATCCATCATAATTTTCAATCCCAGAGCATGCGCTTTTTCCAGCAACTTATCAAAATCTACCATCGTGCCATATTCAGGTTGAATTGCTAAATAATCGCTAATATCATAGCCATTATCACGATTAGGCGACTTGTAAATGGGATTTAACCAAATCACATCCGCACCTAATTTTTGAACGTACTCCAAACGACTCGTGATCCCATTCAAATCACCGATTCCGTCATTATTGCTATCCTGAAAACTCATTGGATAGATCTGATAAACTACCGATTTCTTCCACCATTCATTATCATTGGCCATAATTTTTCCTCAACATTCAGTCAATTTACGTTACGCCAAAATTTTACTAAACAACCTTGATTTTTAGCAATAAAATCAGGGTCTTTAAAAAAAAGAAATTTATGGTCGATGAAGCCAGTATTCACGCGATTCTGATCGCTTTAGCTTCAAAATATAAAAATAAAAATATCGGTAACTACTTCTTTTTACGATAAACCAGGTAGGAAGTAATCGGAACTGTCAAAATAACTCCAATCGTACAGATCAAAGTCGTTAAAATTTCGGCGACTAATAATTTATCATTTAAAATATCGCCAAATTTATAACCCAATGAGTGAATCAAAAATAACAATGGGAAAGTTGCGGAAAAGAAGTTGAATAACAAGGTATTCGTCTGAGTATTCAAAATCTTATTTCCAACTGAAAAACCGTCATCAAAAATTTCTTTCGGTGTTAAAGTCGGCTTATTCAAAACAATCTCATTCAAACCACTGGTAATAGCAACACTAGTTTCAGAGATTACGCCTAAACTATTGATGACAATAATTGCGATTGCTAGTTGTGGGAAAGAAATCCCTGCTGCTAATGAAAAGGCTTCAAGTTCATCTTGGTTTTCAGCTCCCATACCTTGAGCGCTAGCCCAGTATTCCAAGGGAATCGTCAACAACAAAATTACTATCATGATCAAAATTGACGTCGTAAAGGCGGTACTAGCAGTTTGACTATTTTCCACATTCATAAAAATAGCTACCACTAGAATAATAAGTGCAATCACGCCAGTAGTAATCAAGATATTGAATCCATCAGCAATTAAAATCAAAAGTGCAACGACTGAAATAACATTGATTCCCAATCCAAACAGTAAAGTTAGACCTCGTGTACCTGCTACTAATAGCAGTAAAACAACGAATGTCGCAAATAAATACAACATTATTTCACCTTCTTTGTGATAACTTTGCTAGCAATAAAACTAGTTATTGGCACTGTCAAAACAATCCCAATCGCACTGATCAATAGTTGACCAATGCCTAAACTCAAAGTCATATTTATCGTATAGCTGATGGAATTGCCGTTACTCAAATACAGTAAAACAACATTCAAATTCTGCGCTATAACGATGAATAACAAGATATTGATCAGCGGACCAATCAATTCACGACCGATATTGATTCCGGACTTGAAGAGTTTCTTTTCAGAAATATCGGCCACCTCTTTCTTCATCTCAAGCAATGACGAAGAAATATCCATCGTTTCATCCAAAATAACTCCTAAAACGCCAAAGATAACTTGTGACAAGAAAACACTCAAGTACGGCTGTAGTTCAAAATCATTTAATTCCAAATGCATTCCACTATAACCCGTCATACCCAAAATAAAGGTACTCAATAAAAGTGCGGTCGTTGTGGCTAAAACAGTACTCGAATATGCCATTACCGCTGAATACGTTGGACCTAAAATAACTAATAATGCCGTTGCAGAAATTAATAACGCCGTTATAACGGTTGATGGTAACAAGGCACTATTGTGTGTACCGATAATCAATTGTAAATAACAGAAATAAATTGCGATGTTAATTAGAATACTAACAAACAATTTACGCCGATCAAATTTCATGCAATACAGCAAGAAGATGACAATACCAAGCGTGAATACTACTGAAGTATCACGCTTAATATTTTTTGCTGTGTAGTGGTTTCCGGATTTGGATAAGATAACTTGTTGTCCGGTTCGATACTTATTGTCAGTCAATTGTGAACGATAATAGGTATTGGTAAATGAAACTTTCTGTCCTCTTTTTTTAGTGTTCAAAAACTTTCCAGTAACTCTTTGGGTCACCTGAGTATCAGTGTTTTTGTACTCATCTGTCGAAGTTTGCTTATCAGTGACCTGCGTCTGTTCCACTTTGATGATTGGATCATGGTACAAAAAACTATCAAAGTGGGTGAATGTCGTGGCTAATAAAACCAACAAGCCTACGATTATTAGCAAGCGAATATTTTTTTTCATGAGAAATCTCTCCTTGCTTTGCTTATTCTTACATTATATGTTTTTTCAGAAAATTTTTAATAACTAAAGTATTATTAATTTGCGGTTGACAAGTTTTAGATTATGAAATATATTTGAAACATCAAATTCGTTAGGAGATTTCAATTATGAAAAATACATATACACTTCTCATCGCGAATATTCGTTGGCAAAGCCGATAACTCAGATTGATCCGATATGGATTCAGTCTGAAAGGATTGTATCCATGTCGGCTTATTAAACTAGGATAATTTTAGAGCCCACATGGAATTTTTATTAAAAGACCATGTGGGTATTTTATTTTTTAGGCAATCCCACAAACTCTGGGGTTGCCTTTTTAATTTGGGGGAATATACGATGAAACACACCAAGAGACTTTATGCGACACTCGTACTACTATTCGGATTTTTAATTTTCGCATTCTTTTATACTAACCACGCCGATACCAAAAAGGAAAACGCTATTCCTAAAGTCGGTGTTCTGCAATTAATGTCACATCCCGCCCTTGATCAAATCAATCAGGGTATCGATGACACTTTGAAAAAACACGGTTACATTGATGGTAAAAACATTAAAATCGAATTTCAAAATGCTCAAAATGACCAAAGTAACTTGCGTACTATAAGTAAGCAATTCGTGCAGGATAACGTTGACGTAGCGGTTGGAATTGCGACACCATCCGTCCAATCACTGAAAAATGCCACCAACAAGATTCCCCTCGTTATGGGAGCCGTGACCGATCCAGAAGGCTCCGGTATCATCTCAAATAACAAGAAACCGGGCGGCAATATCACCGGTGTTTCCGACCAAGCACCTTTGAAAGCTCAATTGGATTTGATGAAACAAGTCATCCCTGATTTGAAAACAATCGGCATCATCTATACCTCCAGCGACGCTTCAGCCACTAGCCAAATGAAGAAAATGAAAAAACTGGCTCAACAAGCTGGAATTCACGTACAAGTATCCAGTATTAATTCAGTCAACGATATTCAACAAGTTGCTAGTTCGTTGATTGAAAAGTCACAAACTATTTATGTCCCAACCGACAACACCGTTGCCAGTGGTATGAAATTGTTAACTTCAATTGCTGCCAAACAAAACAAAGCGGTCTTCCCAGCTGCAACCACAATGGTTAAAGATGGCGGTTTAGCAACAGTTGGTTTGAGTCAATACGAACTCGGTGAAGAAACTGGTGAACACGTCGTCAGAATCCTTCAAGGCAAAGAAAAAACTGCCACGACTCCCGTTACTTTCATGCAAAAAGGCCATCTGATGTTAAATGAAAAGATGGCTAAAAAACTTAACATTCAATTCTCCGATTCACTCATCAAAGAAGCTCAAAAGAAAGGACAGATCATCAAATGAATTTAATCGTCTCTACTATTAGTCAAGGTTTCATCTGGTCAATAATGGCCATCGGTCTTTTCATAACTTTCCGGATCCTCGATTTTCCTGATATGACCGTTGAAGGGAGCTTCCCACTTGGTGCCGTTACGGCTGTCAGTCTAATTCAAGCCGGACACTCAACTTTATTCTCACTGTTAATTGCTTTCGTTTTCGGTTGCTTGGCAGGTTTCGCTACCGCCTTTTTATACGCTAAGTTAAACGTTCCGATTCTTTTAGCCGGAATCTTAACGATGACTGCCATGTATTCGATCAACTTGCGCATTCTTGGCAAAGCTAACATGTCCCTAACCAAGCCTAACAACATTTTCAACCAATTTGGCTTGGACAAGTTACCCACTAATTTCAACGGTATCGTCCTCGGCGTCATCGTTATAACGGTGATCATCTTCCTATTAATTATCTTTCTCAACACGGAAAAGGGCCAAGCCGTCATCGCTACTGGTGACAACGAAACAATGGCCGCATCCCTTGGTATCAACACAACAGTCATGAAATTCATCGGTTTGATGGTTTCTAACGGTATCGTCGCTTTAACCGGCGGCTTGATTGCCCAACAAAATGGCTTCGCCGACGTCAATATGGGTATCGGAGTCATCGTTATCGGCCTTTCCGCTATCATCATTGGTGAAGTAATCTATCCTGATGTTCCTCTGAGTGTGCGTTTAATCACTATCGTCATCGGAAGTATCGTCTACCGATTAATCCTAATGATCGTCCTTCAATTAGGCTTCAACACTAACGATTTAAAGCTGATTTCCGCTATCATCTTGGCTCTCTGCCTAGCACTACCAACGATTCGCGAACAGTTCTTAAAAACTATGAGAAACGGGGTTAAAACAAAATGACACCACTATTAGAAATAAAAAACGCCGTCAAGACGATTTACAATGACGACGACAATCTTAATATTTTGAACAACATCAATTTGACCATCAAACCCAAGGATTTCGTAGTCGTTTTGGGAACTAACGGCGCCGGTAAATCAACTTTACTTGATGCCATCACTGGAACAAATGAGCTAACCTCGGGAAAAATTTTATTGAATGGCAAGGATATCACGGATGAAAATCTCGCCAAGAGAAGTCGCCACATCAGTCGAGTTTATCAAGACCCCAAATCCGGCACCGCACCAAGAATGACCGTAGCTGAAAATCTTCTCTTAGCCAAACGTCGTGGACTTCCCAGAAGACTACACTTGCGTCATCTAAAAGAAAACATGCCTGAATTTAAAGAATTAATCTCTAATTTACCAACTTTAGACAATCGTTTGAATACTTTCACTGAAAAATTGTCCGGTGGTCAACGCCAAACTTTAAGTTTCTTGATGGCTATCATTCAAAAACCAGAATTACTACTATTAGACGAACACACTGCTGCCCTCGATCCGCAAACAAGTAAGGATTTAATGGAATTAACTAATAAAGTAATCCTAGAAAAAGAACTAACTTGCATGATGATCACCCACGACTTATCAGATGCGATGAAATATGGCAATCGCCTACTAGTTTTGAAAAAAGGCCAAATCATTTTGGATTTAAATAAAACTGAAAAAGATAAATTGAAAGAAAAAGACCTCTTACAATACTTCTAAACAAAAAAGACACCCTTCAACAGGATGCCTTTTTTATTTGGAAAATTATTTTACGTCAGAAACTTTTAGCCATTCATTTGTAGCAACACGATACATCTTTTCACCTTGGATCAAAGCAGTTTTATCAGTCATCCACTTTGTACCAGCAGCAAGTCCACGGTTACTTACAATATTACCCTTTGAATCAAACAACTTCTTGTAGTTACCAGCAGCAGTTTCAACTACAGCATTACTTGCAGTATATTCGTAAACGTCACTAGCTTTAACCCATTCGTTAGTAGCAACACGGTAGTATTTAACACCGTCACGAACCATAGTCTTGTCAGCAGCCCAGTTTGACTCACCAGCTAGACGTCTGCCAGAGATAGCTTTACCTTCAGCATTGTATAGAGTTACGTATTGACCTAGTGTTGTTGCTACTGTGCCTTTGAAGTCTTGAACCTTAACAACGTGTTTGTTTGAAGGAGTCGTTGTTGATGGTTTTGTTGTTGGTTTTGTAACAGCAGAACCATTAGAATTTGATTCTGATTTCTTTGATACTTCCACAATAATTTCATCTTGATTGTTAATTTCAAAGGAAGTGTCTTTTACTATGTAACCTTCTGGAATTCTAATATCTTTTATTGATAAAGCTTTTGAATCAATATTAACGTCTTTCGAGTAGGCAGAAACTTGTGTTTTAGTATCTTTTTTGTTAGTTCTAAAAATTATAAGGATATTTTTTGTATTTGCAGGTTTCTGAATTCCACTAATTAAATTAATTTTTACAATTCCATGTCCAGTTGATCTATCAACAGAAAATTGTTTTTGATTATTCTTGATTTTAAATCCACCTAAATTAATACCTAATTCGTCGATATTAACTATTTCGCTATTTTTCTTGATATTTGCTTTATTACTTAGACCATCGATAGAAATCGGCTGCCCATCCAAGATGTATACAACATTTATTTCTTCAGTCGCTTGGACCATCTTTACTGTCATGGTCTTATCTGTATTCTTTATAATTTTATCAATTTTATAACCAACCGGTATGTTAGTAATTTTGTTACCATCAATTACTCCATTGAAAACAACCAGTTGTTTTGGTAATTTAGCTTTATCAGCAGGTTGAACATTTTCAAATCCTTCATAGTTCAAACTAAAAACTTCGCCTTTTTCCAAAACTACTTTTGCTTCCCATGATTCTTTATCATTCTTAACAATCTTACTAGTTGAATTCTTTATCCTATATGTTTCTGGAATATTAATTCCCTTTAAATCCGTTAAACTAACTGAATTTTTCTTGCCATCAATATTTACTGTTTTGTTTTGTAAACTTGTTTCGCCTGTAATGTCTTTTCCCGAGTTATCGACAAAACGAATTGTTACTTTTTTTTCTTCCGTTGTTTGTTGTTCTGTTGCGTTCGTATCAGCAGCATATGAAACAACGTTGTTTACATTCACTCCACCCAAAATACTTGAAAATAATAATCCTGTTACAATAATAGATTTGCTTAATTTCATCCCTATTCCCTCCGGAAATTCTTTCTTATTAATAAGATAAAACTAATGTATACAAATCGTAAAATTTTAGCAATAGAAAAATGTCGAAATTTTATTTCGTTATTGTTTTTATTAATATTACTATATTTATACAAATTATATTTACTTTTACATATTTCTATTTATATTAGTTTTTTATTATGTAAGCGGATGACAATAATTATTTTCTAATTATTCATTTCATATTTATTTGTGTGATGGGACATTAGATTATAAATTTATAAAATTTTGACCAGAAAAAAACTGTGAATCTTTCGATCCACAGTTTTATTGAATATAAATTACTTAATTTCTGAAACCTTTAACCATTCATGAGTTGCTACACGATACATTTTTACTCCGTTAGTCGTCTTCATCAAATCTGTAGCCCATCTTGTACTTGGTGACAATGAACGACTGGCAATCAATTCCCCATTATCATCGTATAGATGTGCAAGTCCGCTGTTCTTTGTTTCTACGACGCTACGATCTGCTTTGGTTGCATCCTTGTTGGTATCTATATCAGTGTTGGCATCTTCTGAACCTTTTTCGTTTTCAACGATGATATCAGAAGCTTTCAACCATTCGGTTGTTGATACTTGATAGTATGTTACGCCATTCAAGACCATCTTGTTATTTGTTTGCCATCTTGACTTGTTAACTAATGAGCGGCTCAAAACTTTGCCGTCTTTGTCATACAAGTGTGCCATTTCAACGTTTACTCTGACAACGCCCTTGATTGGCATAATTCCATCCAAATTCTTCTTAACGGTAACAAATTGTGTATTGCCTTCATTTTGTAATGTTAAATCTTTATCTGCTACAGTGTATCCTTCTGGAAGTTGGTCATCTTCTAATGTAACTGAATCTCCAGCTTTATCACCAAAGATTTGTGTTCTACCAACTTCGTTTTCGTCAGATGTCTTGAAGATGATTGTGTTAGAAACTTTCTTCGTTACGGGAACGTTATATTCTTTTCCCTGTTCGATGGTGATTGTCTTGTCGGCATCATTGTTCCAACTGCATCCGGCAGGTAAATTAGTTAATTCAACTTCATTGCCAACACCACCGTCGACACTTTCTGAAGAAACTAATTTGTTATTTTGATCAACGTAATTAACTTTAACAGTAGTTAATGGAGTAATTTCAACTTCCAAACTTCCTTGTAAATCATCGCTGAAGACTGTCAAACTAGTATCTTTCACAGCGTATCCTTCAGGAGCTAAGGTAATTCTCTCACCTGCTTTACCATTAAGTTGGCGAACTGAATATTTACTGCCGTTTAACATATAAGTTACAGAATTGGCAACTTCTTCACTAGCTTGAGTAGTTGCTGGTGCAGCGTTAACGATTGTTGCTGGTGTGACAACTGTGCCCAAGACCATACCTGAAACTAAAATTCCACTAAGCAATAATGATGTACTCTTTTTCAAAATAATCCCTCCATTATTTGTCATACTATTCTTATTATACTTATCAACTCAAATTTTAATTAAAACAAACATACGTTTCAAGACTTATTCAACAAACTTATCAAAACGTTTACACTTTTTTGGATACTATTTAGAAATCCTAAGTAATCAATCTTTATGTCACTCAAAGTAAAATAATGAATATAAATAAGTTCCTAGACGTATGAAATACGAAATCAGCTAAAATTCTTCTTATCAAATAATTACTTAACGTGACCAACTTTTATAATATAATCTTCATTCTTATTATTGTTATTCATAAAAAATTAAGAAGATCAAACTGGATAAAAAAAATCAGAGTCTTTCGCTCTGATTTTTTTTTATTAATTTTTTTGTCCATAGTAAGCATTCTTACCATGTTTTCTATAATAATGTTTATCTAATAAATATTGTGGTACTTCAATATTATCACGAGTTAATTGAAGTGCATGATATGCCATTTCTGCAACGACTTCCAACACCTTTGCATTGTATACAGCTTTATCAGGCGTAGCTCCCCAAGTAAATGGGCCATGTTGTCTTACTAACACTCCTGGTACGGCTTCTGGATCGATTCCACGTTCTTTAAATGTTCGAACGATAACATCTCCAGTGTTTTTTTCATATGCTTCTTTAATTTCTTCTTCTGTTAAAGCATCTGAAACCGGAACTTGTCCATAAAATGTGTCTGCATGTGTTGTTCCTAAAGCTGGAATATCTATACCAGCTTCGGCAAAAGATACTGCCCATGGTGAATGTGTATGAACGATTCCACCAATATCTGGAAACTTATTATATAAGACCGTATGCGTTGGAGTATCGCTTGAAGGATTTAGCTTTCCTTCAACAACTTCACCTTTTAGATTTACAACCACCATATCGTCAGGAGTCAATTTATCATACTCTACACCGGATGGCTTAATGACAAACAATCCTTTTTCTCTATCAATACCTGATACATTGCCCCATGTAAATGTAACTAAATTTAATTTGGGTAATTTCATATTTGCTTCATAAACTTCTTCTTTTAAAGATTCAAGCATCAAATCGCCTCCTGTTCTATTCCAATTTCGGCAAAAATATCATCGAAGAATTTCTTTGCTTTTTTCACTTGTACGATAGGATCATCAGAGTTTTCACTCCACATTTCAATCGTATAGGCTCCATCATAATTTAGTCTCTTCAATTCAGATAAACATCCCTTGAAATCCACTGTTCCCTCGCCAAATGGAACATCCTTAAATTTTCCGGAAAAATCTTTTGTTACAGGTAAAGTATCTTTAAGATGGATTGCCGCTATAGAATCAATATTATCTTCCAAGTCTGAACCTACATCATTTTCAGGCCAAGCAGTTATATTCCCTAAATCTGGATAAGCTTGTAGCCAAGGACTATGAATTTCATTTTTTATATGATCCACTTTTTCAATTGAATTGAGGAACGGATCATCCATGGTTTCTATATCTAACATGACCTCGTGGCTAGCAGCGTATGCGACACACTTAGCCAAACCTTCCATAAAGTATTCCCTAGATGTCATGCTCTTTTTATCATAATAGACATCGTAACCTGCCATTTGGATATTTCTCACACCTAAATCAACAGCTAAATCAACGGCCTTGTATAACATTTCAATTGAATGTTCTCTTGTCTCTTTATCATATGAACCTAATGGAAATCTTCGATGCCCACTTAGCATTATGGTATGGATGCGTACTCCTGTATCCCATATTGCATTCCTAACTTCAGCACGTTGTTCTTTACTCCAGTTAAGCCTCTCCAATCTCTCATCACTTTCATCTACCGAAAACTCTAAGAAATTGAAACCTAATTCTTTAACTAAGTTTAATCTATCGTGCCAATTTAGATTTTTTGGTAGCGCTTTCTCGTATATCCCAAGTGAGTTCATATTTACATCTCCTAATGACCTAGTTGTATTTGAACCACTTCAATACCGCGTCGGCGAAAAGATCTAATGACCTTCTCATTAGCAAAACTATCTGTAATCAGAATATCGATATCATCAATATCCGCTACATGATAATTACTTGTAACTCCAATCTTTCGATAATCAGCCAAACAAATAACTTTCTTTTTAGTTCGTTTTACCATCGTTGCATTTACTTGTGATTCATATAAATTTTGTGTTGTTAGACCGCCATTAACACTAATACCATCAATTCCAATAATCGTATAATCAGACTGCATACTTGACAGTAATTCAATAGCGACTCCACCTACTAATGATTCTTTCGGATATCTGATTTCTCCACCAGTTAAAATAATAATTGTCTGAGGATGATGTACAGATTCAGTAGCATGTGCATTATTCGTAATAATCGTCAATCTCTTTGATGCCAATTGATTTATAGCCATCCAACACAAAGTACTTGAATTGACAAATATTGTACTGGACTCTTTGATAAAACTAGGTACTGCAGCAGCTATTTTCATTTTAATTTGATCCACTCTACTTCCAGCTTTTACGTCAATTGATCCAGAAGACAGTGCTTTACCATCTATTGATGTAGCAACCCCATTGCGCCAATCAACTACACCCATTTCCGATAAAATTCTCAAATCTCTTCTAATAGTTATCTCTGAAACCTTTAGCATCTCTGCTAGTTTTTCCACAGATACAGATTGATGTTTATTTACAATTTCTAATAACTCGCTTCTTCGCTCCTGTACATTGGAAAGTGAATTTTTCATAATGATCATCCTCAAAACGTTTTTTTATTATGTCCAAATGCGTTTGATTTCGTTTTGGAGATCAGTTGCTGCCTTTGCTGGATCATCAGCTTTTGTAATAGCTCTACCAGCAATAAATGTATATACGTCTACTCCTTTGAACAATTTAAGTGTGTCTACGTTTAATCCACCAGTAACTGAAACTCTAAAGCCCATATCTACAAGCATCTTAACTTTATTTAAGTCCTTTTCGCCCCAAGTTTCACCTGATAGCAATGCATCTCTACTTTGATGATAAATTGCTTGGGAAATACCTGCATCTAACCACTTTTGGGCATCTTCCTTAGTCCAATTACCATACAACTCAACTTGGATTTCATCAATCTCTTTGTTTGCTGCTTCCATTGTTGGAATTGTTGCGGAACAAATACATGTCATCCAATCAGCACCAGCGTCTGCCATATTCTTGGCTACTGTGCCACCAGCATCTGCACATTTAGTATCTGCAATTACAGTCTTATCTGGGAATAAAGCTTTTAATGATTTAACAGCCTTAGTTCCTTCTTGAAGAATTAGAATTGTTCCTGCTTCGACAATATCAACAATATTTCCAACTTCTCTAACATCTTCTAAAGCACTTTCCAAAGTATTATTATCTAAAGCTACTTGTAAATTTGGTTTCATTGTGAAAAATCTCCCTTATTTTACGAAATCTGTTTCATCTTTTACACGTTGTTCAATTTCTTTATCACTCAAAACATTCTTTACTCCGACAACTGTTACACCCTTAGTCTTTGCATCGTCGAACATGTTAACGAAGTTCATTGGTGTAAATACAACGTCGTATTGTTTTGCTGTACTTGTTCCTTCTGCGATACTTGTATGTTCAATATTCGTAATAGGAATATCTAATCTTTGAAATGCCTTTTTAACACTTCTCATCATCATTAAACTTGTTCCTGATCCATTTGCACATGATACTAAAACTTTCATAATTTGCCTCCAAAATAAATTAATTATTTTTTGCTAAAGTTTTCTTTATACTTATCGTAATCATTTACCATTAAGAAGTAATTTTCTGGATCTTTTCTGTATTCGAGTTGAGGAATAACAACCAAAATAATAATTACTACTGCGATACCTGCAAATCCTAGATACTTCATGATTACTGTAAATAGTGGCCATAATGTATCCCAGTCAAACATTCCGAGGTAACCACCATATTTGGCTAAACCAATCCAACTTGCAATAAATGCGGCACCAAGAACTTGAATCATACCACTCAATAGTGGCAAAATCATTGCTGCTTTAGCACCTGCACGTTTGTTGGCATATACACCAAAGGCAGCGTTATCGAAGAACAATGGAATAAATCCAGCGATAATAATTGTTGGTGAGTGGAACAAAATCAATGCACCAATCATCAAGAATTGACCTAAAGCACCGAATAAGAAACCAATTGTAACAGCATTTGCTTCACCAAATGCGAATGTAGCAGCGACATCGATACCAGGTACTGAACCAGGTAGTAATTTATCAGAAATACCACTGAAGCTTTCTGTTAATTCTCCAACGAAGGTACGTACACCTAATTGCAAGATTGCCAAGTTAACAGCAAATCCTAGAGATGTAGTCAAAATATAGAAGAAGAAACTTCCATTTGGAGCTAATCCTGAAGCGCCTTTACTTGTTACATATACTTCATTAAAGTATGGACGACCTAATACCAACATAATTATTCCGAAGAAGAATAACATTAAGATACCAGTAGCAACCATATTTTCATTGAAAATCTTCAAGAATCCAGGTAATTCAATATCTTCAAGTTTTTTAGCTTCTTTAGAATGCTTTTCATCATGTTTTTTCATCTTATCAGCCAACCATGATACTAAAGCAATACCAAACATTTGTTGGTGAGCAATGGCAAAACCACCACCATCAGTTAAATCTTGTGTATATCTAATGGTCATATTTGAACCAACTGCCCAATATAGTCCTAAAATGACACCCATGACTAGTAAAACTGGCATTCTGCCCATTTCTGGGAAACAGAATAACAGAATCCAGAATGCTGTGGCAGCCTGTTGAACTTGAACGTTACCAGTTGTAAATACTGAACGTAACTTAGTATATTTTTGAAATCTAACCAATAAAATGTTAAAAACAAAGGCGAATAAGAGTAGTAACATTACATCACCGAAACTTCTACCAAATGTTTTAACAACACCGTCTGTAACAGCATTTTGTCCAAAGTATGGATCAATAACGGTTGCGGTTAAATGAAATCTAGTTTTTAATCCAGTTAAAATTGGTCTAAAACTATTTACCAATCCACTAGAACCAACCATCAATATCATGTAACCAATGACGGCTTTCATAAACCCTGCAATTGACTCATAAATCGGCTTCTTTTCAAGAATGTATCCTAACAATACGATAAAACCGATCATATAAGCTGGTTGGGTCAAAATATTTGTAGCAAAGTAATCCCAAATTTTCATAAGTATGTCTAAAAAGTTATCCACCCTATATTCGCCTACCTTTTTTAGTCAGATCCAATTATTTCTTTCAGATCATCAATGTTTTTTACATCCATTAATTTTTCAATTAATCCATCAGTCATTAACATGTCTGATAGTTCACCGATATTTTTTAAATGCTCATCCGGATCACGAGCAGCTAACGTGAAGAATAATTTTGCATGTGAATCTGGCCCGAAGTCTACAGAATCATTAAATTTTGTAAAGCCAATAGCCGTACCAACAACATTGTCACTTTTTGCATTAGCATGTGGCATTGCTACACCAGGTACTATTACAATGTATGGACCATTATCTTCAACATTTTTAATAATTTCATCTATGTAAGCTTCTTTTATGTATCCATGTTCAACTAATTTTTCGGCAGCTATTTTTAATGCCTCTTGCCAATCTTTTGGCTTACGATCAGTAATTTCTACTAAATCCTTTGCCAACATATCTTGTAACATCATTATTTATGCACCACGTTTCTTTTTTTATAGGAATGATGGGAATGGTGTGTCGTTATCAATTGAGAATGTATCTGAGAATCCACGATCATAGTTGTATTCCATTCTGTCTTTGTCATCTGGATATGTGAACTCGCCACCTACTTGCCAAATGAATGGTTTGAATTTGTATTGCAAACGATCTTTTCTGAATTTCCATAGATTTTCAATTTCTTTAGGATCTGTCATGAAGTTCGTCCAAATATCATAATGTACAGGGATAACAACTTTTGTCTTCAATGATTCAGCCATTCTTAAAATATCTGATGATGTTAATTTATCGGTAATACCTCTTGGATTTTCACCGTATGCACCCAATGCAACATCAATATGATTTTCATTACCATGTTTTGCAAACATATTAGAATAATGTGAATCTGCTGCGTGGTAAAGATTTCCACCCGTTGTTTCAAATAAGTAGTTAACAGCAATCTTGTTCATATCTTGTGGCATCTTACCCTTGAGTTTTACATCAGGATCATCTTCAGTTACCAAAGCAGTTCTATCAAATCCTTCTAGTACCTTAACCTTTGTCTTTCCAATAGTTACTTCGTCACCAGGTTTTACAACAACTGTCTTTTCAGCGGGAACGCCCCAGCCTTGCCAAATTTTAACAACTTGTTCAGGACCATAGAATTTAGCATCTGGACAGTTCTTATTTACTGCTGCAGCTGTATTAATATCCAAGTGATCTGAGTGAATATGACTTACAAATAATGCATCCACATTTTTAACTTCAAAAGGATCGATAACGAATGGTTGGTTTCTTAGATTTGGTTGCATCTTTTGAACACCGCTCATTCTTTGCATTTGATGTCCTTTACGCATCATTCCGTTACCATGTGTTTGTTTACCAGTTCCACACCACATATCAACTAAAATGTTTGTATCTTCAGCTGTCTTTAGCCAAATTCCTGTACAACCTAACCACCACATTGAAAAAGTATTTGGTTTCACTTTCTTGTTCTCAATTTCTTCATTTAACCATGTTCCCCATTCTGGGAATGTATTTAAAATCCAACTTTCTTTTGATACTTCATTGATATTTGTAGCTTTTGCCATTTTAATTGCCTCCAATAAATTTAAAACTATCTCTTTACACTTTTTATGATATATTCATATGAATCCGTTTTCAATCGTGCTTTATGATTATTTAATGCCTTTTTATGATTTTTATGTTCACTTTATGATAGAAACAAACTTATAAAGCTCGTAAATAGTTCATACAAATGATCTTTATGATTCATTGTTAATATATGAACTTTCATTTTTTTGTTCGTTATCTACAGAAATATCAAACCCAGTCATAAAAATAATAATGAAAGTAGTATTATAATCTACATAAAGTTCAATTGAGGGAGATTAATAATATGTTTAAAAAGGGAAAGAACATATTTAGTTTATTAGTCATAATCCTGTCAGTTTTCATGAACAGTTCAATTACTACTGTCATGGCGGCTGATAACAGCACTGATTATGGCGATCAATTTATTACTAGTGCTAGTTTGAAAAACTTAACTACTGGTGAAGAACCGGTCACTTCTAGTAATATCAATGATAGTTTGCAAGCCACTTGGAACTTTGCCATTCCACAAGGTAAAGGTATTAAAGCTGGCGATACGATGACAGTCAAAATTCCTGAAGCTTTAGTTTTGAACAACGATATTTCTGGGGTTCTAATTAAGGATTCAAAAACTGAGACCGTCATTGCTAACCTTGCGGCAACTCGTAGCGATAAAAAGATTCGTTTAACTTTCACCGCTGATGCGCAAGCGGCTGACAATGTTGGCAATATTTCGGGTAGTTTTCAATTAACCACTGGCTGGGATAAGAATTTCATTACTACTCAAAAAGACGTCCCTATTGTTTGGACGTCCAATGGTTCTACTTCTGATCCTAATACTGGAACAACCATCAATGTCGATACTGGTACTGGTCCAGCCAAAAATGAAGTACTTTATAAATGGGGATCTTATGAAGAAACTGGTTCGAATAAAATTCTTTGGCAAGTTCGAGTCAATTACGAAGGCAATTCGACTCCAAATGCAATCAACAATGCCGTTTATAAAGACATCGTCGGAGCTAATCAGAAATTAGTACCTGACTCAATTCATGTTTACAACGTTAAATATCGTCCTAATAGTTATAACTATGATTTAGGTTCTGAATTAGATTTCAGCGTTATAACGGACACCTCAGATTCTGGATTTAACGTTAACTTTGGTAACATTAGTAGTGCTTACTTTATTGAATATGAAACCGAACAAACTGATAACGGCGTTTCATTCAATTATTCCAACACTGGTATTTTGAATGGTAACAATCAAACCTTAGCTACCATTCCTATCACTTCACCTGATAACAATGCTTCTGGTAGTGCCAACACTTCGGAAAATACTGCTAGCGTAACGGGGACTAAGAAGTGGGTCGGTGGCACCGAAACAGACCGTCCTAATAGTATTCAGATCGATCTTTATGCTAATGACGAAAAAGTCCAATCAACAACCACTGATCAAAGTAAGAACTGGCAATTTAGTTTTACTAATCTAAAGCGATTTTCAGCTAATGGCACGCGAGTTGTTTATTCAGTTAAAGAAGCTAATGTTCCCGAAAATTACAATAGTTCTGTCACAAGTAATGGGGAAGTTACTAATAATGCAAAAGATCATCCAATCTACAATTACACTATTACCAACACTTATAAAAGCGTGACACCACCTGTTGAAACTACCGATTACAAAGTTTCCAAAGTTTGGGATGACAACAATAATAGTGATAAGATCCGTCCCGAATCAGTCAATGTGCAATTGCTCGACAGTAATGACAAAGTTGTCGATACGGCTACTTTGAATACAAAAAATAATTGGACTTATACTTGGAAAAAATTAACTAAAGCTGACTATCATGTCGCTGAAACTAAAGTAGATGGCTATTCGACAAGCATTAAAGCCAGTGACAATGCGGCCGTTATAACGAATACTCACAAAGTTACACCGGTTCCTAAAAAAACTAGTTTTACCGTTACAAAGAAATGGAGCGGTGATACAAATGCTAGCCGTCCTAAATCTGTTAGCGTTCAACTAACTGCTAATGGCAAGGCCTATGGTGACCCGGTAACATTAAATTCCGATAATAACTGGACTTACACTTGGAATGATTTAAGTAAAGATAGTAAATACTCAGTCACTGAACAAGCTGTCTCTGGTTACACTGCCAATGTCGATGTCACGGATAATCAACATGCGATAATTACGAATACCAAAAAGCCTTCAACAGTTGTTCCACCAACAACTAAATCATTTACCGTCAAGAAAGTTTGGAACGACCAGGATAATAAAGATGGACTTCGCCCTAATGAAGTAACTGTTCATTTATTAGTAGATGGAAAAGCTTCTGCTAAGGTCGTCTTAAATGCTAAAAACAATTGGGAATATACTTGGAAAGATTTGGCCGCTGATAAGAAATATTCAGTTTCTGAAGATCAAGTTCCCGATTATTTAACCAATATCGATTTAATTGACGATAATAATGTTCAAATAGTAAATACCCACTCACCAAAGGTAACTCCTGCTGAACCAGCGCCAAAACCAGATCCTGATCCAAATCCTGGGGAGCCAAAAGATCCTAACGAACCAAAAGAACCCGAAACACCAATAGATCCAGAAACACCCACTATTCCAACAGAACCAAGTGTTCCTACGACTCCAGAGGAGCCAAAGAACCCAGAAACTCCTACTACTCCTGTAACGCCTGAGACACCAGTAGTACCTGACAATCCTTTGCTTCCTGATCCAGATCCAGACCCAGAGATTCCAAGTACTCCGTCCACAAATGAGAATCACAATCCACTTTTGCCACGAGTACCTGACACATCAACTAATCAGACCAACGTACCTCATCAAAATAGTCACGATACCTTGCCACAAACTGGTTCACCAGCAACTTGGCTTTACACTATTTTAGGATTGATTTTATTAGATTTAATTGGAATCTTCATTTTAAATAGAGCTACTAAAAAAGCCTAGTCGATTGACTAGACTTTTTTTATTGGTTTTCACGATTGTATTTTTCACGCAACGCGTTAACTCGTAACTCTACTTTCTCATTCTGATTAATTTTGGCAAAAGCTAGTGCTTCACTCAAAAGATTGTCGATTGTTTCATACGACTCCTCTTCATAGATAGCGATTTCCGCTGCCAACAATTTTAACCGTGGTAAATAATACGTGATATGTTGCTCAGAACACAACTTGATTCCGCGTTTGATCAAATCTCGACTCTTTTTGAATTCGTGTTGTTTAATTAAGAATTCGGCCGTGTAGAAAACTAGTGTCAGGATTCTCAAGTAAACGTTCACGCCACTTTTTTGGAAGGTTTCATCTTTATGAACGTCGATATAATCCTCAACTTTACCGAAGAAGAACTTCGCTTGAGTATCTCTCTTCAAATTTTGATACAGTTTCCCCAACCCGATATATGACAAATAACTAAAAATACTTTGATGACGTTCATCTAGATCGTCCAAGATTTGGGCAAAATCAAAGAAGACATCTTCTGGCTTACCTTTAGTCAATGCAAGATAGAGTCCTTTTTGATAATAATATTGCATTTTCAAGGCATCGTTATTGATTTCATCGATTTTGATTTCAGTCAGACTTTGAGATACTTGCGAATAGCTTTCCATCATCAATTCACTTTCAACTCTATCTAAAACCATTTTCATATGGGTCGTTGATTCAATTGAATTGCGATACAAGTCATCAACTGACAAACCTAAACGTTCACATAGCTTGCTTAATATTGCAAGAGAAGGGATTCGACCGTTGTTCTCAAACTTACTGAGCGTTGATTGTGTGCAGATACCCTTGCATAATTTCACTTGGGATATTTTCAACGATTTCCTTCGTTCAATAAAAATATTAATATCCATAATTTTTTCCTATATTCTGAATCCAAGAAATATTCTGTACGGAAATTTATAGTAACTTTTGAACCTTTTCCGCACTTATTTGAATGCAAAACGTTCCTTTACTGATACTATTTATTATCTAATTTATATCATTATTTGTAAATACATATTATGATATTTATATTGAAACAAATTTTCATAAATTATGTGTTAAATTTCAATCAAATTGTTCGTATAATATTCATTCCATCCACATTTGAGCATTTTCATTACAAAATGAAAAAAACCATGACATTTTTCCAAGACTGCGGTATGATATATCCCATGCTACAAAAACAGTTGTTCACAAATCATGAACAAAAGAATTGAGGTTAACATGGCTAAAGATAATTTGAGCCGCAGTTTGTCATCACGACAAATGCAAATGATTGCTCTGGGGGGAACAATTGGTGTTGGTCTGTTCATGGGTTCTGCTTCCACAATCAAATGGACTGGGCCATCAGTTTTACTTGCTTATGGATTAGCAGGTTTAATTCTTTATATGGTAATGAGAGCTCTAGGCGAAATGTTATACGTTGATCCTTCAACTGGTTCTTTTGCCAAATACGCCACCGAATATTTACATCCGGTAGTTGGTTTCTTAACTGCTTGGAGCAATGTTTTCCAATACTTAGTAGTAGGGATCAGTGAAGTCATTGCTGTCGGAACATATCTCGAGTTTTGGTTCCCAACGATGCCTAAATGGATTGCCGGAGTTGTGGTAGTTATAACATTATGCCTGGCTAACCTCTCATCTGTCAAAGCATATGGTGAATTGGAATTCTGGTTTGCGTTGATCAAAGTTTTAACTATCATTATGATGATTATTTTAGGATTCTTCGTGATCGTCTTTGGCATCGGAAATCACGGTCATCCGGTTGGTATCAGTAATCTTTGGACTAATGGCGGTTTCTTCACAGGTGGTCTGAAAGGATTCATCTTCGCCTTGTCGATCGTCGTTGCTTCCTATCAAGGAATCGAAGTTATCGGAATCACTGCCGGTGAAGCGGAAAATCCTCAAGAAAATATCGTCAGAGCCATTCGTTCAATCGTCGGTCGAATCTTGATTTTTTATATCGGTGCTATCTTTGTCATCGTTGCAATCTACCCTTGGAACAAGTTAGGCGTTATGGGTTCACCATTCGTCGAAACGTTTGCCAAAGTTGGAATTACCTTCGCAGCAGAAATCATCAATTTCGTAATGTTAACGGCTGCCATGTCAGGTTGTAACTCAGGAATTTTCAGTTCCAGTCGAATGCTTTACACCCTCGGTTTAGAAAATCATTTACCGAAATCATTCGTTAAACTGTCACGCCATAACGTTCCGTACATCCCTGTTTTAGCCATTTCCATCGGTATCTTGATCGGTTTAATTTTGAATTACGCTCTACCAATTTTCTTCCATACCTCCAGTAACATTTTCGTTATCGTCTATAGTTCCAGTGTCTTACCCGGTATGGTACCTTGGTTTGTCATCTTGTTCAGTGAATTAAGATTTAGAAAAATTAATAAAGAAAAGATGAAAGATCATCCATTCAAAATGCCACTATTCCCAATCAGTAATTACCTAGCAATTTTGGCTTTAGTTGTCATTTTAATTTTCATGTTCTTGAATCCAGAAACTACTTTGTCGTTGTTAGTTGGAGTTGTATTCTTAGTCGTTATGACGGTGATCTACTTCTTTAAAGAACGGAGAAAAGTTTAAAAAAGAGAAATCCTTTTTTTTGAGGGATTTCTCTTTTTTGTTTCTGCTTTTAAATAACCATGGTTCTATGCGATATAGCCAAAACGCGTTCCACAGGCCAGATCCCTGTGCTTTGCTACAGAACTGAAATTACCCGCAAGTGCGGCGGGCAATTCCAGTTCTTAGGCAAATGCTCGGAATCTAAGCGGGCCTATTCCACGCTCTATAGAAATGTACTTACATCCCCAACGTCATAACGAACCGACTTTGTAAATTCTCCATCTGGTTTTCCAATAGCAATTGATGTGATTGGAATATATCTGTCTGCATCTAATCCCAATGCGGGCACTACTTTATCGAAGTAATATCCTGACATAGCGTTAGCTTCATAACCGTGAGCTCTGGCCACTAGCATCAATTGCATTGCGGCCATACTGGCGTCAATCGTGGCATCTTTTTCCAAGAATGTCCGATCAGCTTTTTCATACAATGGCAAAAATGTATTGAAAATCTTGTCACGTTCTTGTTCAGTAATTCTGCCATCTTCACAAGCTTTGTTCCAAACGTCACGGTACTTCAAATGTGATTGTGTGTCACCCAACACAAAAATCAAAGCTGAGCAGCTGTCCGTTTGTGGGTAGTTAAATGGCATCATGATTGAACGGGCTTTTTCTTTACCCTTTTCGTCATCACAAACAACGAAATGCCATGACTGCAAGTTACAAGCTGATGGTGATGTGATTGCTTCTTCCAACATCTCAGAAATTTCTTCACGACTGATCTTAACATCACTCTTAAACTTTCTATATGAGTGACGATTCAACAAAATATCCTTAAAATCATTATTCACTAAGTTTCTTGTTACATCCATATAATTACTCCTCCAATCTAACTCTACTTAAATTTTAACGTTTTGAAGTTAGTTTGTAAACGGTTTCACAAAGTGATAATAGAAGTTCTTCTTAATGTTGAGTGGAGGTTAGCTGCCGCCTTCCGCACAAAACCTGTGATGGACTGGAATGCACTCGTCCTTGTCAAGTTGACATTTTCTTGGCTCAAATAATATAACTTTTTAAGCGACCTCACCCCAAAATTCTTCGTTGGTGAGG
>NZ_RKLY01000013.1 GCF_004745525.1 Companilactobacillus suantsaicola | reverse complement strand
TTACTGGGTTAACATTTTTATACTATTTTGAAATGTCAACCATATAAGGATTATCGCAGAACGCGGCCGGCACAACTTTGAGCTTTTTCAAGTTCGGAAAAATCTCAAAGATTGGCCTTATCCTAAGTGCTAAAGCACTAAGGATAATTTGGCAGCTGAGCCATCACAGGGCTTGTGCTCCAGACTAAATAACAATTCTATGTTTTATTTGCTTTCACACCTTTTAGGAATACTAGTTCTATTCTCAGTAACGTTTAGTATTTTAATAATTGTTATTCTACTCATCTATTCAAAATAGAAATAACTATCAAACATGTTTAAATTCAAAATTGAAAATAAACTTACAGAAAATCCTAACTTCACGACAATTCTCAACACTTTCTGAAAAGAACTGTATCCACTTCATATTTCACAGAAAACACTGCAAAATTTTGAAATCTAGTCTGGAGCAACAGTTCTGGGAAATGCTCAGCCCTGAAATTATTCTTAGCAATTTATTGCTTAGAATAAGGCCGAGCTTGAAGACTTTTCCGGGTTTGAAAAGGCTCCAAGTCGTGCCCAGGGCGTTCCAGCGTTTCCCAGAACTGTTGCGGAAGACGGCATCATCCACCACAAAACAAAACAAACAAAAAAACATCCCTCGATTTGAGAGATGTTTTTGGAATCCAAAACTGGAAATAATAATATTAACGTTTTGAGAATTGTGAAGCTTTACGAGCTTTCTTAAGACCTGGCTTCTTACGTTCCTTCATACGAGGGTCACGTGTTAAGAAGCCGGCTGACTTAAGTGATGGTCTGAAATCAGGATCAACATCAAGTAAAGCTCTAGCAATACCATGTCTAATTGCTCCAGCTTGTCCTGAGAAGCCTCCACCATTAACGTTAGCGATAACGTCATAGCTGTCTGCTGTTTCAGTAACATCTAGAGGTTGTTTCATATCAGCAATCAAATTGTCAAAAGGAATGTAATCTTTGACATCACGTTTGTTGATAGTAATCTTTCCGTTTCCGGGTACTAGGCGTACACGAGCAACTGAATCCTTGCGACGACCTGTTCCGGCGTATGATACTTGTGCCAAATTCTTTTCCTCCTTAAATTAGTTTGTTGATATCCAACATTTCTGGATTTTGTGCTTGATGGCCATGTTCTGAACCTGCATAAACATGCAACTTCTTAATTTCTTGACGACCAAGAGTGTTCTTAGGCAACATGCCGCGAATAGAATCTTCAACGAATCTTTCAGGCTTTGTAGCTTGTTTTTCGCCGGCACTAATACTCTTCAACCCACCTGGGTGATCTGAATGAGAATAGTAAATCTTATTCTTGGCTTTCTTACCTGTTAATCTAACTTTATCTGCATTGATGACAATAACATTGTCACCAGTATCAACGTTAGGTGTGTAAGTTGGTTTGTTCTTACCTCTTAAAATAGAAGCAACAACAGATGAAAGTCTACCTAAGACAACATCTTCACCGTCAATTACATACCATTTACGTTCAACTTCACTTGCTTTTGCTAATGGTGTTGTACGCATAATTTCCTCCAGTTTCTACGTCTGTTTGACAACTCAATAAGTTTCCGGGGCTTATCGTGGGGCAAACAATACCAGTTACAATAATACTTGGAAACTTCTTCCAAGTCAATAATTATCCACAGATTATTTAATAAAAAACCTGTTTCAAATATAAGCCGCTGGCTTGTGCAGTCCCTCTAGCTTGTTGACGATCCTTAACCTCATATAATCGCAAAAAATCATGAACATCACGACGACCATTACCAATCTCTAGCAAGGTAGCAACGAGAATTCGAACCATATTATATAGGAAGCCATTTCCTGTAAACTCAAAAACTAATTCATTGTTCTCTTTATTATACTCAACTGTTGCTGAATAGATAGTTCTAACTTTGTAATCGATCACGCCACCAGCCGCCGCAAAGCTAGTAAAATCGTGTTCTCCCACAACATCCTGCAACGCAATTTTTATTTTTTCCACATCAATTGGATATGGATAATGGCCTGTGTAAAACCGTTTGAATGGATCTGTATAGTGACCTAGGTCCACTCGATACATGTAAGTTTTTTTCTTAACGTTAAAACGAGCGTGAAAGTCTGAATCGACGATTTCAGACTTTTTCACCAAAACATCTAGCGGCATCAAAGTATTAATCGCCCGCAACATACTTTCAGGGTCGAGTTCTCTAGGGTAATCAAAATGGACCACTTGTCCTAAAGCGTGAACACCAGCATCTGTTCTTCCTGAAGCAAAAACTTTAATTTCTTCACCAGTAGCGGCGATTTTAGTAATGGCTTTTTCCAAAACCCCTTCAACAGTCCGCAGGTCCTTTTGTTTTTGAAAGCCGTGAAACTTCGTTCCATCATAAGCAATCGTTAATTTGTATCTTGTCGTCATAAATCAATAACTCCGAATCAATAATAAAATAATCGTTACTGCAGCCATAAATATGACTGTCATATTATCGCGCTTTTCCCAATTCAAAACTCGATATTTACTTCTGCCTTCACCATCTTTGTAACCACGCGATTCCATGGCAATGGCTAAGTCATAGGCAATTGAAAAACTGCTGACAAACAGAGGAATCAAAATCGGTACGAATGACTTGATACGCTTGATCAAGCCACCTTCACCAAAGTCAACCCCACGTGCTCTTTGGGCATCCATGATTTTGGTCGTTTCATCAACTAACAGTGGCACAAACCTTAAAGCAATCGACAACATTAAAGCTACTTGCGTAACTGGAAAATTGACCTTCTTCAAGGGCTTTAAAATGCTCTCGATTGAGTCGGAAATCTCGATTGGTGTCGTGGTCAAGGTTAACAAAGTTGAAATAAAAATAATCAAAATAAAACGAATGAAGATGTACGAGGCAATGACCATTCCTTCTTTGGATAACGTTAAAATCCCCCAATGCCAAAGTGGATGATCACTTGGTGTAAAAAACAGCTGCAATAAAACGGTGAATAAAATTAGCCAAATAATCGGCTTGAGACCTTTGATAAAGAAGCCTAAATTAATTTTCGATAAGTAGACCGCAAACAATACAAAAGCCATGAGAAACGCATATGAAGCCACATTATTTGCCAGAAATACGATTCCAACAAAATAGAATGTTAATAAGAATTTACCACGAGGATCCAGATGATAAATCAAAGAGTCTCCGGGCAAATATCGTCCCATAATTAGTTTATTCATAACTACCTCACTTGTTGTTTAATCTCACTTGCCAATTGCGTGACAGTTATTGGTAACTTGGAGAAAGCAAATCCCTTTTTGGCCAAATCTTGAGCAAACTGAGCACTCTTAGGTAGTGTCAACCAATCGTTATCCAACAAAGTTTGATTATTGAACACGTCGAATGGTTTACCACTGCCGACTAGTTTACCGTGGTTCATAACTGCCATCTCATCTGCGTAATCGGCCACGTCATCCATATTGTGCGTAATCAAGATAATTGTCCTGCCATCCTCATTCAAGCCTTTAAACAAATCCATGATCTCACGACGCCCCACTGGATCCAAACCTGCTGTCGGTTCATCGAGGATAATGGTCTCGGGACGACTTGCTAAAACTCCAGCAATCGCTACTCGACGCATTTGTCCACCTGACAAATCAAATGGTGACTTCTGCAAATAATCTGTATCCATTCCGACTAATTTGATCATCTCTTCAGCGGCCGCTTTAGCTTCTTCTTGAGTTGCACCAAAATTCATCGGGCCAAACATAATATCTTTTTCCACAGTCTCTTCAAACAACTGGCTTTCAGGAAATTGGAACACCATGCCGACATCCTTACGCAGTGGTTTTAAATTCTTGTTATTAGTTTCAGGAGTAATTACTCGCTTACCAACAGTGATCGTCCCCGAAGTTGGTTTTAGCAAAGCATTGATGTGCCGAACTAAGGTCGACTTACCACTACCAGTTTGACCGACAATAGCAGTAAACTTCTTATCCTGGATTTTCAAAGAAACATCGTCCAAGCCAAGATTTGCTACTGGACTATTAACATCATATGAATGTGTTACTTTTTCGAACGTAATTTCCATAATTTATCCATTAGCTCCTCTTCATTTAAATAGCCTGTGGGCAATTCTAACGAACCCCGCAATTGCGACATTAATTCACTTGAAAATGGCTCCTCAAGCCCAAAATGAGTCAGATCAGCGCCTAAATTATAAATGGTAGCTGGATCACTATCTTCAACAATCCGGCCAGCGTTCAAAACCACAATTCTCTGTGACAACTCAGTCTCAGAAATATCATGGGTGATTGAAAGAATTGTTAAGTCTTGTTTGGCTCGTAAATCTTGAACCAAGTCCAAAACAGTTTGTCGTCCTTCAGGATCTAACATACTAGTTGATTCATCCATAATAATTATTTGTGGCCTAGTTGCTAAAACTCCGGCAATTGCCACACGTTGTTTTTGCCCACCTGACAATGATTGAGGATCACGATTCTTAAAATCAGCCATTTTAACTAACTCTAGTGCGTGATCAACTTCTTTGACCATTTGTTCTTTAGGCATGCCTTGATTTTCAAGCCCAAAAGCAACGTCATCTTCTACGGTTGCTCCAACAAATTGATGATCAGGATTTTGGAAGATAATTCCAATTTTGGAACGAATATCCCAAATACTTTCCTCAGACAAGGCTTGTCCATCAATTTCGATACTACCGGAATCAGCTTCGATTAAACCATCGACCAATTTAGTCAAAGTTGATTTCCCACTACCATTTTTACCAACGATTGAAACCCATTGATTCTTCTTAATATCTAATGAGACATCTTTAATAGCCTGGGTCTTAGCTTCTGGATAAGTGTAATTTAAGTTTTTGATTGAAATAATATTTTCCAAGGCTTATCTCCTCAAAACGTGTTACATATATAATAACTAAAATCAATACGTAAAAAAACAAAAAAAGCGTAAAAAAAAATCATTCGATAAATTAGTGTCCCCTGTTAAAGAGATCTCAGAGATAGACTTGGTTGAAACAACCATCATCTTAACACTCACTAATTTATCAGAATGACTGATTTTTTAATGATTAATAAACAATTATTATTAAACTAATTCAATAATAACCATTGGTGCTGCGTCTCCACGACGTGGAGCAGTCTTCAAAATACGTGTGTATCCACCATTACGTTCTTTGTAACGAGGTGCGATGTCACTGAATAATTTTTGAAGAGCTGATTGAACAACAACTGCATCATCTTCTTCTGAAATGTTAGCAACTTCGTTTCTAACATAAGCAGCAGCTTGACGACGAGCATGTAAATCTCCGCGTTTACCTAAGGTTATCATCTTTTCTGTTGTACGACTGATCTCTTTAGCACGAGTTTCAGTTGTTACAATGTGTTCATTAATGATTAAATCAGTAGTTAAATCGCGCAACATTGCTTTTCTTTGTGAACTGTTACGTCCTAATTTACGGTAGCCCATGTCTATACCTCCTGTTTGAATTTGATATAATTAGTCTTCTTGCTTCAATGATAATCCAAGATCAGCAAGCTTTTCTTTAACCTCAACGAGTGACTTGCGTCCAAGGTTACGAACACGCATCATATCTGCTTCGGATTTTTCAGTAAGCTCTTGCACAGTATTGATACCGGCACGCTTCAAACAATTATATGAACGAACTGACAAGTCAAGTTCTTCAATAGTCATTTCAAGTTTCTTCTCTTTTTGAGTTTCCTCTTTTTCGATCATCATGTCAGCACTCTTAGCTTCTTCAGTAAGGTTAACAAAACTTGTAAGATGTTCTGTTAAAATCTTAGCTGACAAACTAATAGCTTCGCGTGGTCCAATTGAACCATTTGTCCAGATATCGATTGTTAATTTGTCGAAGTCGTTTCTCTTACCCACACGAGTGTTTTCAACTTGATAGTTAACTTTTTCTACGGGTGTAAAAATTGAGTCAACTGGAAGAACACCAATAGGTGTTTCGTCCGTCTTATTTTGTTCTGCAGGAGTATATCCACGACCATTAATAACTGTCATTTGCATGTGGAAGTGTCCACCCTCTGCAACAGTACAAATAAATTGTTCTGGATCGAGGATTTCTAAATCATCATCAGCTTTAATGTCTTCAGCAGTAACTGTGGCTGGACCGACAACGTCGATTTCAGCTTTCAAACTATCATCCGCATAGGATTTTAATTTTAATTTCTTAACGTTTAACACGATTTGTGTAACGTCTTCAATTACGCCATCAACAGCTGAAAACTCATGCAATACACCATCTATTTGAATATCAGATACCGCTGTTCCGGGTAATGATGCTAATAAAACTCTACGTAATGAATTACCTAAAGTTGTACCATAACCTCTTTCAAGCGGTTCGATAATATACTTGCCGTAATCTTTACTTTCTTCAACAGAAGTAATGGTTGGCTTTTCAAATTCGATCATTCGGTTAGTTCCCCTTTCAAAACGAAATGTGTGTAGCTTAGTTCATATGGGTATGCAACCATTCTATACACGACGACGCTTTGGAGGACGAGAACCATTGTGAGGAACTGGTGTAACATCACGAATAGCAGTGATTTCCAAACCAGTTGCTTGTAATGAACGGATTGCAGCTTCACGACCGGAGCCAGGACCCTTAACAGCTACTTCAACTGTCTTCATACCATGTTCCATTGATTCTTTAGCAGCAGCTTCACCAGCCATTTGTGCAGCAAATGGTGTTGATTTACGACTACCCTTGAATCCTAATGCACCAGCAGATGACCATGAAACGGCATTACCGTTAACATCAGTGATCATAACAAGTGTATTGTTGAATGTGGAGTGGATATGTGCAACACCAGATTCAATATGCTTCTTAGTACGGCGCTTACGACCTTTAGTTTGTGCCATGATTAACCTCCTATCTTATTCTTATTACTTCTTCTTACCTGCAATGGCAGTCTTCTTGCCCTTACGAGTTCTTGCATTATTCTTTGTGTTTTGTCCACGAACTGGCAAACCACGACGGTGTCTCATACCACGATATGAGCCAATTTCTTGTAGTCTCTTGATGTTCATACTTACTTCACGACGTAAGTCACCTTCGACACGAATCTTATCAACTTCTGCACGAATTTTTTCTTCTTGATCAGGAGTTAAGTCTCTTGTACGAATATCCTCTGATACTTCGGCATTCTTCAATACCTTTTGAGCTGTTGTTTCGCCAATACCAAAAATGTATGTTAGGGCGATAACAATTCTCTTATCACGAGGCAAATCTACACCTGCTATACGAGCCATTAATCAATGCACCTCCTATTAAATTATCCTTGTCTTTGTTTGTGCTTTGGATCTGCAGAGCAAATAACCATGACGCGACCGCGTCTCTTAATTACTTTACAGTGTTCGCACATAGGTTTAACGGATGGTCTTACTTTCATATTGTGGAACCTCCATTCCATTAAAAAACTTATTATCTATATCTATATGTAATTCTTCCCTTGGTTAAATCATAAGGGGATAATTCCACGGTAACCTTGTCACCGGGTAAAATTCTAATGTAGTGCATACGGATTTTACCTGACACATGAGCTAAAATTGTAGCTCCGTTTTCAAGCTTTACCTTAAACATTGCATTAGGCAATGTTTCTGAAATTGTACCTTCTACTTCAATGACATCTTCTTTTGCCAAAGATATTAACCTCCATACGGGATGAAATTATTATGCATATACTGGCGAATTATACAATAATTTTCCATATATGTAAACATTCAAAGCAAAAAGTCTTACAGATTTTGTAAAACTTTCTTAACTTCGTTATAAACTTCATCTATTTCTTGTTCACCATTGATCTTGTACAACAAGTTCAACTTGTCATAAAAATCAATTAATGGTGTATTCATTTCAATATTAACTTTTAATCTATTCTTAACAGTTTCTGGTTTATCGTCCTCACGTTGATAGAAGTCATGGCCGCCACAGACGTCGCATGTTCCTTCAACCTTAGTAGGATTGTAAATCTTATGATAAGTTGCTCCGCACTTAGAACAAATATATCTTCCAGATAAGCGATCAACTAATGTTTCAGGCTTAACATCAATATAGATGACAGCATCTATAGGTTTGTTTACATTCTTTGCAATTGTCTGTAAAGCGTTAGCCTGTTCAAGAGTTCTCGGAAATCCATCTAACATATATCCGTCTTTTTGAACGTCTTCTTCAGATAGACGATCTTGAACGATTCCTTCAGTAACATCGTCAGGAACAAGTTCACCTTTATCGATGAACCCTTTAGCCTTTAGGCCAATTTCTGTCTTATTAGCCATAGCAGCTCTGAACATGTCACCTGTTGAAATATGAACAACTTTAAAATCTTCAACAATCTTTTCAGCTTGAGTACCTTTACCAGCACCAGGTAATCCCATCAATACAATATTCATTGTCACATCTCCAATTATCTAATAAATCCAACGTATTCACGCTTCATCAAAAGACCACGTAATTGACGATCCATTTCCAAAGCAACACCAACGATGATCAATAAACTCGTACCACCTAATCCGATGGATTGAGGTAGATTGAACAAGTTAGCAGCTAACAATGGAAGTAATGAAACCAAACCAAGGAATACAGATCCAACAGTTGATAATTTCATCAGTACACCTGACATGAACTTGATTGTTTCATTACCAGGCCAAATCCCAGGGATATAAGCCCCTTGTTTTTGTAGGTTTTCTGCAAGCTTTTCAGGATTTACTTGAACAAATGCATAGAAGAAAGTAAATAATACAATCAACAATGTATAGAGAAGAGAACCTGTAGTAGTCTGCATACTGAATATTTCGGTTAATACTTGATACCATTGATCTCCACTATGATTTGCTTGGAACGCCATCAAAATTGTTTGTGGCGTAACAATAAATGAACTAGCGAAGATAACAGGAATAACACCAGCAACGTTAACCTTCAATGGTAGAAAACTTTCACTACCACTACCTGCTGCACGTCTTGTGTATTGAATAGGAATTCTTCTATTTGCTTGTTGTACATATGTAACAAATTGCACAACGATCAAAATGATTACTACTAGAGCAACCAAGAATCCAATATTCTTAGCAAGATCAGCAGAACTAGAGTTTGTAATATAATCACGGTAAATTTCCTTTATTCCACTTGGGAATCTAGCAATAATACCAGCGAAGATAATTACAGAAACACCATTACCCAAACCTTTATCGGTGATTTGTTCACCAATCCAAGTTAGAAGCATGGTACCACCAGTTAAGATAATACCAATGGTAACAAAAGCTCTCACGTTAGGAGATTTAACCAATCCTAAACCACTTAAAGTGTTAAAACCGGCTGTAATACCGATTGACTGAACAAAACCTAAAACAATCGTCAAATATCTCGTTACTTGATTTAACTTTCTACGACCAACTTCACCTTGTTTACTCCACTCAACAAATTTAGGAACAATGTCCATTTGTAAAAGTTGAACAACAATTTGGGCCGTGATGAATGGTGAAACACCCATTGAGAAAATAGAGTAGTTTGAAAGACCACCACCGGTTACAGTATCCAATAGGGGAACTAACCCTGTAGAACCAACTTTGTCCATTGCTGCGGCATTAACGCCGGGCACTGTAATTTGTGATCCCAAACGATATATAACAAGTAACATCAAGGTAAAGAGGATCTTCTTACGAATTTCTTTTACCTTTAGAGCATCTCTGATAGTTCCAAGCATTAGATCACCTCTACAGTGCCACCAGCGGCTTCAATTGCTTTAGTTGCTGCTTCAGATGCCTTGGCAACTTTAACAGTCAACTTAGCGCTAACCTCACCGTTAGCAAGCAACTTAACACCATTATATTCTTTTTTAACGATTCCAGCTGCCTTCAATGTTTCAACATTAACTTCAGCACCATCGCTAAATTTGCTTAAATCACTTAGGTTAACAATAGCATATTCCTTGCGGTTGATGTTATTGAAACCACGTTTTGGCATACGACGGAATAAAGGCATTTGTCCACCTTCAAAACCGATACGTGTCTTACCACCTGATCTAGCTAATTGACCTTTTTGTCCACGACCAGCAGTTTTACCAGTACCACTTGAAGTACCACGACCTAGACGCTTTCTAGCATGTCTTGAGCCTGCACTTGGCTTAAGTTCGTTTAGTTCCATTATTGCACCTCCTAATCTTTGAATATTTTATTAATCTTTAACTTCTTCAACGCTTACTAAATGAGCGATTTTACGTACAGCACCACGAATTGCGGGATCATCCGGCTTAACAACAGAACTTGAAACTCTTGCGAGTCCTAATTCTTTAACTGTCTTACGTTGAGCAGGAAGGCGGTGAGCTGCACTTCTAATTAGAGTAATTTTAAGTTTAGCCATTATTACGCACCTTTCTTCTAGTTAAGCAATTCTTGAGCTGAGATACCGCGCATGTCAGCAACGCTTTCAGCAGTTTTAAGTTGTTTTAATCCTTCGATTGTTGCACGAATTACGTTGATTGGTGTATTTCTTCCAAGTGACTTACTTGTAACATCACCAACACCGGCTAATTCGATAACGGCACGAACAGCACCACCAGCAGCAATACCAGAACCTTCTTCAGCAGGCTTCAACATGATTCTACCAGCACCGTAAGTACCGATAACTTCATGAGGAATTGTTGAACCAACCATAGGAACGTTGATAAGGTTCTTCTTAGCATCTTCGACAGCTTTACGAATAGCTTCTGGAACTTCTTGAGCTTTACCAGTACCGAAACCTACGTGACCATTCTTGTCACCGACGATAACGATAGCAGCAAAACGTAGACGGCGTCCACCTTTAACAACCTTAGTAACACGGTTGATTGAGACAACGCGATCTTCTAATTCTAATTGAGATGGATCGATATATGTCATAAATTTGGTTTCCTCCTTCTAGAATTTTAATCCATTTTCACGAGCTGCTTCAGCTAGGCTTTGTACACGACCATGGTAGAGGTATCCGCCACGATCAAATACTACTTCACTGATTTTTGCTTCTTGAGCTCTTTGGGCAATCAAAGCACCAACAGCTTGAGCTTGTTCAACTTTTGAACCGTCTTTAATGTCTTTATCAAGAGTTGAGGCACTTGCTAGCGTTACACCCTTTACGTCATCAATAATTTGAGCGTAAATGTTTTTATTCGAACGGAATACGTTTAAGCGTGGGCGCTCAGCAGTACCAGAGATTTTTGCACGAATGCGTTTTTGACGCTTTTGGCGTGCTTTGTTTTTGTCTGGTTTTGTAATCACAATTTTCACCTCATAGATTTATTTACTATTTACCAGTTTTACCTTCTTTACGACGTACATATTCGTCAACATAACGAATACCTTTACCCTTATAAGGTTCTGGAGGACGTACATCGCGGATAACAGCTGCAAATTGACCAACCTTTTGCTTGCTGATACCAGAAATATTAATTTCTGTATTTGAAGGTGATTCGATCTTGATACCTTCTGGTGCATCCATAACTACGGGATGTGAGAAACCTACTGTAAGTGTAAGTGTATTACCTTTAACTTGTGCACGGTAACCAACACCTCTTAGTTCAAGCTTCTTTTCGTAGCCTTTTGTAACACCGATAACCATATTGTTAAGGTTTGAACGCATTGTACCATGTAAAGCTTTGTCATTGTCGTTTTCACGTGTGAACTTAGCTTCGTTGCCTTCAAGACTTAACTTGATTTTAGAATTAAATTCTCTTGTTAATTCACCCTTAGGGCCTTTAACAGTAATATTTTCGCCATTTTGAGTAACTGTAACACCTTCTGGAATTTCAATTACTTTATATCCGATACGACTCAAATTCGTGCACCTCCTTACTTATTTAAATGTATTACCAAACGTAAGCAATTACTTCTCCACCCACGTGTTGTGCGCGAGCTTGTTTGTCAGTAATTACACCTTTTGAAGTTGAAAGAATAGCGATACCTAATCCATTAAGAACCTTTGGTACGTTATCTGAATCAACATAACTACGTAGACCTGGTCTTGAAATACGTTTCAAGCCAGAAATAACGCGTTGTTGATCGTTACCATATTTTAAGAAAATACGAAGTACGTTTTGCTTGTTGTCTTCAACAACTTCGTAATCCTTGATAAATCCTTCATTTTTTAGAATTTCTGTCATGCTCTTCTTAATGTTTGAAGCAGGCACTTCTAGAGATTCATGTTTAACCATGTTAGCGTTACGAATACGTGTTAGGTAATCCGCAATAGGATCTGTCATGACCATTTAATTTACCTCCTTTATTATATTAAAATCTTACCAGCTAGCTTTTTTCATACCAGGGATTTGACCTTCATGAGCCAATTGACGAAGGCAAAGTCGGCAAAGCTTGAACTTGCGATAAACTGAATGTGGACGTCCACAACGTTCGCAACGTGTATAAGCTTGTGATGAAAACTTAGCAGGTCTATGATTACGTACTATTTGAGATTTCTTAGCCAAGGAATTTACCTCCTAATTTATTTTGTGAATGGCATACCGATTTGTGTTAATAGTTCACGTGATTCTTCATCAGTATTTGCTGTTGTAACAATAACGATGTCCAATCCACGAATCTTGTTAACCTTATCGTAGTCAATTTCTGGGAAAACCAATTGTTCTTTAATACCTAGTGTGTAGTTACCACGACCATCAAATGAACGAGTACTTACACCACGGAAGTCACGAACACGTGGTAGAGCAATGTTGATTAATTTGTCAAGGAAGTCATACATACGATCACCACGTAGTGTAACTTTAGCACCGATTGACATACCTTCACGAAGTCTGAAACCAGCGATTGATTTCTTAGCCTTTGTGATTAGTGGCTTTTGACCTGAGATCAAGCCAAGTTCTTCAACAGCTTCATCAAGGTTCTTTGAGTTAGCGATGGCATCACCAACACCCATGTTTAGAACGATCTTGTCTAATTTAGGTGTTTCCATGATTGATGAGTAGTTGAACTTCTTCATCATTGATGGTGTGATTTCACTATCATACTTTTCTTTTAAAGCGTTAGCCATTTAGTTTTCTCCTTTCTTATTTGTCTTCTTTTTTATCAGTTGTTTTACTTACAACTTTTACGTTAGTTGCGCTAATAGGTCTTTCAACGTCAACAATTCCACCTTGGGGTTGAGCATTGCTTGGCTTAGAGTGTTTCTTAACAACATTTACGCCTTCAACGATAACTTTGTTGACACTAGGCATAGCCTTTTTAACTACACCAGTTTTGCCTTTGGCATCGCCAGCGATAACTTTGACATTGTCTCCAGTTTTTACAAACACTATTCAGCACCTCCTGAATTATATTGATCTTTTTATAGCACTTCTGGTGCTAGAGATACGATCTTCATAAAATCGTTATCACGTAGTTCACGAGCAACAGGTCCGAAGATACGAGTTCCTCTAGGTGTTTTATCAGCATTAATAATAACTGCAGCATTCTCATCAAATCTGATGTAAGAACCATCTGCACGGTGAGCACCTGATACAGTTCTTACGATAACTGCCTTGACAACATCACCCTTTTTAACAACGCCACCTGGTGTTGCTTGTTTGACTGTAGCAACGATAACATCACCGATGTTAGCTGTCTTACGGTTTGAACCACCAAGAACTTTAATTGTTAAAATCTCACGGGCTCCAGAGTTATCTGCAACTTTTAGACGACTTTCTTGTTGAATCATGTTTTGGCCCTCCTCTCATCAGTTATAGTCTAAATATTGACTGCTTTTTCGACGATTTCTAATAAACGGAAGCGCTTTGTCTTTGACAAAGGTCGAGTTTCCATGATACGTACAATATCGTTAACTTTAGCTTCGTTGTTATCGTCTTGAACGTAATATTTCTTAGAATATCTAACACGCTTGCCATAAACTGGGTGTGTTTTGTAAGTTTCAACAACAACAACGATTGTCTTATCCATTTTATCTGAAACGACGCGTCCTTGATATACTTTACGATGGTTACGAGTTTGTGTTTCGCTCAACTTGATATCCCCTTCCTGTTTATTATTTTTCGTTATTCTTTTGATTTTGAGCTGTTCTTAATCTTGCGATGTTCTTTCTTACGGCCTTAAGACGGGCAGTATTTTCCAATTGACCAGTTGCTTGTTGGAAACGCAAGTTGAATAGTTCTTCTTTATATTCTTTAACTTTGTCTTGTAATTGAGCAGCAGTAAGCTCTTTGATTTCACTAGCCTTCATCAGCGCCACCTACTTCCTCACGTTTTACAAACTTAGTTCTTACAGGTAGTTTGTGTGATGCAAGTCTCAATGCTTCACGAGCAACTTCTTCTGAAACGCCACCGATTTCAAACAAAATCTTTTCGCGTTTAACAGGAGCTACCCATCCAGCTGGAGCACCTTTACCATTACCCATACGAACACCTACACCTTTAGCAGTGTATGATTTATGAGGGAAGATTTTAATCCAAACCTTACCACCACGCTTCATATAACGAGTCATAGCAACACGGGCTGCTTCAATTTGTCTATTTGAGATCCAGCTTGAATCAAGTGCTTTCAAACCATATTCACCAAATGTAACAGTTTTTCCACCTTTAGCTTCTCCGCGCATCTTTCCACGGAATTCACGACGGTGTTTTACACGTTTTGGTACTAGCATAGATTATTCTCCTTTCCCTTCAGATTGTTGATCGTTATGTTGTGGTTTAGCAGGTAAGATTTCACCACGGTAGATCCAAGTTTTAACACCCAAATTACCATAAGTTGTCTTAGCTTCAACCCAAGCATAATCGATATCTGCACGCAATGTGTGCAAAGGAACTGTTCCTTCTGTATGCCATTCACGACGAGCCATATCGGCACCGTTTAAACGACCAGAAATTTGTACCTTGATACCTTTAGCACCGGCACGTCTTGAACGTTGAACTGCTTGACGTTGTGCACGTCTGAAAGCAATACGAGCTTCAAGTTGACGAGCAATGCTTTCACCAACCAATTTTGCATCTAAATCAGGTTTCTTGATTTCGATGATGTTGATGTGAATGTTTCTGTTAGTTAAATTATTTAGTTCATTACGTAATTTTTCAACTTCAGAACCACCTTTACCGATAACCATACCTGGTTTAGCGGTATGAATTGAAACTGTAACGTTCTTTGCAGTACGTTCAATTTCGATTCTTGATACGGAAGCATTTGAAAGTTTGTCTTCAATGTACTTACGAATTCTAAGGTCTTCATGTAAAAATGTTGAAAAGTCTTTATTGTTTGCATACCATTTGGCATCCCAGTCACGGATAACACCGACACGGAATCCGACTGGATTAATCTTTTGACCCACTCAAGTTACCTCCAATACTATTCTTTTTCACTTACTACAACTGTAATGTGACTTGTTCTCTTGTTAATTGGTGATGCTGAACCCTTAGCTCTAGGACGGAAACGTTTTAGAGTTGGTCCTTCGTCGACGAATGCTTCGCTAACGAATAGGTTTTGTGCATCTAAATCAAAGTTATGTTCTGCGTTTGCAATTGCTGACTTAAGAGCTTTAGCAATAATTGGAGAGCCTGCTCTTGGTGTGAATTGCAAAATTGCAAGTGCCTCAGCAGCATTCTTGCCTCTGATTAGATCAATAACAAGGCGAGCCTTACGAGGAGCAATACGCACGTTAGTAACTCTAGCTGTTGCAGATGTAATTTCTTGTTCTGCCATCATTTAAGTCTCCCTTCTTATTTCTTAACTGTCTTCTTGTCATCAGTAGCATGACCGTGGAATGTACGTGTTGGAACGAATTCGCCCAACTTGTGGCCAACCATATCTTCTTGGATATAAACTGGAACGTGCTTACGACCATCATGAACTGCGATTGTGTATCCTACGAAACTAGGAAAAATTGTTGAACGTCTTGACCATGTTTTGATAACTGACTTCTTATCAGAATCTGCTTGAGCATCGATCTTCTTTAGAAGGTGTGCATCAGCGAATGGTCCTTTTTTTAAACTACGACTCATCTTATGTCCTCCTTATATTATTCTAATGAATAGTTTACTTACCTTTTCTATGACGAATGATAAGTCTTTCAGATTTGGCATGTGATGAACGAGTTTTCTTACCCAAGGTCTTCTTACCCCATGGTGACATTGGTGATGGATGACCGATAGGAGCTTTACCTTCACCACCACCGTGTGGGTGATCGTTAGGGTTCATAACTGAACCACGAACTGTAGGTCTCATACCTAACCAACGCTTACGTCCAGCTTTACCAATCTTAATAAGTTCATGTTGTTCATTACCAATTGAACCAACAGTAGCACGGCAAGTTGAAAGAATCATACGAACTTCACCAGAAGGTAAACGTAATAGTGAGTATTTACCATCTCTACCTAATAATTGAACAGATGTACCAGCAGAACGGCCTAGTTGACCACCCTTACCAGGTTTCAATTCAACGTTGTGTAGAACTGTACCAACAGGGATATCTGCAAGTGCAAGTGCGTTACCAGGTTTGATATCTGCATCCTTACCAGATTCAACGATTTGCCCTACTTCAAGGCCCTTAGGAGCTAAGATATATGACTTAACACCGTCAGAATAGTGAAGCAATGCAATATTTGCTGTACGATTTGGATCATATTCAATAGATTTTACTGTAGCTTTAACACCGTCTTTGATACGTTTGAAATCAATAACACGGTATTTTTGTTTGTGTCCACCACCACGGTGACGAACTGTAATATGACCGTATGAGTTACGACCAGCTGTATGGCTTTGTGATTCTAAAAGTGTCTTTTCAGGAGTTGTCTTAGTAATTTCTGAAAAGTCAGAACCTGTCATATTACGACGACCGTTTGTGGTTGGTTTATACTTGATAATCGCCATTATTTGACCTCCTTATTTATTTCTCGTCTTCGAAAATCTTAATTTCATCTGAATCTGCTGTAAGAGTAACGATAGCCTTACGACGTTTTGCTGTAAAACCAACATAACGACCTTGGCGCTTCTTCTTACCAGAAACATTCATGATGTTTACTTGTTTAACTTTTACACCGAAAACTTCTTCAACAGCTTGTCTAACAAGAACTTTGTTAGCATCTAAAGCAACGTCGAAAGTATATTTCTTATCGCTCATAGCATCCATTGAGCTTTCAGTGATTACGGGGCGAATAATTACGTCTCTTGCGTTCATTATCCAAGCACCTCCTCAATTTTAGAAAGTGCTGCTTGTGTAACAACTAACTTGTTTGCGTTAATAATGTCAAGCACGTTAACACCTTCTGGAGCAACAACCTTAACTTTATCAATGTTTCTTGCTGATAAAGCAACGTTGTCGTTACCATCTTCAACAACTACAAGAGCTTTGTTGTCAACACCTACTTTGTTTAGTAATTGTGCGAAAGCTTTTGTACTTGGTTTGTCGTATGAAATTGAGTCAATAACGATTAGGTTACTGTCAGCAGCCTTTTGTGAAAGAACAGACTTCAATGCCAAGCGGCTAACCTTCTTTGGAAGGTGATATGAATAAGATCTTGGTGTTGGGCCGAATACGACACCACCACCTACCCATTGAGGTGATCTGATTGAACCTTGACGAGCACGACCAGTACCTTTTTGGCGCCATGGCTTTCTTCCACCACCACGGACTTCGGAACGGTTCTTAACATCATGAGTACCTTGTCTCATTGATGCACGTTGCATAATAACTGCATCTGTAACAACACTGTCGTTTGGTTCAACACCAAAAACTTCGTCTTTTACATCTACAGCACCGTTTTCAGCACCGTTATCTTTGTAAGCTGTGATTTTTGTCATAACTCATTTCCTCCTTCCTATTTTTGATTAGCTTTAACAGCTGTTTGGATTTTAACTAATGATTTGTTTGCTCCGGGTACATTACCCTTGATCATAATTGCATTATGTTCAGCATCAACTTTAACGATTTCTAGGTTTTGTGTAGTAACACGGTTGTTACCCATACGACCTGGAAGCATCTTACCTTTGAATACTCGGTTAATGATAGCACCCATTGAACCAGCAACACGGTGATATCTAGAACCGTGAGTTTCAGGTCCTCTAGCTTGACCGAATCTCTTGATGTTACCTTGCATTCCGTGTCCCTTAGTTGTTCCTGTAACGTCGACAACATCACCAGAATTAAATGTATCTACTGTAACTTCAGCACCTAATTCGTAGTCTCCCATTTCAACATCGCGGAATTCGCGAATGTAACGTTTAGGAGTTGTATTTGCCTTTTGTGCATGACCCTTGGCAGGTTTGTTTGACAATACTTCACGTAAGTCATCCAAACCTAGTTGTACGGCTTCATAACCATCATTTTCAACTGTTTTAAGTTGCATAACAACATTTGGTGTTGCTTCAACAACTGTAACGGGAACTAATTCACCATTGTCAGTAAAAATTTGAGTCATTCCGACTTTTTTACCAAGAATTCCTTTTTTGGCCATGTTTGCACCTCCAATAATTTATTTGTAATAATTATAATTTAATTTCAATGTCAACACCTGATGGTAGATCCAACTTCATAAGTGAATCAACCGTCTTCTTTGTTGGGTTAACAACGTCGATAAGTCTTTTATGTGTACGCATTTCGAATTGTTCTCTAGAATCCTTATGCTTGTGTGGTGAAGCTAACACTGTATATAGTGAACGCTCTGTTGGCAAAGGAATTGGTCCTGAAATTGTAGCACCAGTTCTTTTTGCAGTTTCCACAATCTTGTCAGCTGATTGATCTAGAATACGATGTTCATAAGCCTTTAAACGAATGCGAATTTTTTGACTTGCCATGGGGTTACCTCCTTTTTGTCTCTTTCAAGATGACCGGCTCCGTGAAAATATCCGCCAGCCCTGCCGTGGCAAAGCGGCCGGGTGTGTCGCAACCTCTCACTTCTAAGCCGTCGATATATTTAAATATCTATTTAAGTACATACTTCTCCAAGAAATAAGCACTCTTATAATACTACACGATGACCTCCGGATTTTCAAGCCAAATCGAGTATTTTTCAAAATAAAAGTTACTTTCTAAAATAGAGATTTTAAACTATACTCTAATAAAAGTGGAGGTGGATTTTTGAACGATTACGGATTTAGTTATAATAACAGGTTTTCACCAAATAATAAAGATAAAATGTATCTTTATATTTTCAGAGGGCAAGTGGTTTTAAATGCCCTGATTATTTTCACCTTCAGTGCTATGACTAAGAATCTTTACTTATTCATTCCGATTTTTTTAAATCTTTTAGCGTTGAAGGTCAAAAGTAGACCACAAAAGATTTCTGAGCGACTTAATTTTGTCTTTCAGCTATTTTTACAAGTATTTATCATTGCAGAATCATACTTCTACTTAATAACTTTTAGTACCAGATACTACGACTGGAATTTACCTAGCTCATTAATATTATTTTTGATTTCAATTTTGGTCATGTATATCCCCTATGCTGTGGTTTTCCTCACGCCATTTGAAAATAAATTCGTGCAATTACTACTAAGCATTTTCTCTTTTGAATTTATCGCCATGGGATCGTTAAGTATCGTTACCTACAGTACCATTCTTGATTTCAATCCACTGATAGCAAAATTGAGTGACACTAGATTCATGGGAGCACTTGTCTTCTTGATCATAGCTTTAGTGCTGATGAGAAAATGGGGTTACGCTTACCCTCACATGGTCCCATCACGTCACATCAATTATATAATTTTACTTTTTCTACTATTATTATGTTTTTGGTTTACGATGTGGAATGCCTTCAGTGGCGGGAAAGATTTCTTGAGTTCACTTTATACTTTTGATTTCTCCCATGCTAAATTTCGAATTGAGTATTTATTGAGTGGTTTAGAAGCCGGAATTGCTGAAGAAACTTTATTTAGATACATGTTTCTAACAATCCTATTAGCTGCTTTTAAAAACTTTCGTTGGAAAATTTTCTTTGCTAGTTTTATTAGTAGTTTGTGTTTCGGATTATTACATTTAAGTAATTTGTCTGCTGGACAAGATCTTCCTAATACAATCAACCAAGTAATCTTTGCCACTGGAATGGGATTACTGATGTGTGGCCTTTATTTGTACACTGACACGTTTTTTATCCCTGTGATTTTTCATACTCTACTCGATACCTTAGCCTTTACGACTTCGGGTGAGGTCATGACTGGTAAGGTAACTAACTTACAAAACATTTTTACCGTCGTTGAAACTTTAATTTTCATCGTAATTGCACTAGGACTATTGATTGCTGTTTATCGACGCAAGTATTCCAATTCGAATTATTTTACAATTTAGAACACAAAAAAACCGTAACAGATTTAACTGTTACGGTTTTATTTTTGTTATTAACTAAGCTTCTGGGTTGCCACCATTTTTCTTAATGATGTCAGCTTGAATTGACTTAGGAACCTTTTCGTAGTGATCCATTGTCATTGTAAATGTACCACGACCTTGTGTTGCTGAACGAAGTGTTGTAGCGTAACCAAACATTTCTGCAAGTGGAACGAAAGCATTGATAAGTTGTGCATTACCACGTGCTTCCATACCTTCAACACGTCCACGACGAGCAGTAACTTGTCCCATAACGTCACCTAAGTAATCTTCTGGTGTAACAATTTCAACCTTCATAATAGGTTCAAGAATTACAGCACCAGCTGATTTAGCAGCATTACGTAGAGCCAATGAAGCAGCAATCTTGAAGGCAGCTTCAGATGAATCGACTTCGTGGTATGAACCATCATACAACTTAGCCTTAACATCAATCAATGGGTATCCAGCAAGAACACCGTTTTCCATTGATTCTTTCAATCCTTGTTCTACTGAAGGGATGTATTCACGAGGAACAACACCACCGACGATAGCATCTTCGAATTCAAAGCCTTTACCTTCTTCGTTAGGTGTAAATTCAACCCAAACGTCACCATATTGACCTTTACCACCAGATTGACGAACGAACTTACCTTGAGCACTTGTTTGTTGTGTAAATGTTTCACGGTAAGCAACTTGAGGTTCACCAACCTTACATGCAACGTTAAATTCACGTTTCATACGGTCAACCATGATATCCAAGTGCAATTCACCCATTCCGGCGATCAATGTTTCACCAGTTTCAGGATTTGTTTCAGCTTGGAAAGTAGGATCTTCTTCTGAAAGTTTTTGGATAGCAACATCCATCTTATCTCTATCTTCCTTTGAGTTAGGTTCGATAGATACTTGGATAACTGGATCTGGAATATCCAATGATTCAAGAATTAATGGATGATCTGGATCTGTTAGAGAATCACCTGTTGTAGTGTTCTTCAAACCGATAACAGCAGCGATATCACCAGAGAATACTTCAGGGATTTCCTTACGGTGGTTAGAATGCATTTGTAGCAAACGACCAACACGTTCACGCTTGTCTTTAGTTGAGTTCAAGACATAAGAACCTGATTCTAGTGAACCTCTATATACACGAATGTATGTTAGACGTCCAACGAATGGGTCAGTAGCAATCTTAAATGCAAGACCAGCAAATGGTTTGCTGTCATCAGCCATAAGTTCAACTTCTGATTCATCCTTAGGATCTGTAGCCTTATAAGGACGTACGTCAAGTGGTGATGGTAAGTAGTCAACAACGGCATCCATCAACATTTGAACACCCTTATTCTTGAAAGCAGAACCTGCAAGAACTGGGAAGAACTTCAAGTTGATTGTAGCTTTACGAATAGCAGCACGGATTTCATCGTTGCTGATTTCTTCACCTTCAAGGTACTTGTCCATGATATCATCATCAACATCAGCAACTGATTCGATCAATTCTGCACGTTTCTTTTCAGCTTCAGCACGATATTCTTCAGGAACATCGACAGTATCCCATTTTGTACCTAATTCGTCTTCGTCGTATAGATCGGCTTTCATTTCAATCAAGTCGATAACACCTTCGAATTGGTCTTCGGCACCAATAGGCATTTGGATAGCATGTGCGTTAGCATCTAGTCTTTCATGCAATGTTTCTACAGAGTAGTCAAAGTTAGCACCGATTTTATCCATCTTGTTAACAAAGACGATTCTTGGAACACCGTATGTTGAGGCTTGACGCCAAACATTTTCAGTTTGTGGTTCAACACCTGATTGAGCATCAAGAACTGTAATAGCACCATCTAGAACACGGAGTGAACGTTCAACTTCGATTGTGAAGTCAACGTGTCCTGGAGTATCAATGATATTGATACGGTTGTTCTTCCATTCAGCAGTTGTAGCAGCTGATGTGATAGTAATACCACGTTCTTGTTCTTGAGCCATCCAGTCCATTTGTGAAGCACCATCATGTGTTTCACCAATTTTGTGGATTTTACCAGTATAGTACAAGATACGTTCTGTAGTTGTAGTTTTACCGGCATCGATGTGGGCCATGATACCAATATTACGGGTATCTTCTAGTGGAAATTCACGTTTATTAGCCATGAAAAATTGTTTCTCCTCTCAAATTAACTAGTTTTAAAACTAGATCCTACCAGCGATAGTGAGCGAATGCACGGTTAGCATCGGCCATCTTATGTGTATCTTCACGTTTCTTAACAGCAGCACCAGTATTGTTAGCTGCATCCATGATTTCGTTAGCTAGACGTTCGTCCATAGTATGTTCACCACGTAGACGAGCATAACTTGTGATCCAACGAAGTCCTAGAGTTGTACGACGATCTGGACGAACTTCGATAGGAATTTGATAGTTAGAACCACCGATACGGCGAGCCTTAACTTCAAGTACAGGCATAACATTGTTCATTGCTTCTTCAAACACGTCCAATGGTTCGTTACCTGTCTTGTCCTTAATAATATCGAAAGCACGATATAAAATTGTTGAAGCAGTACCTCTTTTACCATCATACATCAAGTGGTTAATCAAACGAGTTACTAGCTTTGAGTTGTACATTGGATCTGGCAAAACATCACGTTTTGGAGCTCTACCTTTACGCATAAAAAATTCCTCCGTTATTACATTATTTCATTAAATAAGAATGATTATTTATTGTTATTTCTTAGGCTTCTTAGCACCATATTTTGAACGACTTTGCATACGTCCATCAACACCGGCTGTATCTAAGGCACCACGAACAACGTGATAACGAACACCAGGTAGATCCTTTACACGTCCACCACGGACAAGAACAACACTATGCTCTTGCAAGTTGTGGCCAATTCCTGGGATATATGCTGTTACTTCAATAAGGTTTGATAATCTAACACGGGCATACTTACGTAGGGCTGAGTTAGGCTTCTTAGGTGTCATTGTTCCGACACGAGTTGCAACACCACGTTTTTGTGGAGCTGGGTTCTTTGTAGCAACCTTCTTCATACTATTGTAGCCGTAGTTCAATGCAGGTGCATCGGACTTTGAAGTTTGTGACTTACGGCCTTTGCGAACTAATTGGTTAATTGTTGGCATTCAAAGTTCCTCCTAATAATTTAAGTACACACATCCAGGTGGTTCATAATTTTGTAAAATAATAAACCACGTTAGTGGCGTACGTTATGAGCTTATATTTAAATAAACAAACTAATATTGCTGCCAATAAAAGCACGTCTATTAGAATACCATCTATAAAAAGCCATGTCAACGTGACATTGCTAAAAAGTTAACCCAAAATACTTCGTAATTTAAAACGAGGTGAAAATAATGGAATATCTTTTACAACTACTAATCTTCATTTTCGGAGCTTGCATTATCTCCTTTCTAAAGGTTTTCGCACAAGATTACCCACAAATCAACACCAGGCGTTCTCAGTGCGATTACTGTCACAGGATCTTAAGATGGTATGAAATCATCCCAATACTGGGTTATTTCATAGATAATGGTAAATGCTCAACTTGCAAAAATCAAATTAATTTTTTAAATCCCCTTCAAGAATTTTGTGGTGGACTGTTGATTCTTTCCAGTTATTATTTCAACAATTTATCCTATTTACCTTTGATTTTGACGTTAATTCTTTTAGGCTTTTGTGACGCTTTTTATGGTTATGTCTATCCGATTTTTTATTTGGGCTTTTTGCCAACAATCATATGGCACTTCTCTGGTCAACATTTATTGATCAGCCTTTTAGTATACCTGTCACTCTTGTTATTAAGCCGGAACCACCTAATTGGTTTGGGTGATGTGGAGATAATCTCAATCCTGGCTTTAGTTTTTAACTTAGAGCTTTTTCTATTAATAATGATCTTAGCGTGTCTGCTTTGTATTGGCAATTTTGCGGTAAACAAAAAGAGATCATTTCGATTCATCCCTTATTTATGTATCGCTACAGGATTCGTCTTCGTGATCTCTTCATTTCTTATTAAATTTCAGGTAGGATTCTTTGAAGCTTTAGCCAGTTAACTGCTAATTCCCACCACTTATAATCGTAAATATTGTAATCTCCACCATTGGGATGCTTTGTGACATAAGTTGAAAGTGACAAACCGTGGCCGCCCGAACCAAAGAGGTGCATTTCGTATGGAATCTTCAAGTCATTCAACTTTTGTGCATAAACGATTGAATTCATGACCGGTACGGTGTCATCAGTAACTGTTTGCCAAATGAATGTTGGTTTAGCATGCTCAGTTAAATGAGCTTGAGCTTGCCAATATGATTCATCAGGAGCTACTTGTTTAGACCATGATTCTTCTTTAGGCCAACCTAGAGTCATATCGATTACTGAATAACCGAGGATATTTGCAGCTGGTTCAACTTCCAATTTGTCAGCAAAGATATTCTTTCTTTGTTCTGGATCTAACATGATGGAATTAAAGTCAGCAACGACGTGTCCACCGGCAGAGAAACCAATTAAAACTACTTTACTCAAATCAATATTGTGAGTTTCTTGTTGACTCTTCAACCAATTCAAAGTTGTTGCCATTTCTTGTAAGGCTATAGGATAAACATTTTTGCCATTTTCAGCTAATTGGTAATGCAAAACTAAAGCATGCATTCCTTCTGAGTTAAATTTCATGGCAATCGGTTGTGCTTCACGATCAGAATGAAACTTAAAAGCACCTCCAGGACAAATAATTGCTAGCGGATGCTCAACTGGTTCATCAAAATCAGAAATTGGATCTAACCAGTAAGTATCTAAAGTAAATTTGGTATCTTGATAAGCTAATTCTTGCTTTTGCAAAATTCTAACCTCCAAATTAATCTCGATACTTCTATTATACAAAAAAAAGACGACCATAAATGGTCGTCTTTCTAACAAATATTAATTATTTTTCACTCTTAGCTTCTTCAGCCTTCATTTGGGCCTCTATATCAGAAATTGTATAGGCACCATTTAACGAATTGTCTGCCATTGGGCCGACTTTCTTAGGTTCCATATGGTTGTACTTAGCCATACCAGTACCGGCAGGGATAAGTTTACCAATAATAACATTTTCCTTAAGTCCAAGAAGTGGATCATTCTTACCACGAATTGAAGCGTCAGTAAGAACTCTAGTTGTTTCCTGGAAGGAAGCAGCTGACAAGAAACTGTTAGTTTCAAGTGAGGCTTTTGTGATACCAAGTAGAACTGGACGTCCAGTGGCAGGAATTCCACCATTGAACAATGTCTCACGGTTATGGTCAGTAAATTGAGAAATATCCATCAATTGACCAGGTAAGACATCTGTATCACCAGGATCAAGGATACGGATCTTTCTGAGCATTTGTCTGATCATAACCTCGAAATGCTTATCAGAAATATCAACACCTTGCATACGGTAAACTTTTTGAACTTCAGCAAGCAAGTAGTTTTCTGTATGTAGGACGTTTGTAACTTTGATCAATTCCTTAGGATCGATTGAACCTTGTGTCAACTTACCACCACGTTTTACATGGTCACCTTCGGCAACTGCAACACTTGATGTGTAAGGAACACTATAACTTCTAGAGTCAATGTCACCCTCAACAGTGATTTCCTTAGTATGTTCTGCTGGATTCTCATCGATTGATGTAACTGTACCATCAACTTCAGAAATGACAGCAAGACCTTTAGGATTTCTAGCTTCAACAATTTCTTGAACACGAGGAAGTCCTTGAGTAATATCATCGCCACCAGCAACACCACCAGTATGGAAGTTTCTCATAGTCAATTGTGTACCTGGTTCACCGATTGATTGAGCAGCAACAGTACCAACTGCTTCACCAATTTCAACTTCTTCACCAGTAGCAAGGTTTCTACCGTAACACTTCTTACATACACCATGTTTTGTATCACATGTGAATGCAGAACGAATTGTTACGTGTGTGACACCTGCGTCAACAACCTTTTGAGCCAAAGCTTCATCCATCATGACACCACGAGGTACGATAACTTCGCCTGTCTTAGGATCTTTAACTGTCTTTTGAGTATAACGACCAACAAGTCGATCATACAATGGTTCGATTAAATCTGTACCTTCCATAATGGCACTTACAACAAGACCACGGTCAGTACCACAATCTTCTTCACGAACGATAACATCTTGAGCAACATCAACCAAACGACGTGTCAAGTAACCAGAGTTAGCAGTCTTCAAGGCTGTATCGGTCATACCTTTACGAGCACCGTGGGTTGACATGAACATTTCCATGACAGATAGTCCTTCACGGAAGTTAGAAATAACAGGGATTTCCATCATACCACCGTTAGGGGCAGCCATAAGTCCACGCATACCAGCTAGCTGAGTAAAGTTTGAAATGTTACCACGGGCACCGGAATCGGACATCATTGAGATAGGGTTTGTAGGATCAAATGAGTCGATCAACAATTGTTGAATTTCGTCCTTTGTATCGTTCCAAACACTGATAACACGATCATGTCGTTCATCATCGGTGATAAGTCCACGACGGAATTGCTTAGAAATAGAAGCGACTTGTTTGTGGGCTTTGTCAATAATTTCAGGTTTTTGAGTTAAGTTAGGAACATCAGTAACACCAACTGTCAAACCAGATAGTGTACAGATTGTGTAACCTAATTCCTTCATATCATCAAGAAGTGATGAAGTTCTTTGAACACGGTAGATCTTGAAGATTTGAGCGATGATATCTGATAGGTAACCACTCTTAAGTGGGTCTACTAGATCCATTTCGTCCAAACGTTGATGAATATCTTCACCTTTACCCAAGAAGTACTTGTCAGGAACACCATTCTTCAAATTGTCATCTGAAGGTTCATTTAAGTATGGGAAGTCAGCAGGAAGAATTTCGTTAAAGATCACTTTACCAACACTGGTAATCATAACCTTATCTCTTTGTTCATCCTTGAATGGCTTGTTAGGCATTGAAGAAACAGCTAAACCAATTCTTGTATGGTAATGAACATCACCATTTAGAAGAGCTGTTTGAACTTCATTAGCATCCATGAAGATCTTACCTTCGCCAGTCATATGTCTTGTTTCAATTGTTAGATAGTAGTTACCTAAAACAACATCCTGTGAAGGAGTAACGATAGGCTTACCATCTTTAGGAGCAAGAATATGGTGAGCAGCAAGCATCAACATACGAGCTTCAGCTTGAGCTTCGTCTGATAGTGGCACGTGGATAGCCATTTGGTCACCATCAAAATCGGCATTGTAAGCTTCACAAGCAAGTGGGTGCAAACGGATTGATTTACCATCAACCAAAACAGGTTCAAAGGCTTGGATACCAAGTCTATGAAGTGTAGGGGCACGGTTAAGTAGTACTGGACGTTCTTTGATAACGTCTTCTAGTACATCCCAGATATCATCATCTTGGCGATCGATCTTTCTTCTAGCATTCTTGACGTTAGAAGCGATTTCTCTCTTAACTAGTTCGTGCATTACGAATGGTTTGAACAATTCCAATGCCATTTCACGTGGAAGACCACATTGGTAAAACTTAAGTGTTGGTCCAACATCGATAACAGAACGACCTGAGTAGTCAACACGTTTACCAAGTAAGTTTTGACGGAAACGACCTTGCTTACCTTTAAGCATGTGTGAAAGTGACTTCAATGGACGGTTACCAGGTCCTGTAACAGGACGGCCACGACGACCATTATCGATCAAGGCATCAACAGCTTCTTGGAGCATTCTCTTTTCGTTTTGAACGATGATATTAGGAGCATGTAGATCCAACAATCTCTTCAAACGGTTATTTCTGTTAATAACACGACGGTACAAATCGTTCAAGTCAGAAGTAGCGAAACGGCCACCTTCTAGTTGAACCATTGGACGAAGATCAGGTGGGATTACGGGAATTGCTTCCATTACCATCCATTCAGGTTTGTTACCAGACTTTTGGAAAGCACTAAGGATATCCAAACGTCTAATAGCACGTGTACGTTTTTGTCCTTGAGCGGACTTCAATGTCTCACGTAATTCTTTAACTTCAGAATCCATATCAACTTGTCTTAGAAGATCACGGATACCTTCGGCACCCATTTCAGCAACGAACTTGTTACCAAATTCTTCACGTTTCTTACGGTATTCTGTTTCTGTTAATAATTGTTTCTTTTCTAGATCAGTATCACCTGGGTCGATAACTACATATGATGCAAAGTAGATTACTTCTTCCAAGTTTCTTGGACTCATATCCAAGACAAGTCCCATACGTGATGGGATTCCTTTAAAGTACCAGATGTGTGATACAGGAGCTGCTAGTTCGATATGAGCCATACGTTCACGGCGAACTTTTGAACGAGTAACTTCAACACCACAGCGGTCACAAACAATACCCTTATAACGGATACGTTTGTACTTACCACAGGCACATTCCCAGTCTTTAGTTGGTCCAAAGATTCTTTCATCGAATAGACCATCTTTTTCTGGTTTTAAAGTACGGTAGTTAATAGTTTCTGGTTTCTTAACTTCCCCATAAGACCAACTACGAATCTTATCAGGAGAAGCTAAACCAATTTGCATACTATCGAATTTATTAACGTCTATCAAAAGGTAACCTCCCTAAAGTTTTAACTAGTTTTCTGATTTCGTACTAGTTTCAGTTGAATCCTTTGATGCTTCCAGCTTCTTAGCTTCTTCTTCAGCACGTTTTTGTTCTTGTTGTTTAGCGAATTTAGATAGAGCGTCAACACTAACTGTGTCTTCGTCGTCATCCATATCTCTAAGTTCGATTTCTTTCTTATGTGCATCTAGAACTTTCATGTCCAATCCAAGAGCTTGTAGTTCTTTGACCAGAACACGGAATGATTCAGGAACACCAGGTTTAGGAATACTTTCACCCTTAACAATAGCTTCATAAGTCTTAACACGTCCAACAATATCATCAGACTTGTATGTCAAGATTTCTTGCAATGTATAAGCGGCACCATAAGCTTCAAGGGCCCAAACTTCCATTTCACCAAATCTCTGACCACCAAATTGTGCTTTACCACCAAGTGGTTGTTGAGTAACTAGTGAGTATGGTCCAATTGAACGAGCATGAAGTTTATCATCAACCATGTGAGCTAGTTTCAAGTAGTACATGACACCAACAGCAACACGGTTCTTGAATGGTTCACCAGTACGTCCATCGTAAAGGATTGACTTACCATCTGAATCCATATCAGCTTCACGGACAATGTCCCAAAGTTCATCATTACTTACACCGTCGAAAACAGGTGTTGTAACGTGGATGCCAAGTTTTCTGGCAGCCATACCTAAGTGAAGATCAAGAACTTGTCCAATATTCATACGTGATGGAACACCCATTGGGTTCAATAGAATATCTACTGGAGTACCATCTGGCATATATGGCATATCTTCTTCAGGTACAACGATTGAAACAGTACCCTTGTTACCGTGACGACCAGACATCTTGTCACCAACTTGAATCTTACGCTTTTGAGCGATGTAAACACGAACTAGCATGTTAACACCAGGATCAAGTTCGTCACCGGCTTCACGAGTGAAGACCTTAACGTCTTGGATAATACCGCCACCACCATGAGGTACACGAAGTGATGTATCACGAACTTCACGAGCTTTTTCACCAAAGATAGCGTGCAATAGTCGTTCTTCGGCTGATAATTCTGTAACACCCTTAGGTGTAACTTTACCAACTAAGATGTCGCCATCACGAACTTCTGCACCAACACGGATGATTCCGAATTCGTCAAGATCCTTCAATGAATCTTCACCAACGTTAGGAATTTCACGTGTGATTTCTTCAGGTCCAAGTTTAGTATCACGTGCTTCTGATTCATATTCCTCAATATGAATTGAAGTATAAGCATCTTCACGAACTAATTTTTCTGAAAGAACAATCGCATCTTCATAGTTATACATGTTCCATGTCATAAAGGCGATAAGTGGGTTTTGACCAAGAGCTAATTCACCATTTTCCATTGCTGGACCATCGGCGATAATGTCACCCTTCTTAACCTCTTCACCCTTGCGGACGATAGGTCTTTGGTTATAACTCTTACCATTATTTGAACGACGGAACTTAGTTACCTTGTAATCATCTGTTGTGCCATCTTCGTCACGTTTGATAGTAACTTTCTTAGCATCAACATATTCAACGACACCACTGTGATCGGCCAACAAAGCAGCACCGGAATCATGAGCAGCGATGTATTCCATACCAGTACCAACAAGTGGAGCATGTGGATTGATCAATGGAACAGCTTGACGTTGCATGTTAGCACCCATTAGGGCACGGTTTGAATCATCATTTTCCAAGAAAGGAATACATGCAGTAGCTACAGAAACTACTTGCTTAGGAGAAACGTCCATGTAGTCGACTTTTTCTGGAGTTGTTTCAATATTATCATCTTTACGACGAGCCAAGATTGTGTTGTCAGCAAATGAACCATCATCGTTCAATGGTGTATTGGCTTGGGCAACAACATAGTTATCTTCTTCGTCAGCAGTTAAGTAATCGATCTTATCAGTTACTTTGTGAGTATCCCATGAAACACGACGATATGGTGTTTCGATGAAACCATATTTATTAATAATAGCGTATGAAGCCAAGTTATTAATAAGTCCGATATTAGGACCTTCAGGAGTTTCAATAGGACACATACGACCATAGTGGGTATAGTGAACGTCACGAACTTCATATCCGGCACGATCACGAGTCAAACCACCAGGTCCAAGGGCTGATAGACGACGCTTGTGTTCTAGTTCTCCAAGTGGATTAGTTTGATCCATGAATTGTGACAATTGTGATGAACCAAAGAATTCCTTAATTGAAGCAACAACTGGTCTAATATTGATCAATTGTTGAGGTGTAACAGTAGCTGAATCTTGAATTGACATTCTTTCACGTACAACACGTTCCATACGTGACAAACCAATACGGAATTGGTTTTGTAGCAATTCACCGACTGAACGAATACGACGGTTACCTAAGTGATCAATATCATCTGTAGTACCGATGTTTTCCTTCAAGTTCAAGAAGTAGTTAATACCTGCCAAAATATCAGCTGGTGTAATAGTACGGTTTTCTTCTGGAATATGACCGTTACCAATGATATTAACAACCTTTTCGTTGTCAGCTTCTGAATAGATCTTAATAATTTGAACAGTAATTGGGTCAGTCAAGACACCTTCTTCTGAAGGATTCAAAGTAACAGTCTTGAAGTCATCTCTTTCAAGATAAGGAGCCAACTTGTTCATAGCATCGCGATCAATTAATGTATCCTTAGCTAAAACAACTTCACCTGTATCAGGGTCAGCAAGTGTTTCAGCCAAAGTCTTGTTCAAAAGTCTAGTCTTGAGATTTAACTTCTTATTGATCTTGTAACGACCAACTGGTGCTAAGTCATATCTACGTGGGTCAAAGAATCTAGCATATAGCAATGAACGAGAACTATCTGCTGTCTTTGGTTCACCAGGACGGAGTCTTTCATAAATATCTTTCAAAGCTTCTTCGACACGTGAATCATTAGTATCTTTATGAACATCTTTTTCAAGAGTTAAGTTCAAAGTATCGTTTTCACCAAAGATATCTAGAATTTCAGAGTCACTACCAAAACCTAAAGCACGAACTAATTCAGAAATAGGTAGCTTTCTAGTTCTATCAATTCTTACATAGCCTAGACCCTTAGCATCTGTTTCAAATTCCAACCAGGCACCACGGTTAGGAATAACTGTTGTACCGTAATTTTCACGACCGTTTTTATCTGTATCTTGATTGTAATAAATACCAGGTGAACGTACTAATTGAGAAACAATAACACGTTCGGCACCGTTGATGATGAAAGTTCCTTCATCTGTCATGATTGGGAAATCACCAAAGAAAACATCTTGTGTCTTGATTTCGCCAGTTTCATGATTAGTCAATTTCAATGTAACATGCAATGGTGCTGAGAAGTTAGCGTCATGTTGTCTTGCTTCTTCAACAGTATATTTTGGTTCTAGTAACTTGTAGCCGACGTATTCCAAAGAAAGGTTACCAGCAAAATCATCGATTGGCATAATGTCGTCAAACATATCCTTAAGTCCTTCATCTAAGAACCACTTATAAGAATTTGTTTGGATGTCAATCAAATTTGGCAGTGGAAGTACTTCCTTGATCTTTGCATAACTACGACGAACACGGTGTGCACCATAATTAACGTTATGATAAGTCAAATTTTTCACCTCAACATATATTTTGTCCAAGTCCAAATTCAAATCAGAAATATTACAATTTGATTACAATTTGCATGAAAACGGTTCAAAAACCCATTTTTAGGCAAAAAAAAACCAAAAATAGAAACTAAAATCTATTTTTGTTTTTTTATTTACGCATAATCACGGACAATAGATCGCAATTTGCAATTTGAACTATGAATCTCAAAAGAAATAATACACTTATGCACTATTCATGTCAATAGTCAAGCCTATTATTTTTGATGAGTTAAAGTATCTTTTTTATCAGGATTGTCAACTGTCACAGTTAACTTCCCTTTTTTAGAACCAACTTTGATCGAATCACCAGCTTTAACATTACCCATTAGTAATTGCTCACTGACTGGATCTTCAATCTCACGTTGGATGGTTCTTCTCATTGGACGAGCACCATATTCAGGATTATAACCATCTTTAACTAGATCATTATAAGCTGTTGGCGTGATGACCAATTTAATTTCACGCTCAGCAAGGCGTTTTCTCAAATTGTTACTCATGATCTTAGCAATTTCTTTGAGTTGTTCTTTGTTGAGTGACTTGAAGACAATAGTTTCATCGACACGGTTCAAGAATTCAGGACGGAAGAAGCGTTTCAATTCAGTATTGATACGTTCTTGCATTTCCTTGAAATCGTCATGAACGTCTTTAGCTCCAAAGCCGACTGACTTGTCTTCTTCAAGTGATCTTGCACCAAGATTAGAAGTCATAATGATGATCGTATTTCTAAAATCAACTTTACGACCCTTAGCATCCGTCAAAATACCATCGTCTAATACTTGAAGTAAGATATTGAAAACATCTGGATGAGCTTTTTCAACTTCATCTAGCAAGACAACTGAATAAGGCTCATTTCTAACCTTTTCGGTCAATTGACCGCCATCGTCAAAACCAACATAACCAGGTGCTGAACCAATCAATTTAGAAGTACTGTATTGTTCCATATATTCTGACATGTCGACACGAATCAAATTATCTTCAGAACCAAACATAACTTCCGCAATTGATTTAGCTAACTCAGTCTTACCTACACCAGTAGGTCCTAAGAACATAAATGAACCAATTGGACGGTTAGGATCTTTCATACCACTTCTAGCTCGACGAATAGCACGAGAAACAGCATTGATAGCATTATCTTGGCCAATAACACGCTTGTGAAGTTCTTTTTCAAGGTTAAGTAACTTCTCACTTTCCTTACGTGTGATTTGTTTAACAGGTACTCCTGTCCATTCCGCAATGATTTCAGCAATATCATTAGCAGAAACGACAGCTTTCTTTTGATTTGTCTGCTTATCCTTTAACTTAGCAATTTGAGCTTGAAGTGTTTGTTCTTCTTCACGGATCTTAGCAGCCTTTTCAAAATCTTGATCCAAGATGGCATTGTTCTTGTCATCCATCAACTTCATAGACTTGTTAGTCAATTCTTCTAACTTATTATTCTTTGAAACATTGTGGATTCGAACTTTAGCTGAAGCTTCATCCATTAGATCAATAGCCTTATCTGGCAAGAAACGGTTCGTCAAGTAACGTGTTGACAAACGTACAGCTGCTTCAACGGCCTCATCAGAAATTTTTAAGCCGTGATGTTGTTCATATCTAGGTCTCAAGCCCATCAAAATTTTAACTGAATCTTCAGCACTTGGTTCTTCAACATAAACTTTAGCAAAACGACGTTCCAAAGCAGTATCTTTTTCAATATACTTTTGGTATTCATTCGATGTAGTTGCACCGATCAATTGCAACTCACCACGAGCTAATGCGGGTTTCAATATATTGGAAGCATCAATAGCACCCTCAGCACCACCGGCTCCAATTAAAGTATGTAACTCATCAATGAAGAGAATCACATGCTTATCTTCATAAATTTCTTTAATAACTTTCTTCAAACGGTCTTCAAATTCACCACGATACTTAGTACCAGCCACAAGTGAGCCCATATCAAGCATCATGATCCGTTTATTTTGCATATCAAGTGGAACTTCTTTTTTAACAATAGCAATTGCTAAACCTTCAGCAATAGCAGTTTTACCTACACCTGGTTCACCAACTAAAACTGGATTGTTCTTTGTTCGACGGCTCAAAATTTGAATCGTTCTTTCAACTTCTTTTTGACGACCAATAACTGGGTCAATTTGGTTAGCCGCAGCAAGTTTAGTCAAGTCACGGGACAATGAATCCAAAGTTGGTGTTCCTTGTGTTTGTTGTTGACTCTTTTGCTTACTCAAATTATTAGCAAAGCCACGACGGGCAGCCTTGTTTGACATTCCCATTTTACTTAAAAGAAGTGATTTAGTTTTAGACAAACTCAAGCCTAAATTGACCAAAATTCGATTAGCCAAATTGTCAGCATCGTCTAAAATCGCTAATAAAATATGTTCTGTTCCGATACGATTGGACTTATAAAGATTTGAGTTTTCCTGGGCATTGCTCAAAATCATCTGTCCTTTAGGAGAATAAGGCAAATAGATTCCCTTAGCAGTATTAGATGAGACATCCCCATAACCTGTCAGATGTTCAATTTCTTCCTCAACATCTCGATCACTTACAGCTAGATCCCTCAAAGTAATACCGGCAATACCATCATTTTCCATTACTAGTCCAAGTAGAATGTGTTCTGTACCAACAGCATTGTGATGAAATGCCTTGGCTTGTTCTTGTGCTAAAACTAGTGCATTTTTGGCGCTTTCGGTAAATACTTTGTCCATTATGTTACCTCTACTTTTCAAGTGTCTGTTTAGAAAGTATAAATGTGTTTTAAAAAAAAGCAATTAATTCATCTTATTAAAAGAGAATTAACCTAGATTATTAACTACTTCAATTAGAATCCTAACACATTCAACTCCTTTATATACTCATATTAGTTTATCGTCCAAATATTTTTAGAGAAACGAAAAAAGGCAATCAATCCATTAAGAATTAATTACCCTTTTATACTTAGTCTCGATATCGGGAAAACAAGATTCGAACTTGCGGCCTTCACGTCCCGAACGTGACGCTCTACCAAGCTGAGCTATTTCCCGAAACCATTTTCTCTAAGCGGAAGACGGGATTCGAACCCGCGACCCCCACCATGGCAAGGTGATGTTCTACCACTGAACTACTTCCGCATTATGACTATGCCGACTAGAGGATTCGAACCTCCGACCCCCTGTTTACAAGACAGATGCTCTGCCAACTGAGCTAAGTCGGCATTATGCCAAACGACATTTAACATAATACACATAAATCAATCTTTTTGCAAGACCAATTTAATACGGGTGAAAGGACTTGAACCTTCATGTCCACTGGACACTAGAACCTAAATCTAGCGCGTCTGCCAATTCCGCCACACCCGCAAAAAACTAAAAACCATTAAGCGATAATGCTTAATGGAGGATACAGGGATCGAACCTGTGACCTCCTGCTTGTAAGGCAGATGCTCTCCCAGCTGAGCTAATCCTCCAAAATGTTTCTTGCTTGAAACAACTATATTATTATACCTATTGATTACAAAAACTGTCAACAAAAATTTTCGAATAGTTTAATTCTTTTCTTGAGGGGGTGGTGAAGTATGCCGTCCTCCGCAACAAACTCGATTTTGGGCTGGAACGTGGTGGGCACAACTTGAAACTACCGCAAAGTGCGCGGCATTTCCAAGCTTGGCCTTTCACTAAACGCTAAAGCGTTAAGTGAAATTTCACCACTGAGCCCAAATCGGGTTTGTTGCTCCGGACTGAATAACGGATCTATTGGTTATTTAGTTTCCATTTATTTAGGAATAGTAGTTCTATTCAAGAACCCTTTATAAGCTTCAAAGGCAAAAATAAAAGCACCTATTTCTTAAATATTTGGCTGACCTTCAATATGCCTTACATATATTTAAAATAGATGCTTCTAATCCAAAACAAATCACTTAAAACTATACACTTTGTTAAACATATTTCTTTCTTCATCGCTAAGATGATGAGCTACTTCAATTACTGTGCCTGAATAATCTTTTAGTAAAGTATCATGGATTTTCTTAGAGAGATCCGGGTCTAATGAAGCTGTGGCTTCATCAGCTAGTAAAAATGGTCGCTTGAAATATAATGCCCTAGCAATTTCAATTCTCTGTTTTTGCCCACCAGATAAATTTTCACCAGATTTTCCAACTTTAAAATCTAATCCTTTATTCTTGACTAGATCAGATAAACCTGACTTTTTTATAACATCATTAAGTTGATTATCTGAAACTGGATTACCTAAAGTGATGTTATAAAGCACTGTATCATCCAGCAGTCTAGGTTCTTGATTAATATAACTAAAGTAATTATGAACATTCTCGACATTTCGGGTTACGCTTTGATTGTTTATCAAGTATTCTCCATTTTTTATAGCTACATTTCCTAATAACGTATTCAGAAGGGTTGATTTTCCCCATCCTGATGGAGCAACTATTAAAACTTTATCTCCTTTTTCTACATTAAAGGAGACATTTTCAAATATATCGTTACCGTCAAGTGCAACCGTTACATCTTTTAGAGTGAGGCTTCTTGGGTCATTAATGGTAGTTGTTCTAGACTCTAAGTGATCAGTATTCTTAGTCAAAATTAAGAATTTATTCCACATAGGCTTAGCTGCTCTTAGATTATTAACATATGCAGAAATGGTAATAACGGGATTTACAAAGTTATTAGACAACTGACTAATCATAATTAATGTACCAAGTGTGATATTTCTAATGCTTACAAGATAAACTCCAAGTGCAATTGGAGCAATAGTAATCGCCGCATAAGCTATCACACTAATTGTCTCATTTGTAAAACCTTCCCAAAAATTCAAACGCATCAAAGAGTTTTCCATCAGGCTAGCAGCGCTCTTAAATCTCCTCCACAAACCAGCTTCAGAATTATACAATCTAGCTGATTTAGAGAACATCTCTGTTTCTTTAACGGTTTCGGTGTATTTACTGTTGTCCTTATCCCATATTTGTGATTTTGCTTCAATATTTTTTCCCAACAGTCGCTGTAAAATCCCCGGTAAAAATGATGCTAACATAAATATTATCGTCAACGGAATAGACGCTACCGAAGCCGAAACCACGGCCGTTATGAATTGAATTACATTTGTGACTATTTGTAATTCTGCCTCTACCTTATTCGCTTCAAGTGCTTTTAAATCATTAGTGAAGAAAGATGTATCCACGTTTACAGTTGGGTGATTATTAAAAATAAGATAATTACTGGCAATAGCTTTTATACGATAATTTGCTGTTTTTACAACAATGAAATACATTTTTTGATACAAAATTCCTATTACCCAAAATAAAATTAAACCTGCAAATGCTATTACAACCAACATTAACAAATAATCAAGCTTAGGGTCAGTGATCCAATTGATCATTTGTTGACTAATCAGTGCAATGAATACCACCTGCAATGATTTTAGAAAAGAAAGAATTAAAAAATTAACTATATAACGGGTCTTTATATACTTTAATATCATTAGAACCCTCCTAATTGGATTAAATATAGTTTAACTTTAATCTTTTTTCAAGAGACATTTCTTAACTAATTCATCACAGGAACATGCGAACGATGGTAATTTGTAAAATAAAAAAACAGTGCCGAAATCTTTTTCAGATTTACTACACTGTTTTTTTATTATTCTTCGTTTTCTGAATTATCTTCTGGTCTCATAGTTGGGAACAAGATGACATCACGAATTGATGGTGCATCTGTTAGTAACATTACCAATCTATCGATACCAATTCCTAGTCCACCTGTTGGTGGCATACCATATTCCATGGCTTCAACGAAGTCGTTATCAATATGTTCGGCTTCATCATTACCCTTTTCACGTTCGGCAGCTTGTGCTTCAAAACGTTGTTTTTGATCAATTGGATCATTTAGTTCAGTAAAGGCATTACCGAATTCATGACCTAAGATGTAAACTTCGAAACGATCTGTGAAGTTAGGATTTTCTTTATTCTTTTTAGCGAGTGGTGAAACTTCCAAAGGATATTCGTAAACGAATGTAGGTTCCTTTAGAGTGTCTTCAACAAATTCTTCAAAGAATTCAGCGATGATATGACCAACACCCCAGAAATCTTCATACTTAACACCTTTTTCATCGGCTAATTTACGAGCTTGTTCAAGATCCATATCTTGGCTGAAATCAATTCCTGTTTGTTCCTTGATTGCGTCAACCATCTTAATACGCTTGAACGGCTTACTCAAATCAATTTCTTCACCTTGATAAGTAACTTTTTGTGTACCATTGGCTTTTTGAGCAGCATGTCTGAAGAGTCCTTCGACTTCTTTCATAACATCTGTCATATCCCAATATGCGGCATATGTTTCTAGTGAAGTATATTCAGGGTTGTGTTGTGTATCCAATCCTTCATTACGGAAAGCTCTACCAATTTCATAAACACGTTCAAAACCACCAACGATCAATCTCTTCAATGGTAATTCCAAAGCGATACGGAGATACATTTCCATGTCCAAAGCATTGTGATGAGTGATAAATGGACGGGCACTAGCACCACCAGCTTGAGTATTCAAAACAGGGGTTTCAACTGATAAGAAGCCTTCCCCATCCAAATATTCACGAACGGCTGAAATAATCTTTGTACGCTTCTTGAAACGTTCAAAGCTGTCTTGATTAGCAATTAAGTCCAAATATCTTTGACGATAAATTTGTTCAACATTAGTTAAACCGTGGAATTTATCTGGAAGTGGACGCAATGACTTAGAAAGCATCGTTACGTGATTTGCTTTAACAGTTAATTCACCCATGTCAGTTTTCATGATTTCACCATGAATTCCTAGATGATCACCAATATCAGCACGTTTGAAGATGTGATAGTTTTCTTCACCAACTTCATCTTTACGTACGTAAATTTGAATTCTGCCGCTTCTATCGCGAAGGTCAGCAAAACCAACTTTACCCTTACCACGTTTTGACATCATTCGACCAGCAATAACGACTGGTAATTCTTGTTCTTCAAGGACTTCCTTACTTTCGTCACCATACTTTTCGTGGATATCTTGAGCGAGGGCTGTTCTTTCAAAGCGTGAACCAAATGGATCAACGCCTTCATCATACAATTCTTGTAATTTTTCACGTCTGACCCGCAATTGGTCATTCATGACTCTCTTTTTCTTGATTTCTTCTTTGGTTGGTTGCTTTTTCTTATTTTCGTTACTCAAAATTTTTCCCCCTGTCTACGAAATTTTTGAAGATCTCGCTTCTCTTTTTTCGTAACTTTCAACAAATTGATCTAATGCATCAAACACACCTTGCATTGAATCTTCATTCACTACTCTAGCACGTGTTCTAACTGCATGGGGAATCCCCTTTAGATAATATGCTGCCTGTTGACGAAATTCTGGAACACCAACATGCTCACCTTTTAAGTCTACCAGACGTTGCAACTGAAGTTTAGCTATATTAATTTTTTCTGCAACACTAGGTTCAGGGAGTAGTTCTCCAGTTTCTAAATAATGGTTCATAGCATTCAAACGCCATAAGTTACCTAACACTGCCCGACCGACCATTGCAGCAGTTGCTCCCACGTCTTCAATCATCGTTTTAGCATCTTGTGGAGTCTTGATATCGCCGTTTCCCATCAAAGGAATCGACAAACTATCAGCGACGGTGTGTAAAATATCCCAATCAGCGTGTCCTTCATACATCTGAGCCTTGGTTCGGCCATGCATCGCAATCGCACTAGCGCCACCTTCTTGAGCAGCTAAGGCATTCTCAACTGCTAGTATGTGATCACTATCCCAACCAGTTCTCATTTTGACAGTTAACGGTTTTTCGATACTCGAACTGACCGCTTTGACCATCTTGTAGAGCTTATCCGGATCTCTCAACCAACATGAACCAGCACCAGTTTTAGTAACCTTCTTAACCGGACAGCCCATATTGATATCAACGATATCTGCTCCTGTATGTTGGTCAACGTATTGAGCAGCCTGGATCAGCGACTCAGTACTACCACCAAAAATTTGAATACTGACTGGATGCTCATTTGGGTCGACAAAAGTCATACCCAGGGTTTTCTCATTGTGATACTTGATACCTTGAGCACTGACCATTTCACAAACAACCAAACCAGCACCAAATTCTCTGGCTGTGACTCGAAAAGCTGAATTAGTAATTCCCGCCATCGGTGCCACCACGACTTGTTTGGGAATCACAACATCGCCAATTTTCCACTCCATACTTTATACCTCTGATTTTATAACTACAACTTGAAATAATAACAAAAAATCTATTCACATGGCAAATATTGATTATTCTTTTTCAGCAATAATTTCTTTCAAGTCATCTTCAGTAAACTTGTATTTGTTGTTGCAGAACTTGCAGACAGCTTCAGCGCCGTGATCTTCATCAATCATCTTTTGCAAATTATCTTTAGATAAAGTCGTCAATGACTTAGCAAATTTATCTTTTGAACAATCACATTTAAATTGAATTGGCATCTCATCTAGAACCTTCATCTCAACGCCATTCATGATCTTCTTTAATAAGTCATCGTTACTCAAGCCTTCATTAAGCAGTGTTGATAAATTAGGAATAACTTTCAAATTAGCTTCAATTTGATCAATATCCTTATCAGTAGCACCAGGCAAAGTTTGAACTAAGAAGCCTCCTGCAGCGCCGACTTTTTCATTTGGTTCAACAAAAACTGAGACTCCAATAGCTGAAGGAATTTGTTCAGATTTAGCCATATAGTAAGCAAAGTCCATCCCAATTTCACCAGATACTAAAGGAACTTCACCAGTAAAAGGTTCCTTCAAATGTAAGTCTTTAGTGATACTTAAAGTACCATTCGTACCAACGGCCGCTTTAACATCAATATGTCCATCTTCACGAGCCTTCAATGCCACATGCGGATTAGTGATATAGCCTTTTGTATTACCTTTAGCGTCAGCATCAACTACAATAGCTCCAACTGGTCCATCACCTTGAACTCTAGTAGTTAAAATCTCATCTTCTTTTAAGGTCGAAGTTGCTACCAAGATTGAGCCAATCATTGTTCTGCCTAAAGCCGCACTAGAATTTCTCCAAGTGTCATGTCTTTGCTGAGCTTCTTGAACGGTTTGAGTTGCATTGATAATGTAAACTCTAAATTTACCATCCTTTGAAACTGATTTTGTTAAAGTATCAGTCATAATTTCCTCCGTTCAAAAAAGCGACTCAAACGAGTCGCTCTTTTTTATTACTTATCATTATTATTTGTATCATTATCGTTTGAATCATCACTGTTACTTGAGTCTTCAGGATTATCAGAGGACTTAGTTTCATCAGTTGATTCTGGAGTTGACTTTTCGTCACTTGTATCATCGTCTGACTTAACTTCACTCTTTTCAGAAGGATAAGTAGTCTCGTCAATTGTTTCATTTGACTTGTCCTCATCCTTGTTTGCTCCCTCAGTCTTTTGTTTAGCAGCATCTTTAGCTTCAACGGCCTTCTTAGCTTCTTCAAAAGTAGCAGCACTTTCACTTGGGAATTCTTGATTCTTATCATTAGCAGGCATCTTACCTGTATTAAACAAGCTCAAGATTTCCTTTTCATCAAGTGTTTCATACTTCAACAAGGCTTCAGCAATAATCTTGTGTTGTTCCTTGTGTGTTTGAAGAATCTCACGAGCGCGTTCGTGGTCTTCGTCAATAATACGTTTAACTTCTTCATCAATATCTTTAGCAGTCGCTTCAGAATATGAAGGTAATTGACGATAGTTACCACCACTAAATGGTTGACCATTCTTTTCAAGTTGAACTGTACCAAGTTTATCTGTCATACCGTATTCAGTAACCATTGTACGAGCAATTTGTGTTGCTTGTTCAAAGTCATTTGAAGCTCCGGATGATGGTTGGCCAACGATCAACTCTTCAGCTGTACGTCCACCAAGTAAACCAGTAATTTGTTCATTCAATTCTTTCTTAGTTGCAAGGTTTTGATCGTCCTTAGGAAGCATGATAGCGTAACCGCCGGCACGTCCACGAGGCACGATAGTAACTTTTCTAACTACTCGAGAATCACTCAAGACCAAACCAATCAAAGCATGTCCAGCTTCGTGGTAAGCAACCGTATGACGTTCCTGTTCAGGAATGACACGGTTCTTCTTAGCAGGACCAGCAATAACACGGTCTTCGGCTTCATCCAAATCAGTTGAGTCAATCTTTTGCTTACCACGACGGGCGGCAACTAAAGCAGCTTCGTTTAGCAAGTTTTCTAGATCGGCACCAGCAAATCCTGGAGTTTGTTGAGCAATAGCGTGTAAATCAACATCATCAGTAAATGGTTTGTTACGAGCGTGAACCTTCAAGATAGCTTCACGGCCCTTAACATCAGGTCTACCAACCAAAATCTTACGGTCAAAACGACCTGGACGTAGTAACGCTGGATCAAGGACATCGGAACGGTTAGTAGCAGCCATAACGATAACACCTTCGTTACCAGTAAATCCATCCATTTCAATCAATAATTGGTTAAGTGTTTGTTCACGTTCATCATTACCACCACCGGTACCGGAACCACGTTGACGACCGACGGCATCAATTTCATCAATAAAGATGATTGATGGAGCATCTTTTTTTGCGTTTTCGAACAAATCACGCACACGAGATGCACCGACACCGACGAACATTTCAACGAAGTCAGAACCAGAAATTGAATAGAACGGAACTTTAGCTTCACCAGCAACAGCCTTAGCTAGTAAAGTTTTACCAGTCCCGGGAGGACCCTCAAGCAATACACCAGCTGGGATTCTGGCACCCAAGGAAACGAATTTTCTTGGATCTTTTAGGAATTCAACAACTTCAACAAGTTCTTGTTTTTCCTCTTCAGCACCAGCAACATCAGAAAATCTAACTTTGTTTTTCTTGGGATCTTCTGGTTTAACCTTAGATTTGCCAAAGTTCATGACACGGTTGGCGCCACCACCTTGACCTCCACGGCCCATCATTGCAAAGATGATAAAGAAGAACAATGCGAATGGAACAATAACCGTTAAGATCAATGAGATCCATTGACCTGATTGTGACTTAGGAGCTGCAGTTGTCTTAACTCCTTTGGCAGTCGCTGCGTTATTAATTCTCTTTAACGTATCGTTATTAGGCAAAACAGTTGAACTAAATGAAGTTACCTCACTAGAACCAGTACTTTGGCCACGGCTAAAGAGTGATACGGAACGAGTTGTATCAGCTTTTTGAGCTTTTTTGTACTCACCAGTAACTTGGTAAGCGCCACCAATTGGCTCTAGTTTGAAACTCTTCACTTTGCCTTGCTTCAATTGTGAGATGAATTGGTCTTGACTTAACGTCTTAGATTGGTCTGAGGATTGACCACCAGCAAACCAACTTGCTGCAAGAACCAAAACAACAAAGAGCAAGATGTAAAACAGGCTATTATTAATTAACCTATTTCGATTATTTTTCATACATTTCCTCCTAAATTACTTAGACGTTACATATTGTAACATTGGTGAACAGTAACACAATAATAATTGTAACTCTATCTTAATTATTTTGTAGTATATACCTCTGGTTTTAAAACACCTACATAAGGTAAATTACGATAATGTTCATCATAATCCATCCCATAACCGACCACAAATTCATCAGGAATTTTTACACCAATGTAATCAACATCAACGTGCTTAACTCTTCGTGCTGGTTTATCTAAGAAAGATACCATTTTAATTGACTTAGCATGTCTTGATTCAAAAAGCTCAACTAAACGATCAAGCGTATAGCCAGTGTCAATAATATCCTCGACGATTACAACATCACGATCACGGACCGGCGTATCCAAATCCTTAATGATGCGAACGTCCCCAGTTGTAATGGTATTTTCCCCACCATAACTAGAAACATCCATAAAGTCATATTCCATCTTAAAATCTAAACTCTTAACTAGATCCATCATAAACATAGCCGCACCACGTAAAACACATACGAACAATGGATTCTTATCGCGATATTCTTGCGTTAGTTCTTTTCCTAAACGTTGAATAGTTTCGTCAATTTCCTTTTCGGAAACTAAAACCTTTTCAATATCTGAATTCATTCTTTTACCTCAATCAAGTTTTATTTTGTAATGCTTACTACCTTTTTTTAAATAATCACTCATATTATAAATTTTTTCAACCCAAACTATCCGATTATCAAATAATAAAACTAAATAATCATCACGTTTATATTCGGGTATTTTTTCATTAATAAATCGCTTGCTCAACTTCTGGTGAAACCCATTGGATAATAACAACTTATCACCAGTTCGTCTGGTTCTCAACGTTATTGTCTTAGGAATAAAGTCCGTCGTTAAGTTGAAATCAGATTCACTAGTACTTAAATTGAAATCACGCTTCAAAAATTTCACTGATTGACCAAGCGTGATGGCTAACTCAGTAGTTTTTTGCGGCTTAATTTGCCTTATCACAAAATTATCATAGCTCTTAATAAATTGCCAAGAATCCGCTAAATTGATTGAAGCATTAGCATCATTATTGGTGACCACTTCGATGATCGAATCGATCTGACGATTGCTGATGCTGATCCCTAGTTGCAACTTCGTAAAAAAATTACCCCAAAATAACGTCTGCTGTTGGCGATCCAATTGCAACACGGGATTCAATAAACCACTGATGGGTTTTTCCTGCAGCTGCATTTGTGACTCGATTTCAGTAAATTTCTCCTGAGCTAGTTTTAACAAAGCTAGAATTTGTTGTTCAAAGAAACCAAAGTGGTGCAACAATTGTCCATTTTCCTTTTGCAATTCGGGGAAAATATTGTTTCTCAAACGATTGCGCATCGTTATATTATCAAAATTTGTTTGATCCTGAACATGATTTATATCATGGATATCCGCTAAAACTGTGATATCAGCCTTGGCAAAATTTAACAGTGGTCGCACGATTTGACCATTAGCAAATGGACGCTGTTCTTTTAAACTGACGACTTCATAGGCATTACCAGAGCGAATCATCTTCATCAACATGTTCTCAGCCAAATCGTTAGCGTGGTGAGCAGTTACTAAAGTATCGAAATCATTTTCCTGCATGATCTGCTTGAAAAAACCATAGCGAAACTTTCTAGCTGCTGCTTCCATACCAATATCATCTTTTGGTTGATTCATCCATTTGGTAGTAAAGAATTGAAAATCATTCTGAACACAAAAATCTTGAACAAAAGCTACTTCACTAGCACTTTCTGGACGTAAATCGTGATCGACATTGACTACTCCAAACGAATCTTTGGGTAATAGTTGACTTAAAACGTGCAACAAGACCATTGAATCAACTCCACCTGAAACCGCCACGAGAACTCGTTTAGCGTGATACTTTTTTAAAACTTTTTTAACGGTATCAATAACTTTTTGATCTAATTCCATTTATCCTCCCGCTTTAACGTCAAAACCCGACCAATCTTTATTTTTAAATTGGTCGGGATCTGCAAAAATTAAATTTTAAAACTGAAATTAACCACGACGACCGCCACGGCCACCACGTTTTCCTTCAGTATTCTTTTTAATAGTACTTAAACGTTCTTCGCTTTCCTTCATAAAACCAGCCATCATATCATCAAAGCTTTCTGTCTTATGAGGTTTCTTAAAGTCACGGTGTTCGTGACGTTGGTATTTTGGCTTAGGCTTAGCGATAGCCTGTTTGATTGAAAGTGCAATCTTATGATTCTTTTCATTAAGAACTAAAACTTTTACGGTATCTCCGACACTGAGCACATCGTGAATATCCTTGACGTATCCATCAGCAACTTCACTGATATGTACCATTCCGCTTTGTCCTTCTCCTAGGTCAACGAATGCCCCAAAGTTTGTAATTCCAGTAACCTTACCTTCTGTTTTAGCTCCTACTTCGACTGTCATCTATATTAAAAAAATATTCCTTTCCCTATTTTTGAATCGTAGTGGTCTTAACGTCGCTAGGTAAATTATAAATTTGTTCGCCTGGCTTACTATACATATACTTTTCGCGAATATATTTTTCAATATAGTTCGTATCATGAAGTTGATTTACCTCAAGCTTTAAATCACTTTGGATCTCTTTTTGTGAGCTCAACTTCTTCTTACTAATTTCAATTTGTTCTACAGTGTTCGCATAAGTTTGATGAGCACTAAAAATTTGAACACCAAATACAATCACAATAACCGCAAAAATTATTCCGATCACTGCCATCCGCCGACGATGAACCTTCTTAACATAGTTATTGGGGCTCTTAGGCGGCTGTGTTTGCTTTGGTTGTAGAACTGAAACATTGGAATTAAGTTTATGTACTTCCATACCACTACTCCCCTAGAAATGATTACTTTGAGTATAACAAGTTTAAGCAATTATTTGAATAATAAACTTGGCAATTTTAATCTTATTCTAATAAATTTACCTAAACTTCTTCGTACATATCCATAGAATCATTCTTCTTTGTTGTCTCCTTGATATTGAGAACCTTGACCTTCATTGTTCTCTCACCAAAATGCAACTCGATCACATCCCCAATCGAAACATCAGTAGACGATTTAGCAACATGACCATTGATAGTTGCGCGACCATTGTCAGCGAATTCTTTGGCAACAGTTCTTCTCTTAATAATTCTAGAAACTTTTAAATATTTATCTAATCTCATTTTTTCTCCTCTATCTTCATAAACTTAATTAAGTACTTACCCAGCGGCAAAATTTCCCACTCAGCAGTTGTTAACATTTGCCATTTCTTAGTTAAACGTAAATAAATCAAAGCACCGACAGGAATTGCGACCACATTCAAGAAAATACTGTATGAACGAGTCAGGTCATTTCCAATCGATAACAAGCTGACTAGTATTTTGACGACAATCGCCATCACGAACCCAGCCTTGACTAAATTGCCGATAAACGCTTTATCTAATGACAAGAAATCTCGATTAAAATCATAAATGATCAAGATTCCAAATAAAATTACGCACTCACTCAAAATCGTCGCTAAGGCTGCTCCGGCAATTCCAAAACTTGGAACCAGAATCACATTCAGCGCTACTTTTGCTATGAGTGACATAATAAATAAAATTAATTTGTGTAAATTTTTCTCATCATCACCACTAGTAATAGCAATCAATAAATTAATAAACGACACGATCACGACTGATAACATGTAAATACTTAACGTGGATGAACCGCTAGTATTAGTAAACAGCATCGTGTTGATTTGTGGCATCAAGGCAATCAGACCAGCTGACTCTGCCACTGACAGCCACAAACAAACTCGCACCATTTTGGCAATCGTTGCTTGATTTTTCAGACGATTAGTCTCTTTGAGTTGCGGCATGATGGTTGAAACAAAGGACAGAGAAATTACAATCCCTAGTTGCAACAACGGTTGGCCCCGATCAAAGACACCTTTAGAAATCTCAGCTTGATGCAGCGGTACTCCTGAATGCATCAACAAACGTAAAACTGAGAATGAATCGATGAATTGGTAAAAAATCGTAATTCCGGTGAAAATAACGATCAAGACTATTTCTAAGGCTAAACCATGCTCCAATTCAAACTTTTCATCTGTTTTGGCATCGGGATTATTTTTTAGGAAAGTTCTAATTAAGATAAAAACTGCCAATAATCCACCGATAAAGGCACCTAAATTAGCTAACGTTCCCATCTTATAAACGTCGATCACACCATGTCCGAATAACAACGCACTGATGATAATAATGACGATTCTTAAAAATTGTTCCGAAACTTGCGAAATCGCACTCGGCGTCATCAAGAGGTCACTTTGAAAATAACCTCGTAAACTAGCTTCAAACGGTACTAACAAAAAGGTCAAGGCTACTGCCCGGACTTCTAAGTAAAGTGCTGGATCTCCCATCAGAAATGCTAAGTATCTTGAAGACATCCAAAGTAGTGCCGTGACTACCAAACAAGCAATCATCAACAGCCAAAAGGTTTTCTTCAAAAGATTACTTTTAGCTCCTGCACTTCTTTGCTGGGCGATTGTTTTAGAAATAACCACCGGTAGTCCCGACAATGCCAATACGGAAAAAATACCATAGATTGGGTAAACCTGTTGATAGATGAAATATCCCCGATCACCTACAATATTTTGCAACGGAATTCGATAGACCGCACTCAACACTTCTGAAAACAATGAGGCTACCGTCAAAATCCATGTCCCCTTAATCGCTCTTGACACTTCTTTTTGCATATTAGTTTTTAATTTTTTCTTTCTTTAATTTGTCAAAACCTTCGGCCATCTTTTCTGCAAAGACTTTCAATTGTTCAAACCAGTCTTTACCGACACTGTCAGCATCTAAAGTCATCATGAATTCACCATTGCGGTCGTTGACTTTTGCTTTCATGGTCGTATTACCTAAGAACTTAAAGACTAAATCACCAGTCAAATAATCATTGGCTTTTTTGGAGAACTTGATGACAATCTTCTTATTGCGCATCACGACACTGTTGACCAGTGATTCATCAAATGAATTCTTCAATAAACTGATGTCTAACAAGTTAGCAACTTCTTGTGGATACTCACCAAAACGATCCAATAATTCTGAACGAACTTCTTGATAGTTTTCCAGTGAATCAATCTGACGAATTCGTTTGTACAATTCAACCTTTTGTCGTTGATCACTAATGTAATCCTCTGGCAAATAAGCCTCAAGTGCCAAATTGACTTCAGCATTAGTCTTTTCAGCTTTAGTATGACCACGTTTTTTAGCCACAGCATCATTTAACATCTGTGTGTACAAGTCGAATCCGACTGAATCAATAAAGCCGTGCTGTTGTTTACCAAGTAAATTCCCGGCACCACGAATCGAGAGATCACGCATCGCAATCTTGAAGCCGGAACCTAATTCCGTAAAGTTCTTAATAGCTTCCAGACGTTGCTCTCCTACTTCAGTCAAAACCTTATTTGGACGATACATCAAGTAAGCATAAGCAACACGATTAGATCTACCGACCCGACCTCTGATTTGGTAAAGCTGTGACAAGCCATACTTATCAGCATTTTCAACTATCAGAGTATTGGTATTTGGCATATCAACGCCGGTTTCAATAATTGTCGTCGTAACTAAGACGTCATACTCACCATTTAAGTAGTCAGAAATGACCCCTTCCATTTGCGTTTCGTTCATTCGACCATGAGCAGTCGCAATCCTAGCATCCGGTACCATTGCCTGGAGCTGACTAGCGACTTGGTCCATATCATCAACTCGATTGTGAAGATAAAAGACTTGGCCGCCTCGAGCCATCTCTCGTTTGATTGCGCCGGCAATGACTTGATAGTTTTGTTCCATTACATAGGTTTGAACTGGATAACGATTACTTGGAGCAGTTTCGATCAAAGACAAATCACGCACACCTAGCATTGACATATTCAAAGTCCTGGGAATTGGTGTCGCAGTCAACGTCAAAACATCAACGTTATTTTTCAACTGCTTAATTTTTTCCTTGTGCTTAACACCAAAACGCTGTTCCTCATCAATGATCAACAATCCGATGTCATGAAATTTCACATCTTTAGACAACAGACGATGCGTTCCAACAACTATATCGAGTGAACCATCTTCCAATTGTTCAATAATTTCTTTACTCTGTTTTCGTGTCTGGAAACGAGACAGCATCCCGATTTCAACCGGAAAACCTTCAAACCGTTCCTTCATTGTTTCATAGTGCTGTTGAGCCAAAAGCGTCGTCGGAACTAAGAAGACCACTTGTTTTCCAGCTTCAACCGCTTTAAAAGCCGCTCTCAACGCCACTTCGGTTTTACCAAAACCAACATCACCAACTAAAAGTCGATCCATTGGATGAGGTTTTTCCATATCACGCTTGATTTCTTGGACTGACCTTAATTGATCCGGTGTCTCTGGATACGGAAAGGCATTATCAAAGTCGGTTTGCATCGAGTCATCCTTTGGAAAAGCAAAACCTTTCTCAGCTTCACGTTTAGCGTACAGATCAATCAAATCATCAGCGATATCTTCAATATTTGATTGGACTTTTCGCTTAGTCTTTTGCCACTCGTTACCACCAAGCTTGTTGATCCGTGGTGACTTACCTTCAGCAGAGACGTATTTTTGAACCATATCCAATTGCGTAACTGGAATAAAGAGTCTGCCGTCATCACGATATTCGATCGTAATATAATCTTGATGCTTACCGTCGACTTCCATCGTCTGCATCCCGATGAATTTACCGATACCATGATTGACATGAACTACATAATCGCCTGGCTTTAATTCGTTATAACTCTTGAGTCGTTCCGCATTAGCCAATGTTTGATGACGACGCTTCTTGGGCTGTTTATTAAAGAGTTCTTTTTCAGTAATTACCGCCAATTTTTCTTCTGGCATTTCAAAACCAGAACTCAGCGTTGCATTCATAATCTGTGTTTGATTTTCAATGACATTATCTTTAACTAATGTTGCTTTAATTCCAAAATCGGTCAACGTATTATTGATAGCATTGATCCGCTTTTCATTACTGATAGCCAACAAAACGGTATAATTTTGTTTTTGCCAACGTTCGACTTCTGACTTTAGTAGTGGCATTTGACTGAAAAATTGTTGCATCGTTCGAACTGGTACATTTTGTAATTGATTGAGACGAATATGTCCCATTCCTTGTTGAAAGGCCGACAAATAAATCTCAGCTAATTTACGATTCTTGACCACATCAACAAAACTTTGACGAATCTTTTGTTCTGGTAAAGCTTTGCCAAACTCTAATTGACTGGCTAACCAAGACTGGTTCTCAGCCTGACTGTCATTTGACTGTTCAACTAAACGATTGTATTCGTCAAAAATCAAAATATCATCATTGCCTAAGTAATCGACTAAACTACTAGGGTTCTTAAACAAATAATCAGCAATACGCCCAATATTGTCAGGACGCATCCCTTCAGTCAATTCAGCAATTGTTTGTCCAAAAGCAATTTCTAAATTATCTTTTGTTTCTTTATCAGCTGCTTCTAATTGACGTTGATAACTATCTTGCAACTTCTTCAAACCGACGTGGACTTGTTCATCTGTGACTACTCGATCACTAGCTGGCAAAACTTCGATTTCTTTTAATTCACTGATACTTCGTTGGGTTTCTGTATCAAAGAATTTAATTTTTTCAACTTGATTACCAAAGAAATCAATCCGAACTGGATCATCAACTGTTAAAGGATAAATATCGACAATATCCCCACGGATAGCGAAATCCCCGGGTTTAGCGACTAATTTTTCTTTACTGTATCCCATTTGCACGAATTGTTGATTCAAATCCTCAAGGTCATACTCTTCATTAACGACAATTTTTAATTGTGCGGCTTGAAATAATTCTTGACTTGAAAGTTCATATTCTAATCCTGCCACTGATGTGACAACGATTCCTGCTTGATCACTACACAAAAAGCTCAATGTATCTAAGCGCTGGGCCAATTCATCGGGTGAACTAGTTGCCAACTCAGTCGAAATTGATTCTTCGACGGGAAAAATATGGACGGAATCACTTTTCAATAAATTTAAATCATCATAAAGTTTGTTAGCGTGAAAATTAGTATTCTCAACGATTAAAACTTTTTTCTTAGTGGTGGTTAAGGTTTCCAATGCAAAAAGGGAAATCGTTGATCCCGTTAGGCCGGTCAACAAATTCTTTGTTTCTGGCTTAACTTGATTAATAAATTCCCCTAAGTTCAATTTGCTATTGATGAAATTTATTAGATTCAATTTTTGCCCCCTTTAAATTTAATTATACTTATTCATTAATTGATCGATAGAACTGCCTTTGACCCAATCTTTGACCATGTCAGTGGCCTGATCGATTCCACTTAAAGCGAGTGGTTCTTGATCTTTATTGAATGGTGTCAAAACCCAATTAACGACAGTTTGTCTATCAGGATGTTGTATACCAATCTTAATTCGATTGAAGTCTTTAGTGCCTATAGAAGAGATTATACTCTTAATACCATTGTGACCACCAGCTGAACCCTTAGTTCTCAATCTAACTTTACCGATTGCCATGTCTAAGTCGTCTTGAATGACCATCAATTCATCATTTCTGATTTGGTAATAACCCATCAAGAATTTTACAGCTCGTCCAGATTCATTCATAAAAGTGAGAGGTTTAACTAAGAAAACTGTTTCGCCATCAACTTTAAATTTACAGTATTCTGCTTCAAAATCCTTTTTCATTTGTGTTTGGCCATACTCGTCCATCAATCGATCGATAGTCATAAAGCCCATGTTATGCTTGGTACGATCGTATTTCTTTCCTGGATTTCCTAAGCCGACAATTAGTTTCATATCTTATATACCTCATTTCGAACTTACATTATATCATGATAAAAATACTAAATTTTCACTTTTTTCACAACAAGCTTGTTTATTTACCTTAATTATTTGTATAATGGGTCAGGAACATATTATTTTCGAAGGGATGATATTTTATAATGACAACTCCAACAAACGAAAAGAACCATCAAAAAGTACTTCTAGTTGGTGACGGTGCCGTAGGTTCAACTTTTGCTTACGCAATGACACTACAAGGTATTGCTCAAGAACTAGTTATCTGCGATATCGCTAAAGACAAGATTAAGGGTGACGCAATGGACCTTGCTGATGCAATTCCATTCTCATATCCTAAGAACATTCACGCTGGTGAATATTCAGATGCTAAGGATGCTGATATCGTTGTTATCACAGCCGGCGCTCCACAAAAACCAGGTGAAACAAGACTTGACCTTGTTAACAAGAACTTGAACATCTTGAAGACAATCGTTGATCCTATCGTTGAATCAGGATTCAATGGTATCTTCGTAGTTGCTGCTAACCCAGTTGATATCTTGACATACGCTACTTGGAAACTTTCAGGCTTCCCTAAGGAACGTGTAATTGGTTCAGGTACATCACTAGATACTGCTAGACTACAAAAATTCGTTGGTGAAGAATTAGAAGTTGACCCTCGCTCAGTTCATGGTTACATCATGGGTGAACACGGCGATTCAGAATTCGCTGCTTGGTCACACTTAACTGTTGGTGGCGTTACAATGGCAGAATGGATGGAAAACCACCCAGAAGTTACAAAAGACACACTAGACAAGATCTACAAGAAGACTGTTAACGCAGCTTACGACATTATCAATACTAAGGGTGCTACATTCTACGGTATCGGTACTGCTCTTGCAAGAATCTGCAAGGCTTTGCTTGCTGACGAAAACACAGTTCTTCCATTATCAAACATGATGACTGGTCAATATGGCGTTTCAGACATTTACATCGGTTCACCTGCAATCGTTAACCGTAAAGGTCTAAAACAAATCATCGAAGTTCCATTGAACGATGAAGAATCAGCACAAATGAAGAAATCAGCTGCAGAACTTGAAAAAATTCTTAAAGATGGTTTCGAAGCTACAGGTATCGAAGGTCGTCAATAATCTTCAAACTTGTTAGTAAAAAAGGACTGAGGCGCTTGCCTCAGCCTTTTTTTTTATGCCGTTTTACTGTATTATTAATTCAACTAGAGATAGATTGGATGTGTTTATATGTTAGTTAAATCACTTGTGTTAAAAAAAGAGAAACTCACAACTGTTAAAGAAACTGTCACGCTTGAGGAAGCCCTAAAGGTCCTAGAAGACTCAGGTTTTCGTTGTGTGCCAATTTTAGATGAGAGTGGACAAATCTTCAGGGGTAACATTTACAAGATGCACATCTATCGTCATAAGTCACGTGGTGGCGATATGAACTTACCAGTAACTACTTTGATGAAGAACGCAACTAAGACTATCAGCGTTGATTCACCATTCTTCAAAGTCTTCTTCAACATCAAAGACTTGCCTTACATCGCTGTTCTTGATGAAAACAATTTATTCTACGGAATTTTAACTCACTCAAGACTTTTGAGCATGTTGTCCGACGCTTGGAACCTCGACATCAGTAGCTACGTTCTAACTGTCAGTTCTTCAGGCGATCGTGGGGATTTGGAAAAGATGTCAAAGATTTTTGCTAAATACGTTTCCGTGGCTGCTTGTATGACTTTGGATGCCAAATCAAATGAAGTGGTGCGCCGAACTCTATTCACGCTCCCTTCAGGTACTAGCATCGATACTTTAAAAGAAATCATCAAACGTCTAGAAAAGAAGAACTTCGTTGTTTCAGAAATCGATGACTTGAAATCAGGTAAGATTTTAGATAAAAGTACATTGTAATTTACCCAAACAAAAAGCCGACCATTAGGTCGACTTTTTTTATTTTACAAGGCGTTTGATAACTGAGTATATTCCATCCCCAAACTGTCAGCAACAGCTTGTTCAGTCAATTTACCTTGATAAGTATTTACACCAGTTCTGATTGTTTTATTGATTGACGCATTGACAATACCTTTATCAGCAATTTCTACTGCATAAGGAATCGTTTGACTTGAGAGCGCTTGTGTACCAGTCTTAGGAACTGCACCCGGAATATTAGCAACGGTATAATGAACTACTCCATGACTGACGTATACAGGATCTTCATGGGTCGTCGCATGAGTTGAAGTTTCAAACAAGCCACCTTGGTCAATTGGAATATCTACTACGACTGACCCAGGTTCCATTGAAGCAATCATTTCTTCAGTAACTAATTTCGGCGTTGATGCCCCCGGAATCAATACGGCTCCAACTACTAAATCAGATTCTTTAACACAATTTGCAATGTTTTGTTCATTAGACATTTCTGTTTTGATCTTACCATCGAAGATGTTCTCAATTTCGACTAGTTTGTCCACATTAATATCTAGAAGTGTGACGTCAGCACCCATACCAATGGCAATCTTAGCAGCATTGACACCAACTGTACCACCACCAATAATGGTTACTTTACCCTTTCTAGTACCCGGAACACCACTTAGAAGTAATCCTTTACCACCATGTGGTTCTTCCAAGAAGTGCGCACCGACTTGAACAGCCATGCGACCAGCAATTTCACTCATTGGGAAGAGCAATGGCAAACCGCCATTTTCACCAACCATCGTCTCATAAGCGACTCCAGTTGTTTTACTCTTCAATAGTGCTTCTGTCAGTGGCTTATTAGCGGCCAAATGTAGATAAGTATAAATTATTTGATCCTCTCTGAAGTATTTATACTCTGAAGCAATCGGTTCCTTGACCTTAATGATCATTTCCGATTTCCAAACATCCTCAACACTTTCAATACTTGCTCCAGCATCAATATATTGTTGGTTAGTATAACCTGAACCAATTCCCGCACCATCTTCAACTAAGACTTTATTGCCGGAATTAACCAGACTAGCAACTCCATCAGGGGTTGCACCCACTCTTTCTTCTTGGTTCTTTAGTTCTTTTGGTATACCAACTTGCATAAAAAACAGTCCTCCCTTGATTTGTGATTTTTTTATCAATATAATATATCATATCATGTATAAAAAATAATCTCAAGCCAGCAAAAAAAGCCCGTCTCTAAACGTGACGGACTTTTTGAATCATTTTCTATATTGTGATTTTTTAGTATTTGTAAACTCTTGGTAATCTTTCACTCAAGCAGCAAAGAATTTCATAGCTAATTGTATCAGCATATTTAGCTGCATCAGTTGCGGTGATTTCTTCATCGCCATCTTTACCGATCAAAGTTACTTTGGTGCCAACTGGTAATTCTTTTGGCAAACGAACCATGAATTGATCCATGCAAACTCGACCGACACTTTGGCAACGAACACCATTGATCAAGACATCGCAGCCTTGCATTCTTCTTAACCAACCATCTTCATAGCCGATTGGAATCGTACCGATCCATTCATCCTCTTTAGCAGTATAAGTTGCCCCATAGCCAACACTTTGACCAGCTTTGATTTTTTTCACAAAAACTAATTCTGAATAAAGACTCAATGCTGGTTCCAACTCAAATGGCAACTTAGTAATGTCGGTTCCTGAAGGATTCAAACCGTATAAAGCCAAGCCATATCTAACCATATTAACGGCTAAATCTTGATGCCAAAGGGCTGTAGCTGAATTTGCACAGTGAACATAAGTAAATTTAGTAGGCAAATCGCTGGTCATTTCTTTGAAATCTTGGACTTGTTTTTCAAAGTATTTTTCATCAGGACTATCTGCTGTAGCAAAGTGAGTGAACAAACCTTCAGGAATAAAGGCATCCTGATGGTCATTCAAAAAGTTGCAAGCTTCAATCAAATCAGCTTTTTCTTGAAAACCAATTCGACCCATTCCGCTGTCAATTCCTAAATGAACTTTCAAATTAGTTACATGCAACTTCACAGCAACCTCTAGCCAATCTAAATTACCCACAGTTAGCGAAATATCAGCCCGTGCGGCTACTTTAGCATATTCGACGGGAACTATACCCAAAACTAGAATTGGAGCACTAACGCCACTATTTCGAATCTCTAGGCCTTCATCTAAAGTTGCAACACAAAGTCCAGCAGCTCCAAACTCAATTTCTGACTTAGCTACTTTGACTAATCCGTGACCGTAGGCATTAGCCTTCACCACCGCAAAGACTTTAGTCCCCTTTGGTACGGCGTTTAATTCATTTTGCAAATTTTGTTTTAAGTTAGTTAGATTTACTTCCACATATGCTGGACGATGGATTGATGGTAACATGTTTAATTTTCCTCCTCTAGAATAACTTCAGTTATTACTAGTTCATCTGTATCAGAAATTGATACGTGAATATTACCTTTAAAGAGTTCCGTTTTAATATACGGTTGACCGGATTCATGATTCAAAACGCTCAAGTCATGAAAACCGATTCCAACCAAGCCGGTACCCATAGCCTTAGTAAAAGCCTCTTTTACAGAAAATCGACCGGTCAAATAAGTCATTTTAGCCTTAGGAGTTCGAAGATTATTGAAAACTTCAATTTCATCTTCATTAAGAATTTTCTCCAAAAAGCGCGGATGACGACCGTAAATTTGTTCTACTCTACTGATTTCAGCAATATCAATACCTATTCCTTTAATCATATCTACCTCTCAGAATAATTTTTTCAAAAACATTAAATTGAAAAGACTACAACTGAAGTAAAGCACAGTTTTCAATTTTTTGCAGTCTGATTTATAAAAAATATAGAATTTGGTGGTTTTTGGTAATTTTTGTTGGTTGGAGAAGTATGCCGTCCTCCATAGCAAAGCCGATTTTGGCTGGAACGTGGTGGGCACGACTTGAAACTACCGCAAAGTGCGCGGCATTTCCAAGCTCGGCCTTTCACTAAATGCTAAAGCATTAAGTGAAATTTCACCACTGAGCCAAATCGGCTTTGCTATTCCGGGCTGAATAACGGATCTATGGTTTATTCACTTTCCATTCTTTTAAAAATGGTGTTCTCTATTTCGATTGGCGAATGTTTCTTTGGCTTTTATGGCTTTCCTTTTCCATAATAATCAACAATCAGTCAAAATAAGGAAACACCATCCCACCATTCAAATTTTGAATTTATTGCAATATAACAAAAGAATTGTTATTCCAGCTGACTCCATTTTTTAGTACCTCGTAACCACACAAGTAAAAGAACGAACCCTAGAACAAAAAATAGAGGATAACCCCACTATCCAATTTTAGAATTTACTGAGATACAGCAAAAATGACGTTATCCAGTCTGGAGCAACAGTCCTGGGAAATGCTCAGCCGTGAAATTCTACTTAGCGCTTTAGCGCTTACGTAGAAGGCCAATCTTGGAGACAATTCCCGGTCCTGGAATTGGCTTCAAGTTGTGCCCACAGCGTTCCAGCGTTTCCCAGGACTGTTGCGGAAGACGGCACCCAACCACTACCCAAACAAAAAGCCTATCTCTAGTTATTTTACTGTAACAAAAAAGGCAAAGTAAACTGATTTACCTTGCCTCGATAATAATTATTATATTTTCAATAATTATTGTTTATATTATAGATTTGTTCTGATCTTGAATGACTTCTTGCTGCGACCATTACGTTTGTTGTCATGTTCGCGCTTCTTGCCATCTCGTTTTTCACCATGATCACGACGATCATTTCTTCTACGACGATGGTTGTTGTCGCCACCACGGTGGTTATTATACTTACCGCGACGACCATGACCAGATCTTGAATGACTAACTTTACGTGATGGAAGTGGTCTTTCAGGAGCAATCTTAACTGGAACAGTTTGAGCATCCTTAATTGATTCACTTAGGAAAATACGAGCGATATCTTCTGGTGAGTACTCTGCCAACAATTCTTGAACAGCTGAATCGAAACGATCCAAGTGTTTGTCATGTTCCAAAGTATCTTTGATATCTTGTTTAACTGATTCTAATTGTCCTTTAAGAACTTCTTTATCAGTTGGTGGAGCAAGTGGTTCCATACGTTTCTTCGTTAAGTTTTCGATTGTACGTAGGTAACCCATTTCGTTTGGTGTAACGAAAGTTACTGACACACCAGAGTGTCCGGCACGTCCTGTACGTCCAATACGGTGAACATACGAATCAGGATCTTGAGGAATATCATAGTTATAAACGTGTGATACACCTGAAATATCCAATCCACGGGCAGCCACGTCAGTAGCAACTAGAAAATCAAGTTTACCAGCTTTGAATTTACGCAATACGCTAGTACGCTTGTCTTGAGATAAGTCACCGTGGATACCTTCAGCGTTGTAACCACGAGCCTTTAAACCACGTGTCAATTCATCAACACGACGCTTTGTTCTACCAAAAATCAAAGCAAGTTCTGGTGCTTGAACGTCGAAGAGTTTTGTCATTAAGTCAAACTTTTCAAAGTCTTTTGCTTTAACAAAGTATTGTTCGATCTTGTCAGCAGTCAATTCTTTTGACTTGATCTTAACAACCTTAGGATCTGTCATGAACTTGTCAGCAATCTTCATGATTGGCTTTGGCATTGTAGCAGAGAAGAGCAATGTTTGATGTTCATTCGGTACGTTAGAAAGGATACTTTCAATATCTTCAACGAATCCCATATCTAACATTTCATCAGCTTCGTCAAGTACAACTGTCTTAACGTTGCCAAGTTTTAAGGTGTGACGGTTGATGTGGTCAAGCATTCTTCCGGGAGTACCAACCACGATCTGAGGGTGATTCTTCAAGGCACGGATCTGTCTTCTAATATCTGATCCACCATAAACACTTTGAACCTTAACCTTCTTTTCACTACCTAAGCGATAAAGTTCTTCTTGTGTTTGAATAGCTAATTCTCTAGTTGGTGAGATAATCAATACTTGAATGTTGCTTGATTGAGTATCAACGGCATTTAAAATTGGTAAACCAAAGGCTGCCGTCTTTCCTGTACCAGTTTGAGCTTGACCAATTACGTCGGCTCCAGTCATAACTAGCGGAATAGTTTGAGCTTGGATGGGTGTTGTTTCTTCGAAACCGGCTTCATTGATAGCGCTCAGTAATCTGGGATCTAAATCTAATTCTTTAAATTTCACAAATGTCCTCCATTTTTTAAAACACGATAAAATAACAATCTACCTACTCTACCATGTTTCATGAACAATCTCAATTGACACGACTAAATTAGTTCATGTAAAACGTTTTCTAAGTGAATTCCATGACTTGCTTTTAATAAAATGGTGTCATTTGGTTGTAATTCTGTCTTTAAATCTGCTGTTAATTCACTGAGTTGGTCTTTTTTGTACCAAAACAAATTGGTTGAATCATACTTGTCACTCAACTTGGCTTGCAAAAACTTCATATAGTCACCAATCAAATAGACTTTACTGAAGTTTTCTGGGTCAATTGAGTCGGCTAATGATTCGTGGAGTTTTCTAGAAGCATCGCCTAATTCCAACATATCACCTAAGACAATCAGTTTGCGACCAGTCTTGATATCTTTCAAGCTGTTCAAAACTTCGATTGCGGCAGTGGGATTGGAATTGTAAACGTCGCTTAAAATATCAGCTCCATTTTTAGCTTTGAGCCATTCAGTCCGATTGGCAGTCACAAAGAGTTCACTTAAAGCTTGTTGCATTGCAGCAGGCTTAATGTGTGAAAGTCGACCAACTTCCATGGCAGCTAGAGCGTTACTAACGTTGTATTCACCCATCATTGGGATCTCAAAATCAAGTTCAGGCCAGAGATTGACTCTGAAATGAGTTGTCGTCTTACCTGGAGTGATTTCAGTTGCATACAGGTCATTAGTTGCGTGATTGCCAAATGTCATTTGACGTTGATTTACTTTTTTCGCACGCTCTAACAACAATGGTTCATCACCGTTATAGACGAAAGCTCCGTCTTCATTCAAGTGATTGGTGATTTCCATTTTGGCATCGGCAATTTTGTCTCTAGTACCAAAGAATTCGATGTGCGCTTCGCCAATCATGGTAATGACGGAAATATCGGGATGAGCGATGTCACTTAGATGGTCGATTTGGCCAAAACGGTCCATTCCCATTTCAACAACTAGTACCTCAGTATTAGTTGGCATATTCAAAATTGTGTATGGCACACCGATTTCATTATTAAAGTTTTGTGGCGTTTTGGCAACATTATTGCTTGTACTCAAAATCTTTGCAATCATATCTTTAGTAGTTGTTTTACCGTTACTCCCTGTCACAGCAACAACTTTGGGATTGACTTTTTGCAAATAATATTTAGCTAAATTTTCAAAAGCCTCTGAAACATTTTCTACTACTACATAAGGTATTTTGTCGTTAGGAATTTCGTGATCACTTTGCCAGATAGTTGCACTGACTCCATTTTCAATCGCACTATTAATAAATTCATGTCCGTCACGTTCACCTTTTAGCGGAAAAAATAAATCGCCACTTTTGGCTTTACGACTGTCGAAACAAACCCCTGTGATCTCAACGTCAGCCACGTTTTCGTTTTGAATTTTTAATGCGGAATAAACTTCCCTTAACTTCATCTTCATAAATAAACTTCCTTAATTTTGAAAAATTATTTTTTAAAAGTACATCTAAGAAAGAGTATACTTAAATACTTAGAAAGGATTTGATGTATATGACATCTAGTACAAGTGATACTCCCGAACCGAATAATTATTGGAGAAAAAATCTGATAGTTCTTTGGTTTAGTACCTTCGTATCAGGTATTGGCTTTAGTATGATAACACCTTTTATGCCATTATACATTAACCAGTTAGGTAATTTCACAAAAAGTCAACTGGTGATCTGGAACGGGATTGCTTTTTCATCGACCTTCTTAGTCATGGCAATTATCTCGCCAATTTGGGGGAAAATTGCTGATCGAAAAGGTCGGAAGTTAATGCTGATTCGAGCTTCACTAGGTATGGCGATTGTTATTTTCCTACAGGCCTTCGTAACTGCTCCTTGGCAATTAGTTGTCTTACGACTCCTGCAAGGTGTTTTCTCAGGATTCGTTAGTAATGCCAACACTTTAATTGCCTCAACAGCTCCCAGATCTGAAAGTGGAAAAGCCTTGGGTACCTTGAATACCGGCGTAATTTCCGGAACTTTATTAGGACCACTGGTCGGCGGGGTTATCGCACAATATTTTGGTTATCGAATTCCATTCATGATAACCGGTTCACTACTTTTCACTGCTTTTATTTTGGTAACAATTTTCATTAAAGAAGATTTCAAACCTATTCCTAAGGGGCAAGAAGAATCAACTAAAGAAATTTTCCACAACTTGAAAAATCCCAATCTAATTTTAGCAATGTTTGTTACAACTATGATTATTCAAACTTCTAATAATTCAATCAACCCGATCATCAGTTTGTACGTCAAACAGCTGATGCACAATTCAAGTCAAGTCACTTTAGTGGCCGGAGTGATTGCTGCGATGCCTGGTATCGCAAATATTATTGCCGCTCCAAGGCTTGGGGCTTTGGGTGATAAAATTGGTACGGGAAAGATTTTAGTCGGCGGATTAATTTTTGCCATTTTGGTTTATATTCCCCAGGCGTTTGTTACTAACGTTTGGCAGCTAGCTATCTTGCGTTTCTTAGTCGGTATTTCTGATGCCTGTCTAGTTCCGCAAGTGCAAACTATTTTAGCGAAGTACACTGATTCTAAGTATACTGGTCGAATTTTTGGTTACAACCAGTCCTTCCAATCAGTCGGTAACGTCTGCGGGCCACTGCTTGGTTCGTACATTACCAGTGCGTTGAGTTATTCAGCTGTTTTCATCAGTACAAGTGGATTGGCATTGATCAATTTCATTTGGGTATTCACGCATTTACATTCACGAAAGAAAAAGTTATAAGATATGATGGTTAGTGATTAGATGCCGTCTTCCACAACAGCTCTGGGAAACGCTGGAACGCGGTGGACGCAACTTGAAGCCAATTCCAAAAGCGGGAATTGTCTCCAAGATTGGTCTTTTGGTAAGTGCTAAAGCACTAACCAAAATTTCACGGCTGAGCATTTCCCAGAGCTGTTGCTCCAGACTAGATCCGATTCTTTGCAATATTTCTGTAAATTCTGAAATGAATATAAATTCTATTTAGGATAAATGGAGAACTGGTTTATAGTCTGGATATATTATTGCATTTCAATAGTTCAATTGAATTAATTTAATAGAAAATGATTGAGGATCTTACTAAAACCGCAGTAACTACTGCAATAAGTAAGATCCTCTTTTTTGCTTTTATTATCTCAATTTTAAATAAGGAGGTACAATTCCACCTATTAAAATACCAAAACTTTAATTTGAATAGAATTACTATTTCTAAATGAATGGAAAGCAAATAAAAAAATGTGGAATTTAGTCCAGGATAACAAAGCCGACTTGATCCATCCGCCATATTATTCTTAACAATTTATCCGTTCTTATTTTATTTTAGTTAGTGAATCAATGAAAATTACCGTCCTCCAAAAAATGTTTTCAAACATAGCGTGACACCAACTAAAAATCCAGTTCCATAAAACTAAGAACATAGGTTAATCTCAATAGAAAATCAATTTCTAAAAAAGTGGAAAACAAACAAAACATAGATCCGTTAACCAGCACCGGAGCAACAAAGCTGATGGGCTCAGATGTGAAATTATTCTTAGCAATTTATTGCTTAGAATAAGGTCGAGCTTTGAGATTTTTCCGGGCTTGAAAAAGCTCAAAGTCGGCCCACATCGTTCCAGCCCAATCAGCTTTGTTGCGGAGGAGCGGCATACTTCACCAAAAAATAAAGCAAAAAAAAGAGCCATCCAATGGATGACTGAATTTTTTACTTGTTTTGCAAACCATATTTTTTGTTGAAACGATCGATACGTCCATCTGCTTGAGCAAACTTTTGTTTACCAGTGTAGAAAGGATGTGAGTCTGATGAAATTTCAACACGAATCAATGGGTATTCTTTACCTTCAAATTCTGTTGTTTCTTTTGATTGAACTGTTGAACCAGCTAAGAACTTCTTACCTGTTGATGAGTCCATAAAAACAACTTCATGGTATTCTGGGTGAATTCCTTGTTTCATTCTATGTCGCTCCTTTGCCATAAGTCCATTACGGAAATATAGATTAAATTACTAACAGTGTTTAATAATATCATGAGTTTGTTAATTATTCAATACCATTTCTAATAATGCAAGTTGACTTTCAGGCTAGAAACTGAATCAATCAAGTCCTGATCATGGTCGATCAACAACATCGTTGGATGTTGTTCTTTTATTGCCTCAATAATCTGTTGACGAGTGATGACGTCTAAATAATTCAACGGTTCATCCCAGAAATAGAGATTGGCTTCTTCTGAAAGGCTGACTGCTAAGGCGACTTTACGTCTTTGTCCTTGACTCATCTGTTCAATTGGTTGTTCGAAGAGATAGCGTTCGAAGCCTAATTTTCGCAGATTCGAAAAAACTAATTCAGCTTCAATTTGTTTTTGTTCCGCCAACTGACGGATTGTACCTTTTAATTCGTTGTCTTGTCGCAAATAAGAAATTTTTAAATTATTTGCCACGTTAATACTGCCTGTTTGTGTAAAAGGTTGTGATAAACCGAGAATTTGTCTAAAAATGGTCGTCTTCCCGATTCCGTTTGGCCCAGTCAGTGCAACCACTTGATTTCGTTTAACTTTAAAGCTTACTTCAGGAGTTTTTATTTCATCATGTTTTAAAGTTAAATTTTCCACTTGAACAAACACGTCAGGATGATTTCTTTTCTCGTAATTTAATTCTAGTGGTGCTTCAATTTCAATATTTTTTAACAGTGCCTTTTTTTCGTCGATTGCAGAATTAACTCGATTCTCAGCCGTCTTAGCTTTTTTCATCATCTTGGCCGCTTTGGTTCCGATAAAACCTTTATCGAGATGGACTTTTTCATGATACTGTTTACGATTCTTATGAGCTTCAGTTTGACGTGACCAGTTCTCACGTTTAACTGCTGTTTCGTGCAGGCGATTGATGTCTTTTTGTAATTGCTCTTTTTCATCCGCTTCATGTTGATTTTGTCGTTCCCACTGAGTTTGCCAAGTATCAAAGTTCCCTTTGTAAACTGAAACGTCATTACGATCAATGGAAATAACGTGGTCGATGACTGGATTCAAGAAACTCTTGTCATGGGAAATGACAATGAAGCCTTTTTTACTCTTTAAATAATCGGCGACAATTTGACGTCCCTCAATGTCTAAGTGATTAGTTGGTTCGTCGATCAGTTGAAAGCCTGATTCATCAATAAAGAGAATCGCCAATAAGACTTTGGTCCGTTCCCCAGGACTGAGGGTTGAAAACTGCTGTTTTAGAACGCTTTGGTCGACTTTTAACTTGTCTAATTCGACTTCTATTCTCCAAAGTTCATAGTCTTCTAATTGCGTGATTTCTTTTACCACATCGACGGTCAATAAATCTTTGTTCACAACCGTCTGTGGATAATAATAAAAGTTCAAGTTGGAAATTATTTGTCCACTGTATTTCAACTGGCCTAATAACATTTTCAACAAGGTAGTCTTGCCACGGCCATTTCGACCAATCAAGCCGAGTTTCCAACTCTCGTCGATTTTCAAATTCAGGGAATTGAAGAGATTGTCCATCATTTGATCATATTTAAAACTTACATTTTCTATTTGAATTGTTCCCATAAAACAACACCTCACAAGGTGTCAGTTAGTCGACTTAGGCGCACAAAAAAAAGAACGCTAAACAGCGTCCTCCCTTTTACAGGAAGCACTGTTGAGAATTTAAGCCGAGCTAAACTACACACCATATATTTCTATATTTGTATAATTTAAAACTCTAACTTAATTTCTCAACGGCGCACTTCCTCTCGTATTAAACTATTTATAAATTACCAACTTAGATTCAGAAAGTCAAGACTAAACTAAATCATCTTTGCCAATTAATTTAACATCAGCGTTTAAACAGTGCAATTTCCAAACTACTTGATCATAGCCACGCAAGATATTTTCAGCATGATCGATAACTGTTTGTCCATCAGCTAAAAGTCCTGCAATCATCAAACAAGCACCAGCTCTGATTTCTTCAGCTGAAACATTGGCACCTTTTAAGTGTGTTCCACCGTGTACAAAAATCAGGTCGTTTTCACTAGTAATATTGGCACCCATCTTAGTTAATTGGGCAATATGTTTTACCCGTTTAGGATAAATCGTATCGATAATCATTGCTTCACCACTAGCTTTCATCAACAGTGGCGTGATTGGTTGTTGCAAATCAGTTGCAAAACCTGGATATGGCATCGTTTTGATGTTAACTGCTTTCAAATGTGGTGATGGTTTAACGTAAATACTATCTTCGCCAACTTCTAGATTAACGCCCATCTCATCTAATTTAGCTAAGAAGGCATCTAGATGTTCACTAATAATATTTTTAACTAAAATATCTCCACCATTAGCAGCAGCCAAACTTAAATACGTTCCTGCTTCAATACGATCAGGAATAATTGTATGAGCATTATTGGAACGAAGCGTATCAACACCTTCAATACGGATGGTTTCCGTTCCGACACCACGGATAACGGCCCCCATATTGTTCAAGAATGTTGCTAAATCAATAATTTCTGGTTCCTTAGCAGCATTTTCAATGATCGTTGTTCCCTTAGCCTTTACAGCGGCCAGAATAACATTGATCGTTGCTCCAACTGAAACCATATCTAAGAAAATCTTGGCTCCTTTAAGTCCTTCTTCAGGAGTTGTGATAATGATTTGCCCGTGTCTGTTCTCAACGTGTGCACCAAGTGCTTCAAATCCTTTAATGTGTTGATCGATTGGACGTGGACCAATATCGTCCCCACCCGGAAAACCAACGACTGCCTTACCAAAACGACCTAGCATTGCTCCCATGAAGTAATAAGAAGCTCTTAAACTACTAACTTTTCCACTAGGTAATTCAGCAAATTGGATTTTTGTTGGATCAATTTTTAATACATCATTATTCATTTCAGAAGTAACGTTCATATCTTTTAAAATTGAACGCAAATTTTTTACATCTCTAATTTGTGGTACCGAATCTAACACTACTGGTGTTTCAGACAAAATAGCAGCTGGAATCAAGGCTACTGTACTATTCTTAGCCCCGCCAATTGTTACTTCACCTGATAATTTCTTTCCACCGTTGATTACAAGTTTTTGCATAAGCTTTTTCCTAACTATATTTAACTAAAAAAGACTACATGTCATCTTCGTCAAGGCCTGAAGCTGCACCGATGAAGCCTTTGAATAGGCCTTCTGGCTTAGTTGGTCTTGATAAGAATTCTGGATGGTATTGAGCAGCAATGAAGAACTTGTTTTCAGGGATCTCGATAACTTCAACCAAGTGGTTATCTGGTGAAACACCTGAGAATACTAAGCCAAGATCTTCAAATTGTTTACGGTATTCGTTGTTAAATTCATATCTGTGACGATGTCTTTCTTGAATAACTGATTGATTATCGTAAGCAGCAGCTGTTTTTGTACCTGGTTTTAGTTTACATGGATATGCACCCAAACGTAAAGTACCTCCACGATCTTCGATATCCTTTTTGTCTGCCATGATATCAATGATCTTGTGTGGAGCATCTTCATCAATTTCACCAGTAGTTGCATCTTTGATACCAGCAACGTCTCTAGCAAATTCGATACTTGCCATTTGCATACCTAAACATAGTCCAAGATATGGAACGTCATTTTCACGAGCATACTTGATAGCAGCAATCATCCCTTCAAGTCCACGGCTACCAAAGCCACCAGGAACAAGGATTCCGTCTGAATCTTTCAAGTAATCAGCTACGTTGTCATCATTGATCAAGTCAGCTGAGATTTTTTCAATTTCAATTTCAGTATTGTATGCATAACCTGCAGAACGAAGAGCTTCAGTAACAGAAATATAAGCATCTTGTAATTTAGTATACTTACCAACTAAAGTAATCTTTGTCTTATGTTGTAAGTTATTTACACGATCAACCAACTTATGCCAATCTGACATGTCAGCTTCAGGTGTATTTAGATGCAAGTAACGACAAACGATGTCATCGAAGTGTTGTGCTTGAAGGTTCAAAGGCACATCATACAATGACTTAGCATCACGTGATTCGATAACTGCTTCAGAATCAACATCACAGAATGATGCAATCTTGTCTTTCATGCTTTGTGGCATTGGCATTTCAGTTCTAACTACTAAGATGTTAGGTTGGATACCAATTCCACGTAATTCTTTAACACTGTGTTGTGTAGGTTTAGTCTTCATCTCACCAGCTGCCTTCAAGTAAGGAACTAATGAAGTGTGAATGTAAACTACGTTTTCAGAACCAACTTCTGCTTTCATTTGACGTAATGCTTCTAAGAATGGTTGTGATTCGATATCACCAACAGTACCACCAACTTCAGTAATGATAACGTCTGAATCAGTTGTTGTAGCGGCACGCATGATCTTTTGTTTGATCATATCTGTAATATGTGGAATTACTTGCACAGTTGCACCGTTGTAATCACCACGACGTTCGCGACGGATTACTTCGGAATAAATCTTACCTGTTGTAACGTTTGAATACTTGTTCAAATCATTATCGATGAATCTTTCATAATGTCCAAGGTCAAGGTCAGTTTCTGTACCATCGTTAGTAACAAAAACCTCACCGTGTTGATATGGACTCATTGTTCCGGGATCCACGTTGATGTATGGATCAAACTTTTGCATTGTTACTTTAAGACCGCGATTCTTTAATAATCTACCAAGGGATGCGGCAACGATTCCCTTACCTAATGATGAAACTACTCCACCTGTAATAAAAATGTATTTAGTCATAACTTCCTCCACATATTAATTCTAGGGATTTCTTACTCACAAAAATAAAAAAGTCCCCTATTCAGCATGAACAGGGAACTTAAAGTTGTCTATCTAATAGAGCCCGAACTATATAATACCGTGATATGTTCGAGTCGTCAAACTTTTAATTCAATTTTTTAATTAATTTTCGTCATCGTCGTCTTCATCATCTTCGTCATCGTCTTCACCGAGATCGATATCTTCATCGTCATCATCGGCGTCAAATTCAGATAATTGACCTTCGATACCATCATCCAAACCTTCATCATGGGCATCATCGTCATCATCATCAACAGATGTCAAATCAGAATTAGTGAATTTAGACAAGTCAGGACCACTCTCTGAGCCATCACTTTCATCGTCATCGTCCATATCAGAAACATTTAGATCACCGTCGTCATCGTAATCAACAACGTCGTCATCTTCATCGTCATCACTCAAGAAGGCATTAACCTTTTGAGCTGCTTTATGAGTATTTTCTGTTCCGTTATCTTCAGGGTGGTTTACTTCTTCGTCAACAGAATCGTATGGATACCATTTACGAAGTCCCCAAACATTTTCACCCAATGAAAGGAAACTACCATCATTATTCAAATCAGTATAGAATTGTGGAAGTGCTTCCTTGATCTCTCCATCTGACTTGCCTAAGTAGTCTTGCATTTCATTAACGATATCAGAAAAGTTCATAACTTCCTTCTTGTTTTCGTTAAGAATTTCGTATGCTACCTCAATCAATGAGAGTTCGTCTTTATTTTGATCCTTGAATTTATCAAACTTCAAACGTGTACACGTCCTTTCGCAGCGTCTTACTTATAATCATATCTACCTATACGCCAAAAATCAATCTAAACTTATAATTACCTATTACATTATTATCGTAAACCAAGTCATAATCAATGTTTATTTTACCAGAAAGTGGTTTACTAACAATTTCAACTTTAGAATCTTTGGTAAAAGTATCTAATGGCAAGACGCCATATTCAGTTTCTAATTGACCAGTGTTGTGCTTTTGATGCGTGAAATACAGAAGTGAAGCCAAATTAGTATCTTTAGCAACACGTTTAACATGAATTTCCCCATCGCCGGCAACTTTAACTAAAATTGATGCCGTGGCATTATTTTCTAAACTTTCGTTAAAACGTAAATAAATCGAATTACCAATTTGCGTAAACTTTCCCGGTTCGGCAATTTTTGTATGTGTTAAATTACCCTCTTGAAAAGTCTCGATACTCAAATTTACATTTATATCAATACTATTATTTTCCAATCCTTGCCGCCTCTACATGATAAAATTATATTAATTAATTAAAAGAAGTGATTAAGTGAACAATACTATTATATTATACGACCAAACAATTAGCTCAAATAAAGATATGCTTGTGCCATTTTCCGACACTGGAGCCATTTTAAAATTTGTCTCCGAAAGTAATCAACCGGTGATTCATTTCTGGGTCACACCACCAACAGTCATTTTAGGGATGCAAGACAATCGTCTCAAGAACCTTCAAGCTGGTTTAAAATTGTTTGACGACCTAGACTATGCTTATTATCTTCGAAACTCTGGAGGATTAGGTGTAGTGACTGACAGTGGCATTTTAAACTTTACCATTTTTTTACCAGATAAAGATAATCTCCTAATCGATGATGCTTATGAGAAAATGTTTACCGTTATAAAAAAAGCCTTTTCTCCTCAAGTCAAAACGGGTGAGATTTCTACTTCGTATTGTCCAGGAACCTATGATCTTAGTATCAATGGTCAAAAGTTTGCCGGTATCTCCCAACGTCGTGCTGGAAATGGAGTAGCTATCATGGCCTATATTAGCATCAATGGTGATCAAAGAAAACGTAGTCAGTTGATGAAAGATTTCTATGAAGTCAGCAACTTTCCTAAAGCAACCAATTTCGATTATCCAGAGATCGACGTTCACACGATGGAAAATTTAGATAATCTGCTCAAGCAAAATTTATCGATTGACCAAGCTAAAAAACAAATTTTAGACGTAATTTCTCAACAATACGAAGTCGACAAAAAGACTTTCTTTATTATTCAAAAATCCCAACCTTATCAAGATGCTTTTAATCATACACTAAAAGATTTACTGAAACGAAACCAAAAATTGGAGGAAAAATCATGACTTACAATATTGAAATGCTACCACGCGAAAAAGTTTTTCGTGATCCCATCCACAATTACATTCACGTTCAACACAAAGTGATCCTCGATTTGATCAACACTAAAGAATTCCAGCGTTTGCGTCGGGTCAAGCAATTAGGGACTTCATCTTTTACTTTCCACGGAGCCGAACATTCTCGTTTCGGTCATTGTATCGGAGTCTATGAGATCACACGTCAAATCTGCGACAACTTCCAAAGAAATTATTCTACTAAAAAACCCGGTGATGGACTTTGGGATGACAACGAAAGAATCGTCGCTTTATGTGCTGCTCTATTGCATGATGTCGGTCACGGTCCTTATTCCCATACTTTTGAACACATCTTCAATACTGATCATGAGATGTGGACTCGAAAAATCATCACTTCACCAGAAACTGAAATCAATCAAGTTTTGCGCCAAGTTTCGGATGATTTTCCTGAGAAGGTCGCTAGTGTTATTTCTCACACTTATCCTAATCCTCAAGTCGTACAAATGATTTCTAGCCAAATTGATGCTGACCGAATGGATTACTTGTTGCGTGACGCTTATTTCACAGGTACCAAGTATGGCATGTTTGACCTAACCAGAATTTTACGGGTTATGCGTCCTTATAAAGGTGGCATTGCCTTTGATTATGACGGAATGCATGCGGTTGAAGACTACGTTTTGAGTCGTTTTCAAATGTATCAACAAGTTTATTTCCATCCGGTTTCTCGTGGTATGGAAGTTGTTCTGACCAAACTTTTGCAACGCGCCAAGGATTTGTACGAGCACAACCATATGAATGGTTTTGAAATGCCTAGTTTGTTGATTCCTTTCTTTGAAGAAAAGGTCATCATCGATGATTATTTGTTATTAGACGATGGCATCCTCAACACTTACTTCACTCTTTGGCAAAGTTATCCTGATGAAATTTTAAAAGACTTAGCTTACCGTTTCCTATCGAGAAAGCCTTTCAAATCAGCCAAATACGACCACAAAACCAAGCACCTGCTGCCAGAAATTGCTGATATTGTCGAAAGTGTTGGTTTCCAAAAACGTTATTACACTGACACTAATACTAGTTATGATTTGCCTTATGACGTTTACAACCCTAATTCTAGCAAGAGCAAGACTCAAATTGAAATCATGCAAGCTGATGGTTCTTTGATCGAATTATCAACTATTAGTCGTTTGGTGAATGCTTTGACTGGAAAAATTTCTGGGGATGAACGTTTCTACTTCCCTAAATCTATGTTGATCAAGCACGCCGACGATATTTTCAGCGACGAATACGACAAATTTCAACAGCATATTCACAACGATAAAATAATTTAGAGGATTGTGGTTCACTACCGTCTTCCGCACAAGTCCTGTGATTGGCTGGAATGCACTCGTCCTTGTCAAGTTGACATTTTCTTGGCTCAAATAATATAACTTTTTAAGCGACCTCACCCCAAAATTCTTCGTTGGT
>NZ_RKLY01000012.1 GCF_004745525.1 Companilactobacillus suantsaicola | reverse complement strand
AAGACTATTTTTGCCTTGGTTCATACCATCTGACTGATGTCTTAGATCTATAACAAATTAACTTCACTATAATTACTATTAAATCAGTATTTCTCTTGACTTCTGGTAGAAATTTCACGTGTCTTTTCACTCGGTTGAATTCCGAGTTCTTCAGTTAAGATACTGGAAAGTTCGTAATAAACTTCGATAACTTTCCCATTACTGTTTTGGTCTTGATAAAATTGCATTAATAATTGGTAATTACGTTCGTCGAACTCGTCTAAAGAAATCAATCGGCGAATATTTTTTTCGACATCAATAAAATGTTTAGCTTCAATATCTTTGATAACTTTTTGATAACAAAATTGCATGAATTTTTGCTCATAAAAGTTACTCATTTTGGTTGACCAGAGATCAAAATTTTCCGAGTCTTTCAAGAAAAATCCTTTTAAGAATTCATCTTGATATTCGTCGAGGTTATTCTCCGGATCAGACATAAAGGTTGCAACGTCACTTTGAACAACTAAAGCTTCGTTCAGCTGTAAAATTGACTTGTTAGGTGAAACTATATACTCAGCGTCCAAGGCTTTATTAGCTTGGTAAATGGTATTACGAAGGTTCTTGCGAGCACTTTGTTCGGATTTATTAGGCCATAATAATCCAGCAATTTCATCCCGGCTGATTACGGGATTGACTGCTAAATAATAGAGTAGTGCATTAATTTTAGAAAATGAGAAAAATACTGGTTCGTCTTCAAGATAAATTTGAGGATTACCAAATAATTTAAATTTCAAAATCTTGCGCATCGTTTCATCCCCTTTGGTTGTTATCAATCTCATAATTAATTTTACGATATTGACCATACAAAGACTACCACGTTTTGAAATCGGTTACATTATTTGGGGAGGATTATTTCTATTTTTTGGTTAGTGGTTGATTGCCGTCTTCCGCAACAGCTCTGGGAAACGCTGGAACGCTGTGGACGCAACTTGAAGCCAATTTTTAAGCCCAAAAATTGTCTCCAAGATTGGTCTTTCACTAAACGCTAAAGCGTTAAGAGAAATTTCGCAGCTGAATTTCCCAGAGCTGTTACTCCAGACTAAATAACAAGTTTTATTATTTATTTCACTTAATTCAGAAATTTAGATGGAACTTATCCTGACTCTATTTTATTAATACAGATGTTCCACTAACATTCAAATACTCCGGTACAAAGAATCAAAGTTTGCTTTGATTAAGCAATCTTTTTGTTCACAGCATCAATTAATTGATAATTATATTTATCAAATTCTTTTTTTAAATTCTGAATTCTTCAAATCTTTTCTTAGTCCATCATCGAAATCAACGCTATTTTGAAGCATATTATAATGACATTTTCCTAATTTCACAAAAAACAGCATCTATCTTTTATACGCATTAACTCATTTCTTACGTATACAAAAATAGATGCTGTTACTTTTTAAATAATTACAAAAAATCCTGAATAGAACAATTATCCCTAAATCATTAGAAAGAAATAAACCATAGAACCACTATTCAGTCTGGAGCAACAAACTCGATTTGGGCTCAGTGGTGAAATTTCTCTTAGCACTTTATTTTAGTGAAAGGCCGAGCTTGGAAATGCCGCGCACTTTGCGGTAGTTTCAAGTCGTGCCCACCACGTTCATTCCAGCCCAAAATCGAGTTTGTTGTGGAAGACGGCATACTTAATTAAACTAGTTGTCTATCTTGAACGACTAATTTTCCGTCTTTATAGACTGATCCTACTAAATTGGTTGCGAAGAAGTAGAATGGATAATCGATATTTGGAGCGTCGAAGATGGTGATGTCGGCGTTCTTTCCTTCATCGAAACTTCCAATTTTGTCGGCTTGGCAAACTGAATAAGCGGCATTGATCGTTACGGCATTGAGAATTTGGATTGGTGTTAATTTCATCATGAAACAGCCTAATTGCATGATGAACTGCAAATTGGCGGTTGGGCAACTGCCGGGGTTGCTGTCGGTTGTTAGAGTGATGGCCATGCCTTTTTCGATCATCTTTTTGGCTGGAGCGTAAGTGTCTTCCATCAAACTGAAAGTTGTCCCTGGTAGTAAGTTTCCAATCACGTGAGCTTGGCTTAGTTTATCGATGCCTTCGTTGGTGATCATCATCAAGTGTTCTGCACTAGTGGCATTTAGTTCAGCGGCAACATCAACGCCGCCGATTGAGTCGATTTCGTCTGCGTGAATTCTCAATTTGAAGCCTAAGTCTTTAGCTGCTTGTAACAAACGTTTTGATTGAGCTGCTGTGAAGACGCCGGTTTCGCAGAAAATATCGCAGAATTCTGCTAAGTGTTCTGCTTTAACTTTTGGCAACATTTCTTCGATGACCAAATCGATGAATTCGTCACTCTTACCTTTATATTCTGGTGGAATCGCGTGGGCTGCCATGAAGGTAGAAACGAGGTTAATGACATGATCTTGGTTGAGCTTTTCGACTACTTTCAACTGACGTTCTTCGGTTTCCCAATTCAAACCGTAACCACTCTTAGCTTCAACGGTTGTCACTCCATGAATGACCATTTCGTTCAACAAGTCGTTGGTCTTGTTGTACAATTCATCAAAACTTGCTTGGCGAGTCGAATTAACGGTACTCAAAATTCCGCCACCTTGAGCCAGAATGTCCAAATATGGTACTCCGTTTAGTTTTTTGGAAAATTCATTTTCTCGACTACCACCATAAACTAAATGAGTATGACAATCGATCAAACCTGGAGTGGCCATCTTACCAGTGTAATCAATGATTTCTGTCTTATCGTCGATCAATTCGGCAGCGGGTTTTCCAGAATCAATTTTTAAAATCTTCCCGTCTTTAATTGCAATATAACCATCTTCAATAATGTTAGCTTCACTCATCTGGGAACCTCTCAACGGATGTCCCTTGTCGATTGGTGAAAAAATCTGCTTAAAATTAGTTAGAATTTTATCTGCTTTCATCACAAACACTCCTAATTCTAGTTTTTCTTCATTCTACTGGCTATTTGTCAAATTTCTGTCAAAAATATTGTAAGCGTTATCCAAAAGCTTCTGCAGCAACTTTTTTATTTAATAGACTGTCCATTGACTGTATCTAGATATAATTCAAATTGCAGCAGCACTTAATGATGAATTCAGTACTGGGAGGTTAACATAATGATCGATTACAAAAATGAAGATGCTATTACAATTCAACTCGATGATGTATTACCAGAAAAAACCGTTTTCCAAGAAGGAATTAGACGTGCTCCAGATAGAGGTTTCCGTTTAACAAAAGATCAAACTGAACTCGCTTTGAAGAACGCTTTACGTTACGTAAATCCTAAATTCCACGACATCGTGATTCCAGAATTTTTAGAAGAATTGAAGACTCGTGGTCGTATTTATGGTTACCGTTGGTATCCAAAAGAAAGAATCTACGGTAAACCACTCGACGAATATAAGGGAACTTGTACAGCTACTAAAGCTATCCAAGTTATGATCGACAACAACTTGAATTTTGACGTTGCCCTTTATCCATACGAATTAGTTACTTATGGTGAAACTGGTTCAGTTTGTGCAAACTGGATGCAATATCAATTGATCAAGAAATATTTGGAAGTTATGACTGACGAACAAACATTAGTTGTTGAATCAGGTCACCCACTAGGGCTTTTCAAATCAAAGAAAGATGCTCCAAGAGTTGTCATCACAAACGGACTATTAGTTGGTGAATATGACAATATCAACGACTGGGAAGTTGCCGAAGAAATGGGCGTAACTAACTATGGTCAAATGACTGCCGGTGGTTGGATGTATATCGGCCCACAAGGTATCGTTCACGGTACTTTCAATACCCTTCTAAATGCTGGACGTCTCAAATTAGGTATTCCTGACGATGGTGACCTAAAAGGTAAACTATTCATTTCTTCCGGACTCGGTGGTATGAGTGGTGCTCAAGGTAAAGCCGGTGAAATTGCTAACGCCGTAGCTATCATTGCCGAAGTCGACAAATCAAGAATTGACACTCGGATGGAACAAGGTTGGGTAAGTAACTTGGCTGAAACTCCAGAAGAAGCTATCAAGATTGCTCAAGAATACCTCGATAAGAAAGAAAAGACTTCAATTGCTTATCACGGAAACATTGTTGACTTACTAGAATACGTTGATAAAAACAACATTCACGTTGATCTATTATCTGATCAAACATCATGTCACAATGCTTACGAAGGTGGCTACTGTCCAGTTGGCATCAGCTTCAATGAAAGAACTGAACTCTTAGCAACTGACAAGCCTAAATTCCGTAAGTTAGTTGATGAAACACTTCACCGTCACTTTGAAGTTATCAAATCCCTTGTAAGTAAAGGTACTTACTTCTTTGATTACGGTAACTCCTTCATGAAAGCTGTTTATGACTCTGGCGTTAAAGAAATTTCTAAGAATGGTATCGACGACAAAGACGGTTTCATTTGGCCATCATACGTTGAAGATATCATGGGACCTATGCTCTTTGATTACGGATATGGCCCATTCCGTTGGGTATGTCTAAGTGGTAAACACGAAGATCTTATCGCAACTGACCATGCCGCAATGAGTGCTATCGACCCTAATAGACGTTATCAAGATCGTGATAACTACAATTGGATTCGCGACGCTGAAAAGAACCAACTAGTTGTTGGTACTCAAGCACGTATCCTCTACCAAGACTGTATCGGTCGTATCAATATCGCCTTGAAGTTCAACGAATTAGTTCGTGAAGGCAAGATTGGTCCAGTTATGCTTGGACGTGATCACCACGACGTATCAGGTACTGATTCTCCATTCCGTGAAACATCAAATATCAAGGACGGAAGTAACGTTTGTGCTGACATGGCTACACAATGTTATGCCGGAAACGCTGCCCGTGGAATGACAATGATCGCCCTTCACAACGGTGGTGGAGTTGGTATCGGTAAGTCAATTAACGGTGGATTCGGATTAGTCTTAGACGGTTCCGAAAGAATCGATGAAATCATCAAATCAGCTATTGCTTGGGATACAATGGGCGGAGTTGCTCGTCGTAGTTGGGCAAGAAACGAACACGCCATCGAAACATCAATTGAATATAACAAGACTCAAAATGGCTCAAGTTATATCACAATTCCATACCTAGCAGACCAAGACAAAGTTGATAAAGCAGTTGCTACACTATTCAACTAAATAAGCGTCACCCAACAAGTTTTGCCTTATAAATTACAAACTATTTTAGTTTTCACACCCTCCTTCATAAAACACAAATAAAGAGCTAGCGAATAATTATCCATTCACTAGCTCTTTTTATTATTCATCCAAAGCTTTCCCATTAGTCTCAATAATTCTCTTCATCCAATTATAAGACTTCTTCGGTGTCCGCTTCAAAGTACCATTTCCTTTGTCGTCCATATCAACGTAAACAAAGCCATAGCGTTTCTTCATCTCACCAGTTGATAAGGAAACTAAATCAATTGGTGCCCACATTGTATAGCCTAAGCAAGGTACGTGATCGAGATTGATGGCGTCGGCCATAGCACTAAGGTGATCTTTCAAATAATCGATTCGATAATCATCTTCGACGTAGCCATTTTCATCCGCCTTATCGATTGCACCCATTCCGTTTTCAACAATAAAAATTGGTTTTTGAATGCGGTCGTAAATTTCATTCATCGTATATCGCAAACCTAATGGATCAACTGGCCAGCCCCAAGGTGTTTCCTTCAAATAAGGATTGGAAGAGCCACCGACATTGAACCAGTCATCACCCGCTTTGGTCGTACTGGAACGATAGTAACTAAAGGCAATAAAATCAAGTTGCCCTTCTTTGAGAATTTTCTCATCGTCAGCTTCCATCTGCAAATCTTTAACGCCATGACGGTCCCAAATCTCTTGAGCATATCTAGGATAATAACCGCGACCCATGACATCGATAAAATACCAATTCTCACGATTTTCTTGCAAAGAATGGAACATATCTTCCGGCTTACAAGTAGCAGCATAGGCCGCGCTCATTGCAAACATCGTCCCAAATTGACTATCGGGCATTAATGCATGACCCATTTTTACTACCTTAGCCGAAGCGACAAACATATTGTGATCCGCTTGATAACGATCTTGACCAAATGAATTATGCACACCAGTTGGGCCAAACCCACGCACAGCATTGATTTCATTAAAAGTGAGCCAATACTTACAACGGTCGCCAAAGTGTTCAAATAAGACTTTAGCGTATTTTACATAATCGTCGATCACGCGTCTTGAATTCCAACCATCATATTTTAAGGCTAAATTAACTGGCATTTCATCGTGGCAAATTGTAATCAGCGGTTCCATATTATACTTAGCCATCTCGTTAATGACATTGTCATAAAATTTTAAACCAGCTTCATTTGGTCGATCTTCTTCCCCAGTTGGAAAAATTCGACTCCAAGCAATTGAGAAGCGATAAACGTTGAATCCCATGCCAGCCATCAGTTTAATGTCTTCTTTGTAGTGATGATAAAAATCAACCGCCTTGTGACTTGGATAATACTGATCATCTAAAAATACTGGTTGAGCATCTTTAGGAACAGGATCTGCCAAAATAAAGGAACTGTTAGGCTCAATAATCGTACCATCGGGCATTTTCATTGTGTGATGGCGTGGCTGCTCCTTAGACCCATCAGTTTCATAATCGTGTGATGAAATTCCACGTCCACCTTCGTCAAAACCACCTTCATATTGGAAGTCGGCAGTTGCGCCACCCCAGAGAAATCCTTTTGGTAATTCTTTTGACATATTGTTATCCTCCTGACAATTTTATCATTTACTTTTGATAATTTTATCTTAGAATATCCATCAGCTTATTGTCAACAATATTGTTAGATTTAATTGACAATATTTTCATCAACAAGTAAAGTTAACTTAATTAATTTCCCTGGAGTAAGTAAATCATGAATATTATCGACAACATTAAAAAACAACAAACCAACTTCTCTAAATCCGAACAAAAGGTCAGTAACTACATTGTTGAGCATCCCAAAAATATCGAAACTTTCACCATCACCAAATTAGCCGCTGAAGCCCAAACGTCAACTTCAGCCGTCTTGAGATTTTGCCAAACGCTCGGTTTTCAAGGTTACAAAGATTTCCGTTTCGAGGTCATTCACTTCTTGCACAGCAGCAAGCAAAAAAAAGATGCCGACAGTCTAGTCAGCACCTTTTTAAGCGATTATGTCAAAGTTATCAATCAGATTTCACAAGTCGACCAAAGTAAAATCGACAATTTAATCAGCTGTTTAATGAATGACGAATTAAATTATTTATTAGGAACTTACTATTCATCATTTCCCGCCAAAGAATTGTATTACGGCCTATCCGATTTAGGCAAACCATCCCTTTATTCAAGCGACTACATCAACTCATCCCACGTTGCCTTAACGATGACTGAAAAATCAACCTTAGTACTCTTTTCAGCTAGCGGCAACAAGCGAGATTTCGTGCAGTTCTTACCAGATGTTGTCAGCAATATGCCTAAGAATTCCTTCTTAATAACAACCAATCCCAAAGCTGAATTAACAAAGGTTTTCCCTGATACAATCGTGCTCCCCGGATCAACCTTCGCCAGTCGTTCATTCACAGACGGCCAATCGATCCCAATTGTTTTCGTGGAGTTGATTTTGAGCTTGATTCACGAAAAGCTGTAAAACCAAACTTCTATTTTGAGGTAGTGGTTGGATGCCGTCTTCCGTAACAGCTCTGGGAAACGCTGGAACGCTGTGGACGCAACTTGAAGCCAATTCCAGACCCGGGAATTGTCTCCAAGATTGGTCTTCTTGTAAATGCTAAAGCATTAACAAGAATTTCACGGCTGAGCATTTCCCAGAGCTGTTACTCCAGACTAGAATGAGGATCTATGCGTTATTTCAATAAATTCCGAAATGGTAAACATGTCTTCTTGAGATGATCATTGAACTGATTTATAGTCTGGATACATTATTAATTTTTTTCTCATTAGAATAAACAAGGATGCTACTAAAATTGCAGTAATTTGCTGCAACTTAGTAACATCCTCTTTTTTAACCATAATTATTTCATTTTTGAATGTTCCAATTTGATGAATCAAAGTACCAGAACTAAACCTAAACAGAATTACTATTCTTAATCAAATGGAAAGCAAATAAACAATAGAATCAGAATTCAGTCTGGAGCACAATCCCTGTGATGGCTCAGCCGCCAAATTCTTGTTGGTGCTTTAGCACTTACAAGAAGGCCAATCTTTGAGATTTTTCCGAACTTGAAAAAGCTCAAAGTTGTGCCGGCAGCGTTCCAGTCCATCACAGGGATTGTGCGGATGACGGCATCCTGCATCTATCAAAATAAAGAATCTTAACCCTTCTTTTGATAACTCAAATAGTAAAATCCAGCCACAAAAATCGTACCACCGATAATATTGCCCAGATAAACTGGTATCAAGTTTTGGATAAACAAACTCCAAGTACTGCCACCTTCAAAAATAGCTGCAGGAATAATGAAACAGTTAGCAATACTATGTTGGAAACCGATAGCCACAAAAATCATAATTGGGAACCAGATTCCCATGATCTTGCCAGCGGCATCCTTTGCCCCGAAAGATAACCAAACGGCTAATCCGACTAACCAGTTACAACCAATTCCAGAAATAAAAGCTGCTAGAAAACTAGCACTGGTCTTACTTGCAGCCGCAGCAATCACAGTTTGTTGAAATGGTGCTGCATGCGTTAACCCGACTACATGACCAAAAAAGTAGGCTACAAAAACTGCTCCGAGAAAATTAAATAAAGTGATTATCGCTAAATTTTTCAAATAGTCCATAATCGAAGCTTTTTTAGCAAAAATAGCTGATCCAACTGCCATCATATTTCCTGTCGCCAGTTCCCCACCAGCTAACAAAATAATGATCAAACCAATCGGAAAGACAGTCGCTCCTGCAAAAGCTTTTACACTCGCTAGGTCTTTAGGAATCGAAGCACTAACTCTGACGTAAGCTAAAAAACCAATCGAAATCATTGCTCCACCAATAAAGCCAAGAATCATCTTGGCAATCAGTGATTTTTTCAATTTACCCACGCCGGCATTGATACTTTTCTCTAAAATCTCTTCAGGCGTAAACATATTATTTCTCCCATATATTCATTTGTTGCATTAAAGATAGCTTGTTTCACGAACTAAGTCAACGGGATTTTTGTAGATTGTTCGGATAATGTGTTTGCATTAATTTTGTTGTTTTAGGAATGATTTCTTGAATATAATTAATTCATTCAGCAAGATTAATATGTTTATTGAATAATTTGAGTATGCTTTGATCAATACTGTGCGTAATCACAAATAAGGTTAAATCTTTATTTCTAACGAGAATATTCATTACCTTCTCAGCATTCTTCTTATCCAAAGCCGAAGTTCCTTCATCAACTATCAAAACTGGCCGTTCTCTGATAAAGAATCTCGCCAATGACACTCTTTGTAATTCACCACCGGATAAAGTTTCACTTTCAGAACTAATCACGGTATCTAAGCCTTTTGGCAGAGTTGAAACTTTCTGCGTTAACTGTGCTTTTTGAATCGCCATCTCTATTTGCTCAGACGTGTAATTTTCAGTGGATAAAGTAATATTTTGAGAAATAGTATCGTTAAAGATATGATATTTTTGCGGTTGTATTCCAAATATCTTTAGAAAAGAAACCTTATTAAAACTGGAGTATTCAATTCCATTCAACTTTAATGAACCAGTATAATTACTCATTCGACCAGTCAAAAGGTTTATCAGTGTTGTTTTGCCACTTCCACTTGGTCCAGTTATTACGACTTTATCCCCTTTATTTATACTAATATCAGGATAATTTATTTGCGTACCATTCTCATAGGTATAAGCTAAATTACTCAATTTAATATTCTTTATATCTTTCAATGCCGCTTGATTATTTTTCTTCTCCGAATCGTTAACGTGAACATTCTTGGTCAAGGATTCAATTTTATCTTTAATTGAAGCCCCAGACTGTAAAAGAATAATACTATCGGTGCTACAGAAACCGCTCCAAACAGCTGAAAGGCTAAATTTCCGGCACTCATGACAACACCGATTGAAACTATACCTCTAATTGCCAGATAACCAGCTAAGGCGATTATCATGGCTTGCGCTGCTATATTGACAAAGGCTCCCAGTTGAGCAGCAGTCTGCTGTGCCTTTTTTTGGTCAACATATGAATCCTCCAAATTGTGAAACTGGTGATGAGTTTGATTCCACAATTGGAAAAGAGCATTATTCCACAATAAATCTTTGTATCCCTTTGTCCAATCATTTAATTTCTTTAGTAGTTCATCATTTCTATTAGAAATGTTCTTCGTTGTTGTACTCAATTGCTTACCAACAAGTTTTGGTACGAACAACAAACAAATCGTCATCACAATTGATAAAACTAAGAGTGACCAATGCAGATAAACTAGGGCGATAGCTGAGAAAACAATCCCAAAGATACAATTAAATAATTTGTAGAAGCCTTTTAAATATTGCTGATCGAACAAGAGTACATCATTCGTGACTACATTGATCATCTTATCAGCATCCAAATTTTTTTCTAAGGCAATGGACATTTGATTTTTCATATACTTTTGACGTATATCGTGATTTTCCTTTTGAATCAGTTTCTCTTCTAGCACATTAGTATAGTAACCAGTTACCCAGTGAACTAAGTATCCTAAAAGCATTAGTGCTAATAACAATAGGAAAAGTTTTACTTTCCGATCAACAATTGTGTTAATCGCATAAATCAGTATCAAATTAGCAACTGTTTCTAGAGCATTTGTAGCAATCGTTAAAACGGTTACCAGCAAGATAAAAATTGGATGTTTCTTAATCATTTTCTTTATCATTTGTATCTTGGCTTCTTTCTGAATATTAGTATCTTTTTTAATATCCTAATTTATTTCTAATAATAATCCAAAAAAATAAAAAATAAACCCTTTATTCATTTATCATTTTGAGTATAATTGCTGTTATCTACGTTATAAGCCGTTATATACATATGATATTTTTGATTAAAAGTATATTAAAAAACCATCGAGTATCCTACTTTCAGATACTCGATGGTTTTTTTAACTGATAAATTACTTCAAATTCAAGTTCTCATAATTCAATCCAAACATTTTACTTAAATCCGTTACTTGTTCAGAATCTACGGCAAATGATAGAACCGTATGGTGCCCACCACCAGCAGTTAGCCATTCTTCAGCGCCTTTTCTCCAACCTTGTTTAGGGGTCCAAAGTTGTTTGGCAATTGGTAGATGTGGTGTCTCTTTTTCTGGCTTGTTTCCTTCAACATCGTAAGATATCAATTTGAACTCTTTACCAAAATCAGCCATAGTTACATCAATTGCATCCCCTTGTGAACCGGTAAATACTAGTCTTGCAGGGTCAGCTTTGTTACCAATATCTAATGGATGTACTTCAACTCTTGGTTTTGTAGAAGCAATTGTAGGATCAACCTCCAACATATGTGAACCTAGGATAGCTTCGTGTCCTTTACGTAAATCTAGAGTGTAATCTTCCATGAAACCAGTTTGCTTATTGTGAGCAACAATCTTCAACAATCTGTCTAAAGCAGCAGTCTTCCAATCACCTTCACCTGCAAATCCATAACCTTCTTTATTCAAAAGTTGAACTGCTAGTCCAGGTAATTGTTCCAAGCCTTCTAGGTCTTCGAAGTTTGTAGTAAAGGCTGTATATCCACGATCATCCATAAATTTCTTAATACCGAAGTACTCTCTGATTTGATACTTAGTGTTGTATTCAAATTTTTCAGAGTCATTGTCACCCTCATTGAAGTCATATTCTTCTTGCAATTCTTTATACTTGCTATCAATATCTTTCTCTGAAACGGCATTAACTTCTTTAACTAAGTCGGCAACGCCCCAATAATCAACTGTCCAGCCAAATTTAATTTGAGCTTCAATTCTGTCACCATCAGTTACAGCAACATTTCTCATCTTGCCACCAAATGTGACAACTTTGATATTAAACGATTCATTATAAGCAACGGCTACATCCATCCATTTAGCAATCGATTTTTGAATATCTTCGTCACCCCAGTAACCAGAAATAATTTTATTATTCTTATGTAAACGGGCATTGATAAAGGCATATTCACGGTCACCGTGAGCTGATTGGTTCAAGTTCATATAGTCAAAATCAATCGTATCATATGGAATGTAATTTAGTTTTTGTGTAGCTAGATGTAACAATGGTTTTTGCAATAATTTAGTTCCACGAATCCAGTTTTTGGCTGGTGAGAATGTGTGCATCCAAGTGATAACCCCAGCAACTTTGTCGTTGTAGTTAACTTCTTTCATGATCTTAGTGATACTCTCAGCAGTTGTAGCAACCAACTTAAATTTAATAGGATAAGGTAATTGTTTTGATTCATTCAACTTATCAACAATCTCTTTGGCATCACTTTCAACAGATTTCAAAGTTTCAGGTCCGTATAAAAATTGACTTCCAGTAATAAACCAAAATTCATAATCTTTAATATTTTTCATAATATTTTCTCCCTTTTTTAGTTGCTTAAATCTTTTTAGCATGTGTTTTTGATTTTGCATTATTTTGTCCGTAATAAGCATTTTTACCGTGTTTGCGATAATAATGTTTATCTAACAAATATTGAGGTACCCGAATGTTATCTCTAGTCAGTTGCAAAGCATGGTAACTAATTTCGGCAGCTACTTCCAAAACTTTAGCGTTATAAACAGCTTTGTCCGGTGTCTTGCCCCAAGAAAATGGTCCATGTTGACTTACTAATACTGCTGGAATTGCCTCTGGATCGATTCCACGCTCTTTAAAAGTACGAACGATGACTTTACCAGTATTTTTCTCATAGCCTTCTTTTATTTCTTGTTCTGTCAATGGATCAGATACTGGGACATCACCATAAAATGTATCGGCATGAGTGGTGCTAGCAGCTGGAACGTCCATATTAGCGGAAGCAAAGGCTACTGCCCAAGGTGAATGTGTGTGAACGATCCCGCCAATATCGGGAAATTCATTGTATAAAACTGTATGAGTTGGCGTATCACTAGAAGGATTCAAATTACCTTCCACTACTTCACCTTTTAGATTAACAACGACCATATCTTGAGGTGTCAATGATCCGTATTCGACCCCAGATGGTTTGATAACAAATAACCCTTTGTCTCGGTCAATTCCAGAAACATTTCCCCAAGTAAATGTAACTAAATCTAAAGCTGGTAGGCGCATATTAGCGTCGTAAACCTCTTGTTTTAATTTCTCAAGCATTATTTTCTCCCTTCAAACTTCCAGCAACTTTTTCAATAGACAATCCTGATATGTATTGCTGTATAAATTCTTCATAACCCTTAGAACCTTCTGGTTCAGGACTCAGCGTCATACTTTCTGAATCCGTAAAGACGTTTTTATCCAAGTAATCACTCAATTTCAGACCATGATCATCTTTGGCATATAGTGCCAAAATAGCCATTCCCCAAGGCCCGCCTTCACTAGCGTTATCCATAACGGTGATTGGTAGATTCAAAGCATTTGATAAAACTTGTTGAGCCATTATTTGTGTTTTGAACAATCCGCCTTGAGCAATCATTACATCCGTTTTAATATCTTCTTCATTATTTAAAGAAGCCATCCCGATTTTTAGAGGAGCAAAAGCTGAATAAAGTTGTGTCAAAATAAAATTAGGTAAATTGAATTTACTATTCGGCGTTCTGACAAACAACGGACGACCATCTTTAATATCAGTAATATTTTCTCCCGATTGATATCCATAATTTACTAATCCACCGGCATTCGGATCAGATTTGGCCGCCTCCAAAAAAAGTGCTTCATACAATTTATCTGCGGGTAAGTGAACTCCCAATCTGGTAGCAAATTCTTTAAACAACCCAGCCCAAGCATTAATGTCCGATGAACAATTATTGACGTGAACCATCGCTACGGCTGAGCCATCAGGTGTCATAACGACATCGATATTGCGGTGAACTTTTTTCAATGGCTTCTCAAGTACGACCATGGAAAAAGCCGAGGTTCCAACAGAAATATTACCTGTGCGTTCACGAACACTATTTGTCCCTACCATTCCACTTCCGGCATCGCCTTCAGGAGGAGCAATAATGCTACCTGCTTCCAACTTGTTAGTAGGATCAAGCAAGCTAGCTCCTTGGGCGGACAACTTTCCAGCAATTTCACCTGCTTTTTTTACTTCTGGTAATAAATCTTCAATCTTCCAAGGATATTTTTTGACTAATTTCAAATTATTAAATTTATCTAGCATTTCTGGTGAGTAAGAACCAATCTTCTCATCAATTGGGAACATCCCTGATGCATCACCAATCCCTAAAACCTTGCTACCAGAAATTTTCCAAGTAACATAGCCAGCTAAGGTTGTTATAAAATCAACTTTTGAAACATGTGACTCATCATTTAAAACTGCTTGATACAAATGAGCAATGCTCCATCTTTGAGGAATATTAAAATTAAATTCTTTGGTTAACTTCTCAGCTGCATCTTCGGTAATGTTATTGCGCCAAGTTCTAAATGGTACTAACAGCTTGCCTGACTTATCAAAAGCCAAATATCCATGCATCATGGCACTAATACCGATTGAACCTATTTTGGTAATTGATTTATGGTACTTGCTCTGTATCTGCGCTGACATTTCAGAATAACTAGTCTGGATTCCTTGCCAAACATCCTCAAGTGAATACGTCCAAATACCATTTTGATATTGGTTTTCCCAGTTATAACTACCTGATGCGATTGTTTTAAAATCTTCTGTAATCAAAACTGTTTTGATCCTAGTCGATCCTAATTCAATTCCTAGTGAAGTATGACCTGTTTCAATTGCATTAGAAATATCAATTAAATTCATTCAAATCGCTCCTTAATAACTGTTTATAGTTGTTTTCTTCATAGATTTATTTTTGATATCGTTTTCTTTTGAAACGCCTAGTTTCTCAATTTCTTCCAATGTGTGTCCTTTAGTTTCTGGAACTCTAGTTCTAATAAATAAGACACCTAACAAACAAATGATTCCAAAAATGGCAAATACAATTTCTTGAGACATATTCTCGGTCATTATTGGAAACAACAAACCGATCAAAAACGATCCTATCCAATTTGCTGAAGAAGCAATTCCTGAAGCTTTTCCTCTAACAGCCAGTGGGAACATTTCTCCTACAATCACCCAAGTTAGTGGAGCCCAGGTAAATGAGTAAAAGGCTACGTAAATACATAAGAAGAGAACTATCATCATCGGACTCATGTTTGGAAATAGGAATTTTAGGATTACTGGGAGAATAAAGGACAGACCCATAACCGTTCCACCGAGCGTTAACAAAGTTCGACGATTAAATTTATCTGCGATAACTAAAAATAGTAGTGATCCCAATACCAATAAAATTCCCTGTACGATTGGCCACATTAAAACCGAACTTGCTGCTTTACCAGTGGCTTTTTGAATTATCAATGGAATGTAATAAAAGATTGCATTAGCACCTTGAAATTGCTGAAAGGCTGCCACACCGATACCGGCAATTACTAAATAACGAAATTTACCGCTGAATAGTGTTTTGATAGAAGTATCTTTTGAAATTTCTTTATCATTGAGGGCTGTTTCTTGAATATTTTTTAATTCTGGTTCAATTTGATCTGCTGGTCTAATGTATGAAAGAACTAATTTAGCTTCATCCAATCGATTGTTTTTAATTAAAAACCTAGGTGATTCTGGGAGTTTTAAAACACCTAAGAATAAAATAACTGCTGGAACAGCTGCCAAGCCTAGCATCAAGCGCCAAGCTAATTGTTCTGGAAGGCCTTTTAGTAAGAAGTCCATAACGTATGAAACCAACATCCCTAAACAAATCATGGTTTGATTGACTCCTGATAGTCGACCTCTCAAATTAGCCGGTGCCATTTCTGACATATAAGCTGGAACCAGTGCGGAAGAAGCACCGACCGCTAAGCCTAAAAAGATACGGACAACTATCAAATAATATTGGCCATTGTTAGGAGAGATACCTGACAAAACAGAACCCAGTGCGAAAACTAACGAAGAGATTAAAATCATCTTTCTTCTTCCCAATTTATCGGACCAATTGCCTGCTAAAGCTCCACCAAAAATAGCGCCAAACATTACAGCCGATGTAATCCAACCTACGACACCTGCACTATTCTGAAGATTCCAATCATGCTGTAAAAATGGTAAAGCACCGGTCATTACCCCGATATCATAGCCGAACAAAATCCCTCCAAAGGAGCCGAAAAAATAAATAAAGCCTTGTGGTATTTTTTTCTTAGTGTTCATTTAACCTTATCCTCCTCATTTGATCAGTCTTTAGAAAGCGCTTTCCTTATCAACAATGCTTATTTTAATTTATTTGTCCGTACAATTCAAGGACTAATTATCCTACTGTTCATTATTAATACGTATAAATAGTAATATAACGGTATTCGTCCGGATTAATTTTTTCAAATAAAAAAAGTAGCTATTCATCAAAGATTTGTCTATCTTCAATGAATAGCTACTTTTCTCTCTACTCAATTACTTATCGGAATTAATTTCTCTAGCAGATTCTCTCAACATAAGTTCAGGTTCATATTTAATGAATGGCGGTACTTTTTTTCCTTTCATCAAATCAAACAACATCTTAGCTGCTTGGCGTCCCATCTTCTCTTTAGGATGTTCAACTGTGCTCAATTTTGGAGCAATGTACTTGGACAATTGATAGTTATCAAAAGCTATTATTGAAATATCTTCTGGCACTCTCAAGCCTAAAGAGCGTATTAAGTCGATTAACTGTATAGCAAGTTGATCGTTATAGCATACAACTGCTGTTGGTCGATCTTCACGTTTGAAAATTTCCCCTATCCGTTTAAAAAGTGAATGTAAATTATCTGTAGATTGATACATAACAATTTCACTCAAATAAGAGTAACGGCTATGTGTCTGATAGGAATTCACATAACCATTCATCCGGTGAACTCCTTGACTGTCATCTATTTTAAATATTCCTAGAATCCGTTTGTGTCCCATTTTAAAAAGGGCATCAGTGACTGCCTTACCTGAAGCTACATCATCCATTTCAATATAATTGAATTTTAAACCAGGATAGTGTGAATTGATAAAAACTGTCGGTAAATTCGATTTCAATAAATTATCAAATAAATCCTTATTAGGATTACTCAAAGCACTCTGTGTCGGTTCAATAATCAGGCCCGAAATATTGCTGTTGAGCATCCCTTTTAAACTCGTTCGTTCCTTTTCGGGATCATTTTGCGTATTGCTGAGTAATATTGTATATCCTTCATTTGATATGTATCGATCGATTCCGGTAATTATATTAGGAAAAATATAGTCCGCAATATGTGTCGTTATAACGCCGATTTGTTTATTTTCTAGCGGTTCTCGCTTAATTTTCTTTTGCCAATCATCAACAAACATCCCACCACCTTGAACCGTGTAGATAAATTGTTCATGTTCAAGGTCGCTAATTGCCCGTCTGACAGTATATCGACTCACGTTATAGTCCTTCATCATCCTTGACTCTGTAGGTAATTTATCATTAATGGCATACGAACCTGCCAAAATTTTTTCTTTAATATCTTTTTTAATCATTTCGTATTTTGTTGCCATTAGTGAATTCCTCCGCTTTGTCAATATGATTTATCTATCTTTATTTTAGCATTATTTATTATTGGTACGGACAATTGTTGGCTTTTTTCGGGTATTAAAAAAGACCTTGGTAATCTTTTTGATTGCCTTGGTCTTTTTGGGTTTGGTTTTGTTTGGTTTAGTTAGTTTTTAGATAACCATGGTTCTATGCTGAATAACCATGGGTTCTGGCAATATAGTCAAAACGCGTTCCGGCCAACAGGAGGCAACATATAGCTACGCTTCCCAAATCGCCCGCAAGTTCGGCGGGCAATTCGTGAAGCTAGGCTATCTGCTGCCTCCTACCCGTTGGCTTCCACGCTCTCTAAAACGCTCTAATCTATCATCATCAATCGGTCTTCATCTAAAATCTTAAACTTATTATTACTGATCTTCTCAATCATACCTTGCTTAGCCAATGAGCTTAACTTTCGGCTAATTGTTTCGGGGGTAGTTCCTAGGTATGTTGCGATGTCTTTTTTCTTTAATGGTAAGGTGAAAACTTCTTCATCTAAACCGGCGCTTGTTTCTAACAAGTAGTTGGCCAATCGGCTTTCGACGCTGGCTGTTGTTACTTCAGCGGTTTGTTGTTCCAATTGGACGATTCTTCTACCTAGAGCATTGACCATATTTACTGCCAATGCTGGGGACTTTTGCATTAACCTTTGAAAGTCACTGCGGGAGATCTGACAAACTTCGGTATCCATTAGGGCTTGGGTAAAATTGTTATGTTCGGAGTCTGAGAACAAGGTGGCTTCTCCTTCAAAGTCGCCTGTCTGTAAAACTCTTAACATTTTTTCTTTTCCACCAGCGGATACTTGGAAAACCTTGGCTTGTCCATGAGCTACGATACTTAATGAATCAGCAACATCCCCAGCTGAAAAGATATATTCGCCATTTTTGTAATGATGATGTGTTACTAGAGTTGCCACTGTTTCAATATCTTCTTGCGATAAGGTATTAAAAATTGGAACTAATTGAACACAATCTTCAGCTGTGTGGTCATGCGCTAATTTAATCATTAACTATCTCTCCTCAATTTAATTAATCAAAATCTTCGTCGTCTTCTTCTTCAAAGCCTTCTTTAGCAGATTTACCAAGAAGTGCTTGGTAAACTCTGATTTGGTGGTTATTGAAGCCAAGTAATTGAACCAATACTTGAGCCATGAATGGACGATCTTCGTTTTCTGCCAACTTGATAGCACGTGTAATAAACATGTTGTCAGTAGCAAAATCATTAACGATTGTTTGAATCATATCTTCAGCCTTCAAATACTTGTTCTTACCGTCTTCTTCAAGCATTGAGTAGTCTGAATATTCCTTCATTGTTGATGGTGGCAATTCACCTTCGTCTAACAATTCATCAGCAATCTTATCATACCAAGCGTTGTTTTCGTCAATTGTTTGATTTAAAACATCTTTATAAGAGTTAGCATTAGGACCCTTGATGAACCACTTGATTTGGTGCAACTTGATGTTTAGTAGAAAATGATTAGAAACAATATGTCCTGTCATTGCTCCTGCGGTTGGTTTGTGGTGATCTGCATCGGCTTGTTTTTGTTCTGCAGCGAACTTTTCATCGATTGTTAATTCTGTCATTACTTGCTCTCCTTAACCTTAACTTTTTTAACTTCATAACCTAAATCTGTAATTACATCTGAAATCTTGTCTGCTGAAGTTTTACCTTCATCAAAATCTGCTCTAACTTTACCAGCGTTGAAGAGGACCTTGACATTTGAAACGCCATCTTGGTTTTCAACACCCTTTTGAATCTTTGTTAAACATGATGGGCATGTTAATTCACCTAATTGTAAAATTGCTTTTGCCATAATTGATTCCTCCATATATTCTTGATCTTCGCTAATATCGTCGATACTCACGAGCTATAAATGCTCCAAGTTGAAGCACTTATAGCTCGCAAGTATCAAACAAATACTTGCTCATCTAACTTACAAATACTATCTTAATCAGTTTGCTGTTGTAAGAACTTGATTTGAATCAAGTTTTTGAGATTTATTTCTAATTAATCTCATTGCATTGAAAATAACTACTAAAATACTTAATTCGTGAACGAACATTCCACTACCCATGTGGATTATACCGATAACTAAACCGAGTAATAGTAAGGCTACAGTACCAACAGCAATGATGATATTTTCCTTAGTGTTAGCAACGGTCTTCTTGGATAAGGTATAAGCATGTGCTAGGGCATTGAAACTTGATTTAACTAGGATGATGTCAGAAGTTTCAATGGCAACATCTGTTCCGGTACCCATTCCGATACCAATATCAGCGGTAGCAAGTGAAGGTGAATCGTTGATACCATCACCAACAAAGGCTACGGTACTACCTTGTTTCTTGAATTTCTTAACGTATTCAACTTTATCTTCAGGAAGAAGTTCGGCGTGAACTTCATCGATTGGTAATCTGTCAGCGACACGTTGAGCAGCGACTTTATTATCACCAGTTAACATAACGACACGTTTCAAACCAGCATCTTTCAAAGCTTGTAGTCCGGCTCTAGCATCTGGTCTTAATTGATCATTAACACCAACGACTAAGCGAAGTTCTTGGTCGATAGCCATCAAGACAACTGAATCTCCTTGGTTCATACGGGCGTCGATAGCTTTTCTTTGTGCTTTTGAGACTTTAACGTTGTTGTTCTTCATCAAACGTTCGTTACCAACTAAAATCTTGAAATTATCATTTTGACCAACTAAGCCTTGGCCTTTAACTGTATCTAATTCTGGTAGTTCAACAGCTTGCGTGACACCTGAGTCAGCAACATACTTGACGATAGCTTGACCCAAGGGATGATCAGAAGTTTGTTCAACAGCGGAAAGTAGTGCCATATCCTTAGTCTTATCGGTACCGAAATCATCGACATTTGTGACTGACATCTTGCCGGTTGTCAATGTACCGGTCTTATCAAGAACTAGTGTATCAACGTGTGAGAAGGTATTAACGGCGTTTCCACCTTTCATCAAAATACCATTCTTAGCACCATTACCGATTCCGGCAACGTTAGAAACTGGAGCTCCGATAACCAAGGCACCAGGGCATCCGAGAACGAGGACAGTGATTGCTAGTGGGAAATCTTTTGTGATGGCCCAAACTAAAATTCCAATCACTAATACAGCTGGGGTGTAGTATGTAGCAAACTTATCAATAAAACGAGCAGCAGGTGATTGACTATCTTGTGCTTCTTCAACTAATTCGATAATTTTACCGAAAGTCGTATCTTCACCAACTGAGGTTGTTTCAATCGTAATAGTTCCATTATCGGTGATCGAGCCAGCGAAAACATTGTCACCAATAGTTTTTTCAACGGGTGTTGATTCACCAGTAATTGAAGCTTCGTTCATGTATCCTGTACCATCAATGATTTTTCCATCAACGGGAATTTGACCACCAGGTTTTACAACAACATGATCTCCTTCATCAAGGTCATCGACATCAACTTCTTCAGTTGTGCCATCTTCATTAACTAGTAGAGCAGTCGTTGGTGCCATCTGTGTCAAACTTCTAACCGATGAACGAGTCTTCTCCAAAGTCTTTTGTTCCAAGAAACTTCCAAAGAGAAAGAGGAATGTAACAACAGCTGATTCTTCATATTCCCCAATAATGAAAGCTCCGATAACAGCAATCGTTACGAGTAGTTCAATACTGATAACTTTATTTTGTAATGCTGAAAATGCATGTAGTGCCACCGGAATAGCTCCGATGATACTGGCGATGATCATTGCGGCTGTTCCCAAGGTTTCTAGTTGGAAAACTTTTCCCAAGAGTAAACTTAAAACGATGAGGACGGCAATTGTAGCGGTCATTTTGTTTTGATGCTTTTGAATCCAAATGTTTAACTTATTCATTTCAATTACCTCTCCTAATTTATATATGTTTAATTGCTCGCTTGCTTAACTTACAAGACATATATTAACGGGAATACAGTGATTAGAACTTGATGTTGGTCAAGTTTCTGAATTTTTTTGAATTTCTTTGGATAAAGTATGCCGTCTTCCGCACAAAACCTGTGATGGACTGGAAAATGGCGGCGCAACTTTGAGCTTTTTCAAGTTCGGAAAAATCTCAAAGATTGGCCTTCTTGTAGGTGCTAAAGCACCAACAAGAATTTGGCGGCTGAGCCATCACAGGTTTTGTGCTCCAGACTTAATTTCACTTCTATGATTTATTTGCTTTCCATTTATTTAGGAATATTACTTCTATTCTGATTTGGGATTTGGTATTTTGATGGGTTATTGTGTTTTCCCCCCTCTATTCAAAATAGAAAATAATTCATTAAAAGAAAAAAGATCCTACTAATTGCAGCAATTTACTGCGACTCTAGTAAGATCTTCTATTTTTTACATCAAATTAAATCAACCAAAATATTAAACGTTATAACGTATTCAGGCTATAAAACAGTCAAGTACTCAATTCGAATAGAAGTCTATCCAATTCCGGAATTTACCGGAATACTGCAAAAAACTGAAATCTAGTCTGGAGTAACAGCTCTGGGAAATGCTCAGCCCTGAAATTCCTCTTGGCGCTTTCAGCGCCTAGTGGAAGGCCAATCTTGAAGACAATTCCCGCTTTTGGAATTGGCTCCAAGTTGTGCCCAGAGCGTTCCAGCGTTTCCCAGAGCTGTTGCGGAAGACGGCATCTCCCTACCACCCAAACTACAGAATTATTCCATTTCAAAATTACACATTTTTTCTATTATGTAAGTATTTCTTCAATGGCGGATAAATCTTATTGGAAATGGCTTCTGCTATTACAAAGCCGATTGCTAGTGACATCCCAATCGTTAATGCTTTGACTAATCCGTGGGCAGCCATCTTGTCGTATCCTAATGTAAAATTTTTCATACTGTCGTAAATGATGGCTCCCGGGACTAGTGATACTAGACATGGAACGTAAAAAATATTGACTGGGGCTTTGACTAGGATGGCAGACAGATTGCCTAAGATTCCAATAACGATGGCTGCTAATAAGTTGGGCACGATGACGCCGTGATTGTACCAGCCGGCAATTATGTAGACTACCCAAGCAATGGCACCGATCCAACCAGCTGGAATCAATGTTCTTTTGGGATTGTTTGTTACAATTCCAAAACCGATACTGGATAAAAATCCGAAAACAAAACCTAATGTTATTTGCATCTTTACCCTCCCATTATCATCTTGACTAAGATTTGGCCAATGACAACGCCACTTCCGATTGAGATTCCTGCCATGATGGCGTCGGTTGCACGGACAAGTCCGGAAATAGTGTTTTTTTCAATAATTTCTCGCAGTGAGTTAGTCATTGCTACCCCGGGAACTAACGGCATCAAGGCGCTGATGATGATATTATTGGCATCGGATGCTACTCCTAGATTCATCAAAACGTGCGCCAAAAGACTGATAGTCACTCCACCGATGGCTACTGAAATATAGGGGATTTTGGAATGGTGCCCGACAAATTGGGCGGCAATGAATCCGAAAATTCCCACGAAAAAGGACAAAAAGAGGTCGAACCAAGTCGCCTTAAATAACAACATTGGTGCAACTGAAACTAATCCTGCTCCGAGCCACTTTTGCCACCAGGTGAAGTCTGAGGTATCGTATTCGACTTCTAAAACGGCTTCTTTTAATTCGGCAAAACTTAATTCGTGATTGGAAAATTGCCTTGATAATGTATTTATTTTGTCCACTTTTTGTAAATTGAAATCACCGACGCGCACCTTGAAGATCCGGGTGGTGGCACTTTTTTCTGAATTAACAAAAACAGCGGTCATGGTAGCGTGGCAGACGATAGGGATATTGACGGTTCGACCAATGTATTCGACCGTTCCCTCAACTCGAGAAGTTTCCGCTCCATTTTCTAACAGTACTCTTCCGATTTGACCGCAGAGTGTAACGACATCTTTCTCATCGAAATCACCCATATTTTTTCTCCTTAAAGGGATTTTTTATTCCTATTTATTCAAAAATAAAGAAGTTATATTAATGATTTATCTTCATTAGTATAACTTCTTTTTTACTTCTTTACGTAAGTTTCTTTGATCAAAACTATCCACAAGATTAATAGTAAACCGCCGATAACGGCTAAGCCATTATTAGTCTCATCACCTGCTTGCGGTAAAGTTTGTTTTTTAGGCTCTTTAACGGTTTCTATTTTAACGTCGCCTGTTTTCAGACTACTCATATTCGACAATAATCCTGACAAGTCAGAATCTTCAGTTAAATTCGAAAGGTCATCTGGGTTCATGCTATCGAAATCTAAGTTGAAATCGACATTCTTATCGATCCCAAAATCTGGAATATCTAATGAAATATTGCCTGGAATCAAGTTGCTAAAATCAGTTAAATTGTTAATTGGAAAATCGAATTTCAAGTAATTATTGTCCCCGATACTAGTAAAACTCAAGTTAACCGGTTTTGCGTGATTAACATAATTAACTTTTACAGCTGTATCGCCAAACTTTTTTGGATACTTAACGGTAACTTCAGCGTAGTAACTGCCATCCGGATTTTGCATAACTTTAGCCGTATTAGTGAAATAAGGTGAAACTAGGGCTCCATCGCCATTATTTTTAGCAATTTTATAAGTTAATTCTTTCAAAACGGTTTTATTATCATTAGTTGTCTTGGTTGCCTGAGTTGGTGTATCGATAATATCGCTGTCACCAACGTCTTTAGTACTATCTAAAACATCATTAGCGGCGTCTAAATTAGTTTGAACTTGGCTCTCAGCGTCGGTTATCTTGTGTAAACTGGCCGCAAATGAGCTTGCTACACCATTTGAATCGAGTGAACTGGAATCAAATTTAAAATCAACACTGTTTTTGTCCATTTTAAAATTCAACAATTTAGTTTGGACTAATCCATCGACTGAATTATCTAAATCAGCCAATTTATTGACTTTGAAACTAACGTCCACATACTTTTTACCATCCCGAGTATAAGTTGCGGAAACGCTTGGTTTTTGACCATTGATCATTGGCATCTCTAATCCGGTCAATTTAGAAACTTCTGCCGTCATCGTTACTTTATGTGTGCCATCTGGATTAGTTGTGATATCGGCACTGTTGGTGAAGTAAGCGTCGGCCGGCGATTTGTTGTCTGATCCGGTTTTATAAACTTGATAATTGATAGTTCTTTCATTACTATTCGTGTCTGCTTGCACCATATTTGAATTGGGTGAAGCTGAATTGAGACCAGTTGCACCAAATACACCTAAGAGCATCCCCACAGACAATAGACTAATTACCCACTTTTTCATCTGATTATCCCTCTTTAAACGTACACTATCTTTATTATATATATTATATCTATTTAAATATTACGCTATATTCTCCCATAATTAAAATAAGTTTTTCGTTAGAATAATTAAAGCTAGATTATAGATTATTTGAAATAACCTTAGAATTAGCGATATACTTAGGAATATCATTTGCAGGAAGGTGAAATTTTTATGAAACAAGGAACAACAATTTTAACCTTGGATAACGGTTACCATTTGTGGACTAACACTCAAGGTCATGGTGATATCCAATTGCTTTGCCTCCACGGTGGACCCGGTGGAAATCACGAATATTGGGAAAACTTCGGTGAAAAATTAGCCGACTTAGGCGTTCAAGTAACAATGTACGATCAACTAGGATCATGGTATTCAGACCAACCCGACTATAGCGACCCCGAAATCGCTAAAAAATATCTGACATACGATTACTTCCTAGAAGAAGTCGAAGAAGTTAGACAAAAATTAGGACTAGATAATTTCTACCTAATTGGTCAATCATGGGGTGGTTTACTAGTTCAAATGTATGCCGCTAAGTATGGTCAACACTTAAAGGGTGCCATCATTTCAAGTATGGTTGATGAAATTGACGAATACGTTACTAACGTTAACAAGTGCCGTTTAGATACTTTAGGTGCTGATAAAGTTAAGTATATGGAAAAAATTGAAGCAGAAAATAACTTGTCAGATCCAACTTACCAAAGTTACGTTGACATCTTAAATGCTGAATACGTTGACCGTAAACAACCAACTGCCATCAGACACTTGATCGACACAACAGCTACACCAGTTTACAACGCCTTCCAAGGCGACAACGAATTCGTCATCACAGGTAAATTAAAAGACTGGCACTTCAGAAAACACCTTAAAGAAATCAAAGTCCCAACACTATTGACATTCGGTGAACATGAAACAATGCCAATCGCCACAGCTAAGATCATGCAAAAGGAAATCCCACATGCAAGATTAGTAACAACACCAAATGGTGGACATCACCACATGATCGATAACGCTCCAGTTTACTTTGATCATTTGGAAACATTTATTAAAGATGTTGAAAGTGGCGAATTTTAGAGCGTGGAACAGGCCCGCTTAGGACTCGGCAGATAGCCTAGCTTCACGAATTGCACGCCGAACTTGCGGGCGATTTGGGAAGCGTAGCTATATGTCGAGTCCTGGCCTGTGGAACGCGTTTTAGCTATACCGCCAAAACCCATGGTTATTAAACATAGAACCATGGTTATAACCAAAAAGAAAAAAATCAAACCATCTAAAACAAAACCAAAAGATCTACCCCTTAGCCAAACATCAAAAAACATGTTAAACTAAGGCTTTCAAATCTAACAAAAAAACTGCCTATCAATTAACTTTGATGGCAGTTTTTTTATCCCCAATTTTTGGGCAAAAAAAATAGAATTCCTGACGAATTCTATAAAAAATCCCCAAAATCTAATTTGTTTTGATGTACTTTCTCCACTTCAAACGACTCAACCAAGTCTGTTGGGCTGAAACACCATTTTCAACGTCTTCTTTGACATAGTCGCCATCTGAATTGAGCCAGTATGAATTTTCGGTATCCTTTTCAAAAATCTTGATAATTTTTGATAATTTCAATTTGGCTTTATCTTCAACCACCGGTACCGCGATTTCGACACGACGTTCCAAATTTCTAGTCATCATATCAGCTGAAGAAATCCAGACGTCAGTGTGATCACTACCATATTGGAACTTAAAGATTCGGCCGTGTTCCAACAATTCCCCAACGATACTCTTAACTCGAATATCTTCTTTTGGACCACAAATACCGATTTTCAATGAACATGGACCACGAACAATCAGTCTAAACGGCAATCCCTGACGCGCAGCTGCATAAATAGCACTGATAATATCAACATCAGTTAAACCATTAACTTTCATGAAGACTTCACCTTGGCCATCACGCAAGTAAGCTTTCGTGGCTTCTTTAATGTTCTCAATTATCATCTTTTTAATATTATCAGGTGAAGTAACGATTAAATTGTAATCAACTTTAGTTCCATTAACTAAGTGATCAAAAAACTTCGTGGCATCATCGACATACATTTGATTGCTTGTAAAATAACTCAAATCAGAGAAACCTTTAGCCGTGATGGCATTGTAGTTACCAGTTCCGATTTGAACATACCCTCTATTGTCGCCATGTAAAACTAAACAAATCTTAGAGTGAACTTTATTAACTTTGTCCCCAAAGAGAATTTTCACTCCTGCTTCTTTCAAAACTTTCGCAACTTCAATATTATGAACTTCATCAAATCTAGCACGTAACTCTACTAAAGCTGTGACCTGAATTCCTTTTTGTGACGCTTCTTTTAGCAAGCGCAACAGATCAGAATTTTTTTCCGTCCGATAAATTGTGATAAAAATCTTCGTCGTTTTTGGATCGTTGACAGCAGCTTCCAAATAATTGATGAAGACACTATATGAATCGTAAGGATATTGAACAAACAGTGGTGAATGTTGCAAATAATCCAAGATATTCTTTGAGGGATTCCACTGTAAAGCTTTAAAAGGTGCGAAAACTAAATCAGTGTGACTCTTATAATTCTTCACTAAGGTATTCAAAAATCTAATATCAACCGGCCCAGGAATCTTGTAGACACTCTTTCTACTAATATCAAATAACTTGGTAAAGTAGCTACGGCCCTTTTTCTCTTCATCACCGTCAAATTCTACCCGCATGATTTTTCGCAATTCACGCGTATCGACGTAGTTGATCATTTTTTGTAAGTATTCTTCATCCGACATATTCTTATCGAGAAAATCATATGGCTTATTTTGGTCATAGGTTACTCGAAAGACATACGTTTTAGAGACCTTATATTTTCTGATTAAATCGGTTGAAACTTTTTGAATCAAATCTTCAATCAAAATATAGTGGTCATCCACACCAGTTTCAATCAATCTTCCTAAATCTTCTGGCACTGGACAAGTATAGATGTGATGTGGCGTTTCCATCAAAAAGTTCAAATTATGACGATACTTATAAACTTTTGAAAATCTTTGCATATCTAGTCGAGGGAGAATCTTCTTCTCATAAAACTTTTTGACATGCTTCTTTTCTTTATCGCTTAATTCATCATATTTTAAAACGTAAAACAGACCGCGATCTTTAGCTTCTTTCATTGAAGCATCATAATTCTTATACTGTTTAGCAATATTGTGCGCATTGAACTCATACACAAGATCTAAAATCTCATCCCCGCTGAGATTTGTTCTTCTGTCATTTTTATTGTTCTCGACCAAACTATCGATATTGTGCATTCTAACACGGAAAAATTCGTCTAGGTTATTTGACGCAATTGACAAAAATTTTAATTTTTCTAGCAAAGGAACATCACTATCATAGGCTTGATCAATTACTCGGTTATCAAATAGTATCCAACTTAAATCCCTATTATAAAATTTTCGTTTCATTAAAAAACTACCCTTCGTCTTTCAAATCCTTCAAGAAAGATTCATAGTCGTACTCTACTTGCGTTGCGTAACTGTTGGTAAAATTCATCAACGAATTAGCGATATCAGCGTATTCGGCTCCGAAACCTATAATAAGTGGATAGTTAGGTGAATGGGAGTGTGCTCTGGCAAGTAAAATTACACAAACTTTTGTATAATCCTTGAACGATTCAAAATCTAATTTATCTAAATTAATAGACGATTTCATATCCTTAAATTGACGCATATAGAAACTATATTGCTCAGTATCAAAGGCCCCCAAAAATGGATCTGATGCACTTTGTAAAATCAATTGACTATTAACAATATTTTGACCCTGACTAACTTTGGTGTCGAAATACAATTCGTCATTATTATAGATAGGGAGAGCCTGTTTAGCCTGTAAAACTAAATAGTTACTATCCAAATCTCTAAGTAAAATTAGATAGCAAAGTGTACCAACACTACCGACACCCACACTATGACGGACAATATCAATGATTTTAAAGTCTTCTAAGAATAGTCTAACATCACTGCGTTGATTTTTCTTATACTTTTCGTATCCTTGAGCCACACTTTCATAATCCTCCGCACTAATATGTTGTGTGACTGGTTTATTTTCTACAAAAAGTCGATTACCGGCATCATTTACTTCAGTATACTTCTCTATTACTAAATTTGAATTACTTTTTTGAGCTTTTTTGATACTTTTAGCAATCATCTTATTGAAAGATTCTTGGAAGTATTCCTCATTATCTTTGAGCTTACCAAATATTTCCGTGATATTTTGAAGCGTGTTAGGTAAAATAAAACGTTTCATCTCAGAAATTTTGGTCATGTGCTTGAGGGTATCGAAATAAGTATCGACCACAGTAAGTAAATACTCCTGCACTTCTGCTTCGTCGAAATTGTGCGATCTTGCTACCAATAAAGCACTGACTAATAGCCGCTTTAAATCATATTCCCAGTGACCTAAATGGGCCTCGTCAAAATCATTCATATCAAATAGCAGTTGTCCTTCTGAAGAACCGTAAAAACCAAAGTTTCCCAGATGAGCATCCCCACCAACTAACACTTTGATTCCACTATTTTCATGGCGTGATAAATCATAGTGCATCACATCAACGGTTCCTCGGAAAAAAGCAAAGACCGATTTAGACATCCGCTCTCGTTTAACTGCCAATAATTCGGGAACTAATAGTTTGTTTTTGATATTCAAGATTTTGTGTATATTTCTTTTTTTAGGTTTAAAAGTATTGAATGAATCTGACACGGCTGTAGCGAAGAAGCGGCCTTTAATGATCAGACGTTCCGTACTCTTAAACGCATCTGTATCCTGAAAAGTATATGGTGTATTAATCATGCCTTTATCACCTCACGTTGTATTATACAATAGCTGTGCCTGATAACTATTGAGTTTGACCACATTTTTCAAAAAATATTATATTAGCCAAATATAATTTTTAAGTATAGTTTAACTTTTATCAGAAATGAAAAATTTAATCTTATTTTCTACTTAAAAAGTGATGAATTGATGAAGGTTCTTTTGCAAAATCGTGTTTATGCCGTCTTCCGCAATTATTTCCGTGAATTCTTAATGAAATCCAATATTTTTTCGAGACAAGATTGAGTTGACTCACAATCTAATGCGTTATAACGCTTCAACATGTACATGGTTCAGAAAACATTTGAAGAACTTTACTAGAATCACTATTCAGTCCAGAAAAAAACACGATTGGGCTCAATGCATTCTAGTCCCTATCGTGTTTTTGGTGCAGGGTAAAATAGTTCTCATTCTGGTTTGGCTATAAAAGATACAGAAAGGTTTTGTTAATGACATTCCCATTAGCACTGACTGCTTGTTTTTTCTATTTTTACAGTAAACAGATAAAAAATAAACCTGGGATCCAGTCCGAAATGCAATTTACACCAACTCACTAATCGAATTATGTCGCATTTTCTTCTGGACAGTTTGTCTAGTTCTTTATCCAATTTTTTATACTCTTTTGAGTCTTACCCTGTCATGATTGAGTTAGATAAGAAGGTGTTAATTGTGCTTAAAATTTCTGAAGCTAGTAAAAAAGTTGGATTATCCGTTCCTACAATTCGCTATTACGCTGAATTGAATATGATACCTTCATTAAAAAGAAATATCGAAAACCAACGTGAATTTGATGACGAATCAATAATGTGGTTACAGGGCATTAAATTCTTTCGTGAATTAGGTATGCCGTTAAAAGGAATTCAAGAATACATTAAACTTTGTCAAAAAGATGGTAAAACAGCTTTATTAAAGCGGCATCAACTTTTGTTAAAACAACAGAAGCAAGCTGAAATCACTGCTGCTAACGGTCAAATGAGGTTGAATGAATTGAATAGAAGAATCAATCTAGAAGAAGAAATCATTAATGGTAGAAAACGTGACAGTCTCAGTGCTGCACGGAGATTCAATCAGTAATAAATTCATAAAAAAACTCGTCAATTATTTCAATTGACGAGTTTTTTTAATCTTCTAGCCAATTTGACTAGTTCCATCGTTATAATTTATTGTAACGCCATCTTGGACGTTAAAAATATATACGTTAAAGTGAATTGCATTATCTCCAATTGATTGAGCTTCCATTTGAACGCCACGAGCCAACAACTCATTGTCTCGAAAAATTGGCGTGACACGATATCGGATATAATGGGATCTACTTTGTTTCAAATAATAAGCAATATCCATTTCGTGAGCTAACATCTCAGGACTATTGAGTGAACGCGTTCCGGTCATCAAATTCTTAGGATTGTTATTCTGCCCTGTCAGTTGATAACCAATTAAGTGACTACGATTGTATAACCAACCTCCACTAACTCGTTTATTATGCCAGCCTGTTGGATTCCAATGTAGCGCTTCTCGTTTAGCAGTTGGCATCAACGAACTATTGAGCAACGCATTGGCCGCCGTAACTCGATTTAAATTATCCAAATCACCATATTTTTGCCAAGCACCATTGTCGGTCATTAAGTCCTCTTGGGAAAAATTAGGATTGTTATTATTGACAATAATCTCCTGCGTTCCGTTATAACTCAGACTTGCTAAATCAGTTGTAGTATTTGTCTGTTGCGGAGTTTGATTGTTATGTTGATCAATAAATTGTTGATCCTCTGCAATTCTTTTTTGAATATCAATAATATCTTGTTTTAATTGTTTATTTTTAGTTACTAATTTCTTAGTTTTCTTTTGATAAGAATAATCCTTAACAATTTCAACCTTACTCTTGTTACTAGAAGCCGCTTGAATCTGTTCAGAACCAAGTGCACCACCAGACACTAAGGTCAATAAAACGAGTAACTTAACTATTTTTTTCATCAAACTTTTGACCTCCGGTATCCGGCATTAATTGCATCTTGTTCCGTCTTGAAATAAACAGCATTATTAGAATTCATATTGTAGCCTCGCTGCCCAGGAACATGATAAATGTGACTCTTTGAATTGCCAACAATCGTTCCAGAATCAGCCGTATTCATATCCCCTTGCTGATTATTGGATTGTGTTTGTTGTTCTTGCTGATTAGTCTCTTGTTGTCTTTGTTCTTGTTCAGCTTGCTGCTTTTGTTGTTTTGCAGCTTGTTGAGCTTGCTGTTTAGCTTCCGCTTCTTGATTTTCAATATCATCACGTTGACTCTGTAAATCATCCTCTTGTTGCGCTAACTTTTTCTTTTTCGCTGTCAAAGCAAGATTTTCTTTTTTGGCAATCTTATATTCACCCTTGCCAATATATTTTGTCTTTTTGACGATTTTTGCAGAAGTATCAGAACTAGTGGTTGTGTTCTTTTTTGTATTAGAATCACTACCAGTATTTCCAATGACAACAAATGAGACAACCATTACTACAACGCTGATCAGTAACTTTTTCAAAATCAGGCGATTAGATTTTTTATTTTGCCGATTCCGCAACCATTTAACAATATAAACGGCAATTGCCACTATCGAGATCATCCAGACGATGACCATAAAATTAGACATACCCCTTGTCCCCCCTTTATCTATTCATTTCATGATATAAAAATTAATTAGTTTAAACAAGACAAAAAAGCACCCATTTCTATACACTGAATTTTTAAAATTCATTGCATATAGAAAATAGATGCTATTACTTATTGTGTAAAAAATGATTATTTCAAGCTATTTAAAACCGTATCAGCCAAGCGATTAATTCGTTCAAAGTCATTCTTATCTGGGTCTTGATCGATTTTCACTGAGTCAGCAGCTTGCTCACCATTACTAGAATTCAATTGCATCGTAAAGTAATCGACCGCTCTACCAAAATGTAAATGAGCTTTCGAACTTGACCCTAAAACAGCAAATTTAGTCCGATGTAAGTCGACGTCTTCTAAATCGTCAAAGAAATCCTTAGCTTCATCAGGAACTTCACCATCGTTATACGTATATGTATCGACTATAACGGCGTTATAGTCATCCAACTCATAAGCATCAGTATCAATTATTTGCTCTAAAGTTACTTCGGCTTGTTTTTGCTCTAAATAATCTGCCAAATATTTAGCAATTTTTTCATTTCGACCGGTCATACTAGTATAAGTTACTAAAATTTTCATCTTCTACCTACCATCTAACGCTAATGCGTTCTTTTTGATGTTTTGCGGAAATTATTTCATCAACCATCGCAATCGCAAAGTCCGCATAACTAATTTCACTCTTACCACTATCATCATGGGTTAATTCTTCACCTGCAAGTACATACTTACCTATTTTCTCAGCTTGGGCTTGAAAGTCAGCTGCTGGACTGATGTATGTCCAATTGATCGAACTATCACGTAAAACATCGAGCGCTTTACCCATTTCTTCACTCAATGGCTTAACCGTTTCTGGAAAATCAGCAGTTTGATAAAGTTGTTTAGTATGCTCTTTATCGAGATACAACGAACCTGCTCCACCGACTACTAACAAGCGTGTCTTTGTTCCTTTTAAAATATCAATTAAATGTTTTGTCGAAGGCACATATTCTTTAACATTGGGTCCGAAGAATCCTAACGCATCAACCAAAACATCAAAATTTTCAATATCTGCCTTTTGGAGTGTATAGACGTCCCGAACTAAGAATTTATCAGTGACCGCCTTCTTACTATCACGAACGATTGAAGTGACATCTAAATTTCGACTCAAAGCTTCTTTAACTATCAATGAACCTTCTTTACCATTAGCACCAATTACTGCAATTTTCATCAATTATTACCTCCACTACTCAATAACTTTACTTTATACAACCGCAAGCAAAATTACTAAAGATAAGACTCATATATAGTAAAATGGGCGTACTAGGAGGCGTTTTTTATGGCATATCAAATTTATTTAGTTAGACATGGGAGAACCTGGTACAACGAATATCAAAAAATGCAAGGTTGGTCTGATACACCTTTGACTGATCAAGGAGTGGAAGTTGCACAAAAGGCTGCCGAAACTTTAAAGAATGTCGATTTTGCGGCCGCATTAACTTCTGATATGAAACGAGCCGTTGACACTTGCCGCATCATCACCCGAAGAAATAAGAATCATCTCGTACCAAAAGAACTATCCGAATTCCGTGAACAATTTTACGGCTACTATGAAGGACGGGGTATTGATGAGTCTTGGTTTGTGATCGGTAAACCTCATCATGCTAAAAACTTTGCTGAAATCGTCGCCAAATATGGATTTGACGCCACCATGGATTTTGTTAAAGACGCCGACCCACTCCACGATGCTGAAAATGCGACCGAATATTGGAATCGAATCGATCGTGGTTTCAAGAAAATCGACCAAATTGCTAAAGATGGCGACAAGATTCTACTAGTCACCCACAGTATTACTATTTTAGGTCTCGCATACCGCTACAAAGCTGGCGACTTTGAATTAAATGATGTCCCCGCAAATGCTAGTTTAACAATCATGGAACGTGATAACGGTGTAAATCGAGTAACAAAATACAATCAATCTCTTCTCTAATGTAGTAAAATGAAAATTACAAAGTTTGAGGAGGAAAATATGGCTAAATACCAAATTTACATGATTCGCCATGGAAAAACTTGGTTTAATAAATACAACAAAATGCAAGGTTGGTCCGATACGCCCCTTGCTCCAGAGGGATTAGAGGGAGCAAAATTAGCAGCTAAAGCTTTAAAAGATGTCGATTTTGACCTTGCCTTTTCATCAGATGCTAGACGTGCCATCGACACTTGCAAGTTGATCGTTGATGAAAATAAAAACAAAGAACAATTAAATCCAACTAAATTGATGGAATTCAGAGAACAATTTTATGGTTATTTTGAAGGTATGAACTCTTCTGAAGCTTGGTTTATCGTTGGTCAACCTCATGGAGAGACTAATTTTGGCGATATCCTAACTAAATACGGTTTGGATGCAACTAGAGACTTCATGAAAGCAGCCGATCCTTTCCACGATGCTGAAAATGCCGAAGAATACTGGACTAGAATCAACCGCGGTTTCAAAAAAATTGACGAAGTTGCTAAAGATGGCGACAAAGTCTTGTTAGTTTCCCATGGAACAACCATTCGTTCAATCACCGAACGTTTTGGTGGCGGCAAGTTTGATTTGACTCAAAGCCCCAAAAATTCAAGTTTAACTTTACTCGAACGTGATAATGGCGTTAATACTGTTACAAAGTACAGTCAAATTTTAGACTAAATAAAAACACCTCATTTACGAGGTGTTTTTTAATTACAGTAATTTTAATCAAATGATTTTATTTTTCAAAAAAAGAATTTCTGCCAACTCAAAAGTAGTGTCACGCTAGCCTTTATCACTCTATATCTTTCAATAGTATTAAATTGCTTCTAATCTTTTGCTATCAGTTTTCTGAAAAATGATATAAACTATTATTTAAGTCCAGTATTTGAAAGGAGAACTTAGTATGTCAAAGTCACCAAAAGCAATGGAATCTAAGGCGTTTTATATTAACCCTGACCGATCAGTTGCTGTAATTAACTACAGTGAGGAATATATCCAAAGCTTAGTCCAATTAGTTAATAGTCAAGGTTTCTACAATCTAGTAGATTTATATTTGGAAGAGAGCCAACGTGCCGCTGCTAATAAAGTTGAAGGCCTCACTGCCAAAGTTTACATCGATATGTTAAAAGCAATTTTAATCGATGATAAAGTTAATTATGAAAAATATGGCAATGAACAGATTCTCAAGAGTATTGAGGATTTTTATTCATACTACCGTTCCTATTTCCGAGTTTCTATTATCAACAAGCACAACAGTGCCATTGTTAAAGGAAACTTCATGAATATTGATAATCGCTTCAATGAGGTGGTCATTCAACTATATCGAACTATCGAAGAGAAAGTCCAAGGATTTTCAAATCGTGCCTACCGTCAAGTCAACGCTGGTACCAACGCTTGTGTTTTAACACAAACAATTGAATGGAATACCCCACAAAAATATGAATCACTCAAGAGTATTCGCTTCTTGGATACTTTAATGTTACGCCCACCAATGATGATGCACACTAAGAGTAATAAACGTGAAGGTGTCTTCAGTGAAGTTTCTACCAACCCTATCGACAAATTCGATGGTACACAAAAAGATTGGTTCTGCTTCCCTGCAAAAATTGGTGAAAGTCTAGCCTTCATTTACTTCCACCGTGATTATTTTGTCAGTGGGATTGCTTTGGCCAACTTGTTTGAAGTCGCTGATCAAGAAAGCATCAAGGGCCAAAAACCTGATGAAATCTTGCTCTTTGGTTTAAAAGAAACTGAAGGTGATGTTTGTCATTACTATCACGACACTGACAATGATATTTGGGTCGGCGAAGTTCCTTATAACGATAAAACAACTTACTTCGGTTACATGAAGAAGATGTGCTTAACACTTCACAACCTTCATATGATCTACGAAGACCGCTTACCAATTCACGGTTCTATGGTCAATATCAGTTTCTCAAATGGTAAGACTAAATCTGTTGTCTTCTTTGGTGATTCCGGTGCTGGTAAATCAGAATCTATCGAAGCACTTCAAGAAATTGCGGACGATAAGATCATCAATATCGAAACTATTTTCGATGATATGGGCAGTTTTGCTTTCGACAAAGATGGTAACGTCTATGCCCAAGGAACTGAAACTGGTGCTTTCGTTCGACTAGATGATTTGAGTAGTTCTGTTGCCTTCAATAACATGGACCGCGGAATCTATTTGAATCCAGAGCTAAAGAACGCCCGAGTTATTTTACCAGCTAACACCTACAAGCATGTAGTCGAACATCATTCAATCGACATGTGGGTTTATGCTAACAATTACGATGCAGAAATTGGCTTGCATCAATTCCCTAATGAAGAAAAAGCTAAGGCTACCTTCATTGCCGGAAAACGTAAAGCCTTAGGAACAACCGATGAAGTCGGCATGAGTACAACCTTCTTCGCCAATCCATTTGGACCTGTACAAGAAGAAGAAAAGACTCGTCCAATTATTGACAGAGTCTTCAATAAACTCTATCAAGACAAAGTCTATGTTGGTGAAATTTATACTCATCTAGGCTACGATAAATCAAAAGATAGTCTTCATGAATCAGCTAAAGAGTTACTTAATGAATTGATGGAGAATTAAAGAAAAGAGTTTGGGACATAACTACTTTTTACTCCTAAACTTGCAGCATAAACGCGGAACATAACATAGCTTTCTCCGCTTAAAACAAATAGCACCGGGTAATCAAAGAACGATTACCCGGTGCTATTTGCCTTAATGCTCGAAAGCTGACCATGTTATGTCCCGCTCTCTTGTGTTGTATTATATTTTTGATTGATTTCGTTCGTTAATTTCTGTAGTGATTTGGCCAAACTATCTTCGCCATTTCTTAACTTAGGGTTATTCAATTGGTACTTTGAGTCTTTTGGATCTTTGACCCAGAAATTATATTGAGGAGTATTAATTGCGAATGAATTCTGACTAGTAAAGCCACTTTCTTTCAACGCTTGATTATATTCCAATGGCTCATCTAAATTGTGAGGTACCAGACCGGTAATGATCTGTGAACCTATCTCAGGGAGGAGAAATTCATCATTTTTGATCAACATTTCCCGATCCAGATTTCTTTTTTCACCATACCAGTGATCAAATGAAACTAACCCGCCTTCTAAAGCTAGGAGAATTTGCTTATTTACCAATGACTCATCCCCACTCAAAACTCGATCAACCTGGACTGTCGCCTTCGTATAAACCGAGCCCTTAGGACTGTGCATTTTTTCCAAATTGTTGACGGTTCCCTTAATGACCATCTGATTATGATTCTTTAAGTTATCTAACGTTCTACTAACGGGTTGTTTGGTAACTTCGAATTCACTATGAACAATATCAGCTTTAGCAATTTTTGCTTGCCACTTCTTCTGATTTTTCTTGATAACCAGTTGATTACTATTAGCACCATCTTTGTCAATCACTTGAGAATTCTTAGAACATGCTACGGATAGACTTAGGAATAAGAGAGTCAACATCATCAGTAATTTTCTCATTCGCACTTCTCCTCATCCATATTATCGCACGTGTCAAACCAATGTTGTACCGCGTTTTCTTTATATTTTTCACTTAATTATTTATCAAAATTTGATAGAGGATTCACTAAAATAGCCATCACTCATTTATTATATTTGGCATTGATTTCTTGAGTTAGTTTTTCCATCCCTGCAGCATAATCCATGCCATTTGTTTTTTGCTGATGCTTAATTAAAGAACTGTTCAAAACAAATTTCTTCTTACCAGGTTCTTTGATCCACAAATTACTCTGCTCATAAAAAGGATTGTAGGCGGTGGATTCCTTGAACCCACTATTCTTCAAATAATTGGTGTAATCAGATTCTTTGGTTAAATCGACTTTTTCTAGTCGAATAATAACTTGTGAACCAATTTTAGGTAGTGGAGCCATATCATTTTGAACTAGTATCTTTTGATTCTTGTCCGGCTTTTTCATATCTTGATAATATTCATCCGTCGTACTCAGGCCACCTTTTAACGGAACTTGTAAAGTTTTCCCCTTTAGACTCTTTTTTCCAGTTAAAACCTGATCAACTCGAATTGAAGTCTTAGTCCAAACCATATTCTTAGGCTCAGACATTGACTCTAAATTGTAAACCGTTCCTTTGATTACAGCGTAACCTTTACTTCTGTTCTCCAACAATTCAGTTAATGTGTTGGCAGGTCCCAAATAATCCCCGGTAAAATCATTCGTATGGATGACTGAAATATTCTTTTGAGCTTTTTGAAATTTTGTTGATTCTTTGTAATTATCTCGGTGGTAGTACTTTCTTTCTTCGTCGTCACAGGATTCTTTTGACATCCCGTCAGTGGTAGTAATAACAATAGACTTAAAACTAGAAGCTTTTTCATCATTGATGCCCCCTTTACCGGGATTATCTCATGTTATGACTTTTAAATCATTCAAAACTGATTTTATTTTCAAATATTCATAATCTTTCTCCAGCTATAAATAAAAAAGACCCATCAATAATTGACAGGTTTCTTCTTAAGTTTGGTTAGTGTAAACTCCCGTCTTCCGCACAATCCCTGTGATGGACTGGAACGCTGCCAGCACTATTTTGAGCTTTTGCACAGTTCGCAAAATCTCAAAACTAGGCCTTCTACATAAGCGCTAAAGCGCTAAGTAGAATTTGGCGGCTGAGCCATCACAGGGATTGTACTCCAGACTAAAAAGAATGTTTTATTATTTATACTATTTAATTCTAAGACCAAATAAAGAACCGATAGGTCTTTAGATCACTATGCTGTAACTACTTTTCTACTGCTCGCATTATCATCGTCATTATCAACTTCTGGCAAACGTTTCAAACCGATTCCAGTGAAACCACTGATAATGGAAAGAACTGGTGATAACAAGCTGAAGAAACAGAATGGTAAGAAAGCTAAGGTTGGTACTCCTAAAGTACTAGCCGCAAAGGCACTTGCAACTCCCCAAGGAACTAAGTAATTGATTACTGTTCCACCATCTTCAAGAACTCGACTCAAAGCTAGATTATCTAACCCGCGACGATTGAAAGTTTCTTTGAAGGCTTTACCCGGCAAAATAACTGATAAGTATTGCTCACCGATAAAAATGTTAACGCCGATTCCTGAAAGAATTGTTGCTGTCACAACTGAACCTGGTGTCTTCAATTTCTCAGCTAATGGTTCCATTGCTGTTTGAATAACGTCAAACTTCATTAGTAAACCGCCTAATGACAACGTTAGGAAAATCAAGGAAACGGTACCCATCATTGAATTAATTCCACCACGAGTCAACAAAGTATCAACACTAACATTACCGGTCTTAGAAACAAAACCATTTTCGATGAAGCCAGCAATATCAGCTAATTTAGTACTTGGTTTTTCGACAAAAATCATGCCGACCGTTACGGTGATATTCAATAATAAAGTAGCGATAGCTGGAACTTTTCTGATGGCACAGATGAATAATAATAGGATTGGCAAGATGGCCCACCATGAAATTACGAAATTGCTATTTAAAACATTTAAAGTTGTGTCGATTTTACCAAGACTTGCATTGGTGCCACTATTACCAATCAAAGCGTAAAGAATAACCGAAATTAGAAAAGCTGGTACAGTCGTCCACATTAAATTTTTAATATGAGCAAATAAATCATCTTCGGCAATAGCGGCTGCCAAGTTAGTTGAATCTGACAAGGGTGACATCTTATCACCAAAGATTGCTCCAGAAATAATTGCTCCAGCAACTAGTGAAGGGTTCATTCCTAAAGTCTGTCCCATTCCAAAGAGTGCGATTCCCAAGGTTGAGATGGTTGTGAAGGCACTGCCGACGGAAGTTCCTATCAAAGCACAAACTAGAAAGACTGATGGCACGAACCAGCGAACGGAAATCATATGAAATCCAGCGACCATCATTGAAGGAATAATTCCCGCAGCGATCCAAGTTCCTATCAAGGCCCCAATCAAGATGAAGATGAAAATTGGCACGATACCATTTTTAACCCCATTGACGATTCCATCTGAGACTTCATCCCAAGAATTGCCCCGTAATTTACTCCATAAAACCAACAAAGCTATTACGACTAAAACGGGAGTTTGTGGTGATAGTCCAAATCCAATCACGCTTGTTCCTAAAACAATTAACATCACAATTAAGATTGCGATGGCTTCTTTAAAACTAATATTCTTCTTATCCATTAATATTTCCTCCATTTTTTATTTAAGTTTTGGAAAAATTAATATCGGGGATTGCCCCCACATGTTCTATTCATAATCATTACCTCGAAAAAAAGTCCCTGCTGCAAAAATTGCAACAGGGACGATTTACCGTGGTACCACCCAGCTTGAGAAGTACTTCAAAAAAGCACTTACTCCACTCAAAAGATTAACGGATCTTCTTTTCCGCTTGGAAAACCAAGTCATGCCTGGTATTTCATAATTGCACCCTGACCGGTTCGCATCAACCACCGGCTTTCTTACACCCAGATACATTACTACTTGATTCAGACACTTATATTTGTTTATTTGATTGACACCAACTATAACTGTTAATTATTTTTATGTCAACCAATAATTTTTTCTTTTGGTGTTAGATGCCGTCTTCCGCACAAGCCCTGTGATGGGCTGGAACGCTGCCGGCGCAACTTTGAGCTTTTTCAAGTTCGGAAAAATCTCAAAGATTGGCCTTATTCTAAGCAATAAATTGCTAAGAATAATTTGGCGGCTGAGCCATCACAGGGCTTGTGCTCCAGACTAGATTCTGGTTTATTGTTTATTCCATTTAACTTTGAAAAGAATGAAGTGCCACTAATTAAAATGCTCTTGATAGGATGTCTCTGTACCTTCTATAACCAAGACAGGAACCGTTATAACGTTCTGAGCTATCTACTCCTTTATGCCATTTTATGATCAATGTAACGAGATAACAGTGAGAGCGCATAACAGACGACGAAGTACATCAAAGCCATCATGACGAAGACGGGAATAATGTAATTAGGATTTTGGCCATAAACGACTTGTCCGTGTTGCATTAATTCTGGTACAACGATGATTGTTGCTAAGGATGTATCCTTGATCAATGAAATAAATTGACTAACCATTGCGGGAATCATTTTCTTATACGCTTGTGGTAAAACAACGTGCCACATGGCTTGCATGAAATTCATTCCAACTGCTCGGGCAGCTTCCATTTGTCCAATGTCGACTGCTAAAATCCCAGAACGGATAATTTCGGCAATCATCATTGATTCGAAAACTGTCATTGCTAAAATTGCTGCAGGAATCGTATCTGGTTTAAATCCAAAGGCTGGCAGTCCAAAGTAAACGAAGAAGATGATCAACAGTAATGGTAAATTTCTAATTACGTCGATTATGATACCGACGATTTTTGAAATGTATTTAATTTTTGAATAGCGGATAATTCCTAAGATAGAACCAAAGATAAAGCTCAAGACTACCGCTATAACGGAGATCAAAATCGTAACTTCTAACCCTTGCAGAAGAAATCTGATATTGATCCATGAGTAAGCATTAACCCAATTTTGCATACGCGATTTCCTCCTAAGCTAATTTTCTTTCAAGATATTGCATGTAGTAACTGATTGGTAAAGTGATCACCAAGTAAAATATTCCAACTACTAAGTAAGTGTTCACAGTATCAAAAGTCTGTGAAGCTACCGCATTAGCCTGATACATCAAATCAAAACCAGCCACAAACGCAAGAACTGAGGAGTTCTTAACTAGGTTAACAAATTGGTTACCTAGGGGTGGAATTACTAATTTGAAAGCTTGCGGTAAAACGATATAACGCATTGCTTGCCAAAAAGTCATCCCTTGTGAACGAGCAGCTTCCATCTGACCAATATCGACCGAATTGATTCCGGCACGAACAGTTTCCGCAATAAAGGCTGATGTATAAATCGTTAAACCAATCGTCCCAGCAGTAAAGCCATTAATTTTAACTACGTAAAGTGGAATTACTAAGTAGAAAAACATCGTAATAACTAGCAAAGGAATATTCCGAAAAATTTCTACATAGACATTACCCACTATCCGGGCAAATTTATTTGGTAGAACCTCCAAAATAGCCACGAGTGAGCCAATAACTAAGCTAAAGAACAAGGCTAAGATACTCGATAGAATTGTCCAACCAAAGCCACTTAAAAAAGCACTCCAATTATCAGTAAGTAGTTTAATCATTGCGCAACACCCCCTTGTAATCGAATCCCGGTACATCGCCAAACCACTTTTTGATCAGCTTGTTGTAAGTACCATTTTTAATTAGTTCATCTAAAGCTTGATTGATAGCTGTTTGGAATTCTTTTTGACCTTTGTTGATACCAATTCCGTAAGGTTCAGTCGTAAATGGCTTACCCGTCAATTCATATCCTGGATTATTAACTGCCATCCCGGCTAAAATCACATTATCAGTCGTTAACGCATCTCCTTGGCCTGACTTTAAGGCTGTCAACGCTTGAGCATAATCTGGCAATTGTAAGACTTGAGCCTTAGGAGCAAACTTTTTAACGTTTTGGACCGAATTAGAGCCGACAACACCGATGATAGTTTTACCATTTAAATCCTGAACGTTCTTAACTGAAGAACCTTTTTTAACTAAAATTGACTGTCCGGCATCAAAGTAAGACTTGGAAAAATCAATCGTTTCTTTTCGTTCCGGCGTTATAGTCATTGTAGCGATAATAGCATCGATATTCCCATTTTTTAAGAGTGGGATTCTTGACTGTGACGTTACCGTAACGAACTTAGCTTTGGCTTTTTTGCCTAGCATCTGTTGCGTGATGGCTTTTGCCAAATCAATCTCAAATCCCTTTTCTTGGCCATCCTTTACGTCGATTAACCCAATTAATTTGGTATCAGCTTTAACACCCCAAGTAATCGTCTTATCAGCCTTAGCGTTCTCTAAAACGTTTTGTTCTGATAGAGGTTTCGACCCACAAGCACTAAGGGACAAAAATAGGAGCAACGATGTGATAATTAAGACTAGCTTGCTTAAACGTTTCATCATCATTTCCTCCTTAATGTTTAATGATCTTACCTAAGAATTGCTTAGCCCGCTCGTTAGTTGGCTGTTTGAAGAACACTTCTGTTGGATCATCCTCTAGTATTTGGCCTTGATCCATGAAGATAACTCGATTGGCAACTTCTTGAGCAAAGCCCATTTCGTGAGTCACGATCAAAGACGTCATATCACTTTGACTAGTAACGTACTTAATAACGCCTAATACGTCATCGATCATCTCCGGATCTAAAGCACTAGTTGGTTCGTCAAACAACATACAACGTGGCTTCATTGCTAAAGCTCGCGCAATTGCGACACGTTGTTTTTGCCCACCAGAAATCTGCGATGGCATGTTGTGTGCCTTATCTGCCAAACCTACTCGATCTAATAAAGCCATAGCTGTCTTTTTATTTTCTGCTTCGTCTAATTTCAAAACGTTTCGTGGTGCTAACATCACATTTTCTAAAACATCTTTATTGGCATAGAGATTGAAATGCTGGAAAACCATGCCGACATCTCTTCTAATTCGATTAATATCAGTCGATTTTTCAGCAATATCACGACCATTAACAATCAATTGACCTTCTTGAATTGTTTCTAAGCCATTGACTGTTCTTGCTAAAGTACTTTTTCCTGATCCAGAGGGACCAATTAAGACAACAGTTTCCCCCTTATCAATTTTCAAGTTGATATCTTTCAAAGCATGGAAGTTTCCGTAATATTTTTGAACATCTCGGAATTCAATCATTGACATAATTTAGTTCCCCTTTCTTTCTAAGCTTAAAAAACTTTTTATTTGCTTAAGAAAATTTTAATGTGTATTTTTTGATTTGGCAATAAAAAAATTCCTTGTGAAAGTTTCATTCAGCAATTTGTCTATTACGAAATTCCTTATAAATAGTATAAGGTCAGTGTTATTAAGATGTGGAATATTTATAAAAAATAATTAAATTATTTTTTCGAACAAAGCATTTTTGAATATTTTTAGGTCCAAATTGGCAAAAAAACACCGCAATTTTTGTTGAGGAAATTGCGGTGTTTTTTTATATATTTGGATTGTTGAGTGATCCAAACTATTTGTTGGGGTTGCCAAATTGTTGGTTTGGCTTAAACGGGTTCACCAAACCAGATTTCTGTGCTTTGCTACGCTCTGGAAATCAACTGCAAAAACCGCAGTCAATTCCCAGAGTTAGGCAAATGCTCGAAATCTCCCGGTTTGGTTCACCCTCTTTTATTAAGGGGAAGGGTCTGCTTCTCGTTTCCGAGAAGCTGCGATCGACAGGTGAATACCCACCGATCGCAGTTCCCCGGAAGGGAACTGTTACTTATTTGAGCACGATCTTCTTGTAAAGATATCTGGTTAAGAAGTAATAACCAAGATAAAGTACTAAGAAAATTGCAAATGGTATTTCAATATTTCGATATGGTTGATACAAGATCTTCACGAAGAGTTGTAAACCAATTAAAACGTGGATGATTCCTAAGATAGCTGGAACCGAGAACAATACAGCAATTTCTTTGTTGATCGTACTACGTAAAACTTTTTGCTTTGTTCCAATTTTATAAAGCATGTTGTAACGCTTAACGTCTCCGTTAGCACCAGAAAGGATCTTGAACATCAAACAACTTGCTAACATGGCTAGAAAGGCGATTCCCAAGAAGAAGCCCATGAATTCTAGACCAGAGAAGAAGCCATTAACAATCGTATAAGCTGCATATTTGTCACCGCCAGCTTGTTTCAAACTTGGATAACGCTTATTTTCAGCCTTAGAAATTGCTTTGATTGTTGGTAAATTATTCTTAAAGGAATTAGTTTTTACTAAGACGGTCGTGGTTTCTTTTCCGTTGATAGCATCGTATTGTGCGTCACTGACGAACTTAGCATCAAGTACTCGATATTGTGGCAAACGAGTATTCATTAATTCATAACGGGCATTTGAATTATTGGCTGGATCATTTGATGACTTCATTTTGAAAGCCATCGTTTGCATATTCATTTGTGAATAGCCAACTGGTTGTGACTTGAATTGGCTACTGCGGTAATAAACTGCCTTACCGTCTGTTTTGAAGTTGTAAGTGGCCTTTTTTGAGACGTTCAAACTTTTGATCCGCTTTGTTTGTGCTTGATCTGGATCTGTTACTTGAACATCATAATAATTTTGACCATTAACTACGTTGTCAATTTGATTATTGAAACCTAGACCGACTGTAATGGCACCTAATGCTAAAGCGAACATGATTGAAACCATTGAGAGGATCTTTGTATAGTCATTAATTCTAAAACTCAATTGTGAAAGCGTGAAATTATTTAAACCTTTTTGAGAAAAACTAGTTTTCTTCTTTAACATAACGATAACTGAAGTTACAAAGGCATTGATAGTGAAATATGAACCACCGACAATTGTTACTAAAGCTACTGGAATCCCAACATAAATCGCACCAGGATTGTTACCAGAGAAATACATTGTATAGTAACCAGCTGCTAATAATGCTAAACCTAAAACGGCTTGAACAGCTTTTATAACGCCGTTACGCTTGATTTTTACTGGTTGGCTATCGCGATTCAATAACGTTAATACTTTACTGCGACGAAGTGAAACCGCATTTCTAATTGCCGAAAAAGCAAAAATCACTACGAAGAATAACAAAGTCCAAAGTAGAGCTGGTGCATAAAAACTACTGAAGTGTTTAACTTGCATATCTAAAGCACTGATCAACCATTGACCAACAAATTTGGTGGCTACAATTCCGATGGCGGAACCGATTAAAGTTGAAATAGCTCCAATGGCAAAAGTTTCAACAAAAATCATTCGAGAAATCTTACTACTTTTGGCACCAAGCATCATGAACATCCCGTACTCTTTTTGACGCATGCTCAATAAAAAGGTGTTGGCGTAATTGATATAGACAATCGTGATAATTGCTAGCAAGACGATCCCAAAAGCAAAGATAAAACTAGTTGCGGAAGCTGGGGAATTAGAGCTCAAGAAAGCTTGATTAGTTGCTAATGACATAAACATATAAAAGATGGCTGAAGCAATCATTAAACCAGAAAACAGAACACTGTAATCGCGGATACGATGCTTAATGCCACTCAAAGCTAATTTATTTAACATATTTTCCTCCCCTATTCTGCAAATGTTCCAAGTGAATCTAAGATTTCTTGATAGAATTCAGCTCGTGAGTTATCTTCTTTTTTCAACTCTTGACCAATCTCACCATCTTTGATGAAGAGGATACGGTCACAATAACTAGCTGAGAATGGATCATGAGTTACTAGTAAAATTGAAACGTCATCGTCACGATTAATTTTAGCTAAAGTATCTAGTAATGCTCGAGCACTCTTTGAATCAAGCGCTCCAGTTGGTTCATCACCAAAAACAATTGATGGTTCATGAACTAAAGCTCGAGCTGCAGCGACACGTTGTTTTTGACCACCAGATAATTCAGTTGGATAGTGATTCAAAATTTCTGTTAAACCTAATTTTTCAGCAATACTACTTACAGCCGGCTTAATCTTTTTAGTACTTACATTTTGTAATGCTAGTGGCAAAGCAATATTTTCATAAGCGGTTAAATTTTCTAGTAAATTAAAATCTTGGAAGATAAAACCAATTTTGTTAGCTCGGAAATCAGCCATTTGGTTGTTATTCAACTTAGTAATATCTTGACCAGCAATTTGAACGCGACCACTCGTTGGTGTATCCAATGTTGACAAGATATTTAAAAGTGTTGTCTTACCAGAACCTGAAGCTCCCATGATTCCAACGAACTCCCCTGGCTTTACTTCAAAATTAACATCTGACAAAGCTTTGAATTGCTTCTCGCCAGCTTTTCCATAAATTTTTTCAACATTTTGTACATCAACAATTTTTTGCATCTCGTACTTCCCTCCATTTGAAATGAGTTATTACTTAACTCCTAATCGATATATCTATCATAAAAGCTGGTGGCTTTTTAGTCGTGCGATTCTTCTTACATTGCCTTACACTTTTGTAAGTCGGCGAAATGTTTTATTATCTTTTCGTAACAAAGACACGAGAAAAGCTAAGTTTTGACTTATAATATTAAAAAAAGTTAATTTAATAATAATTTTATAATTAGTGAGGAAGAGCCTATGATAGATGACATTTTAAAAAAGATTGCGCAGTATAAGACGATTGTAATTATCAGACATCAAAATCCTGATCCTGATGCAATCGGCTCTCAAGCTGGCTTACGTGCCATCCTTCAACAAGTTTATCCGCAAAAAAATATCTATATTACTGGTATCGATTTGCCAGTACTCGATTGGATCAGTCCGATGGAAAAAATCTCCGACTCAACTTTTCAAGATGCGTTAGTAATTGCCGTCGACACTGCTAATGAACGCCGTATTGATAACGACGGTGCCTATAAAAAGGCGGCGGAAATTATTAAAATCGATCATCATCCTAATGTTGATCCGTTCGGTGATATCAATTGGGTCGATGACACTTTTTCTAGTTGTGCCGAAATGATTTTCTCCTTCACTGAAAAGATTCCTAATTTCCAATTGAACAAAGAAATCGCCGCACCGTTATATGCTGGTATCATCGGTGACACAGTCAGATTTTTGAACGGCGAAACCAGCTACCGGACTTTGATGACTTCAGCTAAACTTGCTAAAACTGGTATCGACATTTCTAAAATCAGTTTGCAAGAAGACGAAATGTCTCTACAAGTGGCTCATTTAGAAGCCTACATTTTAAATCACTTAAAAATCACTGATTCGGGGTTCGGCTACATCATCATCCGCAAAGATACGTTGGAAAACTTCCAATTAGATGACGGAGAAATTGATCACGTGGTGCCTCTAATTGGTCGAATAAATAAGGTCAACAACTGGATCGTCGTCAGTGAAAAGAATCTCAATCGTTTCCGCGTCAATCTTCGTTCGAAGTGCATCCCAATCAACGGAATCGCTGAACAATATGGTGGTGGCGGTCATCCATTGGCTAGTGGTGCTTATGTAGATAGTATTGATAAAGTTAAGGACTTAATAGCTGACATGGACAAGCTTAATAAGCACGCAGAATAATCCATTCAACCTTCTCAAAAAATATCAAGAAATTGCTATAAAACTTATTTTTATAAAAATAAGTTTGAGCTTTTTGTTTGTTAAATCTAATTTGGTAGTCTTTAATAATGACTATCAGAGGTGAAAACAATGCGAAAAGCAGTTGAAACAGTCCCTACGATTGCATTGATGGGACTTTTAATTTTTAGTATGTATCAGCGTTCTCTCAATGATTCTTGGATAAATTTATTTGCATTATCCCTAGCTGGATTATGTGTTTACTCACCCGTTGCTCTATTCATTGAAGGAATCGTCACTAAAATGAAAAAATCTCAAAATTTACCCACATCCGAAAAAATCTTTATTTGGTATCTAGCAATAATTTCGATAATTTTTATCGGTTTAACTGTTTACCTAATGGGAACTCGCTAAAGAGAGTGGAACAAGAGCGGTCAGCTCCCGGAGGATAACGTAATTTCAGGGATTGCTCGTCGCACTTTGCGAGTGATTCCTGAAATTTTGTTATCTCGGAGGGAGTTGCTCTTGTGCAACTCGTTTCAGATAGAGAGCGGGACAGGACATGGTCAACTCTCGAGCATTAAGGCAAATAAACCCAGGTAATCGCACTTTGATTACCTGGGTTTATTCGTTTTAAGCACAAAGTTTATGTCCTGTTCCGCGTTTATGCTGCAAGTTTAGGAGTAAAAAGTAGTTATATCCCAAGCTCTTCTTTAATTTGTCTTTCAATAAATGGTAAAGTTTTTCAAAACTATTTTATCTTACCATTGAACCCCCGATCATCAAGCAAATAACGCCGATGACTATGCAAACTGTCACGCCAAAAAATACTGATGCTTGCGGATTTTTCACAGTCCGTCGAATATTAACGTACATTTTTTGAGCAACTGCAATTTGCCAAATTCCAAATAATATTACTAAAATACCAATAAATTTAAAATTGATAGAATCAGCTTCTTTCTGTTATTCCATCTATCAAAGAAAAGTTACGAAAAATATTTTGAAAAATTGAAGATTGATCCAATTAACGCACTAGCCCCTATAACAATAATTATTAAGTAAAAAATTCCCAGTACTGAACAGACATCATTCCATGGAAAAATTGTCAGAAATGATGTTCCAAAAATTCCTAGCCAAAAATATTTACGCTTATAAAAATTATTATTGAACTTCACATATCTGTCTTCCTTTCTCCTTGATTAATTTCATCTTACTCTATTCACCCACAGATTTAACAGTAAAACACATTGCTAGAATTTGTATTGTCTAACGAATAATTTATACGAAACGTCCAAGAGATTTATGAATCATAACAAAATTTTCATGGTAAATTAGAAGCGAATTGGGACTGGATAAAAGGGGCTGATATTATGCTCAAATTCGGAAAAAGAATTAATTATCGTCCACTACTAGTCAGTACAGTAAGTGCTTTAGTGATTGGTGGACTGTTTGGATTCAATATTTCCCATTCACTAGGAATCAAGGTTGGTATTATCATCTTTACGTTGATATTTTTGGGTCACTATTTATTGATATTGCCAATTATTTTTAATTATTGGGACTCTGACGCAAAATTTATCCGTTATAACGATGAAATCAATTTCGGCAAACGACTCTTCACAATGCTCTTTCCTAAATTGGATAAACTAACCGTGATCGATAAAAAATTAATCAAATCAATCACTATCATTGGCCTACCAATGAGAAATGGTTTACTCGCTTCCGCCCTAGTCGTTTCAACTCAAGGTGGCTTCCTCTACAATCTTCTCGTGATGATGCATCATCCTGTCAAATTAGAATTAACTTTGACTAATAATCAGAAGGTCTTTTTAGATCTTTCACGGGATTACGTTTACCAACCAGCAGAAACTTTAGGCAAAATCAAAATTTTCTTACACGACTTTAAGCCGGAACAAATCAAATTAAACTCCACTACTCAACAAGTTTTAGCTAATCTTTAATCCGATTCAATTCTTCAGTCAGTTTAAAAATGTTCAACTTGCGATCGGCTGTTTGAAAAGCCGGATTATTTAGAACATACTTATCCTTATTTTTAATCCAAAAAGTATGTTCAACATCATTAATATATAATTTATCCAACGATTTGGGTTGACTGCTATCATTTCGTAAACACATGATAACGGTTGACCCAATTTCTGGTAATGGCGTATTCGGTGTCCGATAAAAAATTTCATTGTCAGGTTGAGCCGTCGACACCGTTCCCAGATTAGTCGTATAAATATCACGTTCACGAGCAAAACCGCCCGGAAAATTTAAATAAAGCCGCTTTTTTTCTAACCCTTTATTCCCACTTATGACTCTTTTGACCTTAAAAGTAATTTTTGTTTGCGGCATTGGCGACGACCACTTGACCTTTTTCAGATTCATTACCGTCGCTTTAACCACGTATAAATTATTATTTTTCAAATCTTGAAAAGTCGCACCCCGATAGTTTGGCGAGATGCCAAAAAATTTTCGGTCAACCACTCGGACCCGCTTTACTTTCTGATGCCAACGCAAGCGATTTTTCTGGAGAACACTTAAAGTATCCTGCTCTATATTGATACGATGAGGCAATTTATTGTCAGTTTGTTGGTTCGTACATCCCACCAAAATAACCATCAAACCAAGTATTATCAGACGAATCATCCAATCATCCTTTTTTCTTTTTATGCTATCAAAAAGAAGATTTTTTAGATATGGAAAAAAGACGATAGTTAAAATTTGCTAAATCCCCATCACACAACAAAGTAATCGATTACTTAAATAATTTAATATCGGTAAGGCAAACTCTTTCAGATATGTAATAATTAATTTATAGGGACATTTAGGGGGGATTAATATCGCAGTGATAAATATTATTTTAGGATGGCTAATTTTTTATTACGCTTTTTATAAATTGTATGCGGTCAAAATCATCTATCTACCATTTTTTATCGTTATCTCGAGTCTTTGTCAGTGGTACTGGCAAGATTTTTCTTACTTATTAGTCGCCATCATGCTATACGTTGTTCTCTTCAAAAATGACTCTTGGCACTTATTGCTAAATACTATTTTATTAACTTCCCTATTACGCCTAATTTCTGAAATTGCCACCAAAGCTATTCAGCTATTACTGTCTAGTCAAAATATTTTTATCGTTATAACGCTTAACACGCTAGTTAAATTAGTGATTGCGCTAATCTTTGTTTTCCTCTATCAACATTTCAACTTTAAACAGACCTGGCAATTAGCTAAATCCAACTTAGTCAGTTACTTATTAACTTATTTGTTCGTTGTCATCTATCTCTTCATGCATTTTGTTCAAAAAAATCACGCCAACGCTAATTTACTAGCTAGTAGCTTTCTGTTTATTTTGCTACAGGTTTTTTTCATCGTGATTTTATTTTTGAAGACTGATCAAACGCAAAAACTAGCTTATCGGCGAGAATTGACTAAAGATCAATTGCGCAACCTCAAGCTTTATAGCAATCAGCTAGAAAAGGATCAATTACATCTGCGCAAATTTGAAAGTAATTATAAAGATATTTTTACTAGTCTACAGACAATGGCAGATGACAGTGACTATCAAGCTATCAACGATTCGTTACGCAAGCTAGAAATTTACTCCAACAGTTACTTCGATAATCTTTCTATGCAGTTGTTTAAGGATTTAGGTAATGTCCAAAATCCTTATTTGAAGAGCCTGCTAATCAGTAAGTTAACCCTCATCAATCAAGAAAAAATTAACTGTCAGTTTGAATGCCGTGACGTTGTGAATCAAGTTTCCATTGATATTTTTGACCTCGTGCGCTTGTTGGGGATTTCCATCGACAATGCCATCGAAGCTACCAAAAACCAGACCAACGGTACCATTCAAATTGCGATTGTCCAAAATGGCCAACTAACTTTTCTGATCAATAACACCGCTACGAAGAAAGTCGATCTGAAGACTATGACGCAGTCCGGCTATACAACTAAGAAAAATCACTCTGGTTTTGGCATGGTCAATATTCAAGAGATTCAAAAGAAGTATCCCAACTTATTCATCCAATATCATCAAACTAATGATCAATTTAAACTCAGCATCCAAATCACCAAAGAAGGTAAACTAAATTGACGACAATACCATACTTGCTTGATTTACTCACCTGGATAATTTATTACTTCATCCTTAATAAATTCACACAAAGGCGACCAAAATTCTGGTTATACGCTGGCTTAACGATTATTTCAGTATTAATCGAGTTTTTCTTACCATATTATGTAATCTTGATTTTCATATTAGACTATTTTGTTTTACACCAAGCCCAAGATTACGTCCTTTTCAACGCCATCTCACTGAGTATGATCATTCAAATCATCACTCAAACTATTGGCAACCTCTTATCCAATAACCTTCTGATTCTCTTGTTGGAAATTACCCTACCACTGGCTCTGTTCTACTTGTGTCACTTACTACAACTTGAAAAATATATTCATGATCGATCGGCTCTAACTAGCATCGTCTTTGGTTACACTTTAATTGTCTTTGACACACTAATAATTTTATTGAGACAGTGGGCCTCATACCCAACTTTAATTACCAGTATCCTCATTTTTGTCTTTCTTCAAACGTTTATAATGATTGCCATCTTCTTTCACCAAAGAAACAAGCACCAACAAATTTATCAAGACCGTTTCTCTACTGAACAAATCAAGAATCTCAAAATGTACACCGATCAACTTGAAGCTGACCAACTGAAATTGCGCCACTTCAAACACGATTATAAAAACCTACTCTTCAGCTTAAAAACCGTCGTCCAAACTAAGGATGCCAAGAAAATCAACGATGCAATCGGCAAACTAGAGAATTACTCAGATGATTATTTAGACAATCTTTCGATGGATCTCTACCAGGATTTGAAAAACGTTCAGAATCCTTATTTGAAGAGTCTTTTTATTGGAAAATTAAACATCATCAACCAACACCAGATTGCGTGTCACTTCCATTGCAATCAGCAGTTATCAGAAGTTCCCATGAATATTTACGATTTAATCGGCCTACTGAACACTGCTATCGACAACGCCATCTTTTTCTCGGAGAAACAAGATCCTGGTGAAATTTATTTAAGTGTCACGCAAGAAGGTCACCAGCTAGCTTTCTTAATTTACAACTCGATCACGACGGACTACTCGAGTGAAGAAAATAGTCGCTTAGAAGCACTCAATACCAAGGAACTAAAGCAAAAATATTCCAATCTTTTCATTCAATACAATCAAAATTCCAAATGGTTCAGATTTCACGTTACTCTAATTACCAAAGGAGAATAATTATTATGTATCCCATCATTATTTGTGAAGACGATTCCACCCAACTTGCGGGTATAAAAAAATTGATCAGCGACTATCTCTTGTTTCACGAAAAACTTTTTAAAATCGAATTGGCCGCTACTGCTCCTGATGAAGTGACTACTTACTTAGATACGACCCAACCTAAAAATGGTATTTATTTTTTGGATATTGACCTCAAAGCTGATATCGACGGGATTCGTTTAGCTCAAATCATTCGTCAACACGATGTCCAAGCTAAAATCATTTTTGTGACAACACATGATGAATTGGCTCCACTGACTTTGAAGAAAAAAGTTGCCGCAATTGATTTTATTGAAAAGGATCAATCCCTCGAAGATTTTCGCCAAGAAATATTTGATGCTCTTGCCTATTCCAAACAACTGACTGACGAGACTTTGACTGTACAAAAACAAAATTTTTCATTCACCGTAGGCTCACAAGTGTATAATCTGGATAAATCCGAAGTAGTTCTAGTCGAAACTTCTGATGTACCACACCATCTCGAAGTTTACACAGTTGATGGTGTTTATGATTTTTATGGAAAACTAAGTGAAATTGAAGAAAAGCATAACTTTCTCTTTAAAATTAGTCGTTCCTGTTTAATCAATCCTCAAAACATTCATCAAGTTGATTTTTCGACCCGTGAAATTGAATTTATCAACGGTACGAAACAAAAGTTTTCCATTGGAAAATCACGAAAACTCAAGGCTTTGCTTCAAAAAACGCTTTAATTTTCATTCGTGAATAATTATCCCCCCATTTAAGATATTATTTATTTTGTATTACAATATAGGTGTATATTTAAAGTATAGAAAATGAATTTTTAGCTATTGATTCACATCGTTTCAAGTAAGATTGAAGGGAATGTTTATTATGTTAAAATTTGGGAAAAGAATTACATTTAGACCATTGATCATCAGTTTAGCCTTCGGGATAGCTTTCGGAATGTTTGGCAATGAGTTGGCTAACCCTAGTATTGGCTTCATCACCGGAGTATTCTTCTTTTTGTTGATACTTTTAGGATATTATTGGGGAACATCCAAAACGTTATTCAACTATTGGGAAGTAAATCAGGATACTGTCAATTACCGTGACAACGATAATGCCAGTAATCGGTTATTAATGTTGATCTTCCCAACATTTTTAAACCTAAAGACTTTCTCGAAAAAAGATATCCAATCCGTTTCAATTAACGGAAACTTCAACTTAAAACAAATGCCATTTGCCTTGATTTATAATGCGGGCTTAGGAATGTTTTCAGGTGCAATCTCAATGACCAACAATCAAGTTAGTTTAAGTGTCACACTAAAGAATGGTCAAAAGATCAAGTTGGATATTTCAAGAGATATTATCTATAACAAAAAAGAAACTATCGAAAAACTAAACCAGTTCCTCGATGGCCTCGATTCAGACGTTACCATCAACAATTACTCGCATGGCAGCAACAATGTTAGATTAAGCTTTTAACGTAACGATGGTATAACGGCTGGTGTCTGGCAATAATTTGTTAGTTCTATTGGTTGGATGGTGGTTGGATGCCGTCTTCCGCAACAGCTCTGGGAAATGCTGGAACGCGGTGGACGCAACTTGAAGCCAATTTTTAAGCCCGAAAATTGTCTCCAAGATTGGTCTTTTGGTAAGTGCTAAAGCACTAACCAAAATTTCACGGCTGAGCATTTCCCAGAGCTGTTACTCCAGACTAGATTTCAGTTCTTTGCGATTATTTCTGTAAACTCTGAATTGGATACAAATCTATTCAGAGTCATCATTGAACTGTTTTATAGTCTGGATACGTTATAACGCTTAATTATTTTAATTGATTTAATTAACATAAAATAAAAAAATAGAGGATATTACTATATTGCAGAATTCTGCAGTATTAGTAATATCCTCTTTCTTTATCCATTAGTTCCTACTTTAACGTATGACGCACGATAACCTACTAAAATATCGGATTCCAATTCAAAATAGAACCAGTATTCCTAAATGAATGGAAAACAAATAATTTATAAAAGTGAAATTCAGTCCGGAATAGCAAAGCCGATTTGGCTCAGTGGTGAAATTTCACTTAACGCTTTAGCGTTTAGTGAAAGGCCGAGCTTGGAAATGCCGCGCACTTTGCGGTAGTTTCAAGTCGTGCCCACCACGTTCCAGCCAAAATCGGCTTTGCTATGGAGGACGGCATACTTAACCAAACTAAAAATAGAACCTAGAAAAAAGCATCCTTGTTCTTCCCCAAAATATCAATAATCGAATAAGCATTTGTAAAACTTGTCGTTTTGACTGATAACTCTGAAATCTCAGTCCAAACTCGATTCGTATGATAATTGAAAACTAAATTTTGCTCATCTTTTGCTTCATCAATCGTTTCAACTAACTTCTTGAATTCCTTATCAAAAACTGAGCCCCGATATTGTCTTTCAACAAAATCACGAACTGTTTTTCTAATGTAGCGCTCCATTTCCTGATTAATTGCTGATTCATTGATCTGCTTAGAGAATGAATTACCAAATTCAATCAATAAGGTAAGTAACAACTTCTGTTTAGAATGATCCATTTTCTCACCCACCAATAATTTTATTTACCCTCTACTGAATGGTCTACAAGTTCTGTCAAATTTTAGTTATAAATATTCTATGTGTAATCTTTTTATTTTTAAATTAAATAGAATCAATAAAAAGACACTTATCTAGTCTGGAGTACAAGTCCTGTGATGGCTCAGCCGCCAAATTATTCTTAGCAATTTATTGCTTAGAATAAGGCCTAGTTTTGAGATTTTGCGAACTGTGCAAAAGCTCAAAATAGTGCTGACATTCTCCAGCCAATCACAGGACTTGTGCGGAAGACGGCACTTTCCACTAACCGAGTTTTAACAAGAACTGCGTATATTTAATAGTATAACTTATTTAAACAAATGCGGTTTAGTTAATAGGTATGATTTTTCAATAAATAAGGTAATTCGGTAATCGTTTTCTACCTATTATATAGCGTTTAGCCAACTTACATGGTATTATTTAGACAGTTTATCGAAAGGATGGTATTGCATCATGAGCACAAAATTAAAGAATATCATTGCACATCAATAATAAAAAGGCATTATTATCCCTGGGGTAAATAGTGCCACCAGGAGGATTTATGACTGAATCTAAAAATACATTTGAAAAAACTCGCGTGATCGTTGCCGGAGTTAGTCACTTACAACCTGACTTCGAATATACGATGGAAGAACTTGCTTCATTAGTCGAAGCTAACAACATGGAAGTGGCTGATGTTATCAAGCAAAAAGCTGATACTGTCAGTGGTGCCACTTACTTTGGATCTGGTAAAGTTACCGAGATCAAGGAAATTGCCAATGCTGACGATGTTTCAATCATCGTTTTGAATGACGAATTGACCCCTTCTCAAATTAGAAACTTGGAAAAAGAAACTAAATTGAGTTTCATGGATCGAACTGAATTGATCTTACAAGTCTTCTCGACTAGAGCTCAAACTAAACAAGCCAAACTACAAGTTGAAATTGCTAAATTACAGTATCAGCTACCTAGAATTCACCCATCTGGTAATCCTTTGGATCAACAATCTGCTTCTGGCGGATTAGCTAACCGTGGTGCCGGTGAATCTAAACTAGAACTTGATCGTCGTGTTATCAGAAAAAGAATCACCGCTTTACGTAACGAACTTAAAACGGTTGATAAGACAGTTGACGTTCAAAGTCGTAGAAGAACCAATACTACTTTGCCATTAGTTTCTTTAGTTGGTTACACTAATGCTGGTAAGTCGACGACGATGAATGGCCTATTGAATTTTAACAAAGAGGATTCAGAGGATCGGAAAGTTTTCGAGAAAAATATGCTCTTCGCCACTTTGGATACGAGTGTTCGCCGAATTGACTTAGAGGACAACACAAGCTTTCTTTTATCCGACACAGTTGGCTTTGTCAGCAAGTTACCACACAATCTGGTCGAATCATTCAAGACAACTTTAAAAGAAGCTCAAGACGCTGACGTTTTGATTCAAGTGATCGACGTGTCTGACGAACATTGGAAGAATATGTTGGAAGTGACTGAGAAAACTCTCAAAGAAATTGGCGTCGTTGGCAAACCGATGATTTATGCTTTCAACAAAGCTGATCTAAAAGCTGGTCAGCAATTCCCAACGATCGAAGGCGACAACGTCTACTACTCGGCGTTAGATAAAAAATCAATTGAAACTTTAATTAAAGTTATCAAACAAAAAATATTTTCTAATTACAAAAAAACCACGCTTTTAATTCCTTACAGTGACCAAAAAGTTGCTGAAGAAATAATGAGAAATTCCCAAATAATCACTAAAGAGTTCACTAATGACGGTTCTTTGATTATTGCCAACTTGAGTCCTGAAGAATTAGAAAAATTTAATAAATACGTCGAAACAGAGTTATCTATTTGATAGATAGCTCTTTTTTTCTTTGCAATTTTAGACAAAATGTATTATTATTTTATCAACAATTAGAATTTTTCTAATTAAGGGCAATTCTATTTTAATGTTCATTAGGGCATTCTAAGAAAATTATTTTAGGGAGGTTAAACAATGAAATCTAAGAAGTATTTACTTGCATTGTTACCGATATTTCTATTCGCTTTAGTTCTCAGCGGTTGTGGTTCCGCTACTGAAAAAGACAGTAAAGATACACTTGCAATTAACTCCGGAGATGTTATTGCGACAATGGATTCATCCATGAACACTGATGTTATCGGTGCTCAAAATTTAACAAATACGATGGAAGGACTTTATCGTTACGACGGCAAAACACTTAAACCAGCTATTGCTAAAAAGGTTGTTAAGCCAACTAATAATGGTAAAACTTATACTTTCAATCTAAAACATACTCAGTGGTCAAATGGTAAACCGGTGACTGCTCAAGACTTCGTTTACGCTTGGAGAAGAACAGTTGATCCTAAGACTGCTTCTCAATATGCATACATCTATACTGGAATCAAGAATGCTGATGCGATCAATGCCGGTAAGAAGCCAGTAAATACTTTGGGTATCAAAGCCTTGGATGATTATACACTCCAAGTTACTTTGGAAAATGCCATCCCTTATTTCAATACTTTGATGGCCAGTTCTACTTTCTACCCACAATACAAACCATCAGTTGAAAAAGCTGGTAAGAAATATGGTTTGAGTAGTAAAGGTATGGTCTTCAACGGACCTTTCAAACTAACTAATTGGAATGTTTCTAAAAATAGTTGGACTGAAGTTAAAAACGACAAGTATTGGAATGCTAAAGAAGTTAAATTAAAGAAATTAGAGTACTACGTTGTTAAGGATGCTAATACTGGTTTAAACCTCTATGATGCCAACCGTATCAATCGTTACGAAAAGCTGCCGGGTGACACTGCTCGTCAAGTTTCCAACTACAAGACTTTCTCAATGGATAAGCAAACTGGTAACTTCTACATCGAGCTTAACCAAAAGAAATACAAGTTCTTCAGAAATGCTAAGATCAGACGTGCTATCTCAATGGCTATCAACCGTAAACAATTGACAGAAAATGTTTTAGGTAATACTGGTAGTATCGAACACACTATTGTTCCTGTAGGTATGTCATATAACCCTGAAACAGGTGTTGATTTCACTAAAGAAAAAACACTTCAAGATTCAAGTCAATACACTGAATACAATCCTAAAGAAGCAACTAGGCTTTGGAAGGAAGGTATCAAAGAAACTGGTCAAAAGAATCTCGAATTCACACTTCTAGGTGATGATACCGATGGTTCTAAGAAACAAAACGAATACCTCCAAGGACAATTACAAAAGAATTTACCTGGACTTAAAGTTACTCTATCAAACGTTCCATTTAAATCTCGTCTAGACAAATCTAGTTCTGGTAACTTCGACATGGTTGTTACTGGTTGGAACGCCGATTATCCAGATCCTGTTACCTTCTTGGATATCTTTACAACAAACAACGTTCAAAACAATGGTAAGTACTCAAATCCTGAATACGACGCCTTGATCAACAAATCTAAGACTACTGATGCAACTGATGAAAATGCTAGATGGCAAGATCTCTTGGATGCTACAAAGATCCTAACAGATGACCAAGCTGCAATTCCTTTGTATCAAGCTAACCAAGCTAACTTAACTAGAAGCAACGTTCACGGCTACAATATCACACCAAATGGTAGTTATAATCTAGTTACTGCTTATAAAAAATAATCATGTTGAGGGAGATTAAATAATGGCTAAATATATTCTCAAAAGAATTCTTTATTTATTCTTGACCCTTTTCATTATTGCGACAATAACATTCTTCATGATGAAGATGCTGCCTGGTACTCCGTTTTCTAACGAAAACCGTATGTCGGCAGAACAACTGAAGATCGTTAAAGCCCAATATGGATTGGATCAATCGGTATTCGTTCAATACGTTCGTTATATCGGGGGCTTGTTACAAGGAAACCTTGGTACATCTTTCCAATTTAACAACGAACCTGTTACAGCTTTAATCGGCCAAAGAATCGTGCCATCAATGCAAATTGGTGCTCAAGCAATGGTCGTTGGTACTATCGGTGGTATCTTACTTGGTGCTATCGCTGCTATTCGTAAAAATACATGGGTTGATACACTAGCAACTTTCATCTCAATTTTAGGTCTATCAATTCCATCTTTCGTTTTAGCTGTTCTCTTACAGTTCTACCTAGCTTACAAGTGGAAGATCTACCCAGTTGCTTTGTGGGATAACTTCCAATCAAGTGTTCTACCAACATTAGCTCTATCAGCTTTACCTCTTGGTACGGTTGCCAGATTTATGAGAACCGAAATGGTCGATGTTTTGAGTAGTGATTACATCGAACTGGCTAAATCAAAAGGTAATTCAAACTGGAAAGTTGTTACAAAGCACGCTTTACGTAACTCATTGATTCCAGTTGTTACTATTATCGGACCAATGGCTGTTTCAGTTATGACTGGTTCCATGGTTGTTGAAAATATCTTCTCCATCCCTGGTATTGGTGAACAGTTCGTTAAGTCAATTACTACTAATGATTACCCAACAATTATGGGTCTAACAATCTTCTATTCATTCTTATTAATCATAGTTTACTTGATCGTCGATATCCTTTATGGACTAATCGATCCAAGAATTAGACTAGGAAACGGAGGTAAAGAATAATGGAACAGATTCCTCAAATTCCTAAGGACAAATTTAAATTAATCCATGACGAAAATAACGCTGATCAAGAAAAAATTGGTACACCGTCATTAACATACATGCAAGATGTTCGTCGTCGTTTGTTCAACAATAAAGTTGCAGTCGTTTGTTTATCACTTCTTTCAATCATCGTAGTTGTAGCCGTTTTGGCTCCAGTTATCGCTCCACATAATCCTAATGCTCAACAAGTTACAATGTCTAACTTACCTCCTAAATTAGGTAACTTAAACATCCCAGGTATGAACGGTTACCAAAACATGGGTGGCAAGATGGTCGATGCCTATAAACAAGCTGGTGCCCCTGATGGTACTTTCTACATCTTAGGTACTGATTATCTTGGACGTGACCTACTCTCAAGAATTATCTACGGTACAAGACTTTCTCTAGTTGTTGCTGTACTTGCTACTTTAGTTGACCTGCTAATCGGGGTACCTTATGGTATCGTTTCTGGTTGGAAGGGCGGTAAGACTGATACATTCATGCAACGTATCGTTGAAATCGTTTCTTCAATTCCTAACTTGATCGTGGTTATCTTAATGATGATCGTTTTAAAACCCGGTCTAACATCAATCGTTATTGCTTTGGCAATCACTGGTTGGGTTACCATGGCTCGTCTAGTCCGGGCGCAAACTTTCCAATTGAAAGAACAAGAATATATTTTAGCCGCAAGAACCCTTGGTGAACCATCAATGAAAATTGCGACAAAACATTTGATTCCTAACCTTTCATCAACAATTATTATTCAAACAATGTTTACAATTCCCAACGCCATCTTCTTCGAAGCCTTCCTAAGTTTCATTGGTATCGGTATTCCGGCACCTAATGCTTCTCTAGGTACACTTCTATCCGATGGTCAAAAAGCCTTTAGATTCTTACCATATCAAATGTGGGCTCCGGCTATTATCTTGAGTATTATCATGATTGCTACTAACCTTCTAGGTGATGGCTTACGTGATGCCTTCGATCCACAATCATCAGAAAACTAACTAAGGAGAAACCGAAATGGATAAAATTTTAGAAGTTAAAAATCTGCATGTCGATTTTGATACTTATAACGGTGTCGTTCATGCTATCCGTGGTGTTGATTTCCACTTAAACGCCGGTGAAACCTTGGCTATCGTTGGTGAATCTGGTTCTGGTAAATCCATCACAGTTCGTTCTATCTTGCAATTGCTTGCTAAGAACGGAACAATCTCACAAGGAGAAGTCCTCTATCATGGAGATGACCTTCTTCAAAGAAGTGATAAGGAAATGGATAAACTTCGTGGAAACAAAATTTCCATGATTTTCCAAGACCCCATGACTTCACTTGACCCTACTATGACAATTGGAAAACAAGTTGCCGAACCACTTTTGATTCACAACAACGTTTCTAAAAAGGATGCTTTAAAGCGTGCTGAAGAAGTTCTTCGTCTAGTTGGTATTCCTAATCCTAAAGCTCGTATGAATGACTACCCTCACCAATTCTCAGGTGGTCAAAGACAACGTATCGTTATCGCTATTGCCATCGTTAATTACCCAGAAATCCTAATTGCCGATGAACCAACAACTGCTCTTGACGTTACTGTTCAAGCTCAAATCATTGATCTATTAAAAGAATTACAACAAAAAATTGGTACCTCAATCATCTTTATCACCCACGACTTAGGTGTCGTAGCTGGTATTGCTGATCGAGTGGCCGTTATGTACGCTGGTCGTCTCGTTGAATATGGTTCAGTAAACGATGTCTTCTACAACCCTCAACATCCATACACTTGGGGCTTGTTAGACTCAATGCCTACTTTGGACACTAGTGAGTCTGATCGTTTGAACTCAATTCCCGGTACACCACCTAACCTTTTGAACCCACCAAAGGGTGACGCTTTTGCACCAAGAAATGCTTATGCAATGGCAATCGATGAAGAAGAGCAACCTCCTTTCTTCAAAGTTTCCAAGCATCATTACGCTGCAACTTGGTTACTTCACCCAGATGCACCAAAAGTTACTCCACCAGCAAGTATCTTGAAACGCTATGAAAAATTTAAGACGTTAGGAGGCAATGTGGAAAATGTCTGATCAAAAAGAAGTAATTGTATCCGTAAAAAATTTAAAACAGTATTTTAACATTGGCAAACCTAACATGGTTAAGGCTGTTGATGATGTATCTTTTGACATCTATAAAGGTGAAACCTTCGGTTTAGTAGGTGAATCTGGTTCTGGTAAGAGTACTACTGGACGTTCGATCATCAGACTTTACAACCCAACTGACGGACATATCTATTTCAATGGACAAGATATCAGTACTATCAAAAGTCATGGTCCTAAGATGAAGGAATTCCGTCGTGAAATGCAAATGATTTTCCAAGATCCATACGCTTCATTGAATCCTAGAATGAAAGTTAAAGATATCATCGCTGAAGGACTAGATGTTCACCACCTAGTTAACAGTGAAGACGAACGAGACAAGCGTGTCCGCGAATTACTCGATATGGTCAATCTGAACCCAGAACATATGACTCGTTACCCATATGAATTCTCAGGTGGACAAAGACAACGTATCGGTATCGCTAGAGCCTTGGCCGTTGATCCACAATTCATTATCGCTGATGAACCTATTTCCGCTTTGGATGTTTCCATTCAAGCTCAAGTTGTTAACTTGATGCAAGATATCCAAAAGAAAAAAGGTCTAACTTATCTCTTTATCGCCCATGATCTTTCCATGGTTAAATACATTTCTGACCGTATCGCCGTTATGTATCGTGGTAAAATCGTTGAATTGGCCGATTCAGATGAGATTTATAACAACCCGCTTCATGCATACACAAAGAGCCTTCTGTCTGCTATCCCAGTTCCAGATCCTGAAATTGAGAAGACAAGAACAAGAATCGACTTCGACCATAAACGTCCCTTCTTGGATGACCAAAGACTACAAGAAGTCTTACCTGGACATTTCCTCTACTGTAACGATGAACAGGCCGCAAAAATCAAAAATTAATCCCATAAGAAAAGAGCTCGCCGATTGGCGAGCTCTTTTTGTCATATTATTTTTCATAATTTTACTTCCTTTAGTTTTAAATTAATGTATATCTGGGGAGGATATATTTTTTATCTAATTTTTTTAAGGTTTAAGTGATTATTTATTTCTTGGAGATTTATAGTCTTGAAGCTTTCACCTCTTTGTTATTTGACTATGCTTAAATAATAACGGGAATTTATGAAACATATTGTTGCTGGTATCACTGCTCACGTTGATGCTGGAAAAACTACTCTTTCTGAGGCGCTGCTTTATCACAGTGGCCAATTAAAAAAACTTGGTCGGGTCGACAAGGGTGATGCTTTTTTAGATCCTGATGATTTAGAGAAAAAGCGTGGTATCACAATTTTCTCCCATCAAGCTAATTTAACGTTCGACGATTTAAGTTTAACTTTACTGGATACTCCAGGACACGTTGATTTTGCGGCTCAGACTGAACAAGTTTTGAGTGTTTTAGATTATGCTATCTTGGTTGTTTCGGCCACAGACGGTGTTTCTGGCTACACTAGAACGCTTTGGAACTTGTTAGAACACTATCAGATTCCAACTTTTATTTTTGTTAACAAAATTGACGCTGTTGGCGTCGAAACTGACCAAGTATTAACTGATCTTAAAGAAAATTTAAGCGATAGTTGTATTAATTTTTCAAAAACCTTGTCAGAGGATACTTTAGAAGAAATTGCTGTTCAAGACGATACCGTTTTGGATCAATTTTTGGAATCTGGTCAATTGGCAGACTCTACTATTCAAACCATGATTCAAAAACGTCAAATTTTTCCTTGTTTTTTTGGTTCAGCCTTAAAACTAACTGGTATAACGGAATTTTTGAGTGGTTTAGCTAAATGGACTGTCGAACCAAGTTACCAAACTGATTTTGCGGCTAAAGTTTTCAAGATTTCTCACGATGAAAAAAAGGAACGGCTGACTTGGGTTAAGGTTACTGGCGGAACTTTACATAATAAAGCTGTCTTGTATCAGGATCAAAAGGCTAATCAATTACGAATTTATAATGGAGCTAAATTCGATATGGTTCAAGAAGTTCCCGCTGGTCAAGTTTGTGCCATCACCGGTTTGGACAAAACTCATCAAGGACTCGGTCTGGGTAAACAAACAGACGAAAAAAGTCCCTTGATTCAACCGGTTTTGAATTACACCGTTGACCCTCAAAATAATGACTTACACACTTGTCTGACTGCCCTGCGCCAATTAGAAGACGAAGACCCTGAACTTCATGTCACTTGGTCGAGCCAATTACAAGAGATCCGCGTTCAGATTATGGGCGAAGTGCAACTCGAAATTTTGCAACAATTGATGCGTGATCGCTATGATTTGGACATTGGCTTTGACCAAGGTAGTATTCTTTACAAAGAAACTATTACCGACAAAGTTGAAGGTGTCGGCCATTTTGAACCGCTACGTCACTACGCTGAAGTGCATCTACTCCTCGAACCCACTAAAGAATTGAGTTTTGCCAGCGACTGCAATTTGGACGTTTTAGCTAGCAACTGGCAACATCAAGTGCTCTCCAATTTGCAAGCTAAAGAGCATTTAGGTGTCTTGATTGGCGCTCCCATAACTAATATGAAAATTACTCTGATCAACGGTCGTGCTAGCAATGTTCACTCGGTCGGAGGCGATTTTAAGCAAGCAACTTGGCGAGCTGTCAGACAGGGCTTGATGATGCTCAAACAAAAAAATGCCTGCCAATTACTTGAACCTTGGTACCAATTTCGACTAGAAGTTGATACGACAAATGTTGGTCGAGCTTTAAATGACATTCAAAAAATGCACGGAACTTTCGACGAACCTAACACTTTAAATCCAGAAATGTCAGTTCTAACTGGAACTGCTCCGGTTTCGACAATGCAAGGTTATTCTAAAGAAGTGACTGCTTACACACATGGCCAAGGTCATCTGGAGTGTGTCGTCTTAGGTTACCAACCTTGTCACAACGCAAAAGAGATTATCGAGGAACGAAATTATCAACCAGTTTCTGATTTAGAGAATACCCCCGATTCCGTTTTCTGTGCTCACGGCGCCGGCTATCCAGTACCTTGGGATCAAGTACCACAAGCTGCACACATTCCTTATACTTATTAATCACAAAAAGACAACCAAATTCAGGGGGGGAATTCGGTTGTCTTTATTTTTAAACTTTTATCTTTAGGGGGGAGATAAAGTTTTATTTACGTTTAAGGGGATTAAACTTTTAAAAAATAGGATTTTATATAAGGGTTGTTCTATCTCATTAGTACTATTTCATCAAGTGATTATTTAGAAATGCATTGTCTCCAATTTCATCAGGTCACTTCTTTCAAAAATTTACGTCAATTTTATATATCTATTAAGGGGGGGAGATATATTAATTAAGTTTAAGGGTTAAATATATTTTAAGGGGTTTATTTCTATTCATGTATTTATTTTCAATAATTTTTATTTCATTAATTAAAGCGGAAGGGTTATTTGTTCATCCGGTCACCTCTTTGTTATTTGGCTATGCTTAAATAATAACGACAAATTATGAATATCTGATATCCAAATTACGAATTAATTAATAATAATATGTGAAGAAAGTATGAAAGGGGTTTTAGGATGCCGTCTTCCGCAACAGCTCTGGGAAACGCTGGAACGCTGTGGACGCAACTTGAAGCCAATTTTTAAGCCCGAAAATTGTCTCCAAGATTGGTCTTTTGGTAAGTGCTAAAGCACTAACCAAAATTTCACGGCTGAGCATTTCCCAGAGCTGTTGCTCCAGACTAAATGGTGGTTCAATATTTTATTCTCTTCTACTTGTTTAAAGATGGTTATCCTATTCATAATAAGTAAGAATGATTTTTTGTTTGAATACGGTACAACCCTTACAACAATTTAAAATCAGTAAGCAGTTCTACATCATATTACACTGATTAAACTTCATAGAGTGGTTCTAAGCCTAAGAACCGGATAATCTCCAAAAGAACGGAAAAACAATCATAAAATAGAAATATTATTCAGTCCGGAGCAACCAAATCGATTTGGTTGCGGAGGACGGCATACTTCCCCACTCCAAAACTTATTTTCCCCCCTATAAGACTAAATACCTGAATTCATTTTTTCTCTGATTTATACTTTAATTAAAATAATTGTAGAGGGAGATTTGTTATGCATTTGAATAAAGCACAAAAAGTTGATTTAAAAGCCGCTGTCACTGCTGGTGTAGCTGCTGGTTTAATTTCTGGTTTCGTCAAACTAGGTTGGGAAAATGTTCTACCTCCTAGAACTCCAGAACGTGACGCCGTTAATCCACCTCAAACTTTGATGGAACAATTTGGAATTCCTAAGAAGATCACTCGTGGAACTTACACTTACTCCGAACAAAAGATGCCTTGGGCAAGTTTTTTGATGCACTTTGGTTTCTCAACTTCGTTCGCCATTATTTATGAAGTTTTAGCTGAATATAAACCTTTCATCCGTAAAGGTAGTGGCGCCATTTTTGGTTTAGCCATTTGGGTTGCCTTTCATTTAGGAATCATGCCTATGATGAAGACTGTCCCAAGTCCATCAGATCAACCTACTGAAGAACATATTTCTGAAGCTCTCGGCCATATCGCTTGGATGTGGACAAACGATATCGTCGGTCGTGAACTTTACCGTCGGTTGACTAAGTAAATTGAATACTTGGAAAACTTCTATAACTGAACGAATCAGTTATGGTCTCAGCGATGCGGCTGACAACTTAGTTTTTCAAATGATGACCACTTATTTATTATTTTTCTACACCGATGTCTTCGGACTTTCAGCTAATGAAGTCGCGATTCTTTTTGTCGTGGCTCGAACGGCTGATGTTTTCGAAAGTTTATTGATTGGTGTCATGATTGATAATACACATTCTAAATGGGGCAAGAGTCGGCCCTTCTTTTTGTGGTACTCATTTCCATATGTCGTTTTCGCTATTTTAACTTTCGTCACACCTAATTTTCTTCCCCACACGGGAAAATTAATTTGGGCCTATGTAACTTACTTAGGTTTAGGATTCTTTTATACAGCGGTTAATTTACCAATCACTTCCATCTTGCCAACGATGACTAATAATGAAAAGGAAACGACCCTATTAGGTGTTATTCGTCAATTTTGCGGTAGTTCCGTTCAAATCATCGTGGCGGTCTTCACAATTCCGCTCGTTAGTCTATTCGGTCAGGGTAATCAACAACTTGGCTTCTTAGGGACAATCATTTTATTCGGGGCAATTTCTTTAGCACTGATTCTCAACACTTTCTTTCACGTTCGAGAGCGCTATACGAATAAAGAGATCAGTCACCAACCACTGACTGAAGTTTGGAAGATGTTGAAACAAAATAAGCCTTGGATCGTTATTTCTGTAGTAATTTTCTTGTACTGGTTAACGACTTCAATTAAGAACCAGACGACGATTTACTACTTCAAATACGTTATTCAAGACGAAAATTTGGTTTCTCTAGCTAACAGTTTCACGTTCACGGCTCTGATTGGGGTCGTCGCAATTTACTTTGTCTCGGCTAGATTAGGTAAGAAAAATACCATGCTGCTCGGTATCGTTACTGCTTTTGTCGGACAAGTTATCATCACCATTGGTGCTTATTCAGAAGTCTTGCCAACGATTTTTGCCGGTATCTTTATCAATTGTATCGGTGGTGGCTTTATTATCGGTCTAGTCTCAATCATGATTGCCGATACGATCCGTTATGGTACCGCTATGGGAATTCAAGCTGAAGGCGTTTTGGCCTCAACTGATGACTTCGGAGTCAATCTCGGCCTCGGCTTAGGTGGTTTGATCACAGCTGAATCATTACAGATTTCTGGTTACGTTTCTAACCAAACTCAATCAGCTAGCACAATTTCCGCCATTAATCTTAATTTTGCTTTGATTCCTTTAGGGCTATACTTATTAATGTTCTTAATTCTACTTGGTTATAATGAAAAGAAGATTCAACAAGCAATTAACTAAAGAAGGTAAAGTATGCAACAAGAATCACTTTTTTCTAATAACAATGATGACAATTCACCTTTAGCTAACCGAATTCGTCCCACGACCCTTGATGGCTTCGTCGGTCAAAAACATCTGATTGGTCCAGGTAAAATCTTGCGGGAAATTATCGATCAAGATAAAATTCCCTCATTGATTTTTTGGGGCCCTCCCGGGGTTGGTAAGACTACTCTAGCGGAAATAATTGCTAAAAAAACTCAAGCTAACTTCATTACTTTTAGTGCCGTCACTAGTGGTATCAACGACATAAAAAAAGTTATGCAAGAAGCCGAAATGAATCGTGAAATGGGTCAAAGAACAATTGTCTTCATTGATGAGATCCATCGTTTCAATAAGGCCCAGCAAGATGCCTTTTTGCCTTTTGTTGAGAAAGGTAGCATCACTTTGATCGGCGCCACAACGGAAAATCCGTCATTTGAAATCAATTCTGCCCTTTTGTCACGTTGTAAAGTCTTCGTTTTGAAGTCTTTGACTGAAGATGATTTAGTTGAGCTACTCCAAAAAGTTCTCGCTAATAAAAAAGCCTTCCAAACAGAGGTCGAAATTGATGCTGACACGATCCATTTGATTGCTAGTTATGCCAACGGAGATGCTCGGGTCGCTTTGAATACTTTGGAAATGGCCGTTATCAATTCAAATTCTGAAGCTGGGAAAACAAAAGTTGATCTGGATGATATTCGCCAATTACTCAATACGAAATCACTTAGATATGATAAAAACGGTGAAGAACACTACAATATCATCTCAGCTCTGCACAAGTCGATGCGTAACAGTGATACTAACTCGGCCATTTATTGGGTGACACGTATGCTGGAAGGCGGTGAAGATCCGCTTTATATTGCGAGAAGACTGGTCAGATTTGCCAGTGAAGATATTGGTTTAGCCGACACGAACGCTTTAAATGTCGCCATCAACGCCTTTCAAGCCTGCCAATTTCTCGGTATGCCTGAATGCGACGTCCACTTGATTGAGACCGTCATCTACTTATCAGTCGCTCCTAAGTCAAATGCAGTCTACAAGGCCAGTTTAAGGGCTAAAAAAGACGTAAAAAAATATGGCAACCTCCCCGTTCCACTACAGATTCGCAATGCACCAACTAAGTTGATGAAGAATCTCGGTTACGGCAAAGATTACCAATTTGCACATGATTTTGCAGACAAATTAACGACCATGAAGACTGTTCCTAAAGAAGTTGAAAATAGTAAATACTATTTACCAACAGAACAAGGTAAAGAGAAGTTCTTCAAACAACGGTTAGCTTATATTGAGAAGTGGCATCAAGAACATAAAGATTCTGAATAATGCTATTCAGACACGGAACTAATATTTTAATATACCATTCCGATTCATACATTCAAATAAAATTAACAGACAAAGAAAGAGGATATTACCATATTGCAGCACTCTGCGGTATTAGTAATATCCTCTATTTTTTTTATATTAATTAAATCAATTAAAATAATTAAGCCTTATAACGTATCCAGACTATAAAACAGTTCAATAATTATTCTGAATAGACTTGTATACATTTCAGAATTCACGGAAATAACCGCAAAGAACTGAAATCTAGTCTGGAGTAACAACTCTGGGAAATGCTCAGCTGCGAAATTTTACTTGGCGACTTTAGCGCCTAGTAAAAGGGTGAGCTTGAAGACAATTTCCGGGCTTGAAATTGGCTCCAAGTCGCCCCACAGCGTTCCAGCGTTTCCCAGAGTTGTTGCGGAAGACGGCATCTCAAACACCATCAAACAAAAAGAACTATTCTATTTAGTCAAATGAACCACTTCATCCCCATCACTCAACAAAGCGTCTGTCACAATATTTTCAAAATAAGAAGTGCTTAAAACACCATTCATGACAGCTAATTTTTGATTAATTTCGGAAATATCTTGATAACTTTCAAAATTGCAGTCAATCAAACCAAAGCCATTGCTAGTTCTGACGATTCCGGCGATGTCGCTAGATTGGCGAACTTGGGCTTTTCCACCTAACTGTTCTACTTCTTGTAAAACTTGTGGAATAGCATCTGCTAAGACTTCTAAGCACAAAGGCACTTCTGGATTTAAAACGTCTGTTAAACGTGTCTTAGGCGATAAAATTATGTAGCGATCGGATAAATTAGCATACAGTTTCTCAAATGTGTGAATTCCACCATTGCTTTTTAAAACGTTTAAATTTTTGTCCAAATTGTCACAACCATCAAAGGCTACATCGAATTTTTCAACTTGATCCAGTGGTACAACGGGAATGTTCAACTCCGCACAAAGTTGACGAGTGCTTTCGGATGGACTTGAGAAAGTTATATCCATCCCTTTTACGGCTTTGATCAGACGGCCCACTGTGCGGCCGCCACCAAAGCTGACGTGCATTTTGGGCTTAATTTGTGCTTTTGCTGCTTCGATTAATTTTTCCATGATATTCCTCTTTATTTTTATTCGGTGATACGTTTTCTATTTTATTTTAAGACAGAAAAAAAGACCACCGAAGAGGGTGATCTTTGCGGGTTGATTTCAATTAAATTATAGAACCTTAACAGCGAATGAAGGCATGAAGTAACCTGAGATTGTTGAAATTTTAACAGATTGACCAGGTTGAGGTGCAGCGATGTATTGGTTGTTACCTAAGTAGATAGCTACGTGATAACTTGAACCTCTGCCACCCCAGAATAGTAAGTCTCCGGCTGATGCTTGTGATACAGCTTCTGTTGTTCCGGCATTTTCTTGAGCTACTGTGTATGAACCAATGTTCTTACCAGTTGCTTGTTTGAAGACATATGATGTGAAACCTGAGCAGTCAAAGCCTGAAGGAGTCTTGCCACCCCATACGTATGGTGTACCTAAATATTTCTTAGCTGTGCTGATAACATTAGCTGCTGAATCTTCTTTTGTTGAAGCTGATTCTGTAACGGCAGTTTGTGTTGTAACATCAATTTCGTTAACCCATTCGTTTGAACCTACAAGGTACCATGTTGTACCATTGTCATCTTGAACAGCCTTAGCAACACGCCAGCTTGTGTTTGATGCAAGTGCACGACCTGTGATTTTTGAATCTGATGATGGATTTCTGAATAGTGCTGAATCATTCTTTGTGCGAACTACTGAAGGTGCACTTTGAAGTGTTGTAGCAGCCTTTGAAGTAGTATTTGATAGACCCAAACCTGTAACTGCCAATGCTGCAGCAGCTGTAAATGAAATTAGACTTTTTTTAACGTTTGTATTCAAGATTGAAATCCCCCGTAAATTGAAATAGTTTTTAATTGTTTAATTTTTTTATAATTATTAATTTCTTATCACTCAACGACCACTATATTACTCTCTGAATATTGCAGAACTGTTACAACAATTGTATAAGAATGTTACACTTTGAAATTCACAAAAGAAAAGGGTTTCAACGCCCGATATAATAAGCGTCAAAACCCATTTGTGAATTAATTATTTATTTGATTTTTTCCAATTTTAGTACTTTGTTAACGTTTTCTTTAGTATTTTCGAGATTTTTATTAGAAATTTTATAACATTTACCCACTAATTCCCTTGGTATTTGCAGATCTCGCTTGAATTCGTCACTGTTAATTCGACTCAATAACCGTTTTGTTTCATCCCCCCGTTGTTTTAGACGATCAGTCACCGTTTCAAAATCAACTTCGAGAAAAATTACAACTGCGTTCTTTCCATATTTCTTCTTATAAGAAATCGCACCTGCTGTATCGACCACAATACTAGCAGCATCAAACTTTTCCCAAGTTTTCTTTAAACTTTCTTCTGACGAACCATACCAATTGCCACTGTATTCAACCTTTTCTAAGTAATGATTCTTTAAAAAGGAATTTTTCGTTTCAAAATAGTAATCGACACCGTTTTTTTCGCCTTCACGTGGTAATCTAGTAGTGTGAGTTATAACACTCGGTATATGATAAGTATCTTTCAAATATTTGCTGATGGTAGTCTTACCGGTGCCACTTGCACCAGTTATTACGATGATTTTTTTATCCATTCCTGAACCCCTATGTTTGAAATATTTCATTTACTATATTAATATACTAGTCTGTTAATTAATAAATCCGAGGAGATTTTACATATGAAAATAGAAGACTTAAAAGTTGGCACTGTATACAACTGCTCCGTTGATGAAGATATGGATTATCCTTTCCAAGGAAAAGTTGAAAAGATTTACGAACATTCAGCTTTGATGGAAATCGTTCAAAATGATCCCAAAGATAATGCAAACAAAACTGAACTAAACAACAAGATCGTTGTTAGTATCAAGAAAATTAAAAAAGCTTAACCAAATAAAAAAGCCCGGCCAATTGGTCGAGTTTTTTTATTTGCCTACATTGATAAATGATCGGGCTGGAACTCTCAAGACTCGATATTCCATTGCAAAACGGTTAGCTTTTAAACCTAACCCATTGATGAAATTGTTCTTATATTTCGCATGAACAGTAATTACATATGCATATTGATATTTAGAATCATACTTATTAATTTTCTTCATTGGCCAATCTAAACGTAAGCCAGAAACAGTGAATGGCAATGTTGCATCAGAGATCGTTGCGTTACGACTAGAAATAGTATATTTCGAATTATTCAACCAATATTGATAAACATCTGTCGAAGAACTAGATTCCTTCTTATCAATTTTTACGTAGTACCCTTGTCCGTCGTCAGTTGTCTGAATAATCATCGGATCATATTTATAAGTAACATTAACGTCGTTCTTATCCGTCAAATCAACTTTTGTAAATAGGCTAGTGTATAACAACCCACTCACCATTAAGATGACTACCAAGATCTCCAAAAAATCGACCAAAATCGTAGTCCAAGTTATTTTTGTTTTTTTCTGTACAAGAATTTTTAAGTGACGGTTTCTAATATTGAATACCACAAAGATCAACAATGCGATGACGATGATCCATGCGATAATTCCCACAAAATTCCAAGAATTCATAGTTTTCTCCCAACCAAAATTAATTGTCTGAAACTCTTTCAATTTTAACTAATAACTTTATAATAGTCATTACGCTAATTTTACCACGAATCAGAAAATTATTTGAAATTGAGATGCAAAATTGTCTACCCCAACGCGTACATAAGTTTGCGCTTACAGTATAACCACGCTATATCGTGTGTGTATCACTATAACAGATACAATATATTGTGTTTTTCCAAGCTAATGTTTATACTGATTTAGTAACTAAAGAGAGGTGCTTTACATGAATAACGTAATCGTATATAGCAAGAATAACTGCATGCAATGCAAAATGACTAAGAGATATTTGAAGGAACATAATGTTTCCTTTGAAGAAAGAAATATCAATCAAGACCCACAATATCTTGATACTTTGAAACAACAAGGATTTAAGAGTGTTCCTGTTGTTATGAACTCAATCAGTGACCCAATCGTTGGTTTCCGTCCTGACAGTTTAAAGGCACTAGTGGGCTAATTATGAAAGAAATAGCTTATTATTCTATCACCGGACAAACTAAACGTTTCGTTAATAAGCTAGGAATAGATGGCTATGAAATAACCGACGCCGATCCGTTTTTCCAAATGGGTCGGCCATTTATTCTTATTGTGCCAGCTTATGACGACGACATGATGGACCCGGTTATCGATTTTTTACAATATAAAGATAATGCCAAAAATTGTGTTGGTGTTGCTGGCGGTGGCAACCGAAATTTCAACACGCTATACAACCACACTGCCAAAGACATCGCTGCTGGACTGGAAGTTCCCGTAGTTTTTGAATTTGAATTCAATGGTACTAAAAAAGATGTCGAAAATTTTAAGAAAGTAGTGAATGAAATTGGGATTAAATAACCTTGATGCAAGCAAAATTAGTTATTTTAAATTAAATAACGAAATCAACATCCCCCAAGATGGCAAAATTCCTCTAAATAAAGATAAGGAAGCTGTCACAGCCTTTTTTGCGGAGAATGTTGAACCGAACACAATGAAATTTGATTCATTTCAAAGCCACATTGACTACCTCGTAAAAAATAATTTTATCGAAAAAAATGTTTTAGATGAATACTCACCAAGTTTCATCGAAGAACTTTATAATCACTTATTAGATCAACATTTCCAATTCCAATCATTTATGGCCGCCTACAAGTTTTATAACCAATATGCTTTAAAAACTAATGACGGCAATTCTTATCTCGAAAATTATGAGATGAGAATCCTTTTTAATGCCCTTTTATACGCCAATGGTGATGAAAAACTCGCTAAGAGTCTGGCTACAGAAATGATTGCTCAACGTTACCAACCAGCTACACCATCATTTTTAAATGCTGGCCGCAAGCGCCGTGGTGAGTACGTTTCTTGTTTCCTATTACAAGTAACTGACGATATGAATAGCATCGGTCGAACAATCAACAGTGCCCTACAATTGTCTAGAATTGGCGGTGGTGTTGGTATTACACTATCTAACTTGCGTGAATCCGGTTCACCTATTAAGGGAGTCGATAATTCTTCATCTGGGGTCTTACCAGTTATGAAGTTATTGGAGGATAGTTTCAGTTACAGTAATCAACTCGGTCAACGACAAGGTGCCGGTGCGGTTTATTTGAATGTTTTCCATCCTGATATTATCGAATTTCTTTCAGCTAAGAAGGAAAATGCCGATGAAAAAGTTCGTGTAAAGACTTTATCTCTAGGCGTGATCGTGCCTGATAAATACTACGAATTAGTTCGCAATAATGAAGATATGTATCTTTTCAGTCCCTACTCAGTTGAAAGAGTCTACGGAGTGCCATTCTCGTACGTTGATATCACTAAGGAATACGACAATCTGGTCAACGATGACCGAATCAAGAAGTACAAGATTCCCGCCCGTGAACTAGAGGATGAAATTAGTAAGTTACAACAAGAATCCGGTTATCCTTACGTTTTGAACATTGATACTGTAAATCGCAACAACCCAATCGATGGAAAAATTATCATGAGTAATCTTTGTACTGAGATTCAACAAGTCCAAATCCCATCACAACTAAATGACGCTCAAGAATACGTTAAATTAGGAACTGATGTCAGTTGTAATTTGGGCTCCACTAATATTCTCAATATGATGCAAAGTCCTGATTTTGGTCAATCAATTCGTTCAATGACCCGAGCTTTAACTTTTGTCAGTGACGCTTCAAATATCACTTCTGTTCCACCAGTAGCTAATGGTAACAAGATGAGCCATTCTATTGGTTTAGGTGCTATGGGACTCCACACTTATTTAGCCTGTCATCATCTCGAATACGGCTCACCTGAAGCAATTGAATTCATCAACGTCTACTTCATGCTTCTAAACTATTGGACCTTGGTTGAAAGTAACAATATCGCTAAAGAACGAAAAGAAACTTTTGCCAACTTTGAAAAATCTAAATACGCTGACGGAACTTACTTCGATAAGTATACGACCCAAAGTTTTGCTCCTAAGTCAGAATTAGTTAAACAACTATTTGAAGGTATCAAGATTCCTGACATCAGTGATTGGCAAGCGCTAAAAGAAAATGTTATGCGTTACGGAATTTATAACGCCTATCGAATGGCCGTTGCCCCAACTGGTTCAATCTCTTACATCAACAACACCAGTGCTAGTTTGCAACCAGTAACTAGATTGGTCGAAGAACGTCAAGAAAAGAAAAACGGTAAGTTGTACTTCCCAGCTCCTTTCTTGAGTAATGACACGATCAAATACTACAAGTCTGCCTATGATACTGATATGCGTAAGGTTATCGATACTTATGCTTCTGCTCAAGAACACATTGATCAAGGTATGAGTTTGACGCTCTTTATGCGTTCAGAAATTCCAGCCGGCATCTACGAATGGAAAAACGATTCTAAACAGACTACCCGTGATCTAAGTATTTTACGGAACTATGCCTACTATAAAGGTATCAAATCACTTTACTACGTAAGAACCTTCACCGAAAATAACGATGAAATTGGTAGTAACGAGTGTGAAAGCTGCTCAATCTAGGAGGAAATTTTTATAATGGTCGACACATATTACAAATCAATGAATTGGAACAAGCTTGAAGACCAAATCGATAAAGAGACTTGGGAAAAATTGACTTCACAATTTTGGCTCGATACCAGAATTCCTCTTTCCAATGATCTGGATGATTGGCGTACTTTAACACCTGCCGAACAAACCGTTGTTGGACACGTCTTTGGTGGTTTGACATTACTTGACACCTTACAATCTCAAGATGGTATTCAAGCCATGTTAAAAGATGTTAGGACACAAGCAGAAACTGCCGTCTTCAATAACATCGAATTCATGGAATCCGTTCATGCCAAAAGTTATTCTTCCATCTTCAGTACTTTGAATACTGCCGAAGAAATTGAAGAAATCTTTGACTGGACTGATCACAACGAATATCTACAAAAGAAAGCTAAATATATCAACGATATTTACCAAAACGGCACTCCACTACAAAAGAAAGTCGCCAGTGTTTTCCTAGAAAGTTTCCTATTCTACTCTGGTTTCTACACTCCACTTTATTATCTTGGAAACAATAAATTAGCCAATGTCGCCGAAATAATTAAGTTGATCATCCGTGACGAATCCGTTCACGGAACTTATATCGGTTATAAATTTCAATTAGGTTTCAATGAATTAAGTGAAGATAAACAAGCCGAATTAAAGGATTGGATGTATGATTTGCTCTACACCCTTTATGACAACGAGGAGAAATATACTCAAGAGCTTTACAAAGAAGTTGGCTGGGTCGATGAAGTCTTAGTTTTCTTGCGTTATAACGCCAACAAAGCCTTGATGAATCTTGGTCAAGAACCACTCTTCCCTGATGGTAACGCTGAAGATGTCAACCCTATCGTTATGAACGGTATCTCAACCGGTACTAGCAACCACGACTTCTTCTCACAAGTTGGTAATGGTTATTTGATGGGTAAAGTAGAAGCCATGCAAGATTCCGATTACGATATCGGTCGAACTGGCGATCACAAAACACCTGACGACAATTCCTTATTTAGCCGTGTTAAAAAATTAAAATAGCTATTTGTTTTGATTGTTGTTTTTTGGAGTGTTGGTAGAAGTATGCCGTCCTCCATAGCAAAGCCGATTTTGGCTGGAACGCGGCCGGCACTATTTTGAGCTTTTGCAAAGTACGCAAAATCTCAAAACTAGGCCTTTCACTAAGCGCTAAAGCGCTAAGTGAAATTTGGCGGCTGAGCCAAATCGGCTTTGCTATTCCGGACTGAATTTCACACTTATTAGTTACTTGCTTTCCATTTGATTAAGAATAACAATTCTATTCAGACATAGAAATAATATTTTAATAGGTTATCCGTTTCATACATTAAAATAAAAATTAACAGACAAAAAAGAGGATATTACTATACTGCAGAATCTTGCAGTATTAGTAATATCCTCTTTTCTATTAATCAAACTACATAAAGCATAGAAGCGTTATAACGCATCAAAGCTATAAAACAGTTCTGTACTTACTCGAATAGAATCCGTATTCATTTCTGAATCTAGCAAAAAAAACGCAAAAACGTGAAATCTAGTCTGGAGTAACAGCTCTGGGAAATGCTCAGCCGCCAAATTATTCTTAGCAATTTATTGCTTAGAATAAGGCCAAGCTTTGAGATTTTTCCGAATTTGAAAAAGCTCAAAGTTGTGCCGGCCGCGTTCTGCGATAATCCTTATATGGTTGACATTTCAAAATAGTATAAAAATGTTAACCCAGTAATGGAGGGATTTTATGCAGAAATATACA
>NZ_RKLY01000011.1 GCF_004745525.1 Companilactobacillus suantsaicola | reverse complement strand
CTTGGCTTGCGGCTACTAATAATCTGGCACTCCAATCCTGATAGATCTTAAGTTTTTTTTATTTTTTCGGAGTGGCTAACTTGTTCTTGCAATTTGCGATTATATCTTATTGTCTGTTTTAAATTATTTTCTTAGGAAAAATTGATTGTAAATTCACCTATTTATTTTTTCGGTAGTGGCCATGAAATAGCTTGTTGTGTGAACCAATATTAACTGCAATAAAAATTAAATCTTGGTCATCGATTTTGTAAATGATTAAAATGTCATTTATTTCATTTGGTTGTTGTCCTTTAGAGGTGTCACGAAGATGGAATTCTCGATAACCAGTATAACTTCCCTCAAGCCCATGGTCCTGGAAGTCATTTGGAAGAGAATCTCCTGCTAGTAAAATCAAAATTGCTGCCTTTGTTTCGTCAACAATTGTTGGATCAAGCTGTGCAAGATAAGTTAGACTTCTCTCAAAAGATTTTCGTGGCCGATATTGATATACCATTATTTATTGTTGTCCTTAGGCTTAAAGTTATTCCAGTAATCATCAGTGGGTTTAACGATAGGATCATCTGGCAAAATATGCATTTCGATTAATTTATCACGAGCAATTGCATAATCTAAAGAATCTTCTTTAGCATTAACGGCTTCAAGAAGAGTGTTAAGCTGGTCTTGTGAGATAACCGCAGCTGCACGTTGATTTGAACGAGCGATTAAAACGGTTTGGTTATTATTATTAACCTGATCTAGGTAATCCTTAATATGATTACGAAAATCACTTTGAGTAGTTGCAATTGGCATAATAAAAACTCCCTTCCTTTTTGGTAACTATATTGTACTATATCATGTACGTTATAGCTACAAAAAGGCTAAAGCCTAGTCCACAAAAAGAAAAGACTGTATTAATTGGTTTTTCTTCCAATTAATACAGTCTTTTTAAAATGTAACTATTCGGAACGCAATGCTGCAGCAGCATCTTTTTTAGCTGCCATCTTGGCGGGAATGTGTCCACCGATTACGGTTAGAACTGTACTGATAATGATCAAGACGATAGCATGAACGGGGTTCAATTGCGAAACGTTTGATAAATTAGTTAAGTTCTTCAAGATAGCATTGATTGGGAAAGTTGCTAACCAGGCGATGATGATTCCTAAGACACCAGATGAAACACCTAAAATAGTAGTTTCAGCATCGAAGACGCGAGTAACATCTTTCTTTCTAGCACCAAGAGCTTTCAAAATACCAATTTCTTTGGTTCTTTCAAGAACTGATGTGTAAGTGATGATACCAATCATGATCATACTTGTAACTAGTGAAATTCCGGCGAAGGCGACTAAGACGTAAGTGATAGCGTCCATCAAACCACCAGTTAAGGTTGAAACTTGACCAGCTAGATCAGTGTAGATAACTTTGTTGGATTCTTTCTTGCCTTTGTTGAACTTATCTAAGTAATCCAAAACCTTATCTTTAGTCTTGAAAGTACTTGGGTAAATTAAGATGCTTGATGGTTGAGTTGAACCACCTAAGTAACTGATGAGTGAGTCCTTAGTTGTAGCGTCGTCAACACTAGCACCAGTTAAAACATTAGTATCGCTACTCTTTTGAGCTTTGACGATGTCAGAATCTTTATTAGTATTAACGATATCTTTGGTTAATTGGTCACTGTAAGCAATTCCTGAAGAAAGGATGTTTTCAGATGATTCAGACTTAACTTTTAAGATAGCGCTGATCTTGACAGTCTTGTTATTGGCATTGTTGTAGAGACTAGTTAAATCGGAATTTGGGGTGTAGAGGTTAGTAGCAACTTGGTTGTAGTAATCATTGTTACCAACTACTTTGAATTCTTGACCGACAATTTTGTCAAAATCGAGTTTCTGGTTGTCTTTAACTTTCATGCCGATGTTTTTTAGCGCGTTGATATTTGTCGAGTTATCACGGTCGACGATCAAAACAACTTCGTTAGCATTGTCAGGTAGTGAACCAGAAATTACTTTGTAGTGTTTCTTCAAGAAGTTCTTACCATTGTTGTCAGAACTAGGATAAACTGAACTACCGATTCCTGTTGAGGAAGCCATAGCTGAAGCCATTCCACTCATCGAATTAGAACTGCTGGCGTTAGAAAATTGAGCTGTTTTGACTTTACCGTCAACTTTAGTTAGAAGATTCATCCCAGTTGTGTAATTGTAAGTAATATTCTTACTTAGTTCGGGTGATAGGTTCTTAATATAGTTAACGTATTTTTTATTTAATTTATTAGTGTGGGTCGATTTCTCTTGTTGGCTAAGTTTAGCGGTAACTTTTTTCGAGTTGGAGTTCTTAGTCTTTTGGCTGTCCGGAGCGGTTTGCTTAGAAGCTGTTTGAGAAATCGTTACCGGAAATTGAGCTAGGGTATTGCCTTGAGTTTTGTCGATTTGTTTTTGGAATCCAGACGACAAGGCTAAAACAATCGCAATACTGATGATACCGATACTTGAAGCAAAAGCGGTTAGAGCTGTCCGGCCTTTTTTAGTTTTTAGGTTAGTGAATGATAACTTCAAAGCAGTCCAGAAAGTCATCTTAGTTTTCTTTAATTCGAAATTATCTTGAGTTGCGTCTTCAACGAAAGGATTAGAATCGTTCAAAATTTTACCATCAGCAAAGTTGATAATTCGATCCGTATACTCTTTAGCAAGAGTAGGGTTGTGAGTAACCATGATAACTAGACGCTCAGCTGACAATTCTTTGATCAACTGCATAATTTCTTCACTAGTTTCAGTATCTAGTGCTCCAGTTGGTTCATCACAAAGTAAAATTTCTGGGTCATTAGCAATCGCACGGGCAATCGCAACACGTTGTAGTTGACCACCGGAAAGTTGGTTAGGCTTTTTGTTGATGTGTGGACCTAAGCCGACTCGTTCTAGTGCTTCACGAGCTTTCTTAGCTTTTTCCTCATTACTGACACCACTAAGGGTCATCCCCAATTCAACGTTATCAATGATGCTCAAATGTCCGATAATGTTGTAACTTTGGAAAATGAAACCGACTGAATTATTTCGATAAGCATCCCAATCGGATTCAGAGAAGTCCTTGGTTGATTTACCTTTGATAACTAAGTCACCGGAGTCATAAATATCAAGGCCACCGATACCATTAAGCATCGTCGTCTTACCAGAACCACTAGGGCCTAGAATAGCGACAAATTCTTGCTTACGAAAAGCCACCGAGACATCATCTAGAGCTTTAGTAACTGAATCACCAACATGATAGTATTTTTTGATGTGTTTTAATTCCAGCATTAATTAACTCTCTCTCTAATTTTAAATTTTGTAATGTTATTCAATAAATAATTTGTTACACTGTCATTATTGCAACACTATGTTTCATATAATAAAAACTTTGCAAACTTTTTTCAACCGTCAATTTGCAACAAAGTGTTTTTAATTAAACAAATATCACAAAGGTGTTGTTTTTTAGGAGAAAAAAGATGGTAGGAACAAGAAACAATCGTCGAGCTCAATATACCAAAAATCTGATAAAAGAGACAGTTTTATCCCTTTTACAAACCAAAACGATCGACACGATAACGGTCACTGAAGTGTGTTCAGAAGCGGACATCAATCGAACGACTTTTTATCGATATTTTGATGATGTTTATAAATGTGTCGACCAAATCGAACGTGATTTTCTAGATGAATTGAGCTTTCCTAAGGACACTTCCATGATGGAAGGTTTAACCATCGTCTTGAGCGAATTTTATAAGAATCCCCAGTTGAGTAATTTAGTCTTCGTCGAGCGCAAAACGAAATTGTTGGATAGATTATTTCTCGATCACCCACACCCAACTCCCAAAACTGCAGCTGATGCCTATCAAGCGACGTATATTATGCTAGGTATTCAGGGAATTATGAAGCAGTGGGTCAAAACCGGGATGAAAGAGTCACCAGAGGAGTTGACCAAGATAATAGTTTCAATTTTATTTGCGGACAATATCCAGTCTGAACGAGACAAGATGCTTTGATTAGTATGCTGAATAAAAAATGGGCAACCACTCTGATCACGGAGCAGCTGCCTCTTTTTCGTAAGTTTTGTTCTATCTAAACTACAGACTGGATACTATTTACTTTAAAAGTTCTTTTTTCCACAATTTGAGATCTGACTTTTTGTTAGCTAATTCTTTTCTAATAATCAATTCACGTCCGTATTGTTCGGGATGAGAAACTACTTCGGCTAGTTCCAATTCCAGTTGTGCAATTTCTACTTTTAGCGTTTGTTGACGTTTCTTCAACAATTTTTGCAAAATATCCGCATGCTCTTTACCCAAAAAATGTAGTCTCAAAACAAAATTATCATTGTCTAACGTCGTGATTTCAGGAGATAATGGTTGTTTGATCCATTCATTAAAAATAGACCTACCAGTAGTAGTTAATTGGTAGGTTTTTTTGCGGCTTTCTTGGATAGTTGGAAGTAATTGAATTAAATCCTTTTTCAAAAGTCGATTTAGTTCTGGATAAATTTGACTGAAAGGGGCAGTCCAGAATTCGGCTTTCTCTTTGTCAAAGGTTTGCTTGATATCGTAACCGGTCATATCTTGTCGAGTTAATAGTCCGAGAATCATATATTGGAGCGTGTTTGAACGTGCCATGAGAACTCCTTTACAAATTTTTGATGTGTATTAAACTATATATATTAATATATAGTATAGAGGATAATTATGGAATCAATTAAGAGTAAAAACCTGACGATGATCCTGATTGGTGTGGGCATCGTTATTTTTATGTCTACCCTTGATAGTAGCATTGTCACCGTGGCACTGCCAGTCTTGAGTAAGGCATTACACACCAATATGAGTTTGATCAATTGGGTTGTAACACTGTATTTGATCGTGATGAGTACGACCTTAATGATCTTTGGAAAACTCGGTGATAAATATGGAAAAATCAAATTTTTCAAATGGGGAACGATTCTATTCGTTGTTAGTTCGGCTTTATGTGCTTTGTCAGTCAGTTGGTTGACATTGATTTTGGCTAGAAGCTTGCAAGCCTTGGGAGCGGCGATGACGATGGCAACTTCTAACGGCATCATTGTTGAAGTATTTCCAGATGATCGTCGCGGTCAGGCCTTAGGTTGGATGGGTTCATTCGTGTCACTCGGAGGTATCATCGGACCTAGTATCGGAGGGATTTTGTTGAATTTCTTCCCTTGGCACATCATTTTCTGGTTGAACGTACCAATTGGTTTTATTGCAGCATTTTTGTTATTTAAGTATTTGCCTAGTGATTTGGACAAAAAATATCCTAGCGCTAGTTTTGATTTATGGGGATCACTCTTGTTGATCGTCGGATTCACTAGTTTATTCATTGGTATTTTGTTGAGTCAACAATTAGGGTGGAGTGATTGGCGAATCATCAGTTTAACGTTGATCGGTTTAATTTTAATGGCGTTATTGTATCGTTATGAGACTAAGCAAAATGAACCGATTCTGCCGGTTTCATTGTTCAAGAATAAGTGGTTTTCAGTCCAATTATTGGCTTGTTTCTTAGTCTTTATCGTCGATTTCTTCTTCGATGTTATAGCACCGTTTTATCTCCAAAATGCCCGGGAATTCAGCCCCTTGTTCAGTGGGTTCTTCTTATTGATATTCCCAGTTGTACAGCTATTTGTGGCTCCAATTTCGGGAAGTTTAGCCGATAAACACGATCCGTTTAAAATCACCTTAGTTGGTTTAGCTATCATCAGTTTTGGCCAAATCTTCTACGTTTTGAGCGGTTTAAACAATACTGTTTTGATTTTTGCTTTCGGAGCAGCCATGGCGGGACTTGGTAATGGCTTGTTCCACTCACCAAATAACGTTTTAGTTATGAGCAATGTTGCCGAAAAAGATTACGGTTCTGCCGGTAGTGTGTACTCACTCGCTAGAACTGTTGGGATGGTCGTCGGTTCGGCGATGTCAACGACTCTTTTGTTTGGCTCGATGTCTTTGATTAAAGGAACTCGAGTTAAATCTTATTTAGCAAGTGACCCGCAATTATTCATTGATGGGATGCACTTTACCTTCGGATTGTCATGCGTGATTAGTATTATTTTACTAGCAGGAATCTACTTTTGGCATAAAAAAGCTACCTCAAAGTAGATTGGAAGTAGCATCTAATAAGTATAGAATATAAGCAGCCACTAATCTGGTTGCTTTTTTTTATAAAAAAATTGAAGGATGGAAAAATGATATTAGAGAGATCAGGCGTTATTAATTTGAGAGAACTCGAGACTCAATTGAATGAGGTCGATAAACGTCCCGACGTGGCGGAATTGCCAAAATTGATTAAGATGTACCAACTTTATCAGTCAGGACAAAGGGAAATCAGCACGAAATTAGAAAATTTGGACGCTGAATTTCAAGTCAACTATGATTACAATCCAATCCATCATATGGAATCACGTATGAAAAAGATTCAGAGTTTGATTGGCAAAGCACAGAGAAAAGGCTATGACCTGACCGTGGAAAGCATTGAGAAGAACATCCACGACGTAGCCGGCATTAGAGTAGTAACGAATTACATTGATGATATTTATAAAATTGAAAAGATGTTAACGAGCCAAACAGACGTCACGCTATTAAGAAGAAAAGATTACTTGAAGCATCCCAAAGAAAGTGGCTACCGCAGTCTTCATATTGCAGTAAAGGTGCCAGTATTTCAATCCAAAGGGCCAATTGATGTCCCGGTAGAAATACAAATTCGCACCGTGGGGATGGATATGTGGGCCAGTTTGGAACATAAATTGAGATATAAAACCAATACCGATGAGAATCTAGTCGATAAGTATGGTGAACAATTGAGAGATTATTCGGATGAATTGGAAAATATTGAAAGAGGCATGCAAGAGATTCATCGACGTTTAGTTTAGAGCGTGGAAGCCAACGGTCAGGAGTCAGCAGATAGCCTAGCTTCACGAATTGCCCGCCGCACTTGCGGGCGATTTGGGAAGCGTAGCTATATGTTGACTCCTGTTGGCTGGAACGCGTTTTGACTATATCGCATAGAACCATGGTTATAAAATAAAAGAAATTTGGTATCAAAAAAGAGGAACCTTCTGTATATTGAGAAGATTCCTCTTTTTATATTGTGTGATGTCTATTGTTAATAACCATACTTCCTTAGTTTGAACGTAAACGCGTTCCACAGGGGCAACTCCCTCCGAGATAGCAAAATTTCCCAAATCGCCCGTAAAGTTCAACGGGCAATTCGTGAAATTACGTTATCCTCCGGGAGCTGACCGCCCCTGTTCCACGCTCTGCCTACCCGGCTTGCTCCACGCTCTGTAAGTTCCACTCGTCCCGATCAAGTGCATAACCCATAATAAAAATTTCTTCACCATTATCAGGCGAGATTCTCGTCTCAACCACGCCTAAATCATGCATGCCCATCTTTTCCATCACTCGGCCAGAGCGGGGATTCAAGTGGGCAAAATGTGCTTCGATGGTATCAAAGTTCAAAAAGCTGAATCCGTAGTCCATCATGGCACTGCCGGCTTCGGCAACGTAACCATGTCCCCAGGCACTTTGACTCAGAGCATAAGAAAGAATTCCGACACCATTTTCGGGATGGAATTCGTAAAAGCCAATCAATTGATGAGTGACTTTATCTTCAATTCCAAAGGTGTAACCAAATTCTTTTAGAAAATGATCTTTAAAAAGTTTCTTAAAGTTTGAGGGAGTCTTGACGTCACGATATCTCATATATTTTACGATTTTTGGGTCCAAAATAATTGACTCTAGCTCGTCGTAATCCCCTTGACTAATCGGACGAATGATTAGCCTATCAGTAGTAATTTGACGCATCCTCATATTCTCCATTATCTAAACTAGAATTAGAATAATAAACTATTTTTTTACGAAAGTAAATCATTTTTATTCGAAAATAGTATCAATATTTTGTCCTAAAAATTAATGATTATATGGTGATTTTTTATAAAACTTAGTTCTTTATAAAGGGAGGTGGTTGGATGCCATCTTCTGCCTGGTACTGAAAATGTCAAGAGAAACTTTGCGGCTGAATTTCAGTTATTTGCAGTTATCCGGTGGATTCTAAATAGGAAAAGTAACTCGACAATAAGAATATTAAACTCCGTATATAAATAGGAAAAGTAACTCGACAATAAGAATATTAAACACTGTATATGAATAGGATTAGTATTCCTAAATGAACGGAAAGCAAATAAATCATAGAACCATTATTTAGTCCGGAATAGCAAAGCCGATTTGGCTCAGATGTGAAATTATTCTTAGCGCTTAGAATAAGGCCAAGCTTTGAGATTTTGCGCACTTTGCAAAAGCTCAAAGTTGTGCCCAGCACGTTGCCGCCAAAATCGGCTTTGCTATGGAGGACGGCATACTTCACCCACCCTTAAAACAGTAAGAATCTACACTTATAGTTATTTATTTCTGAAAATGGACTAGTTCAAGGAATCTTTATATAATAGCTAAATGTGACTAATTTGAGAAATCTGTATGGTTATAACCACATTGACAGATGTATAAACATATTATAAGATTGCGTCGTTAAGTGAGGATTTATCAAAGATTGAGGAGTATTTGTAAATGAAGGAATGGCAAAAAGAAACTGTGTATCAAATTTATCCACGCAGTTTTCAAGATTCTAACGGGGACGGTATCGGTGATATCAACGGTATCATTTCACGGCTAGATTACTTGCAAAAACTGGGGATTGGACTAGTTTGGTTGACGCCGATGTACGTTTCACCCGGTAATGACAATGGTTACGATATTGCGGACTATTACCAAATCGACCCGGTATTTGGAACGATGGCTGATTTTGAGCACCTTTTGAAAGAAGCTCATAAGCGCGACATTAAAATCATTATGGATATGGTTTTAAACCACACCTCTGATCAAAACCCTTGGTTTAAAGAAGCCTTGAAGTCAAAGAATAATCCCTATCACGATTTTTATATTTGGCGTGATCCACTTGATGGCCATGAACCTAACAATTGGGTCTCAAAATTCAGTGGTAGTGCTTGGAAATATGTTCCAGAGTTAGACCAATATTATTTACATCTATATGATGTAACGATGCCTGACTTGAATTGGCGGAATGAAGAATTACGCAAAGAAATTTTTACGATGTTACAATTCTGGGCTAAACGGGGAATTGACGGCTTTAGACTGGATGTCATCAACAACATTTCCAAGACTAAAGAGATGCCAAACGATACCTTCAAGACACCACTCGATGATGGCCGTAACTTCTATACCAATGGTCCTCACGTACACGAATACATTCATGAAATGTATGAAAAAGTCTTTGGACCAAATAATTTCATTACGGTTGGAGAACTTTCTTCAACACCGATTTCTGAAGCGGTTAAGTACACTAATCCAAAGCGCCAAGAATTGTCGATGGCTTTCACTTTCCATCATGTGAAAGTCGATTATACCAACGGCAAAAAGTGGACGCTGGGTCATTACAAACTGACCGATTTGACTAGTATCTTGAGTGAGTGGCAAGTCAAAATGGATCAACAAGGTGGCTGGAATGCCTTGTTTTGGAACAACCACGATCAACCACGGGCAATTTCTCGTTTTACCGACGATGATAAATATCGTAATCAGTCAGCTAAGTTGTTGGCGATGGTCGAATTTGGACTAAAGGGGACGCCTTACATTTACCAAGGTGATGAAATTGCGATGAAGAACGCCTATTTCACTGATATCAAGCAATACAACGATCACGAATCAATCAACGCCTACAATGAATTGATCAATAATGGTGTGGACAAAGCTTTAGCCATCAAGATTCTGCAACAGAAATCACGCGAGAATGCGCGGTTGCCAATGCAATGGGACTCGACAAAAAACTACGGCTTCACAACTGGTGAGCCTTGGTTGAAACCACTTCATCACGATGATTATTCAGTTGAAAAAGTTCTAAAAATGAAAGACAACGTCTTTGACTTTTATCGAGCATTGATTTTCATTCGAAAACACAAAGAAGTCTTGATCGATGGTGATTATAAATTATTAAATCCTGAGGATAATAGTGTTTATAGCTATGAAAGATTTAATGAAAAGCGTAAAATTTTAGTTATGGCGAATTTTACTGCTCAAGAACAAAAAAGAACTATTCCAGCTGGATTCGACTTAGTTTTGGGGAACTACGGTGGATTGCAGTTAGATGATGAAACAGTAACTATGCGCCCATATGAAGCATTGATGTTAGAAAAGAGATAATGGGGTTTTTATTTTTGAGGTTTATTGCTAAATGCAATTGTGAGGAGAAATTATGCCAAAAAACTTATATTCAGATATTTACCATATATTAAAAGGTGAGATTGACAGTGAAGTTTATCCACCAAAAACAATTTTGCCTGGTGAAGAGGAGCTGTCACAACGTTTTAGTGTGACCAGAAACACAATTCGTCGAGCTTTGAAGAAATTACAATCTGAGGGATTAGTTTATACCGTTAAAGGCCGTGGCGTAGTGGTTTTAGAACCGGTTACTGACAATCGCATGGTCTTTTCAGCAGCTAATAGATCTGGCTTTCAAGATTTGATGAGTTTTCCCCAAAATAAATCAATTCGTGAATTAGCTACTAAGGTATTAGTTTTTGAAGAAGTTGAAGTCGATAGCATTTTGTCAGAACATACTTCATTTAGTTTAGGCGATATTGCTTATCACGTAGAAAGACTGCGTATGGTCAATGGTAAAGCTATGGCATTGGATACGAGTTATTTCCGAAAAGAAAATATGCCTGATTTGAGTTCCGATGATGCCAAGGGTTCAATTTATCAATATATTCGTGATAACAATCTCTTTAAAATAGCAGCAGCTCGTTCAGTTGCGACTGTAGAAACAGCTACTCAAAAAGAATCTGATCTGTTAGATTTACAAGCAGCTAACTGTGTCGGTGTTTTGAAGAAATACGTTTATACTGATTTGGGCAGTTTATTTGAATGTACTGAAACTAAATATATTCCTAATCATTTTTCTTTGGTTGGGTTTGAATCTTATTAATTGGATAGTAAAAAAGATGATTGGAATTTTCCAATCATCTTTTTTTGTGTGAATTTTTAATAACCATGGTTCTAGGCGATATAGTCAAAACGCGTTCCACAGGGGCAACTCCCTCCAGATAACAAAATTTCCCAAATCACCCGCAAGTGCGGCGGGTAATTCGTGAAATTACGTTATCCTCCGGGAGCTGACCGCCCCTGTTCCACGCTCTATCCAAAACGCGTTCCACAGGCCAGGACTTGGGACATATAGCTACGCTTCCCAAATCATCCGCAAAGTGCGCGGATAATTCGTGAAGCTAGGCTATCTGCCCAAGTCCTAAGCGGGCCTGTTCCACGCTCTAGAACTTGATAATCTGATTAAATATAAAGTTATCTGGAATAAAATGTGATTCTGTATATTCGAATTGTTTTCCATCGTCATTGAAGGCAAAACTGATCATGTTCCCGATGCAATTATTGATACCTAAATTTAGGTGTTGATAATCGGTCTGGGTGGCGTGTTCGATTCTTAGTTGTCTTTTGACGACGGCTATTTTCATTTGTAAATCATTGTTGATGTAATTATAAATTGATCCTTTAGCTATTTCTGGAGTTATCTCGGGAACTACTTGGGCGTTGAAATAGTTGATATCTAAGACGGCATTCTTGTCATTGATTCTTCTAACTCTCTTAATAGCGTAGACGGGGATACCTACAGCAAATGAAGTTTTGTGATGTAAGTTTTCGTCGACAATCACTTGTTGGAAATCGGCAATAATTGTTTTTCGATCAAGTTTTTGATCTGAGTTCAATGATTGAAGACCATTGATTTTTTCCAAACTGAGATTTAATTCCTTAGTCTTAGGTGTTTGTTCTAAAACGACGACACCTTTTCCTTTGACGCTGTAAACTAAGCCTTCATTTGCTAGTTGTTTAATTGCTTTACGGATTGCGTAACGACTAACGTTGAATTCTTCAATTAGTGCATCTTCAGTTGGAAGACGCATTTTAATATTGTATTGTCCGCTTAAAACGCGTTCTTTTAAAATTGTATAAATATCCTTGTTAGTAGTTTCAACCATTCTTTGTTCTCCAATTAAGTATAATTGATCATTATTCACTATTTTATATTACATTATATTAAAAATGATTTAAACATGGTACCTAAAACTTAATAATTACTATAAACAGATATTCCAAATCTTTATAGTACTTATACATCATGGAATATACTTTAGATCATCCGTTTGCGAATTAATTGTTCTTGAATGTACTTAGCAACTTTTTTGCCGCCATCAGTGGAAAAGTGTACGTGATCACCACAATCAAAGTCAGCTTTCAATCTGTCACCATCGGCAACTAGACTAGCAACGTCGATAATATGAGGCATTTTTAGCAGTTCTTTATTAACGGCTAAACGGAGTGCTTCTTTTTTATCAGACCAACCATTGACACCACCGTTGATATTGCCCTTGGCAGGCGTTATTGTCATTGGAACGAAGGTAATATCATGCTTTTTACATTTTAATTTGAGCAGTTTGACTGCTTTAACAATGGCTTGGGCGGTTGGTAACTCGTCAATAGGTGCACCAGTGCCTGGATGGAGTAAATCGTTGATGCCTTCCATAAAGACGACGATATTAGGTTGGTAATTGGCAATCATGTGGTCGAATCTTGTGAAGCCAGCCTCGCCAAAACTAGTCGACCATTGGGAAGTGCTGTGTCCTGGGTGCAAAATGCGATTTCCAGAAATACCAAAGTTAGCAGTCATACAGTGGAATTCAGATTCTAAGCTCAAGGCCAAAGGTGCAGAATAATTACCTTGATTAGTTAAAGAATCACCAAAGAAAGCGATGCGTTCATACTCTTGATTAGTTTGGACTTGAATAGCTGAGACGCCAAAGAAATATTTTGGTTCTTGAATGGTTCGGTCTTCAGTTTTGACCAAATCATTTGAAATAGTCATTCCCAAACTGTGGATTGTTTTATTAGGTGAAGTGATTTCGATCGATAGGAATGAATTGTCACGCATATCTAAGTCGATCCAATCTGACCATTCAATTAAGCGTGGTTCAATTTCGAATGAAGTTTGTCCATTTAAAGTCACCAATTTTCGATCGGTTGGTGTGCTATAAATTTCTAATTGTTCGATTTTTAGTGGCACTTCGTCGAATAAATTATTGAGTTGTAATCTAATTTTCTTACATGGCAACGGTTGAAAAATTTGTAGCTGTTGTTGCTTATTTGGATTTATATTTTCAAGGTTGGCATAATTAGTAAAATTATGCTTCCAAGTGGTAGTTTCTATCATTTAGTATTCCTTCTTTTTTAAGTGAAACCCTCTAATAACATAATAGCATGTTTAAACAATTTTGGTTATAAGAAAAATCATTATTTTAAGCGTGCAAATACAAAAGGTTCGATTTATATTTTGTGTGCGTTATAATTAATTCAATGCAAGTAAATATTTGTTATAACAAATATCAAGACAGCTCGGAGGCAGATACATGAAAGAGACGCCCAAATATGTGATTGTGGCGAATCGTTTGAGACAACAGATACTGGAAAAAGAATACCAAATAAATGAGCAATTACCGCAAGAAACTGCCATTGCCAAATCCTTGAATGTTAGTCGAATCACGGTTAGAAAAGCATTAGACATTTTAGTAAATGAAGGCTTGATTTATCGAATTCAGGGGTCAGGAACCTTTGTTAAAGACAATCATCCTGGTGAAGGCAACGAGATAAAGCGTTCAATAGAAATTTTTGATTTCAATAAATATCAAGTTAAACTGATTAATTTTGGTGTGAGTAAGCCTAGTCAAATGGTAATGGATCAGATGAATATCAATCAATTCGATTTAACCTATGAAGTGGAACGTTTGATTATGGATAGGGATAAGATAATTGCTTTACAGAATATTTTTATGCCTGTCAAAATCATTCAAGGGATGCAAATGAATTCCTTAATGGGTTCGATTTATGATTTTATTGAAAAGGATCTAGATTTAACGATTGATAGTGGAATTAGAACGATTTCTTCAGAAATTTCAAATGAAGAAACCTCAAGACTCTTGGATTTAACTAAACCAGAACCCTTGTTGACTGTAGAGCAACGCTCATTTTTGGATAACGGGCAAATCTTTGAGTATGCGTACACTTATATTCGTTCTTCTCAGTTTTCGCTACACGAATCAATTTAACATTTTACATACAAATTGAAAATACAAATTCATTTTAAAGTGGATTTGTATTTTTTTATTCTCAAAATTAAGAAAACAGACAATTCAAATCCACTATTGGAGTAGTCCAATCGACCACTTCTATATAAAAAAACAGGATTTGTTATAACAAATCATAAATTGGTATTGACTTCAAAAGTATATGTATTTACACTGAAAGCGTTAACAAATGAAGGGGGATTCATTATGAAGCAATTAAAGATTGCTATTTTCTGTAGTGGAGGTTTTTCCACAAGTTTAATTGGTTCCAAGATGCAAAAGGTTTACGACGCTGAAGGTAAGGACGTCAAAGTTGATGCTTACGATTTCGGTATGGTAGATGAAGTTGGGGACGATGTTGATGTCATTTTACTTGCCCCACAAATTGGCTGGGCTTATGACCAAACTGTTGAAGGTCACCCAAATACTAAAGTTATCCTTTTGACCATGCAACAATTCGGTAGCATGGATGGACAAGTTCTTGTCGACACATTAAAAGAGAAGGGAATAGAATAAAATGGGGAAAGGTAAAAGTAGTGGAATGCAAAAATTCCAAGCTAATTTTACTAGAGTAGCTGGTAAAATTGCTGCTAACAAATTGCTTTTAACGTTACGTGATTCCTTTATTATTGTTGCTGCTACATCAATGATTGCTGGTTTCGCGATTATGATCCAAAATGTTTTCATTGATCCTACTAACGGTTTGATTTTTGGTAAACAAGGTCTAGGCCTTGGTCGTTTGATTGCTGGATCATGGGCTGCTTGGGGTACTTCTGGTTTATTCAATGGATTGACAACTGTTGGTAACTTGGTTGGACTTATTTCAAATGGTTCATTGAATACTTTCGCGGTATTATTGGTAGTTATTTTCTCACATACATTTTCACGCAAATATTTCCCAAAGAGTAAGGAACATATGACTTCTGTTCTATATGCTCTTGGTGCATTCTTTATCTGTATGCCATGGAAGTTCCAATACACACCAGATGGAGCTAAAAAGCCTATCGATGTTTTGAATTATATGGATACAACATTCTTCGGTACTAAAGGTGTTTTTGCCGCTTTACTAATTAGTGGTTTTGCGGTTTGGATTTACAATAAAGTTCTTGAAAAGAACATTACTATTAAGATGCCAGATTCAGTTCCACCTGCAGTTGCACGTAGTTTTGAATCATTGATTCCTGGTGTTATCACAATGGGTGTCTTCATCATCTTAACAGGTATCAGTACTACATTTACTGGTGAAACAATGCCAGAACTATTATTGACAGCTCTACAAAAACCAGCTATTGCTATTTCTGGTACAGGCTTGTTTGCTTTTGTATCACAAACAACATGGAGTTTACTTCAATGGTTTGGTATTCACCCAACATCAATTTGGGGACCAATCTTTGGTTTGACATGGAACATCAATGATACACAAAACATGCTTGGTCAAGCACATCATATTTATTCAACATTGTTCATGAACTTCTCAACAGTTGCTGCTGGTTCATGTTCTGTATCACCAGTTCTAGCTTTGATCTTGTTCTCAAAGAGAGCTGCTGCCAAGAAAGTTTCTAAGATTTCTTTGATGCCAGCTATCTTTAACATTTCAGAACCTGTTACTTTCGGTCTACCTATTATCTTGAATCCTTTGTACTTCATTCCTTGGTTAGTTGCTCAACCATTGGCTTTCTACATTGGATTACTATTTACAAAACTTGGTTTTATTGGACCTATCGTCAACAACGTTCCTTGGACAGTTCCAACCTTGCTATCCGGACTTCTTTATACAGGATCAATCAATGGTTTAATTGTTCAAGCAGTAATCGTTGCTGCAACAACAGCAATTTACTACCCATTCGTTAAGATGGATAACAAGTTGAATCCTGATGTTGTTAAAACAGCTGAAATGGACGAAGCTCGCAAAGAATCAGAAAAAGAATTAAAGACTAGTCAAGCATAAGAGGTGTGAAATTTGGACGAAAAACAATTAAAGCGTGCGATGAATTTAATTTCTGTAGCCGGAACTGCTAAATCAATGTGTATTAATGCGATGAACCAAGCTGAAAAAGGTGACATCGACGGTGCACGTGAGACCTTAAAGGAAGCAAAGAAAACGCTACATGAAGCACACAATATTCAAACTAAATGGATGACAGATGAAATGAATGGTGAAAAGGTTGAAAAATCAATCATGCTGATTCACTCACAAGATCATTTCATTTCAGCTGATATCATGATGACAGTTGCTGAGAAAGTTATTAATCTTCACGACGAAGTTGCGCAATTAAAAAAGGAACAAGTAAATGAGTAATTTACAATTAGATGGAATTTATACTGACAAGATGGTCGTGCCAGCTAACAAACATTTTTATATCAGTGGACATGCTTTGCCAAAAGCGGACGTTTCAGTTGAAATTTTTCAACAAACTTATCAAACAACTGCTGACGCTGACGGGGTCTGGAAAGTTAGATTACTTCTAGCTGAAAAGCTGACTTGTGATATTAAAATCACTAGTTTAGATGAAGAAAAAACTTTGCATCAAGTCCGTAGTGGAAAAGTTATCTTGCTCACTGGCCAGTCAAATATTGAATTCAAATTCAGGGATGATGCCGAGTATCAATCAGAAATCGATCACTTAACACTTGATAATACTTACTTTTACAATGTCCCTCAACTCGAATATCACGACGATAATTTGACCTTGCCAACTGATTTAGAGACTTCTACTTGGCAAGTTGCCAACAAGGAAACTCTTTGGGAAATGTCTGATATTGGTTATTGGGCAGCTAAGAAATTACACGAACTAAATCCTGAAGAAGTCATTGGTATCATCGATTGCTACAAAGGTGGTACGTCGATTTCTTCTTGGGTTCCTGAGTCAGTTTTGTCCAGTGATCAGGAATTGGTCAAACGCTTCATTAAACCGTTTAAAGAGGCTACGACAGGCAAAGTCCAAGCTGATTATGATCAAGAGTTTGCTGACTACAATGCTTTAGTGGACAAACACAATACTGATTTGGCTAAATTTCAAAAAGAAAATCCTGAAGTGTCTTTGAGCGATGCTAAAGATGCGGTTGGTCATACTCCTTGGCCACCTCCAATGACACCAACTTCGTATTTACGTCCAAACGGATTATTCCATACGATGATCGAACAAGTAAAAAATTATGCGTTTGATAAAATCGTTTGGTACCAAGGCGAAAACGATGCTGATAATCCACAAGTTTACGATATTATGTTGCGTGGTTTGGTATTAAGTTGGCGTGATTTGTTTAAAGACTTCTCAGTACCATTTCTAATTGTCCAATTGCCAGGGTACTTTGACGAACCAAAGGATGCTTGGCCCATAATTCGTCAGCACCAATTAGAAATTACGCAAAAAATCAATGATGTGCATTTAGTTTCGATTGCTGATACGGGTGAGAAGCACAATATTCATCCAACTCACAAACGGATTGCCGGGACCAGAATTGGTGAGATCCTCTCTGATCAAAGTTATAGTTCGACACCAGTTGTTTATCGGCAACAAGTTTTGGATGATAAGTTGATTTTATCCGTCACATCAGCTAGTTCACTCGTCCAAAGAGGTAACGCATATTTTCTAGTTAAACAAGCTGACCAATGGCAAAAACGCCAGGTTAGAACTGTTGGAAAGCTAATTGTGCTTGATAATTGTCAGGGGATTCAAAAAATTCGTTATGCTTATGATAATTATCCAACTTGCACATTGTTCAATGAATTAGGTGCACCGGTTGCGCCATTTGAAATGGAGATTGGGTAAAAATGAGTAATTTAGGTTTGATTGATATCGGTGGTACTTCCATCAAATTAGCCGTCATGCAAGGTCAGGAATTGAAGAAGCTACCTTCAATTCCTACGCCAAAAACTTTGGAAGAATTCTATTCTGAACTAACTAAGAACGTTACAGCCATGAAATCAGAATACGAAATTACCGGTGTCGGGATCAGTTCTCCCGGTGCTGTCAATAAAAAGACTGGTGTAGTTGAAGGAGCCTCAGCCATTCCTTACATCCACAACTTCGAAATTCAACAAGCGCTGTCGAAGAAATTTGGATTGCCAGTCAGCATGGAAAATGATGCCAATTGTGCTGCCTTAGCGGAACTAAGTTCTGGTGCTGGTAAAGACGTTTCCAGTCTCTTGTTCTTGATCATTGGAACTGGGGTCGGTGGATCAGTCATTATCAATCATCAAATTTGGCACGGCGCTCATTTATTCGGCGGTGAATTTGGTTTCACTTTAGTTGATGATAAAAGTACTCTCAGTAACCTAGCCACTTCAGTTGGGGTTGCTGAAAGATACAATGAAAATTCCAAACCTAAAACTAACTATACTGGTAAAGAAGTCTTCGATTTAGCCGATAATGGCGACCTCCGAGCTCAAAAGGAAGTTCAAACGATGTACTACTCACTTGCCAAAGGGATTTACAATTTACAGTATAGTTTTGACCCTGAACTCATCGTTTTAGGTGGTGCGGTTTCTAACAACCCACACTTAATTCCAGAAGTTAATAAAGAAATTGAAAAGATTCGCAAAGTTGTCAAAATTGCTTCGATAAAGCCGCAAATTGTTCCTTGTCAATACACAGATGAGGCTAACTTGCGTGGAGCTTATGTCGACTTTTATCAAACTTATCCAGAGGAGAAATAAACATGCTAACATTTCCAAAAGATTTTGCCTGGGGCGCTGCTACATCCGGCCCTCAATCAGAAGGTAACTTTCACAAACCAAATCAAAACGTTTTTGATTACTGGTTTGAAAAGAGTCCTGATGATTTTTACGATGGCGTAGGACCTGACACAGCCTCTAACTTTTATAATGATTATCAAAAAGATATCCCTTTGATGGCAAAAGCTGGAATCAAGGCATTGCGGACGTCAATCCAATGGAGTCGTTTAATCAAGAACCTTGATACCGGTGAAGTTGATGAAGCCGGAGTGGAATTCTACAATAAAGTAATTGACTGTTTAATTGCCAATGGGATAACACCATACATCAACTTGTTCCATTTTGATTTGCCAATTAAGTTGTATCAAGAATACAGCGGTTGGGAATCAAAGCATGTGACTGACTTGTTCGCCGACTATGCTGAAAAATGTTTCGAATTATTCGGTGATCGAGTTAAGAATTGGTTTACCTTCAATGAGCCAAAAGTCATTTTAGATGGTGAATATTTGTATCAATTCCACTATCCATTACGAGTTGATGGACCGGCTTCAGTACAAGTTGCTTATAATTTGAATTTAGCCTCTGCCAAAGCGGTCAAGAAGTTTAATGCTTGGAAAAAAGCTAATAATTCTGATGCTAAGATAGGAACAATCTTGAATTTGACACCGGCTTATCCAGCTACTGATGATCCTGAGGATGTCAAAGCAGCGCACTTTGCTACGATGTGGGATGACAATATGTTCCTAGATCCCGCCGTTTTAGGACATTTCCCAGCTGAATTAGTTCAAATTTTGGATGATGCAGGCGTACTTTGGGAAAGCACCCCTGAAGAATTGAAATTGATTGAGGATAATACCGTTGATGTTTTAGGTGTTAATTTCTATCATCCAGAACGTGTTCAAAGACCAAGTGTTTCACCAGAAAGCTTGCAAGATTGGATGCCTGATATTTATTTTGATAATTATGAAATGCCCGGTAGAGTGATGAATGTCGACAAAGGTTGGGAAATCTATCCAGAAACTTTGTATGATATTTCCATTAACTTGAAAGATAACTATGGTAATATTCCATGGTTCGTCTCAGAAAACGGAATGGGCGTCTCACGCGAAGAACGCTTCATTAAAGACGGCGTTGTGCAAGATGATTATCGAATTAAATTTATTCACGATCACTTAGTTCAACTTCATAAGGGAATTGAAGCTGGTTCTAACTGCCACGGATACTTCGTTTGGACAGCGATTGATTGCTGGTCATGGAAGAATGCTTACCGCAATCGTTATGGCTTGATTCGTGATGATATTCATACTCAGACGAAGACCTTGAAGAAATCTGGTCACTGGTACGCTAAATTAAGTGAAAACAATGGATTTGAAGAATAGAATACAAAATAAAAGCCTAGTCAGAATTTTCTGACTAGGCTTTTATTTTGTTAAGTTAATTAGTTACGCTAGGACTAGCAGTTAGAGTCCAAGTAACGACAGCGTTCATATTTTTAGAGGATTTAGTAGAACCAGTACCGTCATTTGGAATCGTCAAACTGGCGGCATCAGGCGTATTATATTTAGCTCTGATGACACCAGGGTTATATGTTCCAGATTTCATGTCGATGACTGTTTGATCATTACCATCGACACTTGAAATATCAACTGCTTTTGTTTTAAGCAATGTATCGGAATTAGTTACGTTGTTATTTTCATCATCTACTAAGTTCAAAGCACTTAGATGAAGAATTGCATCAAGTGATTCGGAAGTTTCATTTGAGGCGATGTTTAGTTTACCGATCGAGGCACTGAGTTGGAAACCAGGCATTTTACTTGGATCGGTTAAATTACGTGAATCAGTAACTTGTAGATAGCCATCACTGTTGCCGTCGATTCCTGCATTGTTTGCACCAGTGTCAGAATCGGTAGTAAATCCGTCAGTGTCAGCAGTATTGTTCTTTAATTTTACGGTAGTTCCTTTTGACATCGTTCCGAAATTGAAATCAGGTACGGCATCAAGGGTTAAGATACCGGATAGGACTGTTACAGTAACTGTTGAAGTCTTTGAGTCAGCTGCATCGTTAGCGGAGTAAGTGATTGCATCAGTTGTGTCGCTTGAAGAGGCTGAACCAGTAGTACTTGAACCTGAAGAAAAGCCGTTTTGAACAGTAATTGCATCAGCAGATTCAGCCGCTTTTACTTGAGTTAGGGGAGTAGTAGCAACGGCAAGACTAGCCAATGCTAGTATACGAATAATCTTATTAAATGATTTCATTAGCTAACCCCCTAACGTGTTTATTATGGATCCTATTTCATACTTAGATTTTAGCAAAAGTTAACAGACGGTTTGTATCGTAATTGATAAATGTTTTTTATCTAAACTGAAACAAGATTATGTTAATTAATTAACTAACTAATTTTTTTAAAACATTTGTGGTAATAAAAGCAATACAATCTGTATATACGTAATTTTTATTAAATGAAATCAATGATTCTCCAAGAATGTTAACGTTTTATAAATGGATATGGTAATCTGGTATTGTTTAGTGTAAACGATTGCAATTTGGAGGGGAAATAATGAAAGATATTGCATTAATCGATGTTGGTGGTACTAGCATCAAATATGGTCTATGGAATTCAGCTCAAAATGAGTTGACTGAAAAAGGTTCTTTTGAAACACCTAAGGATTTAACTGGTTATTATGCTGGTTTGGAAAAAGTGGTTAATGATTTTAAAAAGGAACATGAGTTAAGTGGCGTGGCGATGAGTACACCAGGTGCAGTTAATAAAGAAACCGGTGTGATCGAGGGTGCAAGTGCTTTGCCATACATTCACAACTTTAAAATTCAACAAGAATTGGAAAAACGCTTTGCTCTACCAGTCACAATGGAAAATGATGCTAACTGTGCAGCTTTGGCAGAAATGGATAGTGGCATCGCTAAAGGTCTGAAGAACTTAATTTTTCTTGTGATTGGAACAGGTGTCGGTGGCGCCGTGATTTTGGATGGACATGTTCATCATGGAAAACACTTATTCGGTGGTGAATTTGGTTATACATTATCTCAAGATGGTTATAAGACCGTGAGTGATGTCAGCACAGCCGTATCGCTAGCTAAGCGTTATAACGAAGCTAAACAAACTAACTATTCAGGTAAAGAAGTCTTTGATCTGGCTAATAATGGCGATGAGTTAGCACAAAAATATGCTCAAGATTTGTACCACAATTTAGCCGTAACAATTTATAATCTGCAATATGGATTTGATCCCGAAATGATTGTTTTAGGTGGAGGAATTTCACAAGCCGACTTTTTGATTCCAAATATTGAAAAAGAAATCCAAAAGATTTTGGATGAGGTAAAAATCGCACCATTCATGCCAGTTATAAAGAGTTGCCAATATCATAACGACGCTAATTTGATTGGTGCTTATGTTGATTTTAAACAAAGCAATTAGGTTGTTTTTGTTAAGTATGCCGTCCTCCGCAACAAACTCGATTTTGGCTGGAACGTACTGGGCACGACTTGAAACTACCGCAAAGTGCGCGGCATTTCCAAGCTCGGCCTTTCACGTAAGCGCTAAAGCGCTAAGTGAAATTTCAGTACTGAGCCAAATCGAGTTTGTTGCTCCGGACTAAATTTTGGTTCTATTGATTATTTACTTTCCATTCCTTTAAAAATAGTTGTTCTATTCTGAATGGTCATAGGTATTTTGACGAGTTATTAAGTTTTTATATTAAAAATAGCGATAATAATAGCAAAAGAATTAGGATCTTACTAATGCCACATTTTACAGTGGTTTTGGTAAGATCCTATTTTTTTATATTAAATTAAATCAATCAAAATATCATAAGACAATAACGTACATGCCTATAAAACAGTTAAGTACCCAATCCAAATAGAAGTCCATCTAATTTCAAAAATTACTGAAATACTGCAAAAAATTGAAATCTAGTCTGGAGCACAAGCCCTGTGATGGCTCAGCCGCCAAATTATTCTTAGCAATTTATTGCTTAGAATAAGGCCTAGTTTTGAGATTTTGCGAACTGTGCAAAAGCTTAAAATAGTGCCGGCCGCGTTCCAGTCCATCACAGGGCTTGTGCGGAAGACGGCAACCTAATCACACCCCACACATTAAAAGAAGAGAAATAACTCAATATCATAAATGTTATTTTTGATATTTTTACAAATAAATCCAGAATAATATCGGTAGAAAGTAAGCGCTTTATCTTACAAAAATGTCACATGAGACTAACAGTTTGGTAATTGTCCCGGCAAAATATTTACATTTAACTTTCCTAAGTCATAATAAAAAACTGTTGAGATGACATCTGACAAATTATCGCTGAAAGAACTGTTGCCAAATAAAATGACCTTACAGAGTGTCTATTGTTGGTAACCTGATTAATTTTCATTTATAATAAAATTTGTTTAAACATATATCTTCAAATGCCGTGGGATACGTGGGATTGGTCAAAAAAGAATAAAATTATTTATAGAAAAAGCCTACTTTCGACATTTGAATCGTTATTATAATGTTTATGCAAATGATATAGAAATAACAATATTCAATTATTTCGAGTCATTTTCTGGTTTGACACAGTTTTTTTTGAATGGTTAGATAGTTTTCGCATAAAGCAAACTCTATTCGGTGAGGTGTAAATTATGAAAAATAGTTTACTAGTTTTTCTAAAAAAACCAGTTACGGTTTTTATTATTAAAACGGTTGTATTTTTCGCTATTCTCTTAGTGCTCTTATACATTTACGGGTACAACGGTGTAGGAAGTGCCAAGTTTATTTACAACGAATTCTAGGAAGAAGGTAATATCGAATGAATGCAATCATTGAAAAGATAACCACCGTCGCATTACAAAACCCTAACAAAGTTTGCTACAGAAATGGGACACAAACACATACGTATCAAGAGTTGATTCAAAAATCTGATCGAGTGGCTAGTTTCATTCAGGATAAATTCTTACCTGAGAAAAGTCCGTTGATTATTTACGGTGGCCAACAATTTGAAATGCTGGTCATGTTCTTAGGTGCAATTAAGGCTGGACATGCTTATATTCCCGTCGATGACGCTTCAGATCCACAACGAGTGATTCAAATCAATTCGGTAGCAAAACCATCATTGATACTGAACTGGAGTGACACAACTGATTTTGGAGTTGAGACTCCTCAAGTAACTAAAGAGGAACTCCAACGAGTATTAGTTTCTGAAAATAATATTTATGACAGTAATCGTAGTGTTGGACCAGACGACAATTTTTATATCATTTTTACTTCAGGAACTACTGGAACTCCTAAGGGAGTTCAAATCAGTACTAATAACATTTTGGATTTCTCAAAGTGGGCTGAAAAGACCTTTGATTATTCAGCTGAGATGAAGATGCTTTTACAAGCTCCATTTTCATTCGATTTATCGGTCTTTGATATTTATCCTGGTTTAATGAGTGGCGCTACTTTAAATGTTGTTGATAAGGATACGACGAAGAATTTTGGTAAGTTACAAACAGCCATTATCGATTCCGACTTCAACACTTGGGTTTCCACACCATCATTTTTTGAAATGTGTCTTTTGTTTAGAGGCTTTGATGAAGCACATATGCCACATTTGAATAAATTCATTTTCTGTGGTGAAGAATTAACACATGCGACAGCTAAGAAGCTGTTGAAGAAATTCCCTTCAGCTGAGTTGTATAACACTTATGGCCCAACAGAAAATACTGTTGCTATTACGGCTATTAAGATTGATCAAACAGCTTTAGAGAAGTTCGATCGTTTGCCAATTGGTTATTTGAAGCCAAATATGGAACACAAGGTCATTGGTTCTAAAGACGAAAATGGCATGCTAACTGGTGAGTTACTCGTCAGTGGACCGGATGTTTCAAAGGGTTATTTGAATAATCCAGTTCAAACAAATAAAGCTTTTGAAAATATTGATGGAAAAATTTTCTATCACACAGGCGATATGGTCAGTGTGGCTGACGATGGCTTGTTGTTCTATCACGGTAGAACTGATTTCCAAATTAAGATGCACGGTTACCGAATCGAACTTGAAGAAGTTGATTCGCTACTAGGTAATTTGGAACAAGTAAAGCAATCATGTACCGTTCCTTTGTACAACAACAAGAAACAAGTTAGCAAGATGATTGCCTGCATTGTTTTGGAAGATAAATTTAAAGATGATGACGAAAATAATTTGAATTCTGATATTAAAGATTCATTGAAAGAAACCACAATGGAATACATGATTCCCAACGTTTTAAGATTTGTAAAGCAACTACCAATTAGTAAGAATGGGAAAATTGATAGAAAGACTTTAATAGGCGAAATTAATGAATAACATTACACCTTACAGTAGTCCCCATTACTTTATATATTTACTTTTACTTTTATTGCCAATCATGATTGGTTTGTGGTTTGGTAAAAGATTCAAATTTTATGACTTTATCGCAACTGTCGTTATCTTAATCATCACTTTCTTTGGTGGCAATATGTCACAAGGATTGTCACTGATCTTCTACATCCTTTACGAGATGCTGTTAGTCTTCGTATATCTTTCGTATCGTCGCAAGAAAAATAACTTCTGGGTTTTCACTAGTTTTGTAGTCTTAGCGATTATCCCATTAGTTTTTGTAAAACTAGATCCACTTCTAAAGAATGCTACGATATCACTCTTTGGATTTATGGGTATTAGTTATTTGACCTTTAAGGCCGTTGAAATAATTATGGAGATTCGTGATGGCGCCATTAAGGATATTAAACCTTACGAGTTCTTACGTTTCTTACTATTCTTCCCAACTATTTCATCAGGACCTATCGATCGATTCAGACGTTTCCAAAAAGATGTCGTCAAAGTACCTACACGAGATGAATATGTTGAACTTTTGCACAGTGGTGTGAATAAGTTGATGCAAGGTCTCTTGTATAAGTTCATCATCGGCTACTTCTTTGGAACCTTGTTACTACCAAAAGTACAAATTTTAGTAATGTCATATCGTGATCAAGCACCATTAGGAATTTCTTGGGCCCTAGTCGCATACATGTACGTTTACAGTATGTATTTGTTCTTCGACTTTGCTGGGTATTCACTCTTCGCGGTATCCATTAGTAATTTCATGGGTGTTAAGACGCCGATGAACTTCAGAGCTCCATTTAAATCACACAATATCAAAGACTTCTGGAATAGATGGCACATCACTTTGTCATTCTGGTTCCGTGACTTCATTTACATGCGTTTGATGTTTACCGTTATCAAGCACAAATGGATGAAGAATCGTGTTACGATCGCTAATTTTGGATATATTACTTTATTCTTGATCATGGGATTCTGGCACGGTGAAACTTGGTATTACATTGTTTATGGTATTTTCCACGCCTGCGCAATGATCACTAATGATGCTTGGTTAAGATTCAAGAAGAAACATCGTAAAAAGATTCCAAGTAATAAGTTTACCGAAGCTTTTGCAATCTTCTTAACCTTTAACGTGGTATGTTTCAGTTTCTTGATCTTCTCAGGTATTTTAAATACATTATGGTTCAGTTAGGAGAAAATTATTATGGATGAAATTAAAAATAAAATTGTTGGTATTTTAAAAGATGTTACAGGTTTGGACAACGTTGGCCAAGATGCTGACCAAGATTTATTTAAAGATGGTGTATTGGACTCAATGGCAACTGTTGAAGTATTAGTTACTTTACAAGATGATTTTGGCATCCAAGTACCAGTTTCAGAATTTGACCGTTCACAATGGTCAACCGTAAATAAAATTGCTCAACGTGTACAAGAATTGGAATAGAGTAGATTATGAAAAAAAAGTTATGGATGATTTTTGGACCGGTTATAGTTGCCATTGCTGCTTTATTGATTCTTCTTTGGGCACCGATCAACTTTAAGACGGTAACTCCTCAAAAGGTTAGACAAGCAGCAACTTCATTGGACATTCGAGTTTTAAAGGGTGAAAGTGTGAAGAATGCCGCCGAAAAGGAAAATTACATTCCTATCATTGGTTCATCGGAACTTTCTAGAATGGATCCGTTCCACCCATCTTCCATGGCGCAAAAGTATCATTGGAAGAATAAACCATTTTTGCAAGGTAATCCGGGAACAGCTTCATTGACACAAGCAATGAATGTTGGTGGGATGACTAATTTAAAGGGAAATAAAGCTGTTTTTATTATTTCCCCACAATGGTTTAGCAAATCTGGTGTTGCTGCTAATGCTTTCCAATATTTCTTATCACCACTGCAATTAACTGGATTCATTTTGAAGTCTAATACTGGTGATAAGGCAATGAATAAATACGTTGCTTCAAGAATCCTTGAATTAGGTGTCAGCAAAGGTCAAATTGAAGATGATGCCTTACAGCGTATTTCTGAAGGTAAGCAGATTACTAGTTTCCAACGTTTCTACATTAAAACCTTTGCCCGTTCTAGTCTAAAGAATCAGGATGACTTGTTTGGTTCTATTTCGATGAAGGATCATGAACAAATGATTCAAAAAGCCTCAAGCCAATTGCCAGATGACTATAACTATAAAGATTTGAATAAGTTAGCTACTAAATTAGCTAAACACAATTCTCGCGATAATGATCTTCAGATTGGAGATAGTTTCTATCGTAAGGAATTGCGTAAGAGAATTAGAACTTATCGTAATACGCACCGTCATGTAAAATATACAAGCTCACCAGAGTACAACGATTTCCAAGCACTACTTTATATGTTTGCACAAAACAAAGTGGAAGTAATGTTTGTTATTCAACCAATTAATCCACATTGGGTAAAATACACTGGTATGCCAAAGAGTTCGATCATTAACTTTGATAAGAAAATCAAATATCAATTGAGATCACAAGGCTTCAATGAAATCGTTGATTTATCGAATGTAAAGAATCAAAATTACATTGCTGAAGATACGATTCACATGGGCTGGCGTGGTTGGTTGATGCTTGATCATCATCTAAAGAGTTATTATCAAGATAAGAAAGCCAATCCAGAAAATACTCAGTATCATATGGATAGTTACTTCTTATCAAACGACTGGGCTCAAAACAAAAATGTTACTAAATAACAAAATCCTATATCAATTTTAAGTTGATATAGGATTTTGTTTTACTTCACATATTTATTGTGCTATTATCCTTTTAATCACCTCAACCTAACTTTAGGTAAAGGGTACAGGAGGAAACAAATGCAAGAATTAGCTGTTACTTATTCAATTGGTGAAGTTGCCGAAAAATTTGGTTTGTCTATTCCAACGATTCGTTATTACGATAAAGAAGGACTAATTCCTAACTTACAAAAGAACACCGCTGGCGTACGTCGTTTTTCAGAGGATAATATAGGTACACTTAAATTAATCGAGTGTCTGAAAAATGCGGGGATGCCGATCAAAGATATTAAACAATTTATTCAGTGGACACTGTTAGGTGACGAAACCTTAGATGAACGTTATCAAATGTTTCAAGAATTAAGAATTTCCGTGCAGAAACAGATGAAACAAATGCAGGAAACACTTGATACAGTCAATTTTAAGTGTGCATATTACCAAAAGGCTACTGAAGATGGTACAGAAAAATTTGTTAAAGATGAGATGCATTTGGAATAGAAAAATAAAAAAATTTGAATATTTATTTTCATAAAGTTTGTGAAACTTGTCAATACTATACTGCTATTGGAATAGACGCCTGTCCTGAAACTCGGACATGGCGCCTTTTTTACGTGTTTAAACTGCTTACATCAGGACTTATAATTTGCACAAGCAAAATTTATTTGTTAGGGTTATAAGGGTCGTTGTTATTTCTTTGTTGTTAAATAACAACTTTTTTATTTCTAAATTATGAATATAAGATATTTATTTCGATTCCAAGAATGGGGGATTTAATGAGTACTAATAAAAGTACAAAAGTAGAAGTCAAAAACCTAACTAAAATCTTTGGTAAGAGAATTGCCAAGGCTAAAGAGTTAAGTAGTCAAGGAAAAGATAAATCGGAAATTCTTAAAGAAACAGGTGCCACAGTCGGTGTCGACCGAGCTGATTTCAAGATTTATGATGGTGAAATTTTCGTTATCATGGGTCTATCAGGTAGTGGTAAGTCAACATTGGTAAGAATGATCAATCGTCTTATCGAGCCAACAGATGGTGAAGTATTGATTGATGGCGAAAACTTAATGAAGATGGATAAGAAAAAGCTTCGTGAAGTTCGTCGAAAGAAAATGAGCATGGTTTTCCAAAACTTTGGTTTATTACCTAATAGAACAATTTTGGAAAATGCTGAATATGGCTTGGAAATTCAAGGAGTAGACAAAGATACTCGTGAGAAAAAAGCCAAAGATGCGCTCGAAACAGTTGGTATTACAGGTTACAACGATGAATACCCTGATCAATTATCAGGTGGTATGCAACAACGTGTTGGTCTAGCTCGTGCTTTAGCTAACGACCCCGAAATTCTATTGATGGATGAGGCCTTTTCAGCCCTTGATCCATTGAACAGAACGGATATGCAAGATCAACTTTTGGATATTCAAGAAAGATTGCATAAGACAATCATCTTTATCAGTCATGATTTGAATGAAGCTTTGAAGATTGGTGATCGAATTATGATCATGAAGGATGCTAAGGTTATCCAAACTGGTACACCAGAAGATATCTTGACTCATCCTGCTAACGAATATGTTGAAAACTTTATTGAAAATGTTGATAGAAGTAAGGTTCTTACTGCTGGTAACGTAATGATTCGTCCGATGACAATCAATATTGAAAAAGCCGGTCCTCGTTTGACCTTGAACATGATGAAGGCTAACGAAGTTTCAACGGCTTATATTGTTAACAACCAACGTAAATTGATTGGTGTCGTTGATGCCAATGATGTTATTAAATTAGTCCGCGAGAAGAAAGGGGATATTACACCTATTATTCAAACCAAAGTTCCTACAACAGATGAAGATACACCAATTTCAGACTTGATGGATGATATCTCACAAACAGGTATCCCATTTGCCGTAATTAACGACAAGAAGCAACTGAAAGGGATCATTGTTCGTGGTGCCGTATTAGGTGCCCTTGCAGGAAATGAGGTGAGCGATTTTGAATAGTCTTTTACTATTAGGTGCTATTGCTAAACTTCCTTTGGCTGATTGGATCGACAATTTTGTTGATTGGTTAGTACAATTTACTGGCTTTTTCAATGCTGTAACTAATTTCATTGGAGCAATCAATAATGCTTTCCAATGGGTTTTCGATGCTTTACCAATTTGGTTATTCATCGTTTTAGTTTTAGCTTTAACGTATTTTGTTAATCGTGATAAGCAAAATTGGGGATTACTGATTTTTGAATTTCTAGGATTGCTTTTGATTTGGAACTTGAATTACTGGCGTGACATGACACAAACTTTGACATTGGTATTAACATCAAGTTTGATTGCACTAGTAATTGGTATTCCACTTGGTATTTTGATGGCTAAGAGTCACATTGCTGAAGTTATTTTGAAACCAATTCTTGACTTCATGCAGACTATGCCAGCTTTCGTTTACTTGATTCCTGCTGTTGCCTTATTCGGTATTGGTATGGTTCCAGGTATCGTTGCTTCAGTTATTTTCGCAATGCCACCAACAGTTAGAATGACTAACATGGGTATTCGTGAAGTTCCTGATGAATTGATCGAAGCTGCTGATTCATTCGGTTCAACTGAATGGCAAAAATTATTTAAGGTTGAATTACCAATCGCTAAAACTAGTTTAATGGCTGGTGTTAACCAAAGTATGATGCTTTCACTATCAATGGTTGTTATTGCTTCTATGATCGGTGCTATGGGACTTGGTACAGAAGTCTACTTCGCCGTTGGTAGAAATGATGCTGGTAATGGTTTCGCTGCTGGTTTAGCAATCGTTATCTTGGCAATTATTTTGGATAGATTGACTCAATCACTTACAAGAACACGCAGAAAAAACTAGGAGGGATTTTTTGAAAAAACAAAAGTTTATTAAACTTTTCTTATTAGCATTACTGATTATCCCAATTGTTTCCGCATGTAGTTCCCAAACAGCTCCATACAATAGTAAGGAAAAGTTGGGTCCCCAAATTAATTACACGATCACTGGTATCGACGCTGGTGCTGGTGTAATGGCATCAACACAAACTGCTTTGAAAGACTACAAGCTTGAAGATAACAATTGGCAATTACAACCAAGCTCAACTTCGGCTATGACTAGTACTTTGGACAAAGCTTACAAAAACAAGCAACCAATCGTGGTTACTGGTTGGCAACCACACTGGATGTTCACGAAGTACAAGATGAAGTTCTTGAAAGATCCTAAGAATAGTTTTGGTAAAGCTGAGCATATTAGTACTATCGTGCGTAAAGGCTTGAAGAAAGATTCTCCAGAAGCTTATACAATTTTAGATCGATTCCACTGGACACCAGCACAGATGTCTGATGTTATGTTGAAGGTTAACGACGGAATGGATCCGAAAAAAGCTGCTAAGCAATGGATCAAGAAGAACCCTAAGATTGTTGATAAATGGACTAAAGGTGTAAAAAAAGTTAACGGTAAATCAATCAAGTTAACTTATGTAGCTTGGGATTCCGAAATTGCTTCAACAAACGTTATCGCTGAAGTATTGAAGGAACAAGGCTATAAAGTAACAATTCAATCAATGGAAATGCAACCAGTTTGGGCTTCAATCGCAACGAAAGCTGCCGATGCAACTGTTAGTGCTTGGTTACCTAAGACATCTGCTAAATTCTATTCTGACTATAAGGGTAGATTTGAAGATTTAGGTGCTAACTTGAATGGTGCTAAGGTTGGTTTAGTTGTTCCAACTTATATGACTAATATTAATTCCGTTGATGATCTAAAAAATAAATAAAATAACTAAAAATTGGAAGAAATTCCAATTTTTTTGTGTTTTTAGGGCTTTTTTATATCTAAATGGAATAAAATAGTGTGATTGCTATGAGGTATATTAGATGAAAAAATATTTTAACCGAATGACTAGACAATTTGAACCCTTTTTCACAATGACAGGGATTGTTTAAGGGTATATAATTATATTAATTATCATATAAATATGTTATATAGGGGCGATGGCGTGGATATTCAAGCTTTTATCAATAAACGAAAAGAATTAGGCCTTTCTCAAAAGGAATTGAGCAATGGTGTTTGTACGCAAGCAACTTTGAGCAAATTTGAGAACAATGGCAAAATACCATCATTAAAGATCCTGATTCAATTGTGCAATCGTCTTGGTTTGTCTTTGGATAGCATTATCGGTGTTAGTGACAGTAGCATTAAGAAAGTCGCTAAAGAAATGAATCAAGCTGAATTCAATTTGATTATTCAAGAGTACGATCAATCCTGGGATATCATTAAAGGGATTGATCCTAAAACTTTGAACAATGATAAGCATTTGTTGATGCAATATTATTATTTGAAGGGTTATCTAAATGTTTTGGATGACGGTGATTTATTCGATGCAGTCTTTGATTTTAACCGGATTTTATCGGAATTAGATGACCGTGGCGAAACCATTTTTACCTTCCTGGCATTTGTCGGGATGGGCATGGTATATGGCAAGCAGGGAGACGATGCAAAGAGTGAATACTACTTCAGCAAGGTCTTCAATGAAATTTATACAATGTCGATTGACGATACTAGTAAAATTTGGCGTTACATCAACATTATTTTCTACTGTGCGATTTACTATTCAGAGAAACAAGATTTGGAAACTGCAAACGCACTGTTGAATTATGGGGTCAAAATTTGTTCAGAGAATCATGTTACGTATTACATTGCTAGGATCTATGCTCAACTTGCTATCAATGCTCGCAGAGTTAATGGTGACGAGAAGAAGATTCGCAGCTTTATGAACAAGGCTTTAGTCTTTTCTGAATTCAATAGTAACAAAAAAGAAATCAAACTCATTAAACGTTGGGTTGCCAGCAATAATTTGTAAAGTGTTTGATTATGAAGAAGTCATCTATTTGTTTAGGTGGCTTTTTTTGTTTGGAATTGTTTGGTTCTTTTTGGGGGGGTGGTGGTTGGATGCCGTCTTCCGCAACAGCTCTGGGAAACGCTGGAACGCTGTGGACGCAACTTGAAGCCAATTCCAAAAGCGGGAATTGTCTCCAAGATTGGTCTTTCACTAAACGCTAAAGCGTTAAGAGAAATTTCACGGCTGAGCATTTCCCAGAGCTGTTGCTCCAGACTATATAACAATTCTAATTTTTATTGAGGTAATAGCTTATGGGATTGGTGTATTGTGTTCTATTCCGAACTTGTTTTGAATCTTTGCTCTTCATAACTTAAGCGAGGAATTTTTCTAAGAATAGAAATTCTATTCCAATCTCTCCAAAACTGTTTTCCAAAATAGTGTGACACCAAATCAAAAATCTAATTCCTTAAAAATAAGAACATAGGTTAATCCCAATAGAACATCCACCTCCAAAAAAATGGAATATAAATACCCCATAGATCCGTTATTCAGCACCGGAGCAACAAAGCTGATGGGCTCAGATGTGAAATTATTCTTAGCAATTTATTGCTTAGAATAAGGTCGAGCTTTGAAATGCCGCGAACTTTGCGGTAGTTCAAAGTCGGCCCAGCACGTTGCCGCCCAATCAGCTTTGTTGCGGAGGAGCGGCATACTACACCACCACCGCAAACACCGCAAACACCGCAGACAAATAAAAAGTATATTTCTTTGACAACTAGTTTTGTGATATATTGAGGGAATAATCATAGTAGGGGAGAATTTATGAAGATTAGTAAAAAAGACATAATCAAATATAGTATTATTGGTGTTTTGTTGTTGTTTATTTTAATATATCCAGTCAAGATTTATGGTGGTGTCATGAATTTATTAGGCGTTTTGATGCCACTGATTCTTGGTGCTGTGATGGCTTACGTGTTGAACATTTTATGTGTAAAGTTGGAGAAATACTTTTTTCCCAATACTAAAATAAAAATTCTTCAAAAAAGTCGTCGGGGACTGGTGATCCTTAGCACTTTGATTATCGTCTCACTCGTTTTGGCAGGAGTCTTCTGGCTTGTTTTGCCGCAATTCTTCAGTGCCTTGAGTAATTTCTTTAAATATATTCCATCTTTTATTAACGATTTATCCAATCTTTTTGAAAAAATTAATCATAACTCGTTTGTTTCAGATCAGATTGAATCGATGAATATTGATTGGAGTTCAATTCAGGCTAAAGTAATGAAGTATTTGACTAGTGGTGTCGGTGGGGTCTTTGGTTCAACGTTTAAGATTGTTTCAGGAATCACTAAGGGATTTGTCAACTTCATTTTAGCTTTGACCTTCGCTATTTATATTTTGGCAACTAAGGAAAAATTAGGTCGTCAAGTTAAGAAATTAATGAATGCTTATATGACAAAAAAACATATTAAAAAAGTTAATTACGTTTTACATGTTACTAACAACATGTTCAGTAGTTTTATCGCCGGTCAGGTAACAGAAGCTATTATTTTAGGAAGTTTGTGTGCGATTGGAATGCTGATTTTCCGATTGCCATATGCTTTGTCGGTCGGGGCCTTTATCAGTATCACCGCTTTGATCCCAATTTTAGGAGCTTGGTTGGGTGGAATCGTTGGCTTCTTGTTGATTGCTGTTGAATCTCCAATTAAAGCTGTTTTCTTCGTGATCTTCATCTTAGTCTTGCAACAATTTGAAAGTAACGTCATTTATCCACGTGTCGTTGGGACTTCAATTGGCCTACCTGGAATCTGGGTTTTGGCAGCTATTACTGTTGGTGGCGGCTTGAATGGAATTGTCGGAATGCTTTTAGGAGTACCCGTGGCCGCAACTATTTATCAATTGGTTAAGAATGATTCAAATCGACGTCTAAATGAGGTAGAAAAAGTAGAATAAGAATATAATTTACAAAATTACACTAAGGAGAGATTGGTGTGTGGACGAATTATTTTGATTTTGTGATAATTTTTGTAGCTATATTTACTCTAGTACCTTATGTAACGTCATTGATTACTTCATGGTTAGGTCATTTGTCAAAAATTATGTTGGTCAATAACTTGGGAAATAACAGTCAACTCATCGTAGGTGGAGCTGGCGTGATTATCCACGAATTAGGCCATGCAATTTTTGCCTATCTATTTGGACATCAGGTGACCAAAGTGCAGCTGTTGAACGTCAACTACAAGAGCTCTGGGGCATTAGGTTCCGTCGATCATCGATATAACGACCGTAACGTTTATCAATTGTTGGGTAACTTCTTTATCGGCTTAGCTCCGTATTATATGTGCTCAATTGTTTTGTATTTGTTGCAAAAATTCTTGTTAAAAGCTCAATTTAGTTTAACGGCGCTAGTTCAGAGCTTAAATATCGATACCCAATTGTCAGCTAGTATGATTTTTGATTCGGTTTTAGATAATCTTAAATCAAGTTTTGCCAATGCTTCATGGTGGATGATCTTGATTTATATTGTTTTGACGATCATGATTGCCAGCACCGGCTATGATTTGAGCCGTAATGATTTTTCAACCGTTAACAAGGGAATCTTGCCTTGGGTCGTTGTTTTAATTGTCCTAGGCTCTATTTTGTATTTACTGAACCTAAGATTAGTGACAATGACAGCAGCCATTTATTTTATAACCTTTTCAATTTTATTCATGCTACACGCAATTATCAGTATCGTGTTATCAATGATCGTGATTAAAATTTTAGGCTTTATCTGAGGGAAAGACATGAAAGTATATCTGATTAGACATTCAGAAACGGATTTTTCGCAAGTTGATAGTCATCATTATGTGGGTTACGGACGAGATCTCAGTCGAATCACGCCCATATGAAATGGATTATAAATAAAAACAAGGAACTCCATCATTGGGGTTCCTTGTTTTTGTTATTCTTCAATTTCCTTAATGCGTCCCTTAAAGTCAGCTCGAATCATTTCGTGATAGAAGGCGTCTTCGACAGGATTCATGTGTGAGAAGTCAACGTCGGTTGCGGCGGTGAATGTTTCTAAATAAGTCTTGCCATTTTTTTCTTGTGAACACATGATGACCATTTGATCGGGGTCAACGTCGTTGGCAGCTGCAAGCATGCAATCGTCAGGATGGAACTTTTCCTCTAGTTCAGTGGGATTATCGCCACCAACGTTTTGCATAAATTCGTTATACATTTGAATGTATTTCTTGCCTGTTGTAACACCGAGGTCTTTAAATTTGCCGGTTGCCCAAACTTTTTGAACAATCCTGAAGTAATCATCTGATGAAATATCTGCCATAGTAAGTTCCCCTTTATTAAAGTCTTTAATAATTATTATAATAATCTTTCTAACAAAATTATAGGGGCTTGGCTTATCTGGTTTAAAAAATTGTGAGATTTGTGAAGTGTGATGGGGATTTCGGTCAAAAAGGTTATACTGCTTGAAAATCCTACATTAAGGAACTTCACAAAATCTTCAAAAAATGTTGGCATAATGTCAACATTTTTTTTATATTATTAATAAGTTGAGAAAAATTTTATTAAGGAGATTTTAATGAGGAAGAGGAAGCTTTTTTTATTAACTTTGATTCCATTAGTATTGTTGGTACTGGTGGGATGTACTAGTAAGACTGCCGATAGTGATAAACCGCTGTCGACGGCACAGATCAAAAAGAATATTGGTTCTAAGTTAATTACGACGCGTGAGGATGCTCAGGAAAAATTAACGAAGCAATATCAAAAAATTACCAAGGATAGTAATTACACTTTGGACAATCCCTATGTGAAGGTTAATCCGTACAAAGATTCGCCTTTGACGGCTTTGGTGATTTTCCAAACTGATAAAGCTGCGAAGGTCAGTTATACAGTTGAGGGTAAAACTGACAAGACTAGCATTACTAATTCGGTAAAAGGATATAAGAAAGTTCATCAAGTGCCAGTTGCTGGTTTATACGCTGATACGAACAACACGGTCACGATGACGATCACTTACAAGGACGGCACGACTGAAACGAAAGTTTTGACGATTAAGACCGGTGAACTTCCTAAGTACGTCAAGAATGCTGAAATTGAAGTAACTAAAAATGATAAAGATAAGATGGATATTGGTCAAAATAAATTAACTTTGATCAACCGAACGACTAAAGAACCGTTTGCAATCGATGCGGATGGTGAAGTTAGATGGTATTCAACTAATTATTCACAACACACAATTGAACAAACTGACAACGGTCATTTCTTGATTTTGACGAAGAAGACCGTTGATTCGATGGTTTATAATGATTTAATTGAAACCGATGTCCTAGGTCGGGTTTATAAAGAATATAGTTTTAATAGTAAAGTAAAATCAAATGATAGTAATAATGCTAAAGATGAAACGACTGTCATTCATCATGATTTATTAGAATTACCAAATAAGGATATTTTAGCGACGGTCAATGATGGCTCGAAGTATAAAGAAGATGTCATGGTTCAAATTTCTCACAAGACGGGAAAAATTGTTAAAGTGATTGATTTGAAGAAACTGTTACCTAGTTCAATGTATAAAAATTACAAGGCAGGTGCAGATGGTAAGATTGACTGGTTCCATCAAAATGCGGTCGATTATGATGCCTCGGATAATACGATTATGATTTCAGGTCGTAACCAAGATATGATCATGAAACTTAATTACAAGACTAATAAAATTATTTGGATTTACAGTGGTAAGAAGAAGTCGAGTTGGCCAAAGAAATATCGTAGTAAGATTTTGACACCAACGAAGGGAACTTCAATCACAGGTGGTCAGCACGGTTTGTATCAACTAGAAAAGACGACTGACGGTGAAGATATTATCCTTTATGACAACAATATTGATGTCACAAATGGTGATAAGAAGACTTCCGGCAAGTATTCCCAAGCAGTACAATATCATGTTAACTTGAATAACATGACCATTGATCAAACTTGGGCTTATGGGAAATCACTTGGAAAAGCCAACTTCACTAATATTATTGGTTACGCGGAACGTGAGAGTAATGGTAATACTTTGATTGACTTTGGTTTCAAGAACAAAGGTCAAGAAAGTAACATTATTGAAGTAGATTCTGACGGTAACCAAGTTTTCAATATTACAATTAAAAATGCGGCATCAAAAGCCTATGTCTATCGTGCTTATCGACTAGAATTTTATCCTAGTGGATATACGTTTGATGTAAATAAGTAGAGAGTGAAACAAGCCCGCTTAGGCTCAGACAGATAGCCTAATTTCACGAATTGCACGCCGGTTTTGCGTGTGATTTGGGGAATGTAGCTATATGGCTGGGCCTGGCTTGTGCAACTCGTTTCAAAATAGAGAGTGAAACAAGGGCGTTCAGCTCCCGGAGGATAACGTAATTTCAGGAATTGCTCGTCGCACTTTACGAGTGATTCCTGAAATTTTGTTATCTCGTAGGGAGTTGCTCTTGTGTAACTCGTTTCAAATAGAGAGTGAAACAAGAGCGCCCAGCTCCCAATTAGAAAATGGTATATAAAAAAAGTCGACCAAAGCGGTCGGCTTTTTTTTAATCGGTGAATGATTGATTCAATTTGTTCAATTCACCATCGTTAAATTTAATATCGTCTAGTTTATCAGCATTCTCAGTGATTTTATTCGTAATGTTTTCTGCTAATTTGTCGTTATCCTCTTGGCTATAATTGTCAGGTAGAATTCCGACGATCAAGTAGTCAACCGGAATCCTGTTATTGCCCCACAAGACGGGTTCTTTAAAGGTCAAAGTCATCGTGTGATTTCTAGTCTTTTGGTCAGTTGTAACGAACATATAAGCAACACGATTTTCCAAAATGACTGGTTCTTGAGCGGCACTAGCAAACAAGCTACTTTGAACGGCTTGTGCATCCAAGTTGAACTCATCGGCAGCTTTTGTAGCGGCGAGTTTCAAAGCGCTCACTTGATTATTGTCAGATAATTCGATATTTGCGGTAGTATGATTTTTTCTAAAAAGTTTAAATAGCATAATTATATCTCCCTTGTCGTATTAACAAGGAGCTTCGACATGTCTAACTCTCTTTACAATTTATATACTAACGTATCGAACCCGTTTCATAGCAAGGGAAAAATCTAAAAAGTTCTAATTTCGGATGGAATTTCAGTTGGATCTTCCAAGATTGACTCGGCACCAGCATCGCGTAATTCCGCATAGGATCCGAAGCCATAGGTGATTCCTAACGTGTGAACGTGATTAGCAATGCCACCTAAAATATCAGTTGCCCGGTCACCGACGATAACCGATTCATCAGCACTGGCACCGACACTTTCGAGAGCATATTTTAAAATGTCAGCTTTACTGGAACGAGTGACTTGATCTTCTGAAGCTCCGAAAAGTCCATCGAAATATTGATCGAGTTTTAAATAAGGGATCAATTTTTTAATGAGAGATTCAGTTTTAGCTGAAGAAATATAAAGTTGATAGCCGTCAAACTTTAAGGCTGCCAACACATCAGCAATCTGGGGGTATAAAGTTAAGTGATATAGACTGTTATTTTTGTAGTACTCATCATAAGAAGTCATCGCTGTATGATAACGTGATGGGGATAAATCAGGGTAAAACTTAGCCAAGCTTTCACCAAGGGCTGGGCCGATGAATTTCTTGTAAGTATCAGTGCCCAAGTCTTTTAATCCCTGATCTTCTGCCATGTGCTGCAAGGCTTCGATGGTTCCTGTTTGAGTGTCGGCAATGGTGCCATCAAAATCGAAAAATAAATATTTCATTATAAATACTCCTATTCTTTAATTGGTGAATGACGTGCAATAAAAATTCCGGAAGTCGTCAACAGAACTGACAAGACAATCAAGATGACGATTATCAAATTCCAAGAGTTAGTTTTAGTTTGAATCAAACCAAAGAGGGTGGGACCAACTGCAGCCAGTAAATACCCAGCCGACTGAGCCATTCCGGAAACTTCAGCGGTCTGATAAGGATTAGTAGTTTTCTCGGTGAAGAAGATCACGGCCATATTAAAGGCCAAACCTGATCCAAAACCGGTCAAAATCGTAATAATAGTTAGGAAAATAATATTCTCACTGGGCAGAAGATAGCCAAGTGGTGAAACTGCATATCCTAGAAAGAGCATGGTCAAGAGTTTTTTCATACCACCTTTTTTAACTGACAAAAAGGGCACGATAAAAGAACATGGCAGACCGCTCAATTGCAAAAGCGTCAACAAATTACTAGAGGCAATCGTCGAAATTCCGTGACTTTGTAAGAGTGATGGCAACCAAGTAATAAAGGAATAGTAGACGATCGACTGCAATCCGAAAAAGGCCGTGATCAGCCAACCTAAATCTTGATTCCAGACACTGCGGTAAGTTTTTTCCTCAATTTGTTCCTTAGTTCGCTGATTATTTTTTAAACGCGGAATCCAGAAAGTTGTGGCAATAATTCCCATCACCGACAAGATAGCCAAAGTACTTTGGAGACTGATCTTAGTAATGAAAATTCCCGAAAGAGCCGTTCCAATCGCTCCAATCAACAACATTGATAAAGTGTAAAGACTAGTTCCCAACGGAATTTGGTCGGGCATCTGATCTTTGATAACAGCCGGAACCAAAACATTACCACTGTCGATCCCCACACCGACTAGGAAAGTTCCAAACATCAAAGCCAAAGCTGTCGGAATAATTCTTAAATAACTTCCAGCAATCAAAATTAAAAAGAAAACAAAAATAGTCAATTCGTTGCCCCATTTTTTGGCAATCTTGACAATAATTGGCGACAAAACAGCAAAAGTAATCAAAGGAATCGAAGTAATCAAACCGACCATCGATTTCGGAATTCCCAATTGTTTTTCAATCGTATTCAAAAGTGGTGGAATGATCATAATCGGCAGCCGCAAGTTAGCGGCAATCAACATCATACTGATTAAGAACCAAGTTTGTGATTTTTTAGTAGACATATTTTCCCCCCTTGTAACATAGTTATATTTTAGAACAGTGGAGGCTGGTTTTTAAATGGTTTTTTATTTGGGGGTGGTAGATGCCGTCTTCCGCAACAGCTCTGGGAAACGCTGGAACGCTGTGGACGCAACTTGAAGCCAATTTTTAAGCCCGAAAATTGTCTCCAAGATTGGTCTTTCACTAAACGCTAAAGCGTTAAGAGAAATTTCACGGCTGAGCATTTCCCAGAGCTGTTGCTCCAGACTGGATTTCAGATTTTTGCAGTATTCCAGTAAATTCGGAAATTAGATAGACTTCTGTTTAGATTAAATAACTAACTGTTTTATAGTCTGAATACATTAATATTTTGATTGATTTAATACGATATTAAAAAAAGAGACTTTTACTAGAACATCAGTAATTAGCAATGTCTAGTAACATTCTCTTTTTTTGCTTTTATTATTGTTACTTCTATTTTAAATGGGGAGGGAAGCATGATAACTAGTTAAAGTGTCAAACCCTACTTTTGAATTGAATTACTATTCCTAAATGAATGGAAAATTAATAAATCATAGATTTGTTATTCAGTCCGGAATAGCAAAGCCGATTTGGCTCAGATGTGAAATTATTCTTAGCAATTTATTGCTTAGAATAAGGTCGAGCTTGAAGACAATTTCCGGTTTTGAAATTGGCTCCAAGTCGGCCCACATCGTTCCAGCCAAAATCGGCTTTGCTATGGAGGACGGCATACTTCCACCACACTTCAAAAAGAACTATTACTTACTCCATTTAGTAAAGAAATCACCAGTAAACTCGATGAACTTGTCGTAAGAAACGTTGAAATCATTGTCTTCTAAATACTCAACGAGTCCAATCAAGCCACCGACGATGAAACTGATCATCAACTCAGGTGTGTCAGATTCAGTAATCATCTTAATCAAAGGATCATTTTGATTGGCTGGATCCTTACTCTTAGTTTTAACAATATCTCTTAAAATACTGCGAAATTCGGGATAAAGATTGGCTTTGGTTTGATATTGAGGAGAAATATGATGCATGAACTTGCTATTTTTCTCCATGAAATCAACAATTTGATAAACGATTGTTTTGGCATTTGAAGTATTGTTCAATAAATCATCCAATAAATATGAAAAGACGGCATGTAACAAGGAATATTTGTCATTAAAGTAACGATAAAAAGTACTGTGATTGATCAATGCCTCATCACAAATGTCGCCAACAGTAATCTTCTCAAATGGCTTTTTTTGCAACAATGAAATCATTGCCGTGATAATCGATTTTTCTGTTCGTTGTGTTACTTGTGACATCATTTCCTCCTAAAGTACCTTCACATTTTCGTATCTAGTCATTAAAGTGTTAAAATCATAATCCTTAATTTCTTGGATACTGTCATGACCGTTGAAGAAAGCTGTTAAACTTCCGGCCAACATTAAATTCAATGGTTCGTCTTTGACATTTCTGACACCAATCACAGGCACGTTGTTAGCTACGGCATAACCGCATTCCCACATTGTTCCTGAATCAGGTTCCATTTCGTTTTCTTCTATTTTATAGTCTAGCATTGCGACTACGATATCGGAAATATTGATGTTGTTAATATCATGTTTATAAACAGCGGTTTGCCATTCAAAAGATCCCATTTCTGCATTGGAGTATTCGTCCTTGCCAGGTCGGAAAATGTCTCCAATAGTTGGATTAGCAGCTAAAAGTTTTTCAATTTCATCCAAACGTTTGATTTGGTTGGCGCTAAAAAAGGGCCCGGCTAAATATACTCGATTCTTTTTTTCCATAGTATTAAAAAAAGCTCCTTTGTGTTTATATACCAATTATACTGAAATAATTAAAAATTTCATGAAAAATACCATTGTGATTTCAAAAAATAAGTCTAAAATGTATTTTAATTTGAAAAACTAATAAAAGTTTTTATTAAGATATCTTTTCAGGGGATAAAGATGATGTTATAACGAAAGTGGCACGGAGGAATGATATTATGAACAAGAATAAATTTAAAAAAGTTCGTGATGATAGAAAGAGAGTCAATCTGCTGGCAGTGTTCGGCATCTTTTTGGCTTTCATCCTATTAATATTCTAGGGACTACGTGCTATAGATGGGATTCTAAAATCTATTAATATAAACTGAGGCCAATTTTGACCTCAGTATTTTTTTAGAGGTGATAATTTGCTCGACTTAAAAAACATTTTATATGCGGCAGTTGTCGGGGATGCCTTGGGGGTACCCGTGGAATTTGCGAAGCGTGACACTTACTACGTTGACAAAATGATAGGCAATGGAACTTGGGAAAAAGCTCCCGGAAGCTGGTCAGATGATACTTCTTTTACCTTGCCATTGATGGAAAATTTAGTGGAACACGGCAACTACGAGCAATTGATGCAAAAATTTGAAGATTACATGTTTAGAAATAAATATACTCCTGATGGGCAAGCTTTTGGAATCGGTCAAGGTTGTGCCAAGTCGATTCGTAATTGGTCGATCAATCATTATCCAGCTTTAGAATGCGGTGACCCCAGTGTTTATGCCAACGGCAATGGTGCTTTGATGCGTTTAGCGCCTTTGGCAATTCATCTGCGTAATGTTGAGCAAACAAAATATCGCTTAGAGCTGACGAGAAATCACACTTGCTTGACTCACCGGCATCCTCGAAGTGTGATGGCTAGTTTCATCTACCTAGAAATTTTGCATTTCTTATTAAATGGCGAGAATTTAACTGAAATCTTACAAAAATTACCAGACCACTTGAAAAATAATTTACAGAACTACCCGGAAGAGTTGAATGAATTCAAGAAGTTCAGTGCCATTTTTCAACACGGATTTAAGCAGACCAATCGCGAAGACATCAAATCGACTGGCTATGTAGTTGACACTTTGCATGCCTGTCTGTGGTGTGTTTTAAATACTGATTCAATCGATGAAGCGATTCTTTTGGCGGTCAATTTGGGAGACGATACCGACACCGTTGCCAGTATCACCGCTTCTTTAGCTAGTTGTTTACATCAAAATGACTGTGTAAATCCCGAATGGGTAGGGCAGTTACGTAATAAAAAACTTTTGGATAAGATTATTGATCAATTTGTTGAAATGGAAATAAAAAACAGTGACTAAAATTAGTCGCTGCTTTTTTTATTAGTTGGTTTGATTAGTGAATTGTCAGAATTACCAAACCATTTCTTGTTGATTTTTTGGAGTGTGCCATCGTTGGCTAATTGTTGTAAGCCTTGATCGATTTTCTTCTTCAAAGTTTTATCACCTTTGCGAATTCCAACAGCAAAGTCTTCGCCAGTAAAGCCACCGCTGACTGTTCGATAAGAAGCAGGATCTTTTTCCTTACTAATATAGTAGCCAGCATAAACGCTATCGATCAATAGTCCTTGAATTCGGTCATTGTCCAAATCCATCAGAGCGTTATTAAAGGAATCGTACAAGACCGGAGTTCTATTTTTGATATAGTCTTTTAGCATCGTTGGTTTCTGGTCGAGCAAGCTAGCACCGGAGGAACTCGTTTGGACACCAAGAGTCTTATTTTTCATTCCTTTAAAACTAGTGATATTTTCTTTAGTCTTAGTCACCAAAACTTGGCGATTGGCCATATAGGGTCTTGAAAAGGCCAACTGTTTTTCTCGCTCTGGGGTAATCGTATAACCATTCCAAATTAAGTCAATCGTCCGATTTCTGAGTTCAGTTTCTTTCATATTCCAGTCGATTGGTTGAAAGTCGGCTTCAATGCCATATTCTTTGAAGACGGCTTTAGCTAAATCAATGTCATAACCGACCAGTTGACCGTCTTTTTGACGAAAGCCCATCGGAACAAAAGTGTCGTCTAAACCGATAATGACCCGACCTCTTTTTTTGATGTGCGACCAAGTATCAGCCGTGTTGGCCTGTTGAGCAATTGATTTTTGATTCGTCGAACAACCAGATAATCCAAGGGCAAAAAATAGTAGTGCAATTAAAATTAAAATTTTTTTCTTCATATTATTAATCCCCCTTTGATTAATTATTTAATGGTTTGACTTCAAGCAATTGATCAGCAATCTTTTTGGCAAAATCAGGATCATGGGTGATGACGATTTGAGTAATACCAGTTTTCTTCAAATCTAAAATCACTTGGGCGACTGTATCACGCAAACTTGGATCAAGCGCTGAAGTTGGTTCGTCGTAACAAAGAATTTGTGGTTGCATGGCAAGTGCTCGAGCAATAGCAACACGCTGTTTTTGACCGCCGGAAAGCTCAAACGGATATTGGTCCTTTAAAGAAGTTAGTCCCAATTGGTCAAGAAGTTTCGTGACCTTTTTTTGAATGGTCGTCTTGTCTTGTTTCAAAACGAGTTTGGGGGCCAAGGCGATGTTTTCCATCACCGACAAATGTGGAAATAGATTGAAATCTTGGAAGACGACACCAACGACCCGTTCTTTTTCTGACTCATCGTAGGGATCAAATGGGTGATTGTTTAAAACAAAAGTTCCAGAATCTATTTTTTCCAAACCGGCGATGCAACGTAACAAGGTTGTTTTACCGGCACCACTAGGACCAACGATACTCAAAATCGAATTGTCTTTGACTTCTAAATTTAAATTATCAAGGATGGTTTTGCCATCAAAACTTTTTGTAATATTCTCTAATTTCAACATGATTTTTATCTCCTAACGGTAGTAACTGAAGCGTTTTTCGAGTACTTTGAGTAGCCAGGTGCAAACTAGTGTCAACAACAAGTAAATCACTCCGACTAAGACTAGTGGCAAGAGGGTAACGTCTCGTGAACTAGCAATATTTCCGGCTCGAAGTAGATCCCCTAAACCGATGACGTAGACTAGTGATGAATCTTTGACAAGGTTGATAACTTCATTACCGATTGAAGGGAGAACAATTTTGACCATTTGTGGAATGATGATCGTCCGGATTGTTTGCCAATAATTCAAACCAAGCACTTTAGCTCCTTCAAATTGTCCTTCGTCGATTGCTCCAAAACCACCACGGAAGATTTCGGCAAAATAGGCTGTGTAATTGAGGATAAAAGCAAATAAAGCAGCGTCGTATCTTTCAAAAACGATTGGGAAAAACGGCATATTTGGCAAGCCATAGAAAACAAAAATCAGTTGGAGTAGTAAAGGTGTGCCCCGCATTACCCAAATGTAAAACGAGATAAGCCAGCTCAAGGGTTTGAACTTTGAGCTTCTTCCTAACGAAACTAAGATTCCTAGTGGTAATGAACAAACCAAAGTCCAAAAGAAAATTTTTAAAGTCATCATCGTGCCATCTAATAGCGATGGTAAAATTTCAAAAATATAATTGATCATAATTAATTCCCCTTTCAAATATAAAAAAAACGTCCTCTAGCAAAATTGCTAAAGGACGTTTTCACGTGGTTCCACCTTAGTTCGTCAACACCTCACGATGCCGACCTCAAGAAGTTCTTGCAACTGTCGTACTCAAAAAAAAGAAAAACCCTCTCGGTCAAAAGACCAAGAGGGCGAATTTTCGCGGTACCACCTCTGATTTCTAATATCTCACGATACTAGACTCATGAAGTTACAAGAACTTCAGCTTTAACGGTGCTACCGAAATGACCTACTGTGACTTCAATCATTTAACTTACAGATGTGTTTCATCGAGGACTGGGACAACTCCCACCACCGTTGACTCTCTGGACCAGTTTGCTCAATTACTCTTCTGTCGTCGTTTTTTATATTTGTTTTAAAATGTTGAAATTATCGTACGTCCTATGAAAACTAAAGTCAAGTATTTTTATTTTAAATTGACATATACTATAAACTATAATAATATTATTCATGAAATTATATTATACGACGTATAATATAATAGAAACGAGGAGATATTATGGCAATTCAGGTATCAACTGAGATTCTTGAAGGTTCTGTTTTAGCTCTGCTCACGAGAGAAGATTATTACGGGTACGCGATTACGCGGGAAGTGCAAAAGTCATTTCCAATTTCCGAATCGACAATGTATCCCATCTTACGTCGCTTAAAAAAAGAAGGTTGGTTGAGTACTTATGACGAAGCGTATGAAGGTCGCAACCGCCGTTATTATAAGATTACTGATTTAGGTGTTGAGCAACTAGAACAAATTAAGAAGAATTGGCAAGATTTAAAGGACGCTACTGATTCTATCTTGGAGGGGAAAAATGAAGAATAAAGTAATAGATGCTTATATTGATGAATTTAAGATTTATTTGCATCAATTGAGTGAAACGGAACAAAATGATGTTGTTGAATTTTATCGTGAATACATCGCTGATGCTAATTTACAAACTTCAGATGCGATTATCAACGAATTGGGGACTCCCAAAAATTTAGCCCGCAAAGTTTTAACGGATTATTCGATTAAAATGTCAGAAGAAAACTATCAAAATGTTAACAATGGTCAATTGTCAGGAAACGAACGAGCTAAAAAGAATTTAGGGATGATCGGTTTAGTCCTATTAGCTTTGATGGCATCTCCTGTTGCGATTCCCATCGCTTTAATTATTATTTTGATGCTAGCTTTAGTCGTTGGTCTGGGAATCTTCTTTATTTTGTTATTCCTTTTCTTAGTTGCTGCTTCGGTGATCGTCGGAATCGGCCTGATTTTTATGGGGTTTTGGGTCATCTTCCAGTCATTCCCAACAGCCATCTTCTATGTAGGAATGGGCTTGTTAGTTCTTGGTGTAGATTTCTTCTTGATTCCAATTACCATTGCATTGTTTAAGTGGTTCTTTAGTGTGATCGTTATTTTCTTCCGCTGGTTAGGAAAGAAGTTACTTCACGGTCGAAAAACTCCGATGAAAGGGGAACAAAAAAATGCGTAAGTATTTCGTAACAGGTTTTTATTTACTGATTGTCGGTGGTTTGTTGTTACTCGGTGGCTTTATCATGGGTGGCAATAAGTCAGTCGTCTGGAACCATGGTTTCCAAGTTGTCACTAAAGTTGATACGACTGACCCTTTGAATGATTTCAAAAACATTAATCTTAAAGGTAAAGATATGGATGTTAGTGTTCGTTTAGGTGATCGCTATAAAATCCGTATGACTGGAGATGCTTCATCGCTGCCTAGACATGAACAAAAAGGTGATACCTTGACAGTTACTGGTCAAAACCAAAAGAATGGGACTATCGGTATTGGCGTGGATGCAATTAATCGAGCTCGTGTGACCATAACGGTACCAATGGATAAGGCACTGGATAATGTTCACATCAGAGTTTCTAATGGTTATATTCGGATGAATGATATAACGATAAAAAATTTCGTTAAGTCTGTAAAAGACATGGATTATGACTCTAATATTTATATGAGTGACGTAACGGTCGATAATGTTGAAAAATTGAACATGTACGATACTAATTTGACATTGATCAATACAAAATTGAGTAACGCTAATATTGTTGCAAATGCTTATTCACGCGTTGAAGCAACCAATACTACTTTTTTAAAGTCTAATATCAACATGGATGAATCTGATTTGATAGTAAAAGAATCAAACTTTGATACATTAAAAGCTATGGCTAATCACAGTAAAATTTCGATTTCGAAAACAACTATGATGAATAAAAATGAGTTTCGCATGTACAGTTCAGGTAAATTCAATGCTCAAGATTTAACAGTTGAGGGGATGGACTTAACTTCTGAAAATGGCTATGTTCGTTATGACGATAAAAAACAAGGTGAAACCTATCAAATTAAGCCTGATGCTCAGAATCTTTTGACCGTTGTAACGACGAAAGCCCCAATCACTATCAATTGAGTTAGGACTGTACGTTCATCTTTGTTATAATGGCGTTATTAATGTGAGGGATATAATGAATAACGCGAACAATATATCAGCTTTAGAGATTAGAAGGGATGCACATCGTGCTTTCTTAAAAGATATTAAAGGGAATATTTCACTGAATATTATTCCCATTTTGTTGAGGTTTTTAGCAGTTTATTTTGGGATGCAGGTTTATCATACTTGGATGTCAAATTTGAACGTAAATTTGGCTGATCCTGAACAAGCAAGTCAAAGACTCCAAGAAATTTCAGCTAATTTAGCTAATGACCCGTCGTCGGCAGCTCAATATATGCTAAGCCTGACGCCCCAAAGTAATGTTGCTGTCTATGCTTTCTTTTTCTTCTTTGTAATGGTCTGTGCAGGAATTTCTTATGCCTTAGTAGATAAGTTCCGCAATCCTGATGTAGAGATCAATGCAATCAAAGATAGTTTACGAGCTTTTTCAGGACGTTACTTTTTCCCGGTTTTATTCATAACGGCGTTATTCGGCTTGTTTCTAGAAGCCGGATTCATGCTCTATGTCATTCCGGGGATTTGGTTTTTAGTGATTTTCTCGCAAGCTTTTTTAGTTTTTCGAGATGATCAAAAAGATCAAGGAACATGGACTATCCGTATGGCATTTTCAAGTTTCAGTCGCAGTTCAATCGTGATGCGTGGCTACAAATGGACTTTCTTTTCCATTTGCGTAGAATTCTTCTTCTGGGAAATTTTGAATGCTTTCACGCATGAACTGTTATCAGTCTGGTTGCAGCCTTACGAACAACTGGTTTTAGCATCGTTTTATCATAAAATTGCTGATGAAAGAAAATAAAAAAATCCGTGATGATTTAATTCATCACGGATTTTTTTTATCTCAATTCAACAAAGATATAGTCGATAGCCTTGGCACCGATGGTCAATTTTGAACCATCTTCTTTAGAAACGACCAATGAGTTATCGAATTTTTCATGTTTTAAAACGGTGATCGTATCGTCAATTTCCAAATTCAAACTTCCAAAGTATTGAAGAAAGTCGTAATTATCGGAAACACGGACGATTTGCACTTTGGTATTATCAGGAATCATGCTGAGCAATTTATCGTCAGCATCGGTCTCTCCTTGGCCGTTACCAGGAATAATTCCACCATGTGGACAACGTTGAGGGTGGTCGAGAAAATCGTTTAAATGGTCAATCAAGCCATCATCTGAAGCATGTTCCAAAGCATCAGCATTGTGGTGAACATTATCAACAGGGTATTTAAGACATTCGTGTAGGAAAACTTCCCAGAGACGGTGAGTTCTTACTAACTTTTCGGAAACCTTATTCCCTTTAGGTGTTAAAACAATTTTGTTGTAAGGGGAATGAGTTAAATAACCTTCACTCGATAGAGAATTCAGCATTTCAGTAACTGAAGGTGCCGAAACATTCATGATTTCAGAGATACGTTTGTTAGTGATTTTAGTGAAATCATAATTTAGTTCGTAAATAGTTTTTAAATAATTTTCTTTGTTAGGTGACAATTTTACAACCTTTCGTTTAGCCTAATATTTTTATTAGCCCTTATATTATAGCGCATATTGTTCAACTTTGATAACTCTAAATGGTAAAATAATTACTGGATTTTAAAGGAGGAGAGATTTATGAGTGAACCAAAGCGACGTTTTGATTGGTTCGGTTTCATTATCGGATTAATTTCTTTGTACGCTGGTTATTTAGTCATTTGGTATCCTTTGCGTAGTTTGTCTACCATCGCCGTAATATTCGGATTTTTTGCAATTTTACGTGGAGTATATCAATTATGGTTCGGTTCTCAGATGACTAGATTTCTTGGCGTTAGAAGCGGTTGGACGATTTTTAGTGCAATCGTTGATATTATTATCGGTATTATTTTCATTTCCCACGTTCAAGTTGGCGTGGCAGCTATCGTTTATTTATTTGCAATCTGGTTCTTGTTGGATGCAGTGTTCCAAATTTTCACAGCTCGTTTTTACCATTTCTTTGGCAGAAAATATTATATCCTGATTGTGATTGTAGCGCTGCTGAACCTATTGTTTGCAGTAATCTTGCTATTTAATCCCGTCTTAGCAGGAGATTTTATTGTCTTCTTGTTAGCATTCTTTTTCTTTGCGACAGGGTTATCAGAAATTATTGAGGCTTTTTAACTAAAACCATTTTCTACATGTAACTAATTTGGTAAAATGTAGAGAGTGATTTGCCATCTTAGCTCAGATAGGTAGAGCATCACCATGGTAAGGTGGGGGTCGTCGGTTCAAATCCGATAGATGGCTCTAAATAGTAAAAGAATCCGAAGTGTTTATTGAAAACATTTCGGATTCTTTTTGTTTACTATGAAAATAAAAGTGGCAATCAATAATTACCTTCATATAAAAAGTAACTAAATAAAATTATCGTAAAAAGCTATTGCTCAAAATTTTGTTAATCGATATTGTTGGCTTATTAAGTGAACGGAGAGATGATTATGCAATTTTTTTACAATATTTTATTCTGCCTTTATCCTTTAGTTTTGATTTTCCTGATTGATAAGCATTTCCACATTATGGACATTCAGACTCAGCAATTTGACCTAGATTTAGGCCTGATCATTAATAAAAGTTACGTGTATACGATTATTTATTTAGCGGTGGCAATTCCGTTAGTTGTGGTTTACATATATTTATCACTGGTACCAGCCATTAATCAGGAATTCACTGAAATAGTATCGATAGTTTCAAAAGGAATTGATTTGTTATTGACCGGACTAGTTCTGATCTTCTGTGGTTCGCAATTGTTTATTTTAAATCGAGATAAAAGAAAAATTGTTGGCTAATTTGAAAAATATTATTTAGTCAATTAATTAAAATAAAATATATGGCATGATAATTAGTGTTTACGCTTACTTTCACTGACATTAAAGAACTTACGTACTATATCTCAAGAGAGTTATCATAAAATAAATCGTTATTTGACAATAAATTAGAGTAGAGTAATAATTTTCATAAATAAAATTATTACCAGTTTTATTAGATAATAATAATTATTCTAAACTCAACGAGGGAGATTTTAGTTAATTATGTTAATGAGAAAAGGGAAAAAATGGGCTTTATCATGCGTTGCAATTAGTGCAGTTGTACTAACGGGGATAAGCGCAAATAATGTTAAAGCTGATGAGGTTCCAAGTACCACTGATAGTGCCGCTACTGCTCAAAGTGCTGGTAATCAAAATAGTATTGACAGTAAAAATAATTCTGTACAATCTCAAAGTGCCGGTAATCAAAATAGTATTGATGGTGAAAATACTTCTGTGCAATCAACTCAAAGTACAGGTAATCAAAAACAAAATACTTTGGTAAAATCAGAAAATAATAATGTACAAGATGGTAAAACAATCCAAAAGGATTTTGGCCAAGAAGAGCCTAATAATCCATTAGGGTATGCCTCAAATTTTCATATTTTTGCCAATGAGGCATCATTAAATGCACATACAAATGGAAATGTTGTTGCTGGAAATCTTTATGGAAACGTAAACTTTGGAACTAATATAATTAATTCTTCAGAAAGTCATGTTGATACGGACATTTCATATATTCAGAATGTACATAATTTAGCAAATAGTTCATTTGTCAGTAAAACAGACAGTAGGTATAACAAAGTAATTTTTGGTGTTAATAACGATGTTAAATTAGGAAATGAGAGTGGTGATGGGAACGAAAAGTATCCTAGTGTCAATAATATAAAAATTGATCACTTGGATAATGATGAAATTTATCAGGATAAAGGTTCAAATGTTTATATAGATATTAGTAAATATTTGGAAAAGCTTGAGGGAAATTCTCAAAACTTAGCTGATAGCCATATAACGGCCAATATCTCAAATGATAATTTTCCTGATCGTAATCAACGAGTAATTAATTTAGAAGAATTTGAACCAACTAATAATAAAATTATTATTAGTCTTGATAAAGAATCGCTAGAAATGGATACGCCTATAACTATTGCTGGACTTTCATCCGACAAGGGAGGGACTTCTGTAATTATTAACGTGGATTCTAAAGGAGAAGCTCCGATTAATATTAATTCCCAGATTAAGTTGATTTTTAATGATGGTATCGGTGGTAATAACAAAGAGCGTCCTAATCAGGAAACTGAGTATTTTGATGATAACCATTTATTATGGAATTTCTATGATAGTACAACATCTAATAATCAGTATGCTGGAGATATTGAAATTAATAGACCGTTCCAGGGAAGCATTTTGGCACCAGATGCAACTATAAATATTCATCATAATTTAGATGGAAATATAGTTGCCGATAAAGTGAATGTACAAGGTGGAGAAACTCATAGATGGGATTTACAAGATAATTCTGATATTGAAACTGAGTTTGAAAAGCCAGTTACTATCCCTGGTGAAGTTGATTGGTTGCCTGGAGAGCCAGATCAACCCGACGAAAATGATGGTTCTAATATTGATGAACCCGATGAAAATGAAGAAAAAGATATTGATGATAATGGTAATTTAGTCGATCCCAAAGAACCCGATGAAAATACTAATGAAGGCAATGAGGGCACGGATCCTGAAGAACCCGACGAGAATAACAATAATGGTAACGAAGGCAATGAGGGCACAGAACCTGAAGAACCCGATGAAAATACTAACGGTGGTAACGAGGGTACAGATCCAAAGGAACCTGATACCGACAAAGATGACGAAGATGAAGATTCTGAGTCAGGTGAAGAAACAGGTTCTGAAAATGAAGATAACGAATCCGAAGACAAGGATTCAGAAGAAAATGGTGACGGTAACCTCATCACTAATGGTGGATCTGAAGGTAATTCTGAAAATTCAAATGATTCAAGTGAATTAGGTGAAGGCGTCTTGCCTGATGTTGTTGGTAGTGATAAGAATGAATCACAAACTCCTGCTAATGATAGTTCTGACAATGCTGCGAAGTTGCCTCAAACTGGTGCTACATCTGGTGTTTTGGCTACAATTTCTGGTATTCTTTTGATTGTTTTGGGTTTTTTATTAAAAGGGATTAAACCAAGAAAAGACTAATTAAGCTATAGAAATAACCGATTCCAAAAGGAGTCGGCTATTTTTTTCTTCTGGTATGTCCGGTTAGTAAGTAGTTGATTCCGGGAATTAAACTCAGGAACCAGATGATAACAGTTGAAATTATTATTACAATAAAATATCTAACGAAAGTTGCCGGGATACCACGTAAATCAATGTTCTTGAAGAACCATGGTTCGACGTAAAAGACTACTAAGTTGTGGATTAAATAAATTCCGAAGACTAAAGGTGACATGAATTCAAAGAAACTTTTGACGCCACTGGATTTTATCCACAAGCCTAATTTTTGTAAGAGAACAAAGGCTGCCAGAGACATTATCGGGATGAACAGTGAAGTTACGTAGTAGCTGTTATTAGTGTCAAAAGTCTTGGGAACTGATTCGGAGAAGAAATTACCAAAAGTGGCAATGCCGATGAACAAGACTAATAACGCCAATGTACTGATCTTTTTTGGATTGATATTGCTGAGGATGTACCCCAAAATGTAGTAGCCAACGAAACCGCCGACCAGCATGAAACTAGAAACTGGGGAGATTTGAAAGACATGTTTCATATCTTTGCCCATCATGACATTGACTGAAGGAATTAAGGAACAGGTGACTAACCAAACACTTGTGGCGTACATCAACATTTTCATGCTGGCGTTATCAACAAAAGTTTTAATAATTGGCGATAAAATATAAATTCCAATCAGAGGATACATGAACCAAAGAACAGGTGATGTGGGTTTACTCATGATGAATTTCAACCGATTCCAGTATGCGTGATCACTGATTTGGTTGGATGTTAAGTAGGCCGCAGTGGGCAAGATAATTGACCAGATCAAAAAGGGGATGGTTACCCTTGGAATTCGCTTTTTCCAGGTGTATGAGAGTGACAAAGTCTTGGGACTGTTGAGAATCAAGGCGCCGGAAATCATGAAGAAAATTGGCACACTGATGTGCGCGAAATGGTTGAGCATCTTGATAATTTGCCAGTCGGTCGTTCCAATGTGTTTTAAAGTGTCGACTGTGGAAACGTGAATAAAGATAACTAACAGAATAGCTATCACGCGAATGAAATCCAGATAAAAGATATGTTGTTTTTTATTCAATGGGCCAGCCCTCCATAAATAACTCTCTCAATTCTAATGTAAAATGTCCCTAAAATGAAGTATTAGCGTATGATATAATGACAAAGTAAAATTATTGATTGGAAGAATTTATTATGAGAGTAGGAGAATCCCCAGGAACTGATTTTGTTAGATATTTAATTTGGATTGCATTTTCTATCGTAACTTTGATATTGAAAAACCATGCTGCAACTAAAAGTGGTTTAAATATTTTTCTAGTTATTTTATTTTTTATTGTAGGAATTGTAACGCTATTTTTGATGATTAGAAAATATATCCGTGAAGAAGATTCTTTTTCTGATACGGCAACTGGATTTGCATATTCACTAGTCTCTAACATTGGTTTCATCAGTTTGATGATCGTCATGGCTTGCGCCTTGAGAATCTTGGTCAGCTATTTACAAATTACGGGTAATTTACCAAAATTTGTCAACGATGATGTTATGAGTTCAGATCAGAAAGTCTTTATTTTCAATGTGGTCGCTAATGTCTTTGTGATAGCTATTCAACAACAGTTAGTTCAAACTGGATTTTTCTTTAATTACTTTTTCAGAGATAGTTCAGCTTACAGTGCCGTTATGGGAATTATCTTGAGTGGAGTGATTGCTGGCTTGATTGGTTTGCCAGGTTCACTACTACAATTCTTCATGATGATGGCACTTGGTTGGTGCTATGCTTTGACTTACTTGTATACTAAAGATGAAAAAATGGCAATTTTCGTTGCGATGGTTAGTGCTTTTATTGGAACGATAATTATTTAAAGAGTGTGACTTGGAAAAGTCATATTAAGAAAAATAGCCCTGTGGTGAAGATCACCACAGGGCTATTTATTTTTGCTGTTATTCACCACTTGGTCCGACTTCTTGTCTGGAAATCAGAGTGGTAGGTTCATCGCTTAGCAATGGAGAAATTTGTTGATCGACACAAAGTGTCAAACTATGCATGGCGCGGGTGCAGATGGTGTATAAGACATCAGTACTACGCATATCAGGATAATTTTTGGCAGAGATGTCATGTCCAATTACGGCATCAAATTCTAATCCTTTAGCCAAATAAATTGGTAGGATCAAAATCCCTTTAGGAATCGAACGGAAGTTAGCATCTACCAATGTCACGATTGATTCGTCACTAAAGTGTGTGTAGATTTGTTCTGCTTGAGCTTGGTTACGAGCAAGGATGGCTACGGTGTCATATTTTTGGTTCAAGGCTTTAGCAGTTTCTTTTAGTCCATAGTAGTAGTTGTCGTCGTTGAAAACCTTAATAACAGGTTCTTCACCTTGACGGGAAAAGGCTTTGACTTCATCGCCGTTAGGTAATAACTTCTTAGCAAAGTTAGTGATTTCAGCAGTTGAACGATAACTTTGATTTAAAGTGATCGTGGTGATGCGTTTCTTTTTGAACAGTTCATTAACTTCAGTCACTAAATCATTTCTTCGATAAGAACTAGTTAAAACATCTTGAGAACGGTCGCCTAAGAGGGTCATCTTAGCATTAGGAAAGGCGTGTTCGATGTATTTTAGTTGAGCCATCGTATAATCTTGGACTTCATCGATGAAGATGTGTTGAATACTGCGGTTGACCCCACCGTCGGTTATGAAGTCACGTAAGTAGAGAATTGCCACGGCATCACTGAGGCTCAATTTGTGGGTTTCGATGTTGTGGTCGATTGATTCAATCATCGTTTGCCAGACACTTTCAGAAACTAGTTTTTGATCGAGTTTACCAAGTAAAAATAGATATTCCTTGTAAGGATTGAAGAAGTAGTTGTTGATCAAAGCGTTGTAGATTGGAGCATAGCGTTCTTTGAGGAATTCTTCGGCGATGATTTCACGTTGGTTAGTCGATTCTTCAATATTGTGATCTGTGATAATTTGTTGAAAATCTTCATCAGACAAGTTGTCGATTTCAGCTTGGACCCAATCTTCGTTGCGGTCTTCATGGATGCGTTTTTGAAGTTGTTTGATCAAAGCGTTTTTAGTCTGTAAGAAGCGGTCAGGGATGTGGTAAGCCGGATTAGTAGCTTGATAGACGGACTCAATTTCTGACTTGGTAAAGAATGGTTTACCTTCAAAGATTACATCCTCAAAATAAGGTGTGTGATCGGGATGTTCATCTTCCAGTTGTCCTAATTTCTCCAGAAAAGCTCCACTTTCCTTGTAAAGCCGCATCTTGACGGTTGTTTCGGGTAAATTGCGCTCGTCTTTTTCGTAACGTTCGAACAAAGTTTCCACTTGCACACCGGTCAAACGTAGCGATAGAAACTCATTGAGGGTAACTTGGCGCATGTTACGTTCACCCAGACTAGGTAAAACTTCGGAAATATAATTGCTGAACAACTTGTTAGGCGAGAACAAAACAATATTGTCGGCATTCATCGTTTCTCGAGAGTGATAGAGCAAATAGGCAACTCGCTGCAAAATTGCCGAAGTCTTCCCGGACCCGGCGACACCTTGAACTAGCAAAATATCGGAACGTGTGTCACGAATGATGACGTTTTGTTCATGCTGAATAGTTGCCACGATACTCTTTAAATATTCGTCGCTATATTCACTCAATACTGACTGCAAGATTTCATCGCCAACGGTTTCGTTTGTATCGAACATGTTGCGAATCTTATTGTGAACGATTTGAAATTGGCGCTTTTTCTTTAATTCAACTTCGGCTGTTCCGTTTGGAGTAGGGTAAGTTACTTTTCCTAAGGTTCCGTTGTAGTAAATTCCGGAAACTGGAGCTCGCCAGTCATAAATCAAGAAGTCACCGTCGTCACTTTGTAGAGTTGAGGTCCCGATGTAGAGCGTATCGAGTTCGCCATCTTCGACGATATCGATGCGGCCGAAGTAAGGTGAGCCTTGTAGGTTTTCTAGTTTTAACTTATTAGAATTTAAAATATTTTCATTTTCGACAGCTAAGGCAACTAATTGTTTCTGTTGTTGAACGGAAGCGTTAGTTTCCATTTGGTCATCGACTTCGGTAGTATTGACCTTAGTATTTTCACCGTAGTTTCGTTCGATTCGGTGAGTTTCTTTATGAGCTTGGTCGATACTCTGTGTAATTTTTTCGATTTTGTCGTCAATTTTTTCGGCAACAATATCAACGCGTTTTTGTTCGTCTTGTTTAGATTGATTAATCGTCATTAAAAATACCCCTCGTTGACAATTTGTCGTTTTTTCATTATGCTAATAGCAATTAAAGTACATTAAAGCATAATCATTTTTAAGTACTAATTCAAGTAGTTGCTTTCAGAGAATAGCTTCTAGGCTGCAAGAGCTATCGACCTTGTTTTAGGAAATGGGTACGGGTAGCTCCCTTAGCGCCAAGAGTGGTAGAAAAATTTCTACAAAACAGGTGGCACCACGTGCAAGCGTCCTATTGTAATACAATGGGCGCTTTTTTTGTACCCCGATTTTGTTTTAGTGAATCGATGGAGGAAAAGACATGAAAACAAATACAATTTTAACAGGTGATCGTCCCACAGGTAAGTTACACATTGGTCACTATTTAGGTTCATTGAAAAACCGTGTGAAGTTACAAAATGAAGGCAAATACAAGATGTTTATCATGATTGCTGATATGCAAGCCTTGACGGATAATGCTCGTGATCCACAAAAAGTTCGTAACAGTTTAGTTCAAGTTGCCCTTGATTATTTGTCAGTCGGCATCGATCCAAGTAAAACTAATATTTTAGTGCAATCACAAATCTCTGCTTTAAACGAATTAACAATGTATTATCTTGATCTTGTCAACGTTTCTCGTTTGGAAAGAAATCCAACCGTTAAATCAGAAATTAAGCAAAAAGGCTTTGGTCAAAGTATCCCAGCCGGTTTTCTAACTTATCCAGTCAGCCAAGCAGCCGATATTACAGCTTTCAAAGCTGATACCGTTCCAGTTGGTGACGACCAAGAACCAATGTTGGAACAAACTCGTGAAATTGTCCGTACTTTCAACAACACTTATAACGTTGATACATTAGTTGAACCAGAAGGAGTCTTCCCACCAAAGGGTCAAGGACGCTTGCCTGGTATCGATGGTAACGCCAAGATGAGTAAATCATTGGGCAATTGCATCTACTTGTCAGATTCAGCTGATGAGGTGACAAAAAAGGTTATGTCAATGTACACTGATCCCAATCACGTACACGTCGAAGACCCCGGTAAGATTGAAGGTAACACTGTCTTCACATACCTTGATGCTTTCGGAACTGATAAGGAAAAGATTGCCGAACTTAAAGAGCACTATCAAGCTGGTGGTCTAGGGGATGTAAAGGTTAAACGTTATTTAAATGATGTCTTACAAGAAATCCTCGAACCAATTCGCAACCGTCGTGCAGAATATGAAAAAGATATTCCTGGTGTTTACGATATTCTTAAAAAAGGTAGCGAAAATGCCAATATTGTAGCTAACCAAACTTTATCTGAAGTTAGAAAAGCCATTGGGGTTAACTATTTCGACTAGTTTCTGAAAATAAAAATAGTTTTACAGAAAAATGCTATGCTTAACTCTTGATTTTATCAAGAGTCGGGTGTAGCATATTTTTTGTTCTAAAATATTAAAAGTTTTTTTGAAAAAAATGAGGTGATAAAGTGGACGACTATAATTTGGTTGGTTTTGCCATGCGTTACACGATGGTCAAAAAGCGAATTGCTGCTAGTTATTTGAAAAAAGAGGATTTGAATACTTTTGAAAGTATCCTTTTGGCAATTGTCTTTAAGCATGGTGAATGCACCCAAGATAAGCTCGGAGAAATCACTTTATTCGATGGCGCAAGTATTGCGCGTGCTTTGAAAAAACTAGAGGATCGCGGATTTGTATCCCGGCAGGCTGATCCTAACAATCGTCGTAAGAAAATCGTAACAATTACTGACGCAGGCTTGAATCTTTATGGTGAAGTTCGTAAAGCTTTTCAAGATAGTAATGACATGATTTTTAAAGGCATAACTTCTGAAGAACAAAAAGAATTAGATAGTATTTTAATGAAGGTTTACAAAAATCTTGATGATATTGAAATACCAACTAAATAAATTAAGAGAAGAGGAATATTGTTATTATGGCGAATAATAAAGCAATTGTGGATGCACACGGGAAACCTTTCAACCGTAATCTATTGGTGTTAGTGCTTCTTGTGGGTACATTCTGTACGGTTTTAAACGGTACAATTTTAACAACAGCTTTTCCAACCTTGATGAAAGAATTCAACGTCACAACTTCTGATGTTCAGTGGTTAACAACTGGATTCTTGATGGTCAACGGAATTATGATTCCCGTTACCGCTTGGTTGAGTAATAATTTCAGTACAAAAATTTTATATATTATCGCAATGTCGACCTTTTTAGTCGGTACGATCATGGCCTTTGTGGCTCCAACCTTTTGGGTTATCCTAGCAGGACGTTTGATCCAAGCGGTTGGTGTTGGTATTACCATGCCTTTGATGCAAGTGGTAATGCTGTCAATTTTCCCAACTAATCAGCGTGGTGCCGCCATGGGATTAGGTGGTCTAGTTATTGGATTGGCTCCAGCGATTGGACCAACACTATCAGGTTTCATCATTGATAACTTTGAGTGGAGAGCTCTTTTTGGAATGATCATTCCAATTGTTATTTTAGTTTTGATTTTAGCATTTTTCTTCATGCGTCCAGTTATTCAAACACATCGTACAAAATTAGATGTATTATCATTGGTTGAATCAACTCTAGGTTTTGGTGCTATCCTTTATGGATTCTCATCTGTCGGTGACGACGGTTGGGGTTCAATGACCGTTATTGGTTCAATCGTTGTTGGTATCATTTTTATTCTCTTGTTTGGTTATCGTCAATTACACATGGACAAACCATTCTTGGAATTACGGGTTTTCACCGAAAAGAAATTTGCGATTGCCGCTGCCTTGTCATCAGTTACTAACATGGCGATGGTTGGTGTTGAAATGGTCCTACCACTTTACCTTCAAATCGTGAAAGGGATGTCAGCTTTCCATTCTGGATTGACTTTGCTCCCAGGGGCTTTGATGATCGGTGTTATGAGTCCAATCACTGGTAACGCCTTTGATAAGTATGGACCAAAGGATTTGGCTCGCATGGGAATGTTCCTGTTAACAGCCGGAACAATTCCTTTCTTGTTCTTGACTAAGCAAACACCAGTCTTGGATATTGTGGTTCTTTACATGATCCGGATGTTTGGTATTTCCATGGTCTTGATGCCCGTTACAACTGATGGTATGAACGCCTTACCATTCAACTTGATGAGTCACGGTACAGCTGTTAATAATACAGTTCGCCAGGTTTTCAGTTCTATGGGTACAGCTATTTTGGTCAGTGTCTTGACTAATGTAACTAACAACTTGAAACCCGGACAATCAATTTTAAAGGCTACTCCATTGGCCTACCAAGATAAGTTCTTCAGTGCTACTTTGAGTGGTTACCATGCAGCCTTTGGTGTTGCCATCTTCTTCTGTTTAGTCGGATTCTTGATCACCTTTATGGTTAAGGGCAGTGCTAAGTCAAAAGAAGTTACAATCGAAAAGACAGAATTGGCAGGTGAAGAATAATGGTTTTGATTTCAATTTTAATTTTTGCAGCTTTAGCCTATTTCTTCGCTGTCTTTCTAAAGAATAAAAAAGTCGGCTACAGTCTATGTTTTACCTTCATCGCACTATTTATTGTCGGTTTAGTAATGTTGATTTCCAATGAATACAATCATTTTGGAATGGAAAAAGTTACGACCGAAAAGACCCAACAGATTCAATCGGTTCAAAAGGGAAGCAATTTGTTGTTGAGAAAAGATTTGGGAACTAGTGGCAAAGAGAACGTCTACGTTTACCGTACACCAGCGACCGCTAAAGCCAAGAAACCTCAAACAACTAAAGTTAATCTGCACGTCAAGAATATTGTCAAGACCGGTGATTATGCAAATGCAACCTTGACGAAGAAAACGACACGTTGGAAATATAAGAATGGATTTTACTCTTTCTTGTTTGGCATTTCAGACAACAATAAAGAATTCGTTAAACAGACGAACACCTTCAAGGTTGGTCAAGATTGGTTAGTTCTCACAACTACCCAAGCTAAGCAACTCCAAAAGAAAATGAGCAGTAAATCATTCAAGCAACAAATGAAACAAGAAGGCGAAGCTTTCGTTAAGGCAGCAGTTGTCAAAGCAATGCAAGCAAATCCTGCCATGACAAGCAGCCAACAAAAACAAGTTATGCAACAAGCCCAAAAAGAGTTCCAAGCACAGGCTCAAGCAAAACTAGTCGAAGAAATAACAAAATAATATTGATTTTGATATGGAGTCGAATACGTTAAGTGTTTGGCTCTTTTTTTAGTTTGGTGGTAGATGCATGCCGTCTTCCGCAACAGCTCTGGGAAATGCTGGAACACGGTGGGCGCAACTTGAAGCCATTTTCAAACCCGGAAAATGTCTCCAAGATTGGCCTTCTACGTAAGCGCTAAAGCGCTAAGTAGAATTTCACGGCTGAGCATTTCCCAGAGCTGTTGTTCCAGACTGGATTTCACGTTTTTGCAGTTGTCTCTGTGGAATTTGAAGTGGATTCGGTTCTATTCGAGGTAAGCATAAAATTGATTTATGATCTGGATACGTTATGATCAATTGAATTTTGGTTAGTAAGATTTTATAAAAAATGAATGGAAGACATTACTAGAAATGCAGTAAATTGTAGCAGACTAATAATGTCTTCTTTTTTGTACTGTTCATTTTTCTATTATGAATAGAGGTAGCAATTAAACTATAAAAATACCAAGCATCATATATGAATAGAATTAATATTCCTAAAATAATGGAAAACAGATAAATCATAGATCCGTTATTCAGTCCGGAATAGCAAAGCCGATTTGGCTCAGTGGTGAAATTTCACTTAACGCTTTAGCGTTTAGTGAAAGGCCGAGCTTGGAAATGCCGCGCACTTTGCGGTAGTTTCAAGTCGTGCCCACCACGTTCCAGCCAAAATCGGCTTTGCTATGGAGGACGGCATACTTCTCCCAATACTCAAAATCCAGAAGAAATTGTATCTAATTTTTCATATTGAAATTTAATGTAAACTCTCTCATAATTGTTTTCGAAAGGGGATATTATGGGGATTAAAAAACAATTACTTTTTGCAACTTTGTTTGCATCTAGCTGCCTATTGTCAACAACAGTAGTAAAAGCTGATACAACAAATGTTCAAGAGGAAACTCAACCAACGCAACAAGTACAACAACCAGTTTCACAAGCTACACAAACAAAAACTACATCAGGGGATGCTGTCGAAAGTAGCTCAAAAACTGAAACAGACCAAACTCAAAGTGTTCAAGCAAATAAACAAAACGGCACACAAAATTCTGTTTCGACACAAGCTGATTCACAAGCTCAAACTACTGCAGAAAATACTCAAGTAGAACAAAATGCGACGACTCAAGCTACTCAAGTCCAAAATTCATATCAGGATACAGCGGTGAATGGTGTTTTCACAATCGGTAACCAAACAGTCACTTTGTATGACAATAATGGCAATTTGATCACTAATCGTCGCTTGATGGCAAATACTGCCTGGCGAGCAGATTATCGTCGAGTTAATAACGCCAATAATAAGCAATATTATCGTGTGGCTACAACCGAATACGTTGACGCTACAACGGGAACATATAAAGATTATGCTCAACCATACTCAGGAGTTGTAACAGTAGTTTATAAAAAAGGTGCTAGTGTTCACGATTTTCAAGGTTTTGGTGACAAGGCAGTATATTTAGGAAATAATTTACCAACTGGAAGTAGTTGGAAAGTAAATAGTAAGGCCCAATTTGGTGGTAAGAATTGGTATCAAGTTGGTAAGGACACTTGGCTGCCTCAAGATTATGTAGTTGAATCAAGCGGCCAATACAAGGAAGCCAACTGGCTTTCAGGTGTACCATTGATTTCACAACGGCCAGAATTACCAAATGGCTGTGAAATTACCGCAGTTACGATGATGTTACAATATGCCGGTGCTAAAGTTAATAAAATGCAAATGGCTAGAGAAATGCCACGGAGCGGAGATCCTAACTATGGTTATATCGGACAACCTTGGGACGGAACCGGAATTACAATTTTCCCATCAGCTTTGATGAGCCTTGTGGAAAAATATGCCGGGTCAGCCAAAGATTTAACTGGTCAAACATTTAACGCCGTTAAATATCAAATCAATATTGGACATCCAGTCGTAACATGGAACACACTCCACGGTTTCCCATACCACGCTTTAGTTGTAACTGGCTATGACAAGAATTATGTCTATTACAATGATTGTTGGACAAACCAAACGACTCAAATGGGAATCAACCAATTTATCAATAATTGGAATACCCAAAGAAGACGTGCAATTAGCTATTAAAGAATTGTGATGGTTCTTTTTGGGGGATGGTGGTTAGATGCCGTCTTCCGCAACATTTCTGGGAAATTGCTGGAGAATGTGCGCACGACTTGAAGCCTTTTTCAAACCCGGAAAAGGTCTCCAAGTTCGGCCTTCTAGTAAGCGATGAATCGGTTCTCATCTTAGTTTGGTTATAAAAGTTACAGAAATGCTTTATTAATGGTATTTCAATTAGTAGTGACTTCTTGTTTTTCCCATTTTTATGGTAAACAGATAAAAAAATAAAACTGGAATCTAGTCTGGAGCACAATCCCTGTGATGACTCAGCCGCCATATTTTCCTTATCGCTTTAGCGATTAGGAAAAGACCTAGTTTTGAGATTTTGCGTACTTTGCAAAAGCTCAAAATAGCGTCGGCAGCGTTCCAGCTCATCACAGGGATTGTGCGGAGGACGGCAATTTACACTAACTCACTAACCAAACTAGAACGAGATCCGATGAATCGCTAACTAGAATTTGACGGCTGAGCATTTCCCAGAACTGTTGCTCCAGACTGGATCCGATTCTTTGCTGTTATTTCAGTAAATTCTGAGTGGGATATGGGTTCTATTCAAAATTTACGCAGAACTGATTTAGAGTCTGGATACGTTGTAATCATTTGAATGTTAATTAGTAAAATTTCATAAAAAATAGTAGAAGACATTACTAGAGATGCAGAAATTGCAGCAAACTAGTGATGTCTTCTTTTTTATACTGTTGGTATTTCTATTTTGAATAGGTAAGCAATTTGATTATAAAAATATCAAACACTATATATGAATAGAATTGGTATTCCTAAATGAATGGAAAGCAAATAAACCATAGATCCGTTATTCAGTCCCGAATAAAAGCCGATTTGGCTCAGATGTGAAATTATTCTTAGTGCTTTAGCGCTTAGAATAAGACCAAGCTTTGAGATTTTGCGTACTTTGCAAAAGCTCAAAGTTGTGCCCAGCACGTTGCCTCCAAAATCGGCTTTGCTATGGAGGACAACATACTTCATCCCCCTGTCATATTATTCGTATTTTGAGTACCAATTACATAGTAAATTTTGTATGATTAATAAGGATATTTGTAAGCTAATAAATAGATTATGCACAATAGAATTGTGATAATGGTAATTAAGAATGATTTTTAGAGGTGATATTGTGGAAAAAGTTTTTGAGGTACACGATTTATCTTATACAGCTGGGGATAAAGAAATTCTTAAACATATCAATTTGGAGATTGAAAAAGGCAAATACATCACGGTCATTGGACCTTCAGGTAGTGGGAAGAGTACACTGATGCGTATTTTAGCGTCGATGATTTCCGCTACATCCGGTGAAGTGATCTTCGATGGAAAAAGAATTGAAACTTATGAGCCAACTACATACCGTCAACGTGTTTCTTATGCTTTTCAACAACCAACTCTGTTTGGTAAGACCGTGCGCGAGAATTTGAACTTTCCATTTGAAGTTCGAAATCTTGAATTTGATGAAGGAAAAGTTAAGCAATATTTGAAGATGGTCAATCTTGATGAAAGCTACATTGATAAAAGTGTCAATGATGTTTCTGGTGGGGAAAAGCAGCGGATCGCCTTGATCAGAAATTTGATTTTTCCACCGGAAGTGTTGATAACTGATGAAGTTACCGCCGGACTAGATGTGGAAAATAAAACAATTGTCCACGAAATGTTACAACAGTTTAATCAACAAGGAGTAACAATTCTGCGCGTTACTCATGATGAGTCAGAAATTGAAGCCTCACACGATACGATTACGATTAAAGATGGGATGGTGCAAAATGTCTAATTTAACAGTGTCTAATTCTACTTTAATGTTGGGATTTGTCTTAGTTCTAGTTGCGTTAGTGATTGGTTACTTTGAAAAATTACAGATCAATAAAGATATTTTAATTGGTGTTATCCGGGCCATCGTTCAATTGTCGATTGTGGGATACATTTTGAAATTTGTCATTAAAGCCGATGATATTTGGCTAACAGCCGCTTGTTTTGTGATCATTGTGATCAATGCATCCTACAATGCTGGTAAGCGTGGCAATGGGATTCCTAAGGCTTTTCAGTCGTCACTGTTGGCGATTTTTGTCGGAACGACAATTACTTTAGGAACACTAGTTTTAACTGGTTCAATCAAGTTTATTCCCGAACAAATAGTTCCAGTTACCGGTATGATTGCCAGTAACATCATGGTCGCCATTGGCCTTTGTTACCGCAATATGAAGCAAACTTTTACCGACCGTCATCAACAAATTCTTGAGAAATTAGCCTTGGGTGCCGATGTGAAATTGGCGTCACTCGATATTTTACGCGATAGTATCAAGAGTGGTATGCAACCGACGATCGATTCAATCAAGACGTTAGGTTTGGTTAGTTTACCAGGTATGATGTCCGGATTGATTTTTGCGGGAGTTGATCCAGTCAAAGCTATTAAATACCAAATTATGGTTACTTTTATGCTCTTAGCTTCAACTGGTCTAGGTTCAATTATTTCTTGCTATTTAGGCTATCGTCAGTTCTTTAATGAACGTAAACAATTAAGAAATGAACTAATTTCTTAGCTATGTGAAAAATAGGTCTACTATGTAGGCCTATTTTTTTATATAATTGATACAATGGGATGTGATGTAATTTGAAGTTAGCAGTTATCGAAATTGGATCTAACTCCATTAGAACATCTGTGTATCGATCTTCAAAAAAGAATCGTTTTAAAACGTTGGATCGTTGGCGTGAGCCGGTTAGATTGGGCAAATCTATTACCCAAAGTCGACTTTTGACCAATGAACAGATTGAAGAAACAATTGATGTTCTAAAGAAATTTCAAACGCGAATTGAAAGGTACCAAGTAGACCGAACTAGTTTGATTGCTACGGCAGCAGTCAGAATGGCTAAGAATCAGGAACAATTGATCTTTGCTGTTTTAAAAGAAACTGGTCTCCAATTAGAAATCATCAACGAGCAAGAAGAAGCTTATTATGACTACGTGGCAGTCAGAAGTACGATGCGGATAAAAGACGCACTGATTGTCGATGTTGGTGGCGGTAGCAGTGAAATTAGTTTAGCCAAGAAAGGACGCTTAAAGCATGGCTTGAGTATTCCGATTGGAGCAATTTCAATTTCGGATTTGTATTTAGCGAGTGATCCAATTAAACAAGAAAAATTAAGAGCGGCTCGAAAAGATATTGACGAACGACTAGATCGACTAGGTTGGATGAATACTAATGCCACCTTCGTTGGTTTAGGTGGTACGTTGCGGGCTGTAACGAGTATTTTGAATCGTGAAAATAAGAAAAAGAAGACACTTCACAATTCGGTGATCACGACTAAACAAATTGATGAACTTTTTGATAAGTTGATTCATTTGTCAGTTGAAAAGCGTAGTCAAATCAAAGAATTGAGTGATGGCCGTTATGAAGTTATTTTAGGTGGAATTTTGATAATTTCAGAAATCATCAAAAAAACCCCCTCGACCGAAATTCGTTTTTCAAACTTTGGCGTGCGAGAAGGTTATGTCTTTAACTATTTTCATAAGATGCATTTGAAAGAGTGAATTAGGCACGACTTGGAATGGTAATTTGAGCACTGCTCAAGACATGTCCAGTCATTTTGTGCAATAATTCATTCATCCAGAAACCATTTTCCAAATCAAGATTATCATCTAGTGCGAACACTTTGAGAATGTAATCATGGGTTTGATCGGGTGGATTAGGACCGTTGTATCCAGTTGGAACATCGGATCCGTCAAGTAGAGGACTAGCAGAACTATTCTTTCCTTGAACGACTGGATTTTTGGCTAATTGACTGAAGTTTTCAGGGATGACTTGAGAACTAGGAATATTAGCAGCAGTCCAGTGAATCCATTCAAATCCACAGACGGGAATTGAATCAGGATCAGTAAAAGTCAAAGCGATAGTTTTTGTTTCTGCTGGAAGATTAGATAATTGAATTGGGAAACTGATAATAGGTTTCCCATTTTTTATTTCTTCAGGAGCAGCGTATTTGCCATATTTATCGGGCAACAAATTGTTGGGTAAATCAACTTTGATATCCATATAAAAATCTCCTTTGAATGAGGTGTAGTAATGAAACAAATAGATAATAGTGATCTATCTACTAATATTGTAGAACAGGTGCAAAAGATTGAACAAGCTAATAATAAGAAAATCAGTATCTATGCTGATTACTCGGATCAAGATTTTCTAACACTTGACCAAGCTAGTCACGAAATTAAAGGTGACGAAATTAAGATTATTATCACGAATGAAAAGTTCCGTGATTTCGTTTTAGCACATGAGTTGTATCATATTGAACTAGAATTGTCAGACGAGCCAAGTATCAGTTGTGCAGTAACTTCAGGTAAGCCTGACTATGATGGACGAATTTTAGCCATCGCTAATTCAGTTTTTGAAACATTGGAACACGTCTCGGTTTTGAAGTCACAACAAGCTGATGGTACTTACAATGATGAAACTAAGGCTGAGTTCTTGAAAGGTATCGATGCTGCTTTGAATCCGAAGGTACAACTAGACCTTGCCAATATGCGGTTTTATCGGACTTTGATCATGTTCGATGGTATTATTTTTGGTGAACACGCCAAAGATAGTGAGTGGAAAGATGAATTTCCAAGTTCATACAAGTATGCTAGTCGTTTGGTCAAAATTGCTGAAGCTAACGATTTAAGTGATTCATTCCACTTTAGAAGAGCTCTAGTTAACGCGCTTGATACTTACAATGAAGTTATTCTAGAGAATGGCTATGAAGGTTTAGGCTATCACGAATTTTTGAATATTACGCCGGTACTTTCCAAGCGTCAATTGCGTTTAGAATTGAATCAAGTTTACCAAGTTAAACATTCAGCTTTTAAGAATCGTGCAACTGGTAAAGATGCCTTTGTTTTGCTAGGTATCAATGATGGACAAAGTGTGACAACTCTAGATATCGACCCTAATAAAGTCACACCAGAGTTTTATAAAGCATTCTATCAATATAAAATTGAAGATGTTTTCAAGAAAGAAGAGGTCAGATTTTTAACTAGATAGGAGGAGTTTTTGTGCAAAAGATTGAGGAATTTAAACAATTATTGAAAGAGGCAAAATTCGTAACATTTCTAACGGGTGCCGGAGTTTCAGTTCCATCGGGGATTCCTGATTATCGTTCGAAGAATGGACTCTATAAAAGGGAAAAATTTAATTTTCCGCCCGAGTATATGTTGAGTCACGACAATTTAATCAAGCATCCAGATATTTTTCACGATTTTGTCGTTCATAATATGTACTTTCCTGATGCACAACCAAATATCATTCATAAAAAGATGGCTGAAATTTCCAATCAAAAAGGTGCTATCGTGACACAAAACGTTGACAAGTTGCACACTAAAGCTGGTGCAAAAAATGTCATAGAATTTCACGGTAACTTGTACGATAATATTCATTGCTTAACTTGTGGCAAAGAGTTCGATTACAAGCAGTATTTGAAGGATTATCGACATCACGAAGACAACGGGATCATTCGTCCGGGGACGACGGTTCTGTATGGTGAAAATATTAACCCTGAAAACTTTCAAAATGCCGCTTTGGCGGTTCAAAAAGCTGACTTATTGGTCGTGGTTGGAACTAGTTTCAAAGTTTATCCGTTCGCCGGTTTACTAGAATACAGTTCACCTAAGGCAAAATTAGTCGCTATCAATAAGGAAGATTTACACATGGATTCAACAGGTTTAATGATTACGGATGATGCAACGAACGTTTTTTCACAAATATAAAAAAATGCTATACTTAATATCAATTTGAAAGCGGTGGAGGTTAATATATTGACTGAAGATAAAAAAACATTTTACATAACAACTCCCATTTATTACCCATCAGGTAAATTAACAATTGGGAACTCATATACAACGATTGCGGCGGACACATTAGCTCGTTACAAACGTAATGAAGGCTACGACGTCTTTTTCCTAACTGGAACAGATGAACATGGTCTCAAAATTGAACAAAAAGCCGAAGAAAAACACATGCAACCACAAGAATACGTGGACATGATGGCTAAAGGTATCAAAGAACTCTGGAAGAAATTGGACATTTCCAACGACAAGTTCATTCGTACCACTGACGAATATCACGTTAAGGCTGTCCAAAAGATTATTGAACGCTTGATCAAACAAGGCGATATTTATTTAGGTGAATATGCTGGCTGGTATTCAGTTGATGACGAGGAATATTTCACTGAATCACAATTGGCTGAAGTTTACCGTGATAAAGATGGCAATGTTACCGGCGGAAAAGCTCCTTCTGGACATGAGGTTCAACTAGTTAAAGAACCTTGTTACTTCTTTAGAATGAACAAGTATGCCGACCGTTTGTTGCAATATTACAAAGATAATCCAACCTTCATCCAACCAGAAATTAGAAAAAATGAAATGATCAACAACTTCATTAAACCAGGTCTTGAAGACTTGGCTATTTCAAGAACTAGTTTCAACTGGGGTGTTAAGATTCCAAGTAACCCTGAACACGTTGTTTACGTTTGGGTTGATGCTTTGTTGAACTATATCACAGCTCTAGGCTATGGTAGCGATGACGATTCACTCTTCAAGAGATACTGGCCAGCTAATGTTCAATTCGTTGGTAAGGAAATTGTCAGATTCCATACAATTTATTGGCCAATTATTTTGATGGCACTAGATTTGCCACTTCCAAAACAAGTCTTTGGTCATGGTTGGTTATTGATGAAAGACGGTAAGATGTCTAAATCTAAGGGTAACGTTGTTTATCCTGAAATGTTAGTTTCTAGATACGGACTAGACTCACTACGTTATTACTTGATGCGTGCTATGCCATTTGGAAATGATGGTGTCTTCACTCCGGAAGATTACATTGACAAGATCAATTACGATTTAGCTAATGACTTAGGAAATCTTTTGAACAGAACTATTTCAATGATCAACAAGTATGACGATGGCAAGATTGTGACAACGACAGCTGTTACTGACTTGGATAAAGATTTGGAAAAGACTTATGCTGATACTTTGAGCGAGTATCGTCAACACATGAATAAGTTTGAATTTCCTGATGCACTAGCTAGTGTCTGGGCCTTCATCAGTCGCGCCAACAAGTATATTGATGAAACACAACCTTGGGTTTTAGCTAAAGATGATAGTAAGAAAGCTGAATTACAATCAGTTCTTGGACATTTAGCTGAATCACTTCGCTTGATTGCTTTGTTGATCAGTCCAGTTATGACACAAGCACCAGTTAAGATGTTTGCTCAATTAGGATTAGATTATGACAATGACAAGTCATTAGACTTTGGTGAAACAGTTGTTGGTAAGACAGTGACTGAAAAACCAGAACCAATTTTCCCAAGACTAGATGCAAAAGAAGAAGTCGATTACATCAAGGGTAAGATGGCTGAAGAACAAGCTAAGCATGGTGCTGGTAAGTTGAGTAAGTCTGCTCAAGCTAAAGCCAAGGCTCAAAAAGAAGCTGACGACGGTTTCCCAGAAGAAATTCAATTCGACGATTTTGCTAAAGTTAAGATGGTTGTAACTGAAGTTCTTGATGTTAAACCAGTTGAAAATTCTGATAAGTTATTACAATTTAAGCTTGATGATGGTACTGGCGTTGATCGTCAAATCCTTTCAGGTATGCACAAGTATTATCCAAATTACAAAGAATTGATCGGTAAGAAAATCTTAGCAGTTGTTAATCTCAAACCTCGTAAGATGGTTGGTGAATGGAGTAACGGAATGTTACTTTCAACTGAAAAAGGTGACGAAGTTAAACTTGCTATTGTCGACAATTCCCACAAGAATGGAGCAGTTTTAGGTTAATCTATGAAAATATTTGATACGCACACACATTTAAATGACGAAGCTTTTGCCGGTCAAACCCAACAATTTATCGACAACGCAAAAGAACTAGATGTTGTGGAAATGGCCATCATTGGTTCGAATGAAGAATTTAATATTGAAGCAATTCGTCTAGCTCAAAATTATCAACCACTGCATGCCGTTGTTGGTTGGCATCCTGAATTTTCTAAGGAATACAACGAAGAACAACTTGTTAATCAAATCCAGTTACCAGAAGTAGTCGGTATCGGTGAAATTGGTTTGGATTATCACTGGGAAGAAGATCCTGAACCAGCAATTCAAAAGAAGGTTTTGATTCAACAATTAGATGTGGCTAAGCAATACAATATGCCGGTTTCTATTCATTGCCGTGACGCCTTTGATGACATGTATCAAATTTTGAAAAATCATGATATGTCTAAATCTGGTATCATCATGCACAGTTTCAACGGGGATGTAAATTGGTTGAACAAGTTCTTAGATCTTGGTTTGTGGATTTCTTACAGTGGTGTGGTTTCATTTAAAAATGCGCCTGAGGTTCATGAATCAGCTAAGAATACGCCTTTAGATCGACTCTTGGTGGAAACTGATGCACCTTATTTGACGCCAGAACCTTATCGTGGTCATCAAAATCAACCAGCTTATACGAGATATGTGGTTGATGCGATTGCCAAGTTGAAGGACATCGACCCATCTGTTGTGGCTGAAGAAACCTTTAATAATGCTCACAAAGTGTATAATTTATAATTATGAAAAAAATAAAAGAAATTATTGTGGTTGAAGGCAAATCCGATACTAATCGTTTGAAAGATTGTTTCGGGGATGTCGACACGATTGAAACGACGGGATCGGCTTTGAATCAAGAAACGCTGGAACGCATCAAAATTGCCCAAAAGACACGGGGGGTAATTATTTTTACCGACCCAGATTTTAATGGCAATCGTTTGCGGACTATCATTTCAAAAGCTGTTCCAGATGCTCAACAGGCTTTTTTGCCCAGAAATCAAGCTACTCCTAAGAAGAGCGACGGTAGTTTGGGAATTGAACATGCCAATAATGCCGACATTAAGGCTGCTTTAGAGGCAGTTTACACGAAGAGTGACACCGATTTTCAAAATTACGACCGTGCTGATTTGGTCAACTTGGGCTTGACGGGGTTAAGTGATTCGCAGCAAAGACGTGAATTCGTTGGCTCTGAGTTGAAGATTGGTTACACGAATGCCAAGCAATTTTTGAATCGATTGAATATGTTTCAAATTGCTCCCGAAGATTTAGTTTCAGCAGTTAAAAAATTTGATGAAGGAAGTACCCATGACACAAAATAGATTAAGTATCGCCGATCCTATTCGTACCAATGACATCATGCGTAAATACAAGCTACGTGCCAAGAAAAGTTTAGGACAAAATTTTTTAACGAATGAAAAAGTCTTGGACGGAATCGTTGACGCTAGCGGCTTACAAGCTGATGAAATTGCGATTGAAATTGGTCCTGGTATTGGTGCTTTGACGGAAAAACTTGCACAAGTGGCCCAAAAAGTTTATGCCTTTGAAATTGATGAAAACTTGATTCCAGTTTTGGCTGATACGTTGCAGTATTACGACAACATCGAGGTTATCAATCAGGATATTCTAAAAGTTGATCTTGACCAATTTGTCAAAGATCACAATTTGGAAGGTAAGACAATTAAGGTAGTTGCCAACTTGCCTTACTACATCACAACGCCAATCATGTTGAATCTTATTAACAGTGACTATCCATTCCAATCATTAGTTTTGATGATGCAAAAAGAAGTTGCTGAAAGAATTACCGCTAATCCGGGTCATCGTGAATATGGTTCCTTGACAATTGCTGTGCAAACACAAATGAAAGCTAGAATCGATCGAATCGTTGGACGTAATTCATTTATTCCTAGACCAAAAGTTGATTCAGCCGTAGCAGTTTTGGATCGTTTGCCAAAAGCAGAAATCGATATTGACGATCCAGTCTTTTTCAACAAAGTTGTTCGTTCATCTTTTGCACATAAACGTAAGAGCTTGATGAACAATTTGTTGAATTGGCAAGGTCGCACTGATGAAAGCCGTGAAAAAATTAAAGCGATTTTTGAAAAGTGTGGGATAGCCGAGAATGCCCGAGCAGAGCAAGTTTCGATTGATCAATTCAAGCAAATGGCTGAAGAATTTAAGAAATGAAAAGACTGTAAGCAAAGATAATCCTTGAAATTTTCAATAAAACGTGGTAAAATTTCACTCCTAAGGAGTGATTATTATAATGCCAACATCATTGAAGACAATCAAGAGTCGTTTAGATTCACACTTAGGTGAGAATTTAACAATTGTCGCACAAGCAGGTCGTAAGAAAGTAATCCGCCGTCGCGGAACTTTGTCAGAAACGTTTCATTCAGTATTTGTCGTAGATTTGGATCAAAATGAAAACTCTTTTGAAAGAGTTTCATACAGTTATGCCGATTTATTGACAAAATCAATTGATATTCACTTTGATAGTGAAGAACCAGCTGAAGAATCTGATATGGATTCAGAAGCAGAAGCCGAATAATAAGAACTCGTTAGTGGGTAACAACCCAATTTTATGAAAACAAGCTCTACAAAAATAAACCTAAGGCAATCGTATTTTGATTATCTTGGGTTTATTTTTTTGGGGTTTTGGTGTTTGGGTAAAGTATGCCGCCCTCCGCAACAAAGCTGATTGGGCTGGAACGCTCTGGGCACTATTTTGAGCTTTTGCAAAGTGCGCAAAATCTCAAAACTAGGCCTTATTCTAAGCGCTAAAGCGCTAAGAATAATTTCAGAGCTGAGCCCATCAGCTTTGTTGCTCCGGTGCTGAATAACGGATCTATGTTTTATATAATTTCCATTTTTTTAGAAATAGATGTTCTATTGGGGTTAACCTATGTTCTTATTTTTATGGAAATGGAATTTTAAACTAGCGTCACGCTATTTTTTAAAACAGTTTAGAGGGGAATTGGAATAGAATTTCTATTTTTGAAAAAAGTTCTTCAATTAAATTATGAAGGCAATGACCCAAACCGAATTCAGAATAAATTGAAATTCTTAAACGAATGGAAAGCAAATAAAAAATAGATCCGTTATCTAGTCTGGAGCACAAAACCTGTGATGGCTCAGCCGCCAAATTCTACTTAGTGCTTTAGCACTTAGTAGAAGGCCAATCTTTGAGATTTTTCCGGGCTTGAAAAAGCTCAAAGTTGCGCCGGCAGCGTTCCAGTCCATCACAGGTTTTGTGCGGAAGACGGCATAAAGTTAGTAAAATGATACTGTTTACATTCAAAAAAATATGAATTGTTCATTGTTTTGCTTTATAATCTTGTAGAGAGATACGTTTTAGGAGAAAAAAAGATGAAAACACGAAGAAGCGAACGTTTAATTGATATGACTCGCTATTTACTCGAACGACCACATACGCTAATTTCACTAGCGTTTTTCGCTGACCGTTACGAATCAGCTAAGTCATCAATATCAGAAGACTTAGGAATTTTAAGAAGAACCTTTATGATTCGAGGCATTGGAGTTTTGGAAACTTTGCCCGGAGCTGGTGGCGGGGTGATTTTTACACCTGGAATTTCTAAAAAAGAAGCCACTGAATTTGTGGAGGAAACTTCAAAAAAATTAGTTGAACCAAATCGGATTTTGCCTGGAGGTTATTTGTATTTAACTGATTTATTGGCAGATCCAGAATTGCTAAGAAATGTCGGTCGAATGATTGCTACACAGTATTCACAAAGTTCAATCGATGTCGTCATGACAGTGGCTACTAAGGGAATTCCGATTGCCCAAAGTGTCGCTAATTTCTTGAATATCCCATTTGTGATCGTCCGTCGTGATTCTAAGATCACTGAAGGTTCAACAATTAGTGTTAACTATGCTTCAGGTTCTAGTGACCGAGTTGAAAAAATGGAACTTTCCAAACGTAGTTTAAAAGAAGGTTCCCGCGTTTTAGTTGTTGATGATTTCATGAAGGGTGGCGGTACGATCAATGGATTGCGTAGTTTGATCTCAGAATTTAACGCAATTTTTGTTGGTGCTACAGTCTTTGCTGAAAATATTAATATCAACAGTCAATTTGGTGATTCAGACGTTACTTCAATTTTTAAAGTAACTAAAATTGATACTAAAAATCGAATTTTAAACGTTGAACCAGGAAATTATTTGACAAATACTGATTTTAGTTATTTTGAATAAATTCTTGATTGAGCAGTTATGTATAATAATGCTATTATATATAAGGATATTTGAATGACTGAAGGGAGTTTCTGATGTCGAATCGTTATGTAATAATTCTTGCAGCCGGAAAAGGCACAAGAATGAAGTCGAGACTATACAAGGTATTGCATCCTGTTGCAGGTAGAGCCATGGTTGACCATGTTTTGACTCAAGTTGAGAAAATTGAACCTGACTTGATTGAAACAATTATTGGTAATGGTGCTGATAAGGTTAGAGATCTACTTGGTGATAGAACGAAGTACGCTTTACAAGAAGAACAACTAGGAACAGCTAATGCCGTGATGCAAGCTGAAAAAGATTTAGGAAATAAAGAAGGAATCACGCTAATCGTAAATGGTGATACACCACTTTTCACTGCCGAAACTTTTGAAAGCTTACTTGACTATCACGAGAAACAAGAAGCAGCTGTAACAATTTTGACAGCCCACGCTGACAATCCATTTGGTTACGGTCGTATTGTCCGTGATAATGGTGGCAATGTTGAAAAAATTGTTGAGCAAAAAGATGCTTCAAGAAGTGAGCAAGAAATTCAAGAGATCAATACAGGTGTTCTCTGTTTTGACAACAAGGTGCTCTTTGAAAACTTGCACAAAGTTAATAATGACAATGCTCAAGGCGAATACTATTTACCAGACGTGATTTCTCTTTTGAAGGAACAAGGTAAAAAGGTTGCCGCTTATGAAATGGCTGATCTTAGTGAATCACTAGGTGTCAATGACCGTGTTGCTTTGTCACAAGCTGAAAAACTTATGCAAAGAAGAATCAACGAAAGTCATATGCGTGACGGTGTTACAATCGTTGACCCAGATAATACTTACATTGATATTGATGTTGAGATTGGTAACGATACTGTTATCGAACCTAACGTTAAGATTTTTGGTAAGACGACTATTGGTTCAGAATGTGTAATTGGTTCAGGTTCAAGAATTTCGGATTCAGAGATTCAAGATAATGTTGAAGTTATCAGTTCAACAATTGAAAGTGCCATTATGCACAAGGGTAGCAACATTGGTCCTAATTCCCACTTGCGTCCTAAAGCTGAAATTGGCCGTGATGTGCATATCGGTAATTTCTGTGAAGTTAAGAATGCCAAGATTGGCGATAGAACTAAAGTAGGACATTTGACTTACGTTGGTGATGCAACACTTGGAACTGACATTAATGTTGGTTGTGGAGTTGTCTTCGTCAACTATGATGGTGTTAAGAAGTGGCACAGTACAATTGGTGACCATTCATTCATTGGTAGCAATTCAAATATTATTGCTCCAGTAGAAATGGCTGACCACTCATTTATTGCAGCGGGTTCAACTATTACAAAGGATATTCCAAAGCATGCGATGGCTATTGCGCGTCAAAGACAAACAAACAAAGAAGATTTTTGGGATAGATTACCACTATCAAAAAGTGAAGAATGGAAATAAGGGTGAATAATTAAATGTCATTTGAAAATAATGAACGACGTATGAAAATTTTTGCATTGAACTCAAACAAGCCATTGGCAGAAAAAATTGCTAAGACTGTTGGAGTACCACTTGGAAAGTCATCAGTTACACGTTTCAGTGATGGTGAAATCCAAATCAATATTGAAGAAAGTATTCGTGGAGCAGAAGTCTTCTTAGTTCAATCAACTTCAGCACCAGTTAACGACAACTTGATGGAACTTTTGATCATGGTTGATGCACTAAGACGTGCTTCAGCTAGTGTGATCAACGTTGTGATTCCTTACTACGGTTATGCAAGACAAGACCGTAAGTCACGTTCACGTGAACCTATCACAGCTAAATTAGTTGCTAATATGTTACAACGCGCCGGTGTTGATCGTGTGCTTGCACTTGATCTTCATGCTGCACAAATTCAAGGATTCTTTGATATTCCAGTTGACCACTTGATGGGTGCCCCATTATTGGCCGACTATTTCCTAACAAATCATCTTGAAGAAGATGCCGTAGTTGTTTCACCTGACCACGGTGGTGTTACTCGTGCTAGAAAGTTAGCCGAATTCTTGAAGACACCAATTGCTATTATCGATAAGAGAAGACCTCGTGCTAATGTTGCCGAAGTTATGAACATTATTGGTAATGTTAAAGGCAAACGCGCCATCATCATTGATGATATGATCGATACAGCTGGTACAATTTCACTTGCATCACAAGCTTTGATCGATGCTGGTGCAACTGAAGTTTACGCATGTTGTACACACCCAATCCTTTCAGGTCCTGCTATTGAAAGAATTGAAGCCTCACCAATCAAGACATTGGTTGTAACAGATTCAATCAATCTCCCTAAAGAAAAAGTTATCGACAAGATGGTTCAAGTTTCAGTTGGACCACTTATCGGTGAAGCAATCAAACGTATTTACGACAATGAACCAGTTAGCCCATTGTTCGACACACGTTTCAAGAGTAAGAACTAGACAAAACAGAGAGTGAAACAAGCCGGTTAGGCTCAGACAGATAGCCTAATTTCACGAATTGCACGCCGATTTTGCGTGTGATTTGGGAAATGTAGCTATATGGCTGGGCCTGGCTTGTGCAACTCGTTTTGAACAGAGAGTGAAACAAGGGAGTTGCTCTTGTGTAACTCGTTTAAGAAATGTTATAAAAAGAGCCACTTTGTAAAAAGTGACTCTTTTTTGATACCGTTTTTAATTTAAGCCGGGATGACTTCGTGATATTATGAGCAATAGAAAGGGCCGATTAAGACCAGTGGGAGTGATATTTATGAAACAATACAAGATTATCGTTTGGGGTCTAGGAAACGTTGGTAGAGCAGCTATCAGAATGATTCAAGAAAAAGAATCTCTGAAATTAGTTGGTGCCGTTGACGTAGATCCTAAGAAAGTTGGTAAAGATGCTGGTGAGATTTTTGATTTTCCAAAGACTGGTATCACCGTAACTGATAATATTGAGTCAGCTTTACAGTTAGATGCTGATGTAGTTTTAGATTACACACCTTTGGTAAGAGACGAAAAAGGCGGTTTTACTCCAAGTGCAAAAGATATTTGTAAAGTTTTAAAAGCTAAGAAGAATGTAATTACGACTTTGCCAATATATTATTCACAAGCAACAACACCAGATTTGTATAAAATGATCAACGATACAGCTAAGGAAAATGGCGTTTCTTATTTGCCAACTGGCTTATTGCCGGGAGCTTATGCTTCGTATATTCCAACTGTTTTGGCAGGTTTAATGGGTCGAGTTGATAAAATTACGGTTCAATCTGGAGAAGATGATCAGCACAACTATTCCAGTTGGGTCAAAGTCTTCGGTTATGGAATGGACCCTGAAAAGTTCCCTCAAGATAAATTAAAGTTAGGGATTGCCTCATACTACATTTCTGGAGTTTACGAGATGGGTGATCGCCTAGGCTTCAAGTTTGATGATATGCAGATTGAACATACTTGCTATACCGCTCAAGAAGATTTGCATCCAATTTTTGGTACGGTCAAAAAGGGTACGATTGCTGGACACAAGTTCGTGATGAGCGGCATGGTCAACGGTGAGGCCAAAGTTAGTTTGATTTATGTGCATAAGATTTGCGATGACGTTAATAAGACCCCAGCCATTGACAATAAGATCCATATCGAAGGAATGCCGAAATCACTCGATATTAGTATCAATGGGATGATGCCACTAGACGAAAGCTATGTAACTAGTGCTGCGCCAAGTGTTAATGTGATTCCAATGGTAGTCGATGGTCAGAGCGGATTCTTACAAGCTTTGGATTTAAAAGTTGTTACACCACTGAAATAAGGCAAAATAAAAACAGAGGTTTATTTTCTGACGAAAGTCTTAATAAATCTCTGTTTTTTTAGTTAATAACGATTGTTATTATTATGTCTTTGTTGATATCTTAGTAAATCACGTATTTGTTGTAAGTATTCAGTTTGTGGATCAGGTATTTCCTCACCATTTTGGTCAAACTTACTACGAGAGCCATCACGACGCATGCGGTTCATCATCTTAACGATCAAGAACACGACGAACATGATGATTAGGAAATTGATTATGGCATTGATTAAGTCACCGATTAAAAAGGTTGCACCTAATACTTGAAACTTCATGTCAGACAGGTCAATTTGCCCAATGATGAGTCCAATTAGCGGATTCAAAAGGTAAGTGGTGATTGCTGATACTAAACTATTAAAAGCAGCACCAACGATAACACCGACGGCTAAGTCAACAACAGTACCACGGGAAATGAACTCTTGAAATTCCTTTAACATTCGACTGATCTCCTTCATTGATTTTTACAAGTACAAACTTCACTTTACTATATTTTGAAAAAAATGAAAGAGTAATTTTATTTTTATTAGTGTTGGTTAAGTATGTCGTCCTCCATAGCAAAGCCGATTTTGGCTGGAACGATGTGGGCACAACTTTGAGCTTTTGCAAAGTGCGCAAAATCTCAAAGCTTGGCCTTATTCTAAGCGCTAAAGCGCTAAGAATAATTTCACATCTGAGCCAAATCGGCTTTGCTATTCCGGACTGAATTTCACTTTTATGTTTTATTTGCTTTCTATTCATTTAGGAATACTAATTCTATTCATGTGTAATACTTGATATTTTTATAGTCAAATTGTTTTTTCTATTCAGAATAGAAATATGAACAGTACAAAAGGAAGACATCACTAGTTTGCCGTTTTACTGCATTTCTAGTAATGTTTTCTATTGTTTTTTTATAAAATTTTACTAACTAAAATTTAAATGAGCATAACGTATCCAGATTATAAATCAATTCTATACTTATTCTGAATAGAACCGAATCCACTTCAAAATTCACCAAAATATTGCATAGATTTGAAATTCAGTCTGGAGCAACAGTTCTGGGAAATGCTCAGCCGTGAAATTTTGGTTAGTGCTTTAGCACTTACCAAAAGACCAATCTTGGAGACAATTCCCGTTTCTGGAATTGGCTTCAAGTTGCGTCCACCGCGTTCCAGCGTTTCCCAGAGCTGTTGCGGAAGACGGCATTTTAACCACTACCTCCAAAAAAGAAATACACTAATTCTTTTTATACTCAGCATACTTCTTCTTAATAGCACTCAAATCAGTTAGAGCTAATTTTTGATTGACCTCATCAGTCATAGCTTTCTTAGTATCTTCATCCCATTGATAAAACTTCGCCATGTACTCAATCACATTAGTTTTAATTGACTTCATATGTTTCAAATCAAACAACATTTGACTACTGCAACGTAAGAGAAAATCAATTGGATGTTCGACCATTTCGTTTTGTAAACCATATTCTAACATAGCCCAATCAACTCTTGGTAGACGTGCCTTAGTGTGTGTTTCAGGTAGTAGTTTGTAAATACTTTCGACGTTTGAGCCGTAACGTTGAACTAGTTTTTCGGCATCTTCACGGTCCAAATCATAATTGGTGATGCCCTCATGAACTTCTTTATCAAAGAAATCCATCCAGTTTTCTCCACCGCCGACATCACCACCGCCAAGGGTTAAATCTCTTGTTTGAGCGGGTTGGAAATCATAATTACTTTCGACGGTCAATTGTTGTGCTACACGGTCAACGATTTTTTCAGCCATTTTACGATAGCCAGTTAACTTTCCACCAGCAATGGAAAGTAGACCACTGTCTGATTGGAAAATCTCATCTTTACGAGAAATTTCAGAAGGTTTCTTGCCTTCTTCTTGAATCAATGGTCTGACACCACTCCAACCAGTTTCGACATCATCAGGAGTTAGGTATTCTGGCAAATCAAACATTTGGTTTGCAGCGGCTAGGATATAAGTTACGTCTGTGGCGGTAATTGAAGGCTCTTTGGGATCGTCGGTCCAAGTTGTGTCGGTCGTTCCAATATATGTTTTGCCTTCACGAGGGATAGCAAACATCATTCTGCCATCGTGGAAAGGTGTATCAAAGTATACGGAATTAGAGATTGGGAATTTTTCATGATCAATTACTAGGTGAACGCCTTTAGTTAGGTGAAGATGTTTACCTTTGTCAGAATCATCCATTTTTCTGATTTCATCTACCCAAGGGCCAGCGGCGTTGATAACTTTTTTGGCATGAATTTCACCAATATCTCCGGTGATTTGGTCTTCAAAGGTAACACCGACTACTTTGTCAGATTCATATAGCAAACCAGTTACTTTGACATAGTTAGCAATTTGAGCACCTAAATCATTGGCCTTTTTTAAAACTTCTAAGGTCAAACGAGCATCATCAGTTCGGTATTCAACATAGACACCTGCACCTTTTAGATTTTCGGATTTCAAATAGGGTTCACGTTCGATTGTGTCACGGGCATTTAACATATATTTTCTTTCGGAGTATTTAACTTCGGCTAAACGGTCATAGACATCCAAGCCGATAGCGGTGGTGAAGGGACCAAAAGTTCCACCTTCATAAAAAGGCAACATCATTTTGACGGGTGTAGTGATTTGCGGAGCGTTGTTATAGACGATTGCACGTTCACTACCGACCTCATGAACTTCTTTTATTGCGGCTTGTTTTAAGTATCTTAAACCTCCATGAACTAACTTAGTTGAGCGGCTAGAAGTACCGGAAGCAAAATCACGCATTTCAAGCAGGCCAGTTTGAATATGGCGACTTTGCGCATCTAAGGCGATGCCACTACCGGTGATACCACCACCAATGACTAATAGATCCAATTTTTGGTCTTGCATTGCTTGCAGATTGTTTGTTCTTGTTTGATTCGAAAATTCTTTCATGAAATCCTCCAATCGCTCAAATTTAGTTCATTGAGCTTAATAAGAAATACAATTTTGAATACTTGCTACTACTTATTTTAATAAAATTAAAGGTTATTTGAAAGCGATTGTCTCTAAAGTGTAGTGAAAACTGCTGTTTTTTCAAAAAGTATCCTTGATGAGTTTAGAAAAATAGCATCTATTCATATTTGTACGTAAAAATCAGTACTTATGAATAGATGCTGTTATTTTTTATTTCTAGATAATTATTAGGATGAAATGAAGTATAGAGCCGCAAAGTAATTCAATACTCATTATGAACAAATCTATATCTATCTCGAAATTTATTGGATCAGCTGTAAGAATATGTACTTAGTCTGGAGTACAAGTCCTGTGATGGCTCAGCTGCCAAATTTCACTTAGTGCTTCAGCACTTAGTGAAAGGCCTAGTTTTGAGATTTTGCGAACTGTGCAAAATCTCAAAATAGTGCCGGCCGCGTTCTGCGATAATCCTTATATGGTTGACATTTCAAAATAGTATAAAAATGTTAACCCAGTAATGGAGGGATTTTATGCAGAAATATACACCTAATCAAAAAATCAAAA
>NZ_RKLY01000010.1 GCF_004745525.1 Companilactobacillus suantsaicola | reverse complement strand
ATAACTGATTTTTACGTCTTGGTGTTTTTTTATTTAGTTTTTCTTAAGGTGGCTAACTTGATTATAAAATTCGCCGTTAACATTTTTATACTATTTTGAAATGTCAACCATATAAGGATTATCGCAGAACGCTGCCGGCACTATTTTGAGCTTTTGCACAGTTCGCAAAATCTCAAAACTAGGCCTTCTACTAAGTGCTAAAGCACTAAGTAGAATTTGGCGGCTGAGCCATCACAGGTTTTGTGCTCCAGACTAAATAACGATTCTATTTTTTATTTGTTTTCCATTTACTTTGGAATATTAATTCTATTCTGATTTAAAATCCGATATTTCGATGAGTTATTGTATTCCCACCTTTATTCAAAATAAAAATAATAACAAAAAAAAGATCCTACAAGAATTGCAGCAATTTTACCGCAATTCTTGTAGGATCTTCTATTTTTTACATCAATTTAAATCATTTAAAATATTAAACGCTATAACGTATCCAGACCATAAAGCAGTTAAGTACTCAACTCGAATAAAAATCTATCCAATCCCAGAATTCACCGAGATACTGCAAAAAACTGAAATCCAGTCTGGAGCAACAGCTCTGGAAAATGCTCAGCCGCCAAATTCTTGTTAGCGATTCATCGCTTACAAGAAGGCCGAGCTTGGAGACTTTTTCCGATTTTGAAAAAGGCTTCAAGTCGTGCCGGCAGCGTTCCGGCGTTTCCCAGATGTTGTGTAAGACGGCATCATAACGCCATAAAAATTAAGCTTCTTTCAAGTTATGTTCTTTCCAACCAAACGCAACTACTAAGGCAATCCCGATAATACTAATCAAAACGATTGCCAAAATATTGTGTTCGAACTTTGAACCACCTAAAGCTAAATCAGCCACAATTGTTAGGAATAAGGCACCCAAGATTCCTGTCCATTGTAGTCTCGTAAAGGCTGAACCAGTAGTACTTCTAACTTCACGACGAGTTACATATGGCAAGACGACACCTAAACCAATCAAGACGATAATTGCCACGAAGTTAATGATCAATTCGTACCACCATGTTGATGTACCAAAGGAAACATCTTGAGGTCCGATACCGAAAATTGTTGCAACAGCTGTGATGATCAAACACCACCAACCGACAGCTAGAGCTAATTTATCATTCTTGATATAAACGTAATCTGAAGGGAATTTTTGACTATCTTGTCTAATTTTAATAAAGGCAAAGAAAATCCAGCAAGTTACACCTGGTGAAATAATTCCGTTCAAGTTTAATAGCCAGTTGAAAATATCGTTCATACTTGGCAAGAAAATACCTAATAACATGATGAAAGCACTCAAACCACAAGTTAATAGATAACCATTAACTGGTAGGCCATTACCGTTAGTCTTACGTAAAACCTTAGGCATGTACTTAGCACCAGTATCAGAAATCAACATTCTAGTCATAGCATCAAGTAAAACAGCTAGTAAGGCTGCTAAGTAAAATACTTCAGTCCAAGCAAAGACATACATCAAGAAATTACCCATATGATATTGCTTACCTAAAGCTTGGAAAGCATAGTATGAACCGTTCATCTTCAAGTCATTTGGTAAATTGAAACCATCAAAGAAGACACCTAATGAGAATGATCCAAAGATAGTCAAGAAAGCTGTCATGACAGCCAACATGATCATAGCCTTAGGAAATTCACGCTTAGGATGGCGCATTTTAGTAACGAATGGCGCAATAAGTTCGGCACCATTAACCGCATAAATCAACAAACCAATAGTTGTTAGATAATGCAAGTCAAATTTTGGCACGATAGTATGCCAGTTCATTGGTTGAGTAGCAATGTGACCACCGTTAGCAAGCCCAGCAAAAGTCATCAAGACGAACAAGACAGTCATACCAAACATGGCAATTCCACCGATCGTACTCAAGACTTCTAGTGAACGTTTGAAACGAGATTGCACAAAGATGAAAACAACGAAAGTGATCAAAGTCCAGAAGGCAAACCAGCCGTTTGACATGGTACTTTGCATACTTGCGTTACCGTTATAGGCCCAACCTAGACCAACAACGATTGAGTTAGCAGTATCAACAACGTAAGGAATTGAAGCTGCCCAATAAGTCCAAGCTGTGAAATACCCTAAGAATTCACCACTTGTACCACGAACCCAAGACGTTAAACCGCCACCTTCGTGGTTAAAGACTGAACCTAGTTGTCCAACCATTAATGAATAAGGAATGACGTATAAGAATAGCATAATAACCCAGGAAGTAATAACACCCATCCCTTGGTTTTGGAAGTTATAAGTTAAATCGTCAAATCCAATTACGGTAACAAAATCCATTAAGGCTAAAATAGGCCAGCTTATATAGTTCTTTTTTGGTTCTAGATCATCCATAATAAGCCCCCACTTATCTAAATATATTTAGCACAATGTTATATTTTACACTTTTCATTTCATATACATAGTGTCTAAAAACGTTTTCTTTAATTAAATTATTTATTTTTCATCAATTTTGATTGTAGATATTAACAACTTATTTGCTAATTCTGATAATTCGGTAATATCGAAATTATTATTACGCATTGCCGTATGCAAAACGCCAACTAATCCCCAACAACAGTAATTAAGAATGTATTCCGCTTCATCTTGGTGAACAAACGGAATCACCTTTTCTCCGTTAAGAACCGTTAATTGAATCAATTTTGGCATCAATTCTGAATCAGGATTTCGACACAAAACCCCAATCATTTTTTGGTTAGCTTCAATATAAGACATTATGACCTTGAAAAATTGTGGCCCAATATCTGTTTTTTTGCTTGGAGGTTCAAATTCCTCGACTATGTGTGTGAAATGATTCATCACAAAATCTTCCGTTTTATGGAGTAAATCATAAATATCTTCATAATGCAGATAAAACGTCCGGCGATTAATATCAGCCTTGTCAGTAATTTTTTGAATCGTAATTTCTTCAATCGGCATAACTGACATCAAATCAATAAAACTTTCACGGATCAATTTTTGTGTCCGCTTAGTTCGACGATCATTCTCGTTCATTTTGAACCTCCTTTGCTTCACAATATTCTGCTTTCTGTGCATTAAAACACAAAACCAACAATTCTGTTTATTGTTTAAAAAGCATCTTCTTAATATTATATAGCCATAGTCAAGGAGGAATATAGTATGTTTTTAACTCTTAAAGAATTACGTCATGAAAAAATAAAATTTAGTGCCTTAAGTTTAATCATCTTTTTAATCGTTTTCTTAGTACTTTTCATCACCGGTCTCGCTAACGGATTGGCCAACGACAGCGGCTCAGCTATCAAAGAAACACCAGCCCAAACGTTTATTTTGCAAAAGGGTTCGCAATCACGACTCAACCGCTCAAATCTAACTAATTCCGATTGGGATAAATTTAAATCCAGTAACGCTGCCAAGTTAAGTGTCACGCAGGCAACTATTCAAAAAGCTGCTAATAAAGATAAGAAGACTGATATTGCCTACTTCATTACCGACAAAAATAGTTTCCTAGCTCCCAAAAATCAGAGCGGAGAAAAAATCTACGCTAGTTCTAAATTACAAGCTAGTGGCTACAAAGTCGGTGATAAGTTCAAAGATTCTAATACCAACAAAACTTTCACCATCGCTGGTTTCACCGATAAAGAATCATACTCACATTCACCAGTTATCTACTTAACCTTCAAACAAGCCCAAGGTATCACCATGTCAAACTCATTTAATGCGATTGCTTTAAAGAAAAATCTCACTAAAAAATCAGGTTATCAAGTGATAACTAAACAAAATTTAATCGACAACATCCCTGGTTATTCAGCTGAACAGAGCTCACTTTATTTAATGATCGGCTTTTTATACGTCATTTCACTGTTCGTACTCGCCGTTTTCTTCTATATTATTAATCTGCAAAAAATGAAGGACTTCGGTACCCTCAAAGCACTAGGAACTAAGACTTCATATCTAGTCAAACACGTTTTGAGCGAAATGGGAATTTTATCCGGTGTCGCTATCATCCTTGCCTCTCTAGTTACGTATTTCATTCAACTAAAGATGCCTGCTTCAATGCCATTTAGTCTGAGTTTCTCAACTCTTCTAGCGACGGGAATATTATTCTTGGTCATCGCTTTATTGAGTGCACTCTTATCACTGATCAAAGTTATCAAGGTTGACCCTATCAACGCAATTGGAGGTAATAACTAATGCCAGTTTTAGAATTGAAAAATATTATCAAAAATTATCCCGACGGACAAAATGTCAATGAAGTTTTAAAAGAGATCAACTTTCACGTCAACCAAGGTGAATTTGCGGCTATCGTCGGTCCCAGTGGAGCTGGTAAAAGTACCCTCTTAACTATTATGGGCGCGCTCCTTAGTCCAACTTCTGGTTCCGTCTTATTGAATAATCAAGACATCGGCCAGCTTTCTAAGAAACAACAGACCGACATCCGGTTAAATAAAATTGGCTTTATCTTTCAAAATTCCGATTTGATCCCCTATTTAAAAATTTCTGATCAGTTGAAATTCATTCAAAAAATTTCTAACAAGAACCCAATCGACTCCGATAAAATTCTCAAAGAATTAGGCTTAGGACACCGATTGAATAGCTACCCTAATGCCTTATCTGGTGGTGAAAAACAACGAGTCGCGATTGCTCGAGCCTTCATCAACCAACCAGATTTAATCCTCGCCGACGAACCAACTGCCAGTCTGGACTCCAAACGTGGTCACGAGGTCGTTAAAATTATCCAAGAAACAGTTCATCAACAAAACAAAGCAGCTGTAATGGTAACTCACGACGAAAGAGTCCTCGATCTAGTCGATTCTATTTGGCAAATTGAAGATGGTCGCTTAAAACGCGTAAAAGCTTAATTTCATAAATAAAAAAGTTGTTCCAATAAAATCGCATATAGATGCGAAATCTAATTAGGACAACTTTTTTACATGTCTGTTAATTTTATTATTTATTGATCAATATCTTCAACACCTAAGGTAACATTTTCTTTTGCATTATCAACGGCATCGATTGCTGCTAAGACAACCATGCTAGCTGGTAAACTTCTGTGAGGTTCATCGCTATCAACAGCATCGTCGTCAGAAACCATAGTTGCTGGTCTCATAATAACGCTTCTGAAATTACGTTTCTTCAAATTCTCCTCGGCATCACGCTTAGTTTGCAAGTAACGCTTGTTAGCATTTGGCATGTCATCAGCTGAAATGTAAACGAAGACGGGAACCTTATTTTCTTCAGCAGCATCGGCAATATTTAAAGCACTCTCATAATTAACTTTTTCAAAAGTCAAATTTTCATTTTGATCTTCACAATATTCACCGATTGTATCGACAACTACATCAGCGCCCTTTAAATATTGGGTCCAGAATCCTTTAGATAAAGCATTGCCGACCTTCCAGTCAACCTTGTTGAACCAACTCTTATTGCCCAGTGGTTCACCAGTTCTGGAGACACTCGTTACTTCATAATCGTCTTCCAAAAATTGTTGAGCGAACTCGCCGCCCACGAATCCATTTGCACCAAAAATTACTACTCTTTTTGTCATAAGTTTACCCTTCCTTTAAATTAATCAATGTCAGAAAACGCTTCGTCAATAATATGATAATCCCGATCACGCAAGGCAATTCCTAGTGAACGCACATTTTGATCAACTTGTGCAGGAATTCTCGCTCCAGGAATCACAATTGAGATATCAGGATTTCTCATATACCAAGCCAAAACGATTTGCGCAACTGTTGCCTCGTAACGGTTAGCAATTTTGCGAACTATTTCAATCGAACTCATAATGTCACAAAATTGGCCGTGACTATATTGACTAAACTTCTTGGCATCAGCCATTTCGTACTTTCCCGTTAACAAACCTGATGCCAGCGGGAAGTAAGGTACGAAGGAAATTTGATTTTTCCGTAAATAAGGGAACAATTCTTCTTCCGCATCCCGATGTAACAGACTGTAATTGTCCTCAACGATATCAACCAAACCATCTTTATTGGCTTCTTTAATCTGATCAAGCGAAAAATTAGATACACCGATAGCCCGAATCTTACCAGCTTGTTTCAATTCATTTAAAGCTTTAATTGCTTCATTCTTGGGCGTCTTTTCATCCGGAAAATGAATATAGAAAATATCGATATAGTCCGTCTTCAAACGTTTCAAAGCATCATCAACTGCTTTTTTCAAAAACTCTGGACTATTGTCGATCACCTTTTCATTTCCAGGCACTTGAGCTGCTTTAGTTGCGATAACTAAGTTTTTGCGATCATAATTTTGAATTACATCACCGATAATTTCTTCTGAACGACCTAAACCATACATGTAGGCCGTATCCAAAGTCATCATTCCATTATCAAGGGCCTCTTTAATTACAGAGTAGCCATCTTCATCTTTCAAGTTAGGAAAAATATTGTGTCCACCAACTTTATTAGTTCCTAGACCAATCTTCTGACTGGTCACATTAGTTTTACCAATTTTAATTAAATCAGTCATATGATCACCTCACTATTATTCTGAAAACGTTACCTTTATAATAGCTCAATTAGACAAAAATTACCCTGTTATAGTTCAAAATAGCATCTTTCTTTAGTTGATGTGGTGGGTTAATTGCCGTCTTACACAACATCTGGGAAACGCTGGAACGCTGTGGGGCGACTTGGAGCCAATTTCAAGCCCGGAAATTGTCTTCAAGCTCCACCTTTGCCTAAGCGCTAAAGCGCCAAGGCAAATTTTGCAGCTGAATTTCCCAGAGCTGTTACTCCAGACTAGATAACAGGTTATTTTGTGTATCCTGTTTAACTCCAAAACAAAAAACAGCATCTATTCTTAACACACGCAGACTGCCTAAGAGTCTATCACGTACTATTAAAAAATAGATGCTGCTATTTATCAATTTTTAAATCATTATAAGAAAACTTCGAATAGAATAACTATTTAGTCCGGAGCAACAAACTCGATTTGGCTCAGTACTGAAATTTCTCTTAACGCTTTAGCGTTTAGTGAAAGGCCTAGTTTTGAGATTTTGCGCACTCTGCAAAAACTCAAAATAGTGCCCAGTACGTTCCAGCCAAAATCGAGTTTGTTGCGGAGGACGGCATACTACTAATCTTCTGATGGTAGTTCTCTTGGGCGTTTTTCTGCCAATTTTTGACGAACGACTGCTTCGGTTGCTCGTTCTCCATTTTCTAGTTCTTCTTTGACTTTAGCTAACTCATCGACATCTTGGTGTGCTTCGGGATTGTTCTTTCTGAAGATGGCCATAACGCTGTAAGCAATTTTTTCGCCCATGAGTGTTACTAGTGATCCTAAAAGAATGACGACAATTCCGATAACGGTATTAACTTGCATAGCTTCACCTAAAATCAAAAGTGATAAGACTGGAGCTAATGCTGGTTTAACTAAGAAAATCAATGAAGCTTGTAAGATTCCGACTTTTTCCATTGAAACGAAGTACAAACCAAAGGCCACACCAGTAACTAAGACTGAGATATACAGAATCAATGGCAAGGTTTGGAGGCTGATTCCTTGGAAGTATGGAATATTAACAAATTGTGAAAAGTTGCTTGGAATGTTTTGGGCAATTGGCAAATGACTCAAAGCCATCAAGACACCTAACTCAGCTGAACCGAATAAGAAGGCTAAACAAGTCATTGAGAGACCATTCAAGCCAATTTTATTTCCGTTTACTCGTGACATGACGCCGTAAATTCCAAAAATAATTGATGATAACAAACCTAGGATAATTCCCATTGCACCGGTTAGATGGAATGGATTAATAATAATTAACAAACCTAGAAGCGTCAAAACCAATGCTAAAACGTTAGTTCTGGATAATTTTTCCCTTAAAAATACGAAACCAATGATCAAACCAAAAATTGGATTGGCACTCAACATGATAGCGATAACTGAAGCTTTAGCCATGCCTATTGAGATTTGATAGAGTGTCATACTCAAGACGACGATAACAAAGCCTGTTAGAGCGATTCGGCCGATATCAGACTTGCTTAATTTGATCTCGTGTTTTCTCAAATACATTATTGTGAATGGCAACAAAGCCAAACCACCAATCAAGAATCTGATAAAGTTCAATTCAATCGGATTGAATTGATTACCAGCAATCTTCAAGGCAATCTCCATCGAACTGAATAAGAACGTTGGTATCAATATATAAAAGAAACTTTTTAAATTCAAAACTTATTTACATCCCCATTTTTTTGTTAGTGAATATCCTAAGTGTACTCCTGAATTGGGGGTATCTCAGAATGAAAGTGTTTTCAAGCTGGAAGTTTTTGCTTTTAATTGTTTTGCTTGTGGGTGTAGTATGCCGTCTTCCGCACAAAACCTGTGATGGGCTGGAACGCTGCCGGCACTATTTTGAGCTTTTGCACAGTTCGCAAAATCTCAAAACTAGGCCTTCTACTAAGTGCTAAAGCACTAAGTAGAATTTGGAGCCTGACATCAAAGGTTTTGTGCTCCAGACTGAATTTCACTTCTATGATTTATTTACTTTCCATTTATTTAGGAATACTAATTCTATTCTGATTTAAGACTTGGTATCTTGATAGGTTATTGTGTTTCCACTCTATTCAAAATAGGAGTAAATACATAAAAAATATCTTACTAAATTACACCATTTTTCTGCGACTCTAGTAAGATCTTCTATTTTTTACATCAAATTAAATCAATCAAGATATTAAACGCTATAACGTATCCAAACTATAAAACAGTTAAGTACTTAACTTGAATAGAAATCTATCCAATTTCAGAATTTACTGAGCTGCTACAAAAAGCTGAAATCCAGTCTGGAGCAACGGCTCTGGGAAATTCAGCTGCGAAATTCCTCTTGGCGATTTCAGTGCCTAGTGGAAGACCAATCTTGAAGACAATTCTCGCTTTTGGAATTGGCTCCAAGTTGTGCGCACATTCTCCAGCGTTTCCCAGATATTGTGTAAGACGGTATCTTACCGCCAATCAACGAACAGAAGTACCACTATCTCCCAGAATTAATCTTACTTTTAGAATAATTCTTTCCGGCTGTTAAATCATACTGAATCAGTTGATAATCGTGTAACAGTTGCTTTTGTTTGTCAGTTAGATCTTTTGATTTTACTTGTACTCCATGATCATCAACATACAAATTCTCGCTAGTTCCAACACTATTTTTCGCCATTGCTGGTAATTCTTCTTGAACCCTCGTTAACAAGGCATAGTAAGGAGTTACTTTTTGTTTCATTTGCTTTAATGCCAATGGAATAAAGCCGTTAGGATCGACTACTTGGGTCGAATCGGTCAGTTTTTTGGTTCCGTAATTGTGTTGACGGGCATACTTATTGCTGTATATGAAATAGTCAGTCTCATGTTGAGCAACGTTGTACTTGGTCATGTTGTTGCCGTCGTATATACCTGGCAAGTGGTCGCCGTACCAAACAACCGTAATCGGCTTTTTTTGTTGGTCAATTTTATCTAAAAAGTTTCTCGTTGCACTGTCAGTAATGTTAAGGCCTTTAGAAAAATTAGCTACTTGTTGGAGGTTTTTACCAGCCCCTTTGCCAGTAGCCTTAAATTGGTTGTCCGCATAATTGTTAGTGTACGGCATGTGGTTTTGCATCGTGACTAAATTGATGAATTGGCCACCCTTTGTTTGCTTGATTTGCCACAAAGCGTCGTTATACGAAGATTCATCACTGACATATTGACTGCCGTCAACGGTAGCTGTGTACTTCAACCCCTCTTTACCAGTTGAGTTGATATTGCGGAAACTCTGAACACCAAATTTCTTATAGACTGAATCACGGTCATAGAAATTGCCATAATATGGGTGAATTGCACTAGTAGTTTTAAAACTATTAGCGATATTGATTGGATGATCTTGTTTAATTACCAATTGGGTATATGGTGAATTGAGGGATTTAGCAAATTGGTTATAGGCTAATCCAGTAAAGGTCATATATTCCATATTGGCAGTTCCGCCACCGTAACCAGAACTCAACATCAAACCAGAAGTATTGGTCTTCTTAATTTGTTTAATTTCTGGGGCGACTTCTTGATTCAACTTAATATTAGGAACTCGACTCGGATCGGAGAAACTTTCACTCAAGACAAAGATCAGTGTTTGATCTGACAAATTCTTATTGGGACGTTTTTGATTGATAGTCTTAGCAACTTTTTGATATTTCTTCACTAACCGATTGATCGTCTGTTGGTTGTAATCGGCCGGTTTTTCCATGACATCAATGTGCATATTTGCTAAAAAGGTTACTAATGGACCATTACTGTTGGCTGACCAATTGATATTGGCATCAAAATGTGAATAGCCCGCTTTAGTTAACACTCGATTAGTCAGTGAACCTTGGCGATTAGCAGTGTAAAAGCTCCCCAATGATAAAGCAGCTAAACAAACCAAAATAATTCGAGTGATGGGATTGAAACGCAACAAATGTTTCCCTAAAAATTTTTCTAAAAGAATACATAACGATACCACAACGATTATCGTTATAACGGTAATGATCAATAGGTTCTTTTGAACCATCGTCAGCAGTTCTTTGGTATTGCTGAGAAACATTAAATCACTTGGTAAAATTGGTTCGGAACGATACATTACTTTCAGGCGATTGGCAATTCCATAGATGGCAAAGAAGATGTAGAAGATGGCTGTAGCGTAGAAAAAACGATTAATTAATCCATATAGACCCAAATAAAACACTAGCAAAATCAAACTGGTTATGAAATAGATGGGAAAATTGGTCTCAAAAACTGTTTTAGCACTGTAGGCAAACGACCCATTTTGGGCATAATTTAATAAGTAACCGACAAGAAATGCCGATATAACTATGAAAATTAATTGAAATAAATAACTGAATTTAAATTTTTTTCGCATAATCATTACCCTTTGTAAAAAAAGTTTACAATAATTAATTTTTATTATAGCAAAAAAGCCGACCAATAAATTTGATCGACTTTTTTTACTTATTGATAACGGCTTTAGTATAGCCTTTACCAGCAGTTAAGTCGTATTGAACTAATTTGTAGTCATCAACGATTTTTTGTTGCTGCTTAGTTAATTTATCAACTGATTTACCATCTTCATTAACGTACAAATTGTTAGTCCCCTCGTCAATATTCTTGGCCATTGCAGGAACTTCTTCTTGAACCTTAGTCAACAAAGCGTAGTAAGGTGTGACTTTTTGATCCATTTGTTTCAACGCTAATGGAATGAAACCATTAGGATCAGTAACTTTCGTATTATCGTCTAACTTGGTCGTTCCAGTTCCATTCTTGCGGGCGTACTTGTTGCTATAAATAAAGTAATCCGTCTGGTGCTCTTGAACGTTATATTTATAAATGTCATCCCCATCATAAATACCTGGTAAATGATCACCATACCAAACGACCGTGACTGGTTTATCAAGCTTATCTAATTCTTCCAAAAATTCTTTCGTGGAATTATCAGTATAATTTAAGCTTTGTGAAAAGTTCTCTACTTGGGAACGGGAACTATCACTAACGCCACTACCAGTAACTTTATAAGGATTATTCGTATAGTTGTTAGTATATGGCATATGATTTTGCATTGTGACTAGATTGATGAATTGGCCGCCATTGACGGAATTGACTTGTTCCAGAGTGTCTTTATAGGCAGATTGATCACTAACATATTCCATCTGTGGCAAGACATCAGTGTATTTCAATTTCAAAGAACCAGTGGTATCAATGTTTTTGAAAGTCTTAAAGCCGAATTTCTCATAAACAGAATTACGATTGTAGAAATTACCGTGGAACGGATGAATCGCTGAACTTGTCTTAAAACTGTTGGCAATATTGATAGGATCTTCTTGTTTGTTAACAACTTGTGTATATGGTGACTGTAAGGAGTCAGAAAATTGATTCAAAGCAAGTCCAGTTAGGGTCATATATTCCATATTGGCGGTCCCACCACCGTAACCAGAACTCATCATCAAACCAGAAGTAGTGTTCTGCTTGATGTTACGGATATTAGGAATCGGATCTTGATTCAACTTAATATTTGGTACTCGACTTGGATCAGAAAAACTTTCACTTAAAACAAAAATTAGGGTCTGTTTACTTAAATCATTATTAGAACGCTTACGGTTAATTTGTTTAGCCGTTTTTTGATATTTCTTGACGATACTAGCCATCTTTTCTTTACTGTAACCATTTGGCTTATCCATCACATCAACGTACATATTGCCTAAGAAGGTCAACATTGGGCCGTTGCTGTTAGCTGACTGGTTGATGTTTGAAGCATAATTTGTATAGCCTGCTTTAGCGAGCACTTTATAAGTCATCGAGTTGTTGTCACTTGCGGTGTAGAAACTACCAATGCTGATTGCCGCCAAGGCAATGAAAATCAATCTAGTTATGTGATTGAAATGCAGCATCTTTTTCCCGACAAATTTTTCTAAAAGACCAAAGATAACTACTAAAATTATTAAAAATATTACAACAACTGTGATGATTTTTGGTGTCACCATCGACAGTAAACCTTTGATATTCTTCAACATGCTCAAATCACTGGGCAAAATTGGTTCGGAACGGTACTTTACTTTCAAATAATCCGCTACTGCATAGATGGCGAAAAAAACAAAGTAGATTGCTGAAGAAACAAAGAAGCGGTTAAACAGTCCATATAAACCTAAATAGATTAAGAATAAAATTATAACAGTTAGTATGTAAGTGTTTACATTTGTTTGAAAAACAATTTGCTTAGTAAAAATTAAGTCATGAGTCTGAGCGAAATTCAAAATAAACCCGACCACAAAGGCCGCGGCTATCATAAATATGAATTGTAACAATCCTAAAAAATTAAATTTCTTTTGCATTTATAAATCGTCCTCATTTATATCCCTCAATATAATTACATTATATACTAACCTAATTTCTATGAATATCTACATATTTTTTTATTTAAACTTATCTTTTGGCTAAAAAAAAACAAACCCCTTAGGAATTTGCTTTTTCATAGAGCTTCACAACTTCATCTAAAAACTCATTTCGTTTCTCATCGGTTGTCGTATTAACTTGTCCAAAATGGATCCAGTTGCTGTGTTTGGGGTCTAACCCAATATCAGCCAAAGTACGGTTGATAAAGACGCCTGAAATGGGATTGCCACACTGATTGACTAAATAATCTTTCGTGATGGTCGACGTCGTTATAACGGTTACCTTCTTGATATTAGTTAGTAGTCCCTTCCAACCTGAACTCTCATCATAGGCAAAATTACTCAACATTACTTTATCGAGAAATCCTTTCAACATAGCTGGTAAATTGTGCCACCAGATTGGAAAAATAAAAATCAATTCATCAGAATTCTTGATTCTACGTTGATACATTTTGACCATCGGGGCGGTCGATTTTCCTTGCGAGTAAAGTGCTAAATCGGCTTCTGACAAAACTGGATCAAACTTTTCAGCGTATAAATCAATCACCTGAAATTCTTCATCGTTACGGGAAAAGTGATTTGATAAACGATTCAGAATTTCATGATTAAAACTTCCTGCATTCGGATGAGTATAAATAATCGTCTTCATTGTTCAATCTCTCCTCAAGAATCAATACTTATATTATAGTATTTTTTGGAGAATTTAACCGTTCAACAAATAGTGAAATTTTTTATCTTTTTTGATTCTAATTATCGTTAAACTTACCAGCAATCGACATCGTTGGTTGAATATTGATGAAAGCTTGTGGATCAACTTTCAAGATGATTTTCTTAGCAAAGAATAATTGATACTTCGTCAAAACCATCGTAATAGAACCGATTTCTTCTCCAGAATAGGCACCTTTCAAATGATAATCCAGCGTCAAACCACGATTGAGTGATTTCAATAATTCTTGCGAGATCTCATCTATTTTGTGCGTATAAACGGTAACTGTAATCTTTTGTTGCTGGATGTACATTTTATCAATTACCATATTTGTAATATAAATAGAAATAATTGTATAAAGTGCTAACTCCCAGCCGAAAACAAAGCCGGCAATCGTGATAATTACAGCATTAACGGCAAAGCTGACTTGTCCAACTGTCCGACCAGTACTTCGTTGCACGATCAAGGCAATAATGTCAGTCCCTCCGGTTGAAAATCCATAACGGAAGCAAAGACCAATCCCGGCTCCAGAAAGTATCCCACCGAAAACGGATGATAACAATGGATCGTTAGTGACTGGATGCATTGGTATGATCGAAATAAATACCGATGCTGAAACGATTGAAATTAATGAAAGAATAGTAAATTTCTTTCCTAATTTAAACCAAGCCAAAATAACCAATGGCAAATTTAACAATGCGTACCAAAAATAAACTGGGGTACTTGTATGAGCAAACTCATTTAACAAGTTAACGATTAACTGGGCGGCACCAGTCACCCCGGCTGTATAAAGTTTTGCCGGTTGCAATAGTAATTGAATACCTAAAGCGGAAGTAATTCCGTAAAATAAAGCGGCAAAAATACTTTTATAGTAGTTTTTAATAAAGTTCAAAAGCTCCCCTCCCTCTTCCAAAATAAATTCATATCAAATGAATTATAGCAAACAAAGCCTGTTAATAAACGGATTAAGCATATCATTACTGACAAGATTTTTCGTATAATATAATTAATTTGTGATTGGAGGACTTATTATGCAAAAAATTGGTTTTATTGGTACAGGCGTTATGGGTAGTGGAATCATCAATAATCTACTACCTGATTACTCAGTAAATATTTACACTAGAACTAAATCTAAGGCTGAACCTTTAATTGCTAAAGGTGCAAACTGGTATAGTGACCCGAAGATAGTTACAGAAAATTCAGATATTATTTTCACAATGGTTGGTTTCCCTAAAGATGTCGAAGATGTCTACTTCAAGGACAATGGTATCTTTGCTGGACTAACTAAAGACAAAATTATCGTTGATATGACAACTAGTACACCAACCCTAGCTAAAAAAATTGGTACCGCAGCTGAAAAACTCGGTGTCCAAACACTCGATGCTCCAGTTTCCGGAGGCGACGTGGGTGCTAGAAACGGCCAATTAACCATCATGGTCGGTGGATCAAAAGAAGCATTTGAAACACTACAACCTATTTTTAAAATAATTGGCAAAACAAACCACTACTTTGGCCCATACGGCAGCGGTCAACACGCCAAGATGGCTAACCAAATTATGATAGCCGGAACGATGACCGGAATGTCAGAAATGTTCGTCTACGCCAAGGCTGCTGGATTAGACCTATCAGCTGTCCTAGAAACCCTAGAAGGCGGAGGAGCAGATAATTGGAGCCTAGAAAATTATGGTCCAAGAATCCTTAAAGGCGACTTTCAACCAGGATTTTATTCCAAACATTTCCTAAAAGACCTCAGAATTGCACTAGACGAAAGTGAAAAGATGGGATTAGATTTACCCGCTACTAAAGAAGCAAAGAAGTTGTATGAAACATTAGTTGATGATAATGGATTAGGAAACGACGGAACACAAGCATTGGTTAAGTTATGGTGGTAAGAGCGTGGAACAGGGGCGGTCAGCTCCCGGAGGATAACGTAATTTCACGAATTGCACGCCGCACTTTGCGGGCGATTTGGGAAATTTTGTTATCTCGGAGGGAGTTGCCCCTGTGGAACGCGTTTTGACTATATCGCCTAGAACCATGGTTATAAACAAACAAAAACAGCACCCATTAAAGTAAGCGCCCCTCAAAAAGCCCGCATATAAAAATAGATGCTGTTTTTCTGTTTTCTGAATAAAACTATATTTCATTAACAATTTACCATTTTTACAGCAAAAAAAAGCCGAATCTAATCTTCAATATCCAAAAGCCGCCCCATCAACTCCAAATGATGCATGATCGACAACTTCTTCACGACACCCAAACCAGGAAACTTATCTCCAGAACCAAACTCCAACAACTTCTCCAATCCCAAAGTCATATTCAATCCTGAGATATTTTCCTCAACCCAAGGAATCAATTTATCCAAAGCCTCAAAAAACTTAATCTTCTGCCCACGCATACTCTCATTACTGTCCGAAACGAAATGATGAATCCGCAAACTACCATCCTTGGTCACATAAATTAAATGTAGCGCAATCGCCCGACTTGGCATCCCCTTATCAAAATAAATGTGTCCAACCATTGAATAGTCGCTAAACCCGTCAAAATCAAGCATCTGATACCAGTTATTCGGCTCAAAAAATTCATCCTCCAGGAGTGAATAATCTTCCACATGTTTGACGAAAGTCAGTGGATCAGTCAATAATACCGCTTTTTTCCCGGCCAACTTATGCAACCTAGCAACATCAGGAATAAGAATCTTATCCACTGCTTTTAAAACTTGCGAGTGCTGATAAGCTTTCAACAGTTCATAATTTGGAGCGATCACTAAAGATTTCTGTTGACCACTCGTTCGCAAAAAATCACTACTAAAATCTGCACTCAAAATTGCACTTCGAACGTAAAAATTAATTTTTTCCACATCGAGCAGTGGATAAAGCTTGGTATCGTTCAAGCCATATACGCTAACTTGCGGATTAGCTATCACGCTAAACGGTTGCGCATGGTCAATGAAAGTTTGCACCGTCGTTTGTAATTCCTTTGAATCACGGACTGGTTCTATTATTGGGACGATATTAGGCCCTAAAAGATTATTTTCCACTAGTTCTTTTAAAGCTAGTAAATCATACATTCGGCCGCGAAAATATGGATAATAAATCATAATTTATCCTCCATATTTGGTTGCTTCTGTTGTTGGAGTTGTAATTTCAATAGTTGATACTCTTCATTTCTAGCGTCTAGTTCTTCTTGTAACGCCGTTATAGCGCCGTCCTTTATTTCATCAACGAACCTATCATACAAGTTATGGTCAGGCTTATAGATATCATAGCCAGCTTTTTGACGTTTTTGTAATTCCTTAAATAATTGATCATCTGAATATAGTTGCAGACCTTTTTCCACTCGCTTAGCTTTGTCGACCTCTCGAAAAAGTGAGGCCACAAAATGAGCTGTCAATTGAGTCTCATCAACTTGTAATTCTTGGTATTGAGCTTTTTTAGCGACGGTCAAAAATCCCGGTGCCCGCAAAGTTTGGGGACTAGCTTCAACTGCCTTTTTATCAAAGGCCCGATAAATTAAGACACCAATGTGTGCGGGAATTTCCGCTTGAACTTCTTCATATAGTTTTTTAGTTAAAACAAAATAATTGTAGTTACCGATAAATGACAATTTAGCCTTTGAGTGAAAATCTGCTTTAGTAACTTTTAATTCATAACAGCGCCACTCAATCGTTTTATCCGTTAATTGTTGATAACTCAAAGTATCGACAATCCCTTTTTTGTCCGGCATCGATACTTCTTCCACAACATATGATCCTTGTTCTAAACAATATTGATAGAGCGTACTTTCCAAATCTTTAGTTAATTTAGTTTTCATGGTGTTCCTTCCAAAAGTTATCCACTGAAGTTGTTAATCGTTCAACTGAACTGATCCGTTGGTAATTTTGCCAATGCTGTGGAAAAAGTTTTGTATATCGAAGACTAGCAAAACGCTGATCTAATAACAAAATAATTCCCATATCATGGCTACCACGAATCAAGCGACCGGCAGCCTGTAAAACGTTATTCATCCCCGGCATTTGATATGCATATTCAAATCCACGGTTATTTTTTTCATCATAATAATCACGAATTAAGTTATTCTCGGCACTTAAACCTGGCAAACCTACACTGACGATAGCTACACCAATTAGTCTATTACCACGCAAATCGATTCCTTCTGAGAAAATTCCTCCTAAAACACAGAAACCGACTAAAGTCTGTGTAGGATTCTCCTCAAACTTAGCTAAGAAATCTTGACGAGCGGCTGCGTCCATAGCTGATTCTTGTGTAATAGTTTCCACCTGTGGATAAGTTTCTTCAAAAGCTGTTTTGATTTGTTTTAAATATCCATAAGATGGGAAAAAGAATAAGTAATTACCTTTTTTGCCGTCAATCAGGGCTCTTAAACTGACAACAATTTTATCTTGATAAAATTCACGTTGCCGGTAAGTAGTCTGAATGTATTGCGTGATAAAAATTGCTTGATTGTTTACTGGGAAGGGTGATGGCAATTGATATGCTAGGCTATTATTGATTCCTCCTAAAACATTTTGATAATAATCCATCGGCGACATTGTGGCGGAAAACAATACTGCTCCCAAACCGAGATTCATCGACTCATCGAGAAAATGACTCGGATCTAAGCACAGTTCTTTGACAATCAAATTTTTATCATCGATCACGATTCTTGTCTTGTATGTGTCGTCGTAAAGCATCCCAATTTTGACAAAGGTCAAACAGTCAAAAAAGAAATCCTTAGCCTGTTCTAAAAAGTCCGATGGTTTTTGATCTTGCATCCAATCAGTCATGAAATCATCGAATTTTCCGAGAACATTTATCAACTCATTGGGTGAATCAGTGGTGATACTCTCCGTTTTTTCGTCTTCTTTGAGGACTTTTTTCATCTGATTGAAAACACGACGAACTATTTTGATTTGTTTCTGAAAATCAGCACTCAATTGTGTCGGAATATCTTTAGCTACTTTCAACAACTGTTTGATTTTAAAATCACTGATTTCCGCCGAATACATAGCTCGCGAACGGCTGACTAAATTGTGTGCTTCATCAATTAGAAAAAAGTTATCCGTGTCCTTTTCAACGAAAAAGCGTTGTAAATAAACTAGTGGATCGAATAAATAATTGTAATCACAAATAATCACATCACAAAATAATGACAAATCGAGTGAAAATTCAAAGGGATCAACCGTATGCTTCTTGGCATACTTTTCGACTACTTCACGAGTAATCGCTCCCTCATTTTCCAAAACATCCGCTAAAGCTGGTTTCAAACGGTCATAGTAGCCAATCATATAAGGGTCTTTTTCAGGAGGGACATCTTGTTCAGGAAAACGGATCTTATCTTTAGCAGTCAAAGTAATGCTCTTTAACTTCAAGCCTTTTGTCGACATCAAAGCAATTGCTTCTTCGGCGACATGACGAGTACTTTGCTTTGCAGTCAAATAAAATAACCGTTGGATTTTCTCCTCGCCCATCGACTTTATTGCCGGAAAAAGGGTTGAAATTGTCTTCCCGGTTCCAGTCGGTGCTTCGACAAAGAGGCGTTTTTGATAATAAATCGTTTTATAAACGGCTGCTGCCAGTTCTCTTTGACCCTTGCGAAAATTAGGAAACGGAAACTGCAGCGCAAGAATTGACTCATTGCGAGTTTTGCGTAATTTAGCTCTGAGTGATAGCCAATACTCATATTCCTCGATTAATTTTTCAAAAAATTCATTTAATTCGTTTCGACTATATTCGTGTTCATCAGTCGTAACTTCTTCATTACTAACTTGAAAATAGGTCAATCGTAACGTTACAGTGTCAAATTCCAAATGGTCTTTTAGCAATAAATAACCATAAACTTTGACTTGTCCCCAGTACAAATCCAAAGTGTTATCGCTCAACTCTTCAAATGGTTGGTCGGACGTTTTGATTTCCTCAATTAGAGCAGTTTTGTCCTCAATTTTAATCCCATCAGCTCGACCAGAAATAAGGTAACTGGCATCGTTCATCTTCACTTCTGTTTTTAGATAAACTTCACTCTGATAATTTTTATTTTTAGTCCGTTGTTTTTGGAGGCGTCGATGGATTCGCGCACCATTAGCAGCAGTGTTTTGACTATTTTTAGTTTCGTTCAAGTCGCCACTACGTAAAACAAACTCTACTAATTGACGAATTCCAATCTTTGTCGGCATTTTTACCCTCCTAATATTTGCTTACTAACATTTTAAAACATACGTTCGTTTTTGTCTGTATTTCTTTTTTAGTTAATTTATAGTTTACTTTTGGATAAGTTTTTTTATTATTATTGAAACTAATTTTTATTTATTGAGGATTATTATTATATCTATAAACGATATAAACTGAGGGATGCTTTATGAAAAATAAACAAAGGAATATTTTTTTTAGTGTATTAATTTTATTAACTCTCATAAATTTAAATTTAAAAATTAATCATGTTTCGGCCGCAATGTCTAAAAGTGATGCCATTGCTTCGGTTCCAAACGGTTTGGACATTACCCAATATTTCGAGCACGGAACTAGTTCTAATGCAAAATTTAAAACTAACTCCGCCACTACCGTCAGTGGTAACAATCAAATCATGGATCTTGCCAGTGGTGCCAATTCTGTTGGTGCCTACTGGTCAAAAGAGTCAGCCAAAAACTACTTGAAAGTTGATGAAGACCAGACTATCTCTGCCTGGTTATATTTTGGTGACGGTTCTGGAAGTGACCAATTGACTAATGGTGAAGGTATGGCCTTTGTACTTCAAAACGATACCAATGGAATCAACGCCTTAGGCGCTGGTTTTGAAGGATTAGGCGTTTATGGTACTGATTATGGTACCATGCAGCGTGATACGATTGATGTTGGTGAACTTATTAAGACCTATACTTATCCCAAAACTTATACTGCCCAAAGTATTGCTAGTACAGCTATCCAAAATAGTTTGGCTTTGGAATTCGATACCGAACTGGACAATACTAGCAAGGAAGATATTCTTTCAAAACAAATCGGTTCTAAATACACATCCAATCTTGGTTTTACAACCAACAAAGATTACTCACTAAACAACTTCGATACTACCAGTACTAACTTAGTCATCCCAAGTGACTATCCTGATAAAGACGAAGCTCGTTTTGGTATGGGTGGTGGCTACGGACACATTGCAGTAACTTATCCCGGAATGTCCGATAGTTATCAAAAGCTTTCAACTGGTTTCAGCACTTTTGGTTCAGCCTTTTCAATGATCCACACCAAAGCTTCTCAATCCGCCAACTTAGTTGATGATATCGATTCAAGCAATCGTGCTATTTATTGGCATCATCTGACAATTCATTGGGAACCAAATGATGACGGTACTGCCACTTTAAGTTATTCATTCAATGATATCAATCCTAACGACAATACTGCTAATTACAATTACGGTTCCAGCAATAACTTCGTTAGAGTCGATAATTCAGTCAAAGTTGATTACAAAAAGCTCTTCGGTGATACCGACAAAATTCTCTGGGGCTTTACTGGCTCCAACAGTACTAGTGACGATGTGGCTGATAAAATGGTTGCTTTTGAATCAATTCCTGCCATGCTTTATATCGAAACTGCTTCAAATATCGTCGATCACACTTTAAATGACCGCACGATCGACAAAGATTCCTCAACCGCATCAAAGACAATCGGAGCCGGCGACGACTTGAGTATTAATTACGACTTAGATTATGATTCTGGTCGTGACAGCTGGAAAAAAGTTAATCCTGTTTTGAATCTACCTAGCAATTTCACTGTAAAGTCCGATGATAACAACAATATTGGTACCATCACTTATAAAGATAATAATGGTAAGACCGTCAAGACTGAAAATATTTCTGCCAATGACTTAAATGGCACCAAGATCACGATTCCAACGCTTGATAGTGCGGGAACTGGCTTGTTGGGTGATGCGGATAGTGGTTTGCCAACCCATGTCACTTTCACAATCAACGGCACTTCAGTCAATAACACCGACAAAGACGTTACAGTTAAGCCAGTTGCTTCGATTTTTACCGGTCAAAACGAAATTTCTGAAGCAAGTACACCTGAATTTATAATTCGCTACAAGAAAACTCATAAATTACAATTAACTCCTGAGTCGAAAACAATCGATTTACTCTTCCAAGGCGATGGGGGCCTCACACTATCAACTATCTTGAAGTATGACAATGGCGACGACTTCCTAACTAGTCCGGAGGGTTCGATTTTTTACACCATCACCGTCAATGGTAAGAAGTACACAGCCGCAAAAACGTCTGATGGTAGCGCCAGTTTGAGTAACGACTTCGATATCAAAAACGACTTGATCAATAATGACAGCGAATTTTGGAATATTTTCAAACTCAACTCGACGCAAAAAATCACCATCACAGCGACTGATCAAGACGGTATCACTTCAAACACCGCTACCTTTACGGTCAATGTCATTCCTAATAAATCTCTTGAAGTTAGTGCCGACTCACTGAGTTTCGGAACAATTCAAGCACTGGGCAATTCGGACACGTTGAAAAGACAAAATAATTTGAATTTACACGTTAAAAGTAACAATACCGTTTGGCACTTGTTTGCAAAAGCTTCAATCCTGCAAAACAGTGACGATGATTCTTTCAACGGTTTCATTTACTACAACAGCACTAAAAATGATTTAAACAGTGGTTACATCAACATTGCTAACCATAACGATACATCAGATTATAACGATACCATCTCGGATGATTGGTCTAACAACGAAGGCATTCTCTTATATAACGATGGTGTCAATCAGACAGGTACTTATAGCGGTGAAATCACCTGGTTAGCTCAAGATACTATTTAAAAAAGCAATCTCAAATGTGAGATTGCTTTTTTATTTACGTTGACCAACTAAAATCGTTGATCCAACGGTAATTTCATTGACCTTTGTCCAGTCAATTTTACTCTTATCGACGTTGAACAATAACGGTGTCATATTGATAAAAGCGTTACGTTCTAGTTTGGACACTTGATAAGTCTTTGTAACGTCAATTTGGTCAACTAATTGATAATGTTCTTCAAAATAGTCGAGAACTTTTTTATTTGAATATTCAGCCTGTTTCAATTGATCTTTGGCAACTTCACGTAATTCCTTAACGTGAGATTGATTAGGTATCACTTTTAAAACATAACCACCTGGCTGCAAGATTCGCTTAAATTCCTCGTAATTAGCTGGTGAGAAAACATCGATTATTCCGGAAATAACTTGTTTTTGAATTGGTAAGTGGGCTAAATCGCCAACGAACCACTCGACTGGCGTATTAACTCCTTTAGCAGCTAATTGAATCGAGTCTTTAGAAATATCAAACGCTAAAACATTTTCCGCTACTTCACTCAACTTCTTAGCGTAATAACCTTCGCCGCAACCTACATCTAACAAATTTTTCAACTGATAGTGATTCACTAAATCCACTAGTTTATTAGCAATGTGGTCATACATGCCGTGTTCTAAGACTATATGGCGGTTCTCAAACGAAGCTAGGTCATAATTTTTTTGCAGTTTGGCATTCAAAATAAAATCGACAAATCCTTTTTTGGAAATGTCGAAACAATGATTTTCTCCACACATCAAACTGTTATCAACCAATTTCAAACTTTTTCCACAGATTGGACACTGGAAAAAATTTTGACTGTTACTAAATTTTTGAATTTTATTATTCATTACTACCCCTGTTCCTCAGAAACTAATTGTGGCATCTCGGCGTTGATAAAATCAATAGCGAATTGGTTATCATAAATCCAAGCGTTGATCTGATTTTTTCGTAAAATCAGTGGCATTCGATCATGTATCTGAATCATCGATTCATTTGGTTGAGTCGTAAACAAAATACTTTGTGGGACGCTATCAAAATAATTGTAACAACCAGCGATAAATAAGGTTTGCGGGTCGTTACTGAAATTGAATTTATATTTTTGCTTAGCTTTATTCCATTCAAAGAAACCCGTCGTCGGATAAACACAACGGCGTTTCAAAAAGGAATCTGCGAACATCTTTTTTTCTTGAACGGTTTCGCTACGCGCATTGATAATTGATTGGCCTTTTTTAAAACCGGGAAAGCCCCACTTCATGCCAACTACTTTAACTTGTTTTGGACCGGCTACTATCAAGGTCGTTTCATCAGTTGGGAAAACTTCACCAACTTTAACATCATATCCGGCATCATAGGCTAATTTAAAAATTCGCCCGATCTCCTCATTTTGATCCGGCTGAAACAAAAAACGTCCACACATTTTTCCACCTCTTAGAGTGTTCTATTCCATTGATTACCAAAATCTCTTTGTGGTAAACACAACAAGATAATTAACGCTATATCACCAATTACTGGAATAATTGGTAAAAGGACCCACCAACCACGCATTTTACGATCATGCAATCTGCGAATGGCAGCGGTAAAAATAGAAATCAAATAATAACCCCAAGTAATTGCAAAGGCGACACCAACGATTGAACTCCAGTAAAAATCATCAACTGGCATTTTAGTAATGATAAAGCCTAATAAGCCCATAATCACAAAAGCGACAACTGACATTCCTAAAAAGCCCCACCAAAAGTCCTTACGACTCATACGTTTTGCGCCGACGAATAAATCTTGAAAATATAATTTTGTTGAAGCAAAGATTCCGGGACGAAAACTTTCATTCCAAACTGATTCTTTCATTTTAAATTTCTCCTAAATTCGGCTCTTAACTGTGTTAGTGTTAACTGCCGTCTTCCGCACAAGCCCTGTGATGAGCTGGAACGCTGCCGGCGCAACTTTGAGCTTTTTCAAGTTCGGAAAAATCTCAAAGATTGGCCTTCTTGTAAGTGCTAAAGCACTAACAAGAATTTGGCGGCTGAGTCATCACAGGGCTTGTGCTCCAGACTAAATTTTAGTTCTATTATTTATTTCAAAAATAATAATTAAATATCACTATTAAAGCTTCTTTATAACTAACCCTGAACAAGAACTCTAAATTCGAATACCAATAATAAAACCAAGGATACCAAATAAATAAGTCAAAACAAAGTAAAGAAGACACGCCATAAAGCGACGTTGAAAAAATAGCTGACTTAATTCCATGTTGAAAGTTCCAAAAGTAGTGAAACCTCCACAAAATCCGGTACCTAATAGTAATAATAATACACCGCTACGAATTTGTGCAGTTAATACTCCCAGTAGTAACGCTCCTAAAACGTTGATCAGTAGCGTTATAATGGGAAAATCTATTTTGATTTTAACTTGCAGCAAAGTGAACTCATTACGGACAAAAGCCCCAACTGCCGCTCCAAAACCTACAACTAAAAAATTCATTTGCGCTTGCTCCAATCGTTAAATGCCTGACTAGCAGCCCAATAATTTCCTAGTAACGCTACGAGAAACCCTCCGACCATCGTAACGGTCAGATACCAAAAAAGTAGCCACCATTGACCGTTTTGAAACAGTCGAAAGGAATCAGCAGTGAAGGTTGAAAAAGTCGTATAAGAGCCTAATAATCCCGTACTCAAGGTCAAAATAGTATTAGTAGAAAGGTGATATCGGTCTTGCAAGTAATGAATCAGAAATGGCAAAACTAGCGCTCCACTTAAATTAGCAACTAAAGTTCCTAATGGAAAACCATCTTGTGGCTTGAAAACTAAACTTTCCAAATATCTTAAATTACTACCGATAAACGCTCCAATCAATAACAATCCAAAAACTTTTAACCTTTTCATTAATGAACTCCTCGTGAAATTAATATAGTTTTATTATAATTCAAAGATTGTGGTAAGCAAAGTAAGGGATATCGTTCTAGTTTGGTTAGTGAGTTAGTGTAAATTGCCGTCCTCCGCACAATCCCTGTGATGAGCTGGAACGCGGCCGACGCTATTTTGAGCTTTTGCAAAGTACGCAAAATCTCAAAACTAGGTCTTCTTGTAAGTGCTAAAGCACTAACAAGAATTTGGCGGCTGAGTCATCACAGGGATTGTGCTCCGGACTAGATCATAGGTTTATTTTTTTATTCATTTATCATTAAAAAAGAGAAAAACAAGAGGTCATTTCTAATGGAAATACCGTTAATAAAACCTTTCTGTATCTTTTATAACCAAAGTAAGTGCCATTCTTTTTGGTTGGGTTAATTCGGCAAAAAAACAGAGGAAAAAAAGAGGATATTACTAATATTGCAGAGTCCTGCAATATGGTAATATCCTCTTTTTTGTATCTGTTAATTTTTACTTTAATTTATGAAACAGGTTATTTCTTGTCAACATCATGGCCGCCGAACTCGTTTCTTAGGGCAGCGACAACTTTTCCAGTAAAGGTATCATCTTCTAGTGAACGATAACGCATCATTAATGAAGCAGCAATAACTGGAGTTGGAACTTGTAATTTCAAGGCTTCATCGAGTGTCCACTTACCTTCACCTGATGAATGCATAACGCCTTTGATTTCGTCTAAATTAGGATCTTTTGAAAATGCTGATTGTGTTAATTCCATCAACCAACCACGAATAACTGAACCGTGTTCCCAAACTTTGGCAACTGCTTCGTTATTGTAATCAAATTGGCTATGTGTCAAAACATCGAATCCTTCAGCGATAGCTTGCATCATTCCGTATTCGATTCCGTTGTGAACCATCTTCAAGTAGTGACCGCTACCGGCTTTTCCTGTGTAAAGGTAACCGTCTGTTTGAGCGATTCCTTTAAAAATTGGTTCAATATAAGCGAAAGTTTCTGGATCGTCGCCACCAATCATGAAGTTACCATCACGATTAGCACCACTCATACCACCAGAAGTTCCGACATCAAAGAATTTAATTTGCTTATCAGTCAAAATTTTGTTGTGTCTTAATGAGTCTTCGAAGAATGAATTTCCCCCATCAATCACAATATCATCCTGATCAAGGATCTCACTAAGTTTATCAATTGTTTCGTTTGTTGGATTACCTGCAGGTAACATTACCCACACAATACGAGGAGCACTTAATTCTTTAACCGCGTCTTCCAAAGTCTTTTCAACGTGTGCGCCTAGTGTTGAAGCATCGTTTCTGGCAGCGTCGTTCAAATCGAATGCCACTACTTCATTTCCATTGCGAATCAAATTTTCTGTTAAATTGATTCCCATCTTGCCTAACCCAATCATTGCTAATTTCAAAATTAATCCTCCTAAGTTGTTATCACAAGGATTAATTATACATAAAAAAGCCGCACCAAAAACAACATTTTGGTACGACCCGATTGCGACAAAGGTTGATATCATAGACTTAATTGGCTGGTTAGTTCATAAACTTGTTCCACCAGTGACCTTTTTTGTCGTCACTTACCTTTTCATTTACACGTTCTTTAATAGTTTCATCTTCATGTGAATCAGCACTTTGAACTTTTTCTTGAGCTTGTTGTTTCAAAGTATCAAGTTCAACTTGTAATTGTTCTTTGGCTTTTTGAGCATCATTGAGTTCTTCTTGTAACTCTTTGATCGTCAATTCACGTTTCTTATTTTCAGATTCTAATTTAGCAACAGTCACTTGTAATTCTTCGACTTTTTTGTTGTCCCCGTTAGATTCTTCAATTTTGGCATCAGCAGCTGGGAAAATCTGCATTGCAGAAGTTTCCAGAGTCATTTTAGGACCATGGCTTAATTTCACCATTTCCTTAAAATTTTCGATATTTTTTTGCGTATACAAACGATTATTTTGACTGTTACGTTCAAAATATTGATTGTTGGCCGTAGTCTTTTCTACGATCAATGAGTATTTACGCAATGTGGCTACACTGATTCCTAAATTCTTGGCAGCTTGTGCAGGAGTTAATAAGTTATTGCTTTTTACTTTAGTCAAAAGGATTCCCCCAAGGTTGTTTCATTCTCTCCATTATAAAAATAATATTTTCGACTTTCAACCACAAAATCACTGTAGTTCAAATTAAAAATCATCCTCGCTATATTTTAACCATGAAAATGGATATACTAAAGGTGTATTAATAAAATATTTACTCTTAGCCGACACAGTCGGTTTTTCTTTGGTGTATAATTCACTTTACAAGAACAGAAGGGGAAATCATATATTGTCAAGTTCTACAATTACAACTAATTTTATTATCATTCTCTTAACCTTTATTTTTGCCTTCTTCTTTGTTGCTGCCGAGTTTGCTTTAGTTCAAACTAGGTCAAGTCAACTGGAAGATGCAATTGCTAAGGGCGATGGTAATGTAAAAAAACTCAAACGTGCTCTAATGATGGTCAACAACCTCAACGAGTACTTATCAACCACTCAAGTTGGTACTAGTATCGCTGGTATCATCTTAGGTTGGATTGGTGAAAGCACAATTGAATATCTTTTAGTAGAAGTGTTCGGCGTAGCTCATATCTCTGCTGGTGGCAGTAGCGGTTTACATGCACTCAGCTCGATTGTTGGTGTGCTCTTACTTACTTATTTGGAAGTTGTTTTGACAGAAATCGTGCCAAAGAACATTTCAATTGATATGCCAATGACAATGCTCATGTTAGTCGTTACACCATTGAGATTTTTCCACTTAGCAGTTTATCCATTCGTTTGGTTACTAAACGTTTCGGCTTCAGGAATCGTCCGTTTAATGGGAATGAAACCTGCTGATTCAGAAAACGAAGTCTTCTCGCAATCCGAAATTTTAAGACTATCTAAGTCTTCAATCAAGGGTGGCGACATGGAACCAGATGATGTTATCTTTATGCAGCGTGCCTTCGAATTAAATGATAAGGTCGCTAAAGATATCATGGTCGATCGGACTAGCCTTTACGTTGTCGATATTACCGATAAGGTTAAAGACGTTATCAAAGATTACCTTCAACAAGGATTTTCCAGATTCCCAGTTGTAGCTGATAATGATAAAGATAAGGTTCTCGGATATGTCTATGCTTACGATATTGTCCGTCAAAACCAAGTTGACGGTGATGTTGGTATCAGTCGTATTTTGAGATCAGTCAATACCGTACCAGAAACTATGCCAATTCAAGATATCTTATCTAAGATGATCAAGAAACAAACTCCTATCGTTATTGTTGTTGATGAATACGGTGGGACTAGTGGTATCGTTACCGATAAAGATATTTACGAAGAGCTCTTTGGAACCGTTAAAGATGAAATTGATGATGTTTCTGATGAATATATCGTTAAAAATGATGATGGTTCTTATAACGTTTCTGGTAAGACTACGCTTTATGATTTCGAACGTTACTTCAGAACCGACATCCCAGAATTTCAAGATTCTGATATCATCACCGTTGGTGGTTACATTATTGAAAAGTATCCTAATATTCAAAAAAACTTTGAATTCAAACTTGGTAATTTCAAGTTCAAAGTTGCCGAATTCGATCACGGTTTCGTTAACTGGTTCAAAGTAAAAATTGATAAAGAAGCTGTCACAAAACAAGATAATCTCGCTTCATTAACTGATGTTGATGACCTGAAAGAATAAGAGAGTGGAACAAGCCCGATTAGACTCAGACAGATAGCCTAATTCCACGAATTGCACACCGGTCTTGTGTGTGATTTGGGGAATGTAGCTATATGGCTGAGTCTGGCTTGTGTAACTCGTTTCAATAAGAGAGTGGAACAAGAGCGGTCAGCTCCAGGAGGATAACGTAATTTCAGGAATTACTCGTCGCACTTTGCGAGTGATTCCTGAAATTTTGTTATCTCGGAGGGAGTTGCTCTTGTGTAACTCGTTTCAACTAAAGAACGGGACAGGACATGAGCAACTCCCGAGTATTAAGGCAAATAGCCCCGTGGTAATTGAACTTCGATTACCACGGGGCTATTCTTTTTTAGTTAAATTTTTTCAGACTACTTACTCTCTTTTTTAAAACCTTCGATTTTACTGAGATCTATCAAATTCAATTTGTTGATGAACAGAACTGCCAAGATAATTATTAATGACAAAAATGAGATCCGGCGCGACAACTTCTGAGTCGTGGTTTCAAAGTAATCTACCACTACCTTACCTTTCCCATTCACAGTCACTTGGGCTAGATTATTGTTTTCCTTATCCATCTTCAAGGTTGAAACTTTACCTTTTGATTGAGTACTTTGGAAACCATAATAACCAATGATCGGCAAATCTATTTTGGCATCTTTAGCGTGTTTAAAATTAAAACTAAGTCCGGTGCCGTATTGCTTGAAATCAGAAATTCGAGCTTTCCCATCAACGACCTTCGCCTTATGAGAACTCCGTTGCAATTCACTAACGTTAGTTCCGACTGGTAAATATTCTTGCCCTGCCCCAATACTATATGGCAATTGCTTGCTGTATGTCTGATAGGTATTTTTTTGCAGTGGTGAAGCGGAAACTAAACGATACGCTGAAGAAACGGTTGTTAAAGTCACAAAAACCATCAATAAGATTTTCATTGTTCTCTTCTGGAAAATATTCAATGGATCATCAGCGATAAAGACTGCCAACAAAATTGAAGCAATCATGTAGAAACGCCAAGGAAATTGAATCATTCTTAGTGGCGTCTTATTAAAGAGCTCCCATGGGAACAACCTTGTACTACAGAGCAACATTATGGCCCCGATCAAAGAGAAATGTAAAACGGCTCGATTCTTGATCTTGGAGACCGAGATAAAAATCACAATAGTCGCAAATAACAAGACTAAGCCTGGATTAGCTTGATCAAAGACATTGTTCAAACTGGCATGTGCCATATCTGAAAAATCATTAGCTGCCGCAACCAAATTAGGTTTGGACTGTGACAAGACAAATTTAGTATGTTTCAACTGTTCCAACATTGGTAAAAAATACGCTGCCGTTAATAACATTGAACACAAAACTGACCAGCCCAGAGAAACTAATCTCTTAGGATTTTTCTTCAATTCACTAATTTGGCATAACGCTACTATAACGATTAGAATTGCTACCAGTAAAGGCGAAATAGCGTGCGAATAAATGATTGCCGTCATTCCAAAAGTTAGATAGAGCCAATTTTGATGTTTACCGTAAAAAATTTCATAAATTCCTAAAAGAGCGATTGGTAAGAAGACAAATGTGCCAACTTCGCCTAAATCATGACGATATAAAATATCATGCATTCGATACGTCGATAACGTGTAGACAAAACTAAAAACTAGACTGCTCCAGTATTCCTTTTTAACCTTGTAAAAGCAGAGAAACGACACTCCCATCGTCAAAAAGGTTAAGAAAATGTTCAAACCTACCATCGCTTGGGCACTTGAATAACCCAATAAACGTAGGAAAACTGCTGGATACAAAATAAAGTCAGAGTAAAAGATGTCAACAATATATCCAAAGCCATCCATAAATGACATATTCACGAAAGGAAAATATTGATGCCTTAGAACTGAACGATATAACCCCTCCACACGCATATTGTGAAAACGATCATCACTCGTCCCTAAGAATGACCAGATCTTACCTTGAAAAATTTGTGCTTGGTACAATACCAGAACACTGACTGCCAAGAAAAGCAGTATCGTCAAGATAGTCACAAGAATTCGTTTAACGTTCTTTTTCTTCAAAAATGTTAGTTGCATAAATATGACCTTTCTAAAAAAAATTGACACGTATCATTATAATATCTTTTTTCCTGAAAAAAATACCCGCTTTTTCATTATTTTTTTATAACTTAGGTCAAAGCATAATCCAAATAAACTAAAAATAGAAATCACGCGACTAGCCTGTTGGACGATAGTTGGGTAGTAATCAACGATTGCCTTACCGTGACCACTGACTCGAATCTGTGCTAGACCATTTTTTCTCATTGTCAGAGTTGACACTTTGCCAAGTGAATCTTTAGTCGAATAACCGTAATAACCAATAATTGGCAAAATTATCTTGGTGTTTTTCGTCCCTTGAAAGTCAAACGTTAACTTTGTTCCTTGTTTTTTGAAATGGTTGACCGTACCTACTCCTACTAAAATCGGTTTACGACTGGTTCGACGTAATTGTTGCAAATTCGCATCCTTAGGCAAATACTCCTCGCCACTACCAATGCTGTAAGAATCCAAGTGATCAAAAGAAGCATAGCTGTCATACTGATTAGGAAAGTTTCTAATCAAAGCTAATTGGCTATTAAACATCAATAAGACGACTACGACGCCTAAAATGATTTTTTGCCAATCTTGTTTCAGGAAATTTAGTGGTGCACTGACTAAATAAATTGCGAACAGAATCGTGATCAACATATCCAAGCGCCAAGGAAATTGAATGATTTTTAGCGGAGTCTTTTCAAAAAAACTCCATGGAAATAACTTAGTCGTCATTAGTAACAGGATCTCGCCGATAATTGCGAAGTCTCTAATAGCAGCGCTTTTCACTTTAACTAGCGTGATGGGGATTAAAATCGCTACCAAGATCAAAATTAACCCAATGTTTTGTTGGTGCAAATAATTATGCCAACTAAATTTGAACACTTGTAAAACTGGTAGGCTACGATTGGCGACATCGACTGTCGGTTGGGTCAATTTGAACTGGGTGTGGTGCAGCTGTTCGAACATCGGTAGAAAATAGGCGGCGCTCAATAACAAAGCCATCAAACCTGAATAAACTAATTTGATAATTCTTTTTGGTTGTTGAATCAAAGTTTTTAATCGAAACAGCATTACCAAAACGATAAAGATGCCAATCAGAATTGGTGACAGTGAGTGTGAATAGATCACCATTACCATTCCAATTGTGAGTAGTAACCACTTACTCTCGTCGGCATAGAAAACTTCATAGACGCCTAAAACGACGATTGGTAAAAAGGTCAAGGTTAAAACTTCGCCCAAATCAAATCTTCTGACCATATCAAAGATTCGATAGGTACTTAGGGTATAGACAAAGGAAAACAACAGACTTTTGGCGTAATCTTTACTGGCATATTTATATGTAAAAAACGAACTGACGAAAGTACAAAAATTTAAGAAGACGTAATATATTACAAAGGCCGGAGCTGTTTTAAAAAAGAAGCGCAAAATTGCTGCCGGATACAGCCACAAATCAGAATAAAAGAGATTGACGATATATCCCAATCCATTCATAAACGACATATTGACTGCCGGAAATATTGTGCCATGTTTGAGTGCTTCATACAGTCCTTGGATTCTTAAAATATGGAAAAGGCCATCGGTCTCAATATCCAAGTATGACCAAATATGACCGTTGTTAATATCAGTTATGTAGAGTGAGACGATACTCATTACGAGAAACAATAATAAAGTAAAAGTTAAACGATGTTTTTTTAAAATTTCAGCCATTTTTTTCTCCAACAAAGTCCGCGTTCAAAAAAAAGGAACTCGAAGACAAATTAGTCCCCAAGTTCCCTCATTTATTATTACTTTATTAATACGACTTTATTGATAATCAGTCAAACAACTAGTTTAATATTTATATTTTAAGGTGCTACCCCAATCGATCAGACTCAAAATAAAGACCATGAAAATAATCGAAATATAGCTTAAAAAGATGCCATTCAAAACGTTATACAATACGTCTCTAACGTTGTAGTCAATATTAGTGACAATCAAATCCTGCAATGGGTAATAGCCACATCCCAAAACTATCGCTAACAAAATTGATGTACAAATACCGACGGTTCCTAAGTGATGGAAAAATAACATATTGGAGCTGACTTTTGAACGTAAACGAATCGCCAGCAACAAAAAGATGATAGCACTTGAAGCAATCACCACTTTAATTTGACGTTTAATCGTCTGCATTTTGACGAGTCCACGCTCAATTGGCCCCAAGTCATTATCGACAATTTGGTTCATCAAGGGTTCACTATTTTGAATTACGGTATCAATTTCGGTACCGATATTGAGATTGTAATTTCTAGCTTCGGCTTTTAATTTACTACCGATGGTTGCTAAAATCGTTGTCCCAATCGTTAGTTGCGAGTCATCATCGTACACTTCATCCACTGAGGTGTTAATAATTTTTCTGACATCAGAGTCAGTCAAATTAACGGCTGACAAATTAGTCGAAATCGAATAACTATTGACTAGTCTACCCAAGCGTTGATTCGTATAATTTTTGATCAAAGTCACATTAGTATCGCTACTAACCACTTTTTTTACATAACTACTACTCAGCACAGTAGACATAGTAATCCCCAAAAAGACTATGACCATCAAACAGATGGACAATAGAATCAGGGTGAAACCGTGTCGATTGTATGACAATGACTTGCTCATAATTACTTCTCCATAGCTAGATTAACAATTTCTTGTGGTGAATTGACGATCCATTCTGAATTTGCTTCTTTCAGTTCGTCAAAATCCCCGAATCCATAAGTAACGCCAATAGCTTTCAAATTGTTTTTATGTGCCCCTACGATATCACTATTACGGTCCCCTACCATAACAAGATTTTTAGGATCTAGTTCCACAGAAGTCTTTTCGATTCCATAGGCAATAACATCTTCCTTTAACGAACGAATCGATTCATCTTCAGCGGCGCCAAAAACATGGCGAATATATTGTTTCATATCTAACTTATCAATGATTCTCTTGGCAAAAATCTCTGGCTTTGAAGTAGCGATAAACAACTGCTTATCAGCTTTCTTTAAGGATTCTAACATATCATAGACGCCATCATAAACCGTGAACTCTTGCCAGCCTTCATCTTGGTAATATTCACGAAAAGCCAGTAAACTTTGATTGATGATTGGATCATCAGCTTCGACGTGATCATATTTTTGAAGTGAAGCACCAATAGTTGGCCCGATGAATGTGTGCAAAGTTGCATCATCATGTGGAATATAGCCCAAAGTATGTTCATACATGTAATGTAAACTCTTCATGATACCAATTTCCGAATTAATTATGGTGCCATCAAGATCAAAAAACAAATTGTTCAAATTTTATTCATCCTTTTATGTTAAATTTAAGTTATGTAAAGATTATATAGCAATCAATTAAAAATAACTAACAGTCGTAGGTAGAGTATGGTAAAAATCAAGCAACCACAAACGTATACCAGTCTCGAAAATGGACTCACTACTCAACAAGTTGATACGCAAGTTCAAAAAGGACTGATCAACGTCCAAATTAAAAAATTATCGCGTCCGATTCCCAAAATTTTAGCCGACAATATTTTTACGCTTTTTAACTTATTAAACGTTGTTATCGCAGGCTTAATTTTTTGGACGGGTTCATATCGTAATCTGTTCTTCTTAGGCCCCGTTATCGCAAATGTCATCATCGGTAGTTATCAAGAAATTCGGGCTAAATTAACCGTTGATAAAATCAGTCTCGTTAACACTTCTAAATTCACCGTCATACGTGACGGTGCGGAAAAACAAGTCGACATTGACGACTTAGTTGAAGATGATTTAGTTTTGATCAAACGTGGCGATACAATGCCCGCTGATGGAATCGTTCGTTCTTCTAATGGTCTACAAACTAATGAATCAGGTATCACCGGTGAATCAGATACAATCACTAAAAGTACTGGTGACCCAGTTTATTCAGGTAGTTTTGCAATTGCCGGTCTAGCGAAGATTCAATTGACCCAAGTTGGTCATGAAAGTTTTGTTTCTAAACTATCTTCAGCTGTTGGAACAGACAAACGTTCTGTTAGCGTTTTAATGAAAATAATTAATAACATTATTAAGATTTTAACATATACTATCATCCCAATTGGACTTCTTTTATTTTTCCGCTCATTCTTAAGAAATGGCGACGTTGCCCAATCAATTTTGGGAACTTCCGCTTCGGTTATCGGGATGATTCCTGAAGGTTTAGTCTTATTGACTTCAGTTGCCTTAGCCACTGGATCGTACAATTTATCCAAACGAAATATTTTGGTCAGGTCATTGAGTGCCATTGAGACCTTGGCCCGAGTTGATACACTTTGTTTGGACAAGACAGGTACGATTACTACTGGCAATTTAACCGTCAAAAAGACGCTTACTTTTGGTGTGACTGAAGAAAAACTGCAAGCTATTGCCAGTCGAATCGTTGTCGCAACTCAAGAAACTAACGCCACTGCTCAGGCAATTGCCAATCTAAAGGTTGAACCATTTTCCGCCGTGGTCGATGAAGTGATTCCTTTTTCTTCTGAAACAAAATATTCTGGTTTTGTTTCTAAAGGTGTGGGTTATTTAATGGGTGCGCCAGAATTTATCATTCAAAATCCTACCAAAGAAGTTACTAGAACTGTTCAACAGGCAGCTCAAGATGGCTATCGCGTGATTGCTATTCTGCAAGAATCCACCCAGCAAAATTTGCTCGGACTGATGTTGATTGCGGACGAAGTTCGGCCTCAAGCTCCTGATACGTTCAATTATTTGCGTAATCAAGGAATCGATTTGAAAATCATCTCAGGTGACAATCCGGTCACGGTCGCAAACGTTGCTGCTCAGGCGGGAATTAGTAGTGGCAAAGACTATATCGACATGAGTACAGTCAAAGACAATGACTATCACGATTTAGTCAAGCAATACAAAATTTTTGGACGAGTGCTGCCAACCCAAAAAGCCGATCTAATTTCAGCTATGCAAGATAATGGCTTAACGGTGGGAATGACTGGGGATGGTGTCAACGATGTTTTGGCCATGCGCCAATCCGACTGTAGTGTAGCGATTGCTGGTGAAAGCGATGCCGCCGAAGCGAGTGCCGATTTCGTCTTGTTGAACCGGAACTTTGACTCGATGATTTTCATGCTTAACGAAGGCCGCCGAGTGATCAACAACGTCGAACGTGTCGCTTCACTGTTTTTGATCAAGACGATTTACTCAGTCGTTTTGTCGATCATCTTCATCATTTTAGGAACCGGTTATCCATTCCAGCCTTCACAATTAACGCCTATCAACGCTTTAACCGTGGGAATCCCAACTTTCTTATTAGCCTTGGAGCCAAACTATACCCCACCAGCCGGTCGCTTCATGCGTAACGTAATGGAGATTGCTCTACCGTCAGCTTTGTGTAATATTATTTTCATTATTACCATTTCAGTTTTAGGTAAACATTTCAACTTTAATTACGATACAACCTCGACCTTATCTGTCTTCACGATTGGCATCATCGGTTACTGTGCTTTGATTTCTATCAGTAATCCATTATTCATCAGAAAGCAAGTTATGATTGGAATTTCCTTTGTTCTTTTCATCGTTACTTTCATTTTCGGACATACCGCGTTTGGTATCGAAAGTATCTTGAATCTGCAATATACCTACTTATTTGTCGCTATCTTCCTAACCGCATGGCCACTGTTTATGTTCATGCGTGAAGTTCTGGGAAGACGTGTATTTTCAAGAATAAATTGGAAATAAATTCGATTTTTTCTTAACAATTAAAACTTAAGACAAAGTACTCACTTTTGAGACTTTGTCTTTTTTAATTGCTCAAAAATACGGTATCCGTAAATGAATACCATACGTAAATTCTAATTATTTGTAATTAATGCTAAATAATAATTACAATTTAGAAAAATTGTTTAGACTAACTTGGACAGATGGGGGTCTTTGATAGATGCTATCTCAACAAAATAGAAACCTTTTTAAATTAGTCATAGGTCAAGCCTTATTATTAATTTCATTTACCATGTATTCAACAGTACTTCTCTATTTGTTAGTCCAACAATATAAAGCTAATGCTCACATAGTAGCAATATTTGGAGGAATGGCTGCAGTCCCACCTGCTTTGATTATTTTTCTATCTCCAAAATTAGGCCGAATAAAAAATAACAAACGAATTTTGATAAATCTTCAATTAATTTCGACTATTACTATTCTTGTTGATGGAATATTTTTAATAAAACATATCAATCTGTCTAGTATTGGCGTTCTATATTTTATATTGAGTGCCGTCAGCACAATTTCCGGTTCTGTAGAAGTTGGATTTGTTCCCATCGTTTTTCAAGAAGATGAAGATATGATCGAAAAATCCGTTGATTTTCAATATTTCATGGGAGCTGGAATAATAATCTTAACTAATATTGTCAGCTCACTTATGCTTGTGAGACATGATAGTTTTTGGCTATTAATGACTAGCTTTATTAGTGCACCAATAGGAATTATTTTTTATAGATCAATTAGTTACGATACAAGCCTCAATATCCAAAATTCTATTGAACAAAATGTACCTGAGCATTCATATTTAAAGCAAATGCTAGATTCGTTATATCAATTCTCACATACAATGCCAGCCTTTTTAATTATTTTGTTTGAAGCAATTTTAGGAGGTTTGACTGGTCTATTATTCCAACTATTGCCATTAACTATGAAAGAGTTAGGGCTATCGGTAGCAGTGTTCTCGATTGTCAATGCCGTTCAAAAAACAGGGGATTTAGTAGGTGGTATCTTTGCTCCGTTAATTAAATGGAATGCCTCAACATTTTTTACCCTTGACTATGTCGTTTCCGGAAGTTGTTTCATAGGTGCAACACTTTCCATCAATAACTTCATGCGACTGGCCCTTCTTCTAATAGCGGGAATAGTCATGGGAATGTCAGGAAACGTTTTTGAAAAACTAATGTATCGATCATTTAATGTCGGAAATATATCAGCCATGCATGCATTAGTAACCTCTACGTTTGCACTCTTTTCAGTTGTCAGCTACTTTGCCGTATGGATTAATGTAAAAACTTTAATTTTATGGAAAATTGTTGGCATCATCACAATAATATTTGGTTTGATAATTGTTTTATACCATCAAAAAAAAGAAGACAAACTTTAGATTTACTTAATAGTAAATTTAGTTTGTCTTCAATCAGAAACGCTGGGTCATTACTCAACGTTTTTTTAGTTATTAATCGAAACATCGCTTGCTTTGACCCATTCATCAGTCGCCACACGATACATTTTTTCACCTTTAACTTCACTAGTACGGTCAGTGTACCAAGGCGTATTCTTATCAAGTGCGCGATCAATTACTAACTGTCCCTTAGAATTATAGACAGCTGTTTCCTTTGAAGTTGTCACAACCCCACTGAATGGTTGATATTTATAAACCGAACTTGCTCTGACATATTGGTTAGTTGCCACACGATAGTATGTTACTCCATCGATTGTCTTAGTCTGGTCTGTTACCCAGTCAGAATTTTGTGACAATACAACGTCGTTATTCAATTTACCATTTTCATCATAAATAGCTACGTAACCACTATCAGGATAAGTCGTAATTAAATTCGTCTCAGTCGCATCTGACTTTTTCACATAAATTTTAACGACTCCGGAATTTTTATCAACTTTCAAAGTGACATCCGAAGCAGTTGTGAAAATGTAGCCTTTTGGTGCAGTCAAAGTAACAATTGCCCCTTGAGCAGCTTTACCAGTTTCAGTGCCGACTTCTTGGTCATTTGCTTGATCAATATAAGTTACTTGATAATTAGTATCAGCTTTTTTGACATAACTGACATAGCTATCTTTGTCTTTAGTCAAAACAAAGCCTTGATACTTCAAATCAGTGATTGAATAACCTTTAGGGGCTGTTGCTTTGATAAAGTCACCGAAATTGCCTTTACCAGTGGTTTTTCCAACTACCTTGTCAGTATCAGCATCCTTATATTGAATTGTGTAATTGAAATTCTGCAAGTCTAACTTTTTACTTTTTACATAAATAGTCTTCTTAGGCGTATCACTACTCAATTTGAACATCATATCAGCACTATTAACAAATTCATAATCCTCCGGTGCGTTTAGGAGAATGTCGCTGCCTTCTTCACCGTTTCCAGTTTGAACATCCCCAACTTTGGTGTTGGTATTTTTATCAATAAAGGTGATTTCATAAGGAACTGTTTTAGCAACTGTGATGACTTTCGTAGGATTTTCATCATCAACGGTGAAATTCTTTTGGGCATCGGTCAAAGTATATCCAGCTGGTACTTTTGTAGGATCAACCGTTTGAGTTGAACCATTAGCAGCTTGTCCCGCTTGTGAACCAACGATTTTGCCAGTATTTTTATCAACAATTAATACGTTGTAATTAACTTGTTCGGTGTTATCTGAGACAGTTAATGTTTGATTGGATAATGTATATTCAACCGGTGTATTAGGACTCTTAGTTCTCGTTTGAATGGCATCTGTCCCATCATCCTTGATTCCATGCGCTACAAAATCCACTTTTTGTTGACCAGCTTTAGTTACATCAACTGTTTTAGAATCAATTGAAATTCGATACTTGTTCCCATTATCGTCTGATAGAACTTGATAATTATTCAAATCCAATTTGTTATTCTTATCTAATTGAATAGTTTTATTTAATTTACTCCAATCGGGCCCATCATAGACCTTAACCTGACGAACAAAGGGTTCTCCCTTAACTTTGTAAGTAATATCTTCAGGAGTAAAGGTAACAGTTCCACCTTTTTTCTCAATATCATCAGATTTTTGAGTAATAGTCGTTTGATTATTACCAACATGTCCATTCAAATCGGTCTTATTTTTATTAGCATCCTTGACTACATTGGAGTGTTCATTATTCAAATTTTCTCCGCTAGTGATTATATTGTTAAAATTATCAGGCATATTATCTGCTTGGAAAATGAGTGGATTCTCAAATCCAGTCTCTGTATGTAAAGAAGGTTGGTAATAATTATATTTCAAATTAAAGGTCTTAGTTTCGCCATTTGAGGTATAACTAACTACCGAGGCAAAACCAGTAGTTTTATCATGATCTTTAATAGTCATAGGAACTTCTTGTTTGTTTTTATCAACAATTCCTATCGCCTTTTGCAATAAATCTTGATACTTTGTAGCCGTTGGAGCATCCTCTTTAAAAACTGGTACCACATCTAAAGTTGCTCCGTCCTTCAAATCATCAAATGCTCTTTGACCATTAGCTGTATCGGTATCTGTGTTATCAACATCTGTGTCATCAAGCTCTGAGACCGCTGTTAATGCCTTCGCTTGTTTTCCAGTCTCGTCTGTTACTGGAATTGGATCTGCATTTTTTGCCGCAATAACCGGTGTTGCTGCCCCCAAAATAGTTGTTGAAAGCATCAAGCCTGCTAAAGCCATCGTTGTAATTTTTCTCATAAATAAATATCTCCCTGACTATAATATTTATCTTCTTAACACATAAAGCATAGCAGTCTTGCATTAAAAAAGGAGCCATTTTTGAAGTTTTTTTCAAAAGTGGTTCCTCTTTTTTATTGTTCGGTTACATCGCTTGCCTTGACCCATTCATCAGTCGCAACACGATACATTTTTTCACCTTTTATTTTAGAAATTCTATCTGAATACCATGGAGCATCTTTGTCCAAAGCTCGATCGAGTACTAATTGGCCTTTGGAATTATAAACCGGAGTCACTTTTGAAGTTGTAACGACTCCCGTGAGTGGTGAGTAAACATACACTGAATCGGCTTTGACATATTGGTTCGTCGCTACTCGATAATAGTCTACGCCATCAATTGTTTTCTTCTGATCAGTGGCCCAGTCAGTATTTTGCGAAAGAACAACATCCTTATTCAATTTACCGTTTTCGTCATAAATTTCAACGTAACCTTCATATGGATGAGTTGTGAGCAAATTGTCTTCCGTCAGAGTCGATTGTTTTACAAAAATTTTGGCGTTGGGATTGTCTTTATCAACTTCATAAGTCGCATCGTTGGCATTCACAAAAGTGTAGCCAGCTGGTGTTTTCAAAGTGATTTTTTCACCAACAATTCCTAATCCTTTTTGTGTACCTACTTCTTCATCGGTATCTTGATCAACATAAGTGACGTTGTATGGCGTATCAGCTTTTTTGACATAACAAGTGAATGAATCATCATCTTTAGTCAAAGTGAATCCAGCAGAAGTCAAATCGGTAATCACATAACCATCGGGTGCGACAGCCGTAATTTGATCACCAAGTTTACCAGTTCCTTTTTTCTCGGAAATAACTTTGTCAGTATCAACATCGGTGTATTTAATTGTATAATTCAAATCTTGAGTCAAAATACTGCCTTTAGAAACTAAAATAGTTTTTTCTGGTTCAGTGCTGTCGAGTGTATAAATCATGTCGGTACTATCATCTAAGGTATAGCCGTCAGGAGCTGTAACTAATCTTGACTCACCTTCCTTACCTGTATCGCTTATTTGGCCAACTTTTTCTTGGTTATCTTTATCAACAAACGTAATCGTATAATCGACATCTTTAGCAACTGTTGCTACTTTAGTTGGATTCTTAGCATCGACCGTAAATGTCTTTTGTGCATCTGTTAATGTGTATCCCGTCGGTAAATTAGCTTTATCAAGTGTGATACTTGTACCATCAGCCGCTGAACCTGACTGTGAAGCTATTGTATTACCAGTCTTTTTATCGACTACCAAATAATTATAATTAACTTCTGACTTATCATCTGAAACAGTAATCGGAATCGTTTTAGTATACGAAATATTTTTACCTGTTCCGTACTCTTCCGCCGGACTAATGTTCATACCAATTGCTTTAAATTTAGCTTCGTAAGTCCCGGCTTTATTTATATTGATATCTTCAGGATTAGTAATTGTCACCATATAATCGTTGCCGTTTTCATCTTTTAAACTTGTCGAAGCATCTAAAATATCTTTATCACCTAATTGAATCGACGCATTAACTTTAGACCAATCAGGTTCTTTAAAGACCTTTACTTCCCTAGTAGTTACTACATCAGGAACATCATACAAATCATCTTTGGTAGTAAAAGTGACCTCTGAATTCGTTTCACCAAAATTCTCATCCAAACCGTGTGTTAATGAAACAGTAGCTGTATCTTTATTACCTTTCATATCTGTTCCATTTTTGGCGGTTGCCTGTATATTACTAGAATCAGTATTTAAATTACTTCCCTTATTACCTTCTTCAATAATCAAACGATACTTCTCAAGAGAAGTCCCATACTTAAAATTCAAGGCATACTGCAAACCATCACTGACTTCAGGACTTTTTAATTGGTAATCAATATTAAAAGTCTTTGTCGTATTCGTTTCTGGGTCTGTATAACTAACTTGATTAATGAATCCATGTGATTCATCAATTGATTTGACATTCATTGTCAATGGTTTAAAACTATCGTCCACGACACCTAACTCTTTAGCCAAAACTTCTTCATAATTTTCTGCAGAAACAGTACCACTTTCAAAAATTGGAGCCATTGGCAAATTTTCACCATCTTCTAAAGTTGAAAAAAGTACTCTCGGAGCAAAATCAGAAATACTTGATTCCTTTGTTCTCGCATCCTTCACATACAAGGCTTTTTCTTGGTCGGTCAATTCACTTTTAACCAAAATCGGCGTACTCTTCTTAGACGCCGCATCAATTAGTGAAACATTACTTCCCAAAACTGTTGCTGATAACAAAATACTCGTTAAAATTACCGTCCGCATTTTCTTCATCGTAGTATCTCCCTGACATATATAATATGACCCTATGTATATAGAATATCAGGATTTAAGGAAAAAAGAAGGCGCTTTCATCAGAAAACACCTTCTTTTTTTAACTATTATGTATTTTTTTTGAAATTTGAACGTTATTCACGCTTATGATGATCCATAAAATCTTTATGATTCTTTTCCATACCGCCTAAATAAACTATCGACAACACAATCACAGCAAACAATGCCAATAGAGCATGTGGTTGATTATAGAAAAATGATCCAATCGCCAAAATCATAAAAACCAATATTGAAATTCCTAAAGTAACTTTCGGGACCTTATCTTTCATAAAAAACACTACCTCTTTTATACTTCTATCTTAATTATGGAAGGAAAATTTCAATTTCGCAATCAAGATGCCTTAAAATTTCATACAAAAAAAGCCCCCACTATGTGAGAGCTTTTTATTATTCGTTACTCAAATCTTCACCATTTGATTCGATAACTTTCTTATACCAGTAGTAACTCTTCTTTGGTGTTCTGCTGAAATCACCTTTTTCATCGTCGTCACGGTCAACATAAACGAAACCATAACGTTTAGCCATTTGACCAGTACCGGCAGAAACAAGATCAATACAGCCCCAAGGAGTGTAACCAATCAAATCAACACCATCTTTGATAGCTTCTTTCATTTGTTCGATATGACCCTTGAGATATTCAATACGATAATCATCGTTGATTGAACCGTCTTTTTCAACTGTATCACGAGCGCCTAGTCCATTTTCAACAACCATAACTGGAATACCATAACGTCCGTAAACATCATTTAGATACCAACGAAGTCCTTTAGGATCCATTGCCCAGCCCCATTCACTGTACTTCAAGTATGGATTCTTAACACCTGTACTAAGGTTACCAGCGGCATCAGCTTTACTTTCATCAGTTGTCAAAGCATTTGATGAGTAGTAACTGAATGAATAGAAGTCAACTGTACCTTCTTTTAGAACTTCACTATCTTCAGCTGTGATGTTCAATTTAACATCATGTTCAGCCCAGAAACGTTTTGCAAAGTGAGGATATGCACCACGGACTTGCACGTCACCACAGTAGTAATTGTTCATTTCGTTAGCCAATTGAGCCTTCAAAATATCATCAGGATTTGAAGTCAACGGATAACTAACATTACCAGCAATCATACAACCGATCATGTTGTCAGGGTTGATCTTGTGACCAATTTTGACAGCCAAAGCACTGGCAACGAATTGGTGGTGTAAACCTTGAAGATTTTGTTGGATATCATCGTTACTCATCTTAGGATTGAATGGAGCCGAACCTTCTTTAACAGGAAGTCCTAGTGACATGTAGCCACCAAACATCATCCCAATATTGATTTCATTGAATGTTAACCAATATTTTACAAGATCCTTATATTCATTAAACAAAGTCTCAGCGTATTTAACGTAGAAGTCGATGACACGACGGTCACCCCAGCCACCGTAAGCTTCAGTTAAGTGATAAGGCATCTCGTAATGAGAAATTGTTATAAGTGGTTCGATGCCATATTTGTGACACTCTTCGAAAACATTGCGGTAGAAGTCTAATCCCTTTTGGTTAGGTTCTTTGTCATCACCATTTGGAAAAATTCTTGTCCAAGCAACTGACAAACGGTAAGTCTTGTAGCCCATACCAGCCAGTAACTTAATATCTTCTTTGTAGTGGTGGTAGAAGTCACTACCTTGATGTGAAGGATAATAAGCACCATCTTTAAATTCTTTAGTGAACACACGTGGTGTCTCATAAGTTCCACCTAACAAGTGGTCAGCAGTACTATCGCCTTTGCCATCAACATCCCAGGCACCCTCAAATTGGTTAGCAGCAGTAGCGCCACCCCACAAGAAATTCTTTGGAAATTCAGTCATAAATTAATATCTCCTTCATCTCAATATAGTTATATGTTAACGTTTTCTTTCTTCAGAAAACAAGTTCTATTTTAAATCAATTAAATTGTCACCGACATTTACTTGGCCGTTATTCTCGACTGTAACGCCGTTATAATCCTTGCTATTAGTTACTACAACTGGTGTCGTAACGTCATAACCTTGGCTCGTGATACCATCGACATCAAATTCCATCAAGAGTTGACCTTTCTTAACTTCCTGATCTTGTTCAACGTGACTCGTGAATCCTTTACCTTCAAGTTGAACTGTATCCATTCCGATATGAATCAATAACTCAGCTCCATCGTTGGAGTTTAATCCAATTGCATGTTTAGTTGGGAAAACTACCGAAACTTTTCCATCAACTGGTGAATAAACCTTACCTTCATCAGGCAAAATAGCAATTCCTTTACCCAAAGCTTCTGAAGAGAACACTTCATCTTTAACTTCACTCAATGAAACGACGCTTCCCTTGATCGGACTAACGATTGTTTCTGGTGTAACATCAGCTTTTTCAACTACTTCTGGTGCTGGTGTAGCGGTAGCAGTTGAACCCACCATAGCTGTAGCTAATTCTGGTTCATTATTATCTGTTTCTGTAACGGCGTTTTCTGCTTTCAAATCTTCTTTATTGAAACCAAATACTAAGGCAAGACCTAGAGTAACTGCAAAAGCTACGATCCAAGAAATGATAGCTCCGTAAAATTCCATATTGATACCATTTGGTCCAATGTAACTAGGTAATAAGAAGACTCCCAGTCCACCGACCATATAAGCTTTAGTTCCGAATAATCCTAAGATGGCACCACCGATTCCGCCACCGATACAACTCATTGCGAAGACCTTTTTACGTGGCAAAGTGATACCGTAAATAGCTGGTTCAGTAATTCCAAAAATACCAGATAAGAAGGCTGACCAACCAAGACCTTGAATCTTCTTACTCTTAACTTTCATAATAACAGCTAGAACAGCTCCGATTTGAGCAAATGAAGCAGCACCAGTTAAAACAAGAATTGGATCATATTGTAAGTTTTGAAGATTCAACATAGCAAGTGGAACTAGTCCCCAATGCAAACCGAAAATAACAAGTACTTGCCACAAACCACCGATCAAAATACCAGTGATAATTGGACTCATGTTGTAAAGACCAGAAGCACCAGCAGCCAAAGCATCACTGATCCATGATGTGACAGGTCCAACAACTAATAGTGTTAATGGAACAACAACAATCAAAGTAAAGAATGGTACTAAGAAAGTTTTAACAAAAGTTGGGATAACCTTCTTTAAATATCCTTCAACTTTAGAAGCAATCCACATCGCTACGATAATCGGAATAACTGATGAGGTATAGTTCATCATAATTACCGGAATCTTTAAGAACGTAATGTGAATTGGTGAAGACAAAGCTGTACCAGCAAACAAAGTGAATAATGGCTTACCAGTGGCAGCGGTTGGGTTCAAAGCAACGATAGTTGGATAAACTAAAGCTGCCCCGATCGATAACCCGATAAATTGGTCAACGCCAAATTTCTTAGCAGCTGACAAACCTAAAATAATTGGTAGGAAGTAGAAAAATGCATCACCAATAGCATAAAGCACAATATAAGTACCAGATTTTTCAGTCACAAGCCCAGTTGTTAATAAAATAGTTGCTAAACCTTTGATCATACCAGTGGCAGCCAAGCAACCTAAAGCTGGAGCAAAAATTCCTGAAATTAAATCAATAAATTTATCTAAGACACTAGTTTTTTCATCTGAATCATCATCAGCATCAACCGTTCCCCCATCAGGAAAACCACCGACTTTGATAACGTGATCGTATACGTCAGCAACTTCATTACCAATAACAACTTGGTATTGGCCACCACTTTGAACGACCGTTACGACACCTTCAGTATCTTTTAACTCATTCGTACTAGCTTTTTTCTCATCTTTTAATCTAAAACGTAATCTTGTGGCACAGTGAACAACACTTTTAACATTGTCTTTGCCACCAACTAATTTAACGATAGTTTTAGCTAAACCGTCGTAGTCTTTAATCATAATATCCTCCTTCTCCAACAAAAAAGCTCAAGACAACACACCTCTAAAAAAGGTCTGTAAATCTTGAGCTAATGCCTGCCGAACAGTAACACGCTATTTTATATTTAATTGTTTCGATGGGTCACTCGCCAAACGTGTAAAATCAAGTAAACTTGATCATTTTCAGAGAGTGCCCATCCTTTAGTATTGCGTAAAAATGTCGAAATCTTTTGGACTGTATTGTTCTCATCTGGATACTTAGCAATCATCAGTTTCAATAAACTCGGATCCAATTGTTCGCTTGAAACTTGACTAGATTTCAATTTTCTAATTAGAAAATATCGCAAGTGTGACACCAGACGACTGTAATTGAATGATTCATCATCTAAAGTCGTATGATAGCTTATTTGAATAATATTGATAATATCAGCAATCATCTTAGAAACTTGAATCGTATCTTGCAAACTTTCCTTCTCATTTTCGAGATTAACGAAATGATAAGTCAGAAAAACCAGCTCACCTTTAGGAAATACAACGTCCAAATCCTTTTTAATAATTTCGATTGCTCGAGCTGAAGCCTCATATTCTTTAGGAAATAATTTCTTTACTTCCCAACTAACAGCTCGATCTGTAAACTCGATTCCATCTTGAGCGCGTACATAAGCAAAATTGATATGGTCAGCTAAAATCAAATATTGATGGTCATTGAATTTAACCTTCAAAAAGCTTTCAGCATCCTGAACAATATCGGAAGTGACGTTGATAATCGATTCATCGTACTCTTCTAAAGTATCAAGCTCATCATTATTAACAGACTTGAATTTCTGAGTGATTTTTGATGCGTCCACCAAATCCCCCGGTTTCTTTCCAAATCCAATTCCCTTTCCAACAATCATCCATTCAACGTTTTCGTCATCGACGACAAGGGCGGCATTATTATTATAATTTTTGACAAATTTCAAAAATCCATACCTCCTCAAAAAAAATACCCACTAACCGTACACTAATAGTGTAACAGCTCAGTAGGTTTATGCCTGATCGAATCAGTAACACGCTCTTTTGTTTACGAGCACTATGTTAGCGTTTTCTTAAAACTAAGTCAAGTCATTTTTAGAAAATTTTTATGCCAAAAATAAATAATTTAGTAATCACACAATCATTATCCATTGTTATTCGATATGTTTATATTGTTTTTCGATAAAATTTCAAGTAAACTATTCCTAATCAAAAAAGAGGTCAAAACTATGAAAATCAATACTTTCTGGCTCAAAACGATTACAATTATCGCTGATCTATTCGTTTCTCTCTTCTCACTTATGTTATTACTGGAAATTCTTAGTTCTCTTCAAAATAAACCAAGCTTTAATCTAATCACCATGACTAGCATACCTGTTTTTATCGCCACTATTATAATCCTAATCATCAGTTTTTATTTGTTTCAGTTATACAAACTCCTTAGCACGAATAACTTTTTCACTGAAAAGGCACTAAGCTATGTCAGAAAGATTCGCTATTCACTAATTAGCTGCACAATTTTATTTTTAGCAATCATCCCCCTAGCCTATTCGGCCGCCAAAATCGATAACACGCCAGGAATTATCATCTTAGCTCTGATATTAATTTTCATCCCTTTGACAATCGCAGCTTTTGTTTCGGTGATGGAAAAAATTTTACTCAATGCGATAAATTTGCTGACAAAATAGCCTTTTTAAGCTACCTTTATTAATGTTTTGCTTTAATAAAGTTGGTCAAAATATTAATCAGATATTTTGGAAACGCTGTCAACTGATAACCATCGAAATAACGCTACAAAATGTCTATAAACTCGACTATACTTGAGTTAACGGGGATAGAAGCATAAATCATTCTATGAGTAATTCTTTTTTGAACCGATATAAATTTTATTATGATATTATGCTAATAAATAAACATAATAAGGAGTCTTGAATATGACAAAAAATATTGCTGTTGTAGCCATGAATACAAAGAAGATTCCCTATGTTGGTGGTGACGAACTCATTATCACACTTGATAATCAAAAAGTTTGGTATACCGCTAACACCAAACAAATCAGAATCCCACTTGTTATTAAATTTGGCGATTTAATAATCAATAAATTCATTCAACGTTTTATGAAACGTTCTAAGAAACGTGATCTGTTAAAGACTAATTATTTTTCAAAACAAGTTGCTCGTTTTCTAGGTCGAAATGAATTCACACAAGTTGTTTTTGAAAATGAACATCTCAGAACAACTATTTCTCACAAGCTAGAGAAGAAACACGGCTTTGTTCCGGAAACTTCTTTGGCATAATAAGTATTTCGTCTTCCACAAAAAACTCGATTGGGCTCAGATACGGCCAATCGAGTTTTTTTGTTCCACCAGGTCTTATTTCTATTCATTTGCAAAAGAAAAATGAAAATTATAATATTTCTAATGGAACAAATTATAAAAAGAGATATTATTTATGAAAAAAAGATTATTTACTACTAATGTTACACTCGTTTTGATTGCTAGTTTCTTCTATATGATGAGCTCGATGTTGATCACGCCGATCATTGCCGAATTCACTCAAAGTATTGGAGCTACTAGTGCCATTGCCGGTTTAATTGCTGGTATTATGAACATCACTTCACTTTTACTGCGACCGATTGCTGGTAATCTGACTGATCGAATTTCTAAATATCAGTTAACTATGATTGGGGCTAGTTTTTTATTAATCGCCAATCTTGGTTATGGTTTAACGACTAATTTGGCTATCATTACCGGTTTAAGAATTATCAACGGAATTGGTTATACGATGTGCTCGGTCTGTATGTCGACTTGGATTGCTGATCTCTTACCACCGACTCGTGTTGGTGCTGGTATGGGAATTTATGGTCTTGCCAACGCACTCGGTATGGCTTGTGGGCCGGCGATCAGTATTTTTCTCTACAAACATGTTGGTCACCAAGCTTCATTTTGGGTTGCTGCTGCATCTAGTTTCCTATTGATAATTATCATCCAATTCGTCACCAATCGTGGTTTACCTACCATTTTAAAAACTACCAAAAAGAGACGACTTCGAATTGTCCATCCTAAAGTTGTCCCTATTGCAATTATTTTACTGTTATTCTCTTTACCATATTTTGCTACCCAAACTTATCTAGTCAGCTACATTACTCGACTCCACCTCAACGTTTCAGCGGGAATCTTCTTTCCTATTTATGCGGTTATTTTGTTAGTTCTGCGAATTTTGATGCGTGATTTGTTTGACCGCATTCCTTTCAAGAAATTCTTGTGGCTAAGTTTAGTCGGTAATTTAATTGGTCTAATCGGCTTGACCCATCTGACTAACTTATTTTATCTGTTGATAAGTACCACTGGTCTAGCAGTGGGATACGGTTTGATGTTCTCAATTTGCCAGGCGAAAGCTTTGATGGTCGTCAATCAAGATGAGCACGGGATTGCCAACAGTACCTTCTTTGTCGGCGTCGATTTAGGCATGTCGCTGGGACCAATTATCGGTGGTCTGATTAGCAATTTCTTGCCAATGACCTGGTTCTACCCTATCATGATGCTCACTCTGCCATTGATTGTTTTGATTTATTGGTTCAATCGAAAGCTTTTGGGATAAAAAAATAGTCGTGTGATCAAAATAGTGATCACGCGACTTTTTTTATCTAAACTGGCTTGTTCCGCTCTCTATCTGACAACTTCATCAATTGGTTCATCACCAGAAACAAAATTGATGTCCTTCTTGATTGTTGAAGGTGTTTCAAGTGATTGAGCAATTACTTTAGCAACGTCAGCTCTTGGAACTGAACCACCTTCGTAATTACTTTGAAGATTGATTTTTTCATTAGCAGCTTCATCGGTCAAAGTTCCTGGATGAACGATTGTATAATCTAAGTTCGTACTGCGCAAATACTTGTCAGCATAGTGTTTAGCTGTGTAATAAGGTCTAATACCTGAAGCACCCCACTTACTTGGATCATCACTAAAGACAGCACTGACCATTACATAACGCTTGATGCCTAATTGTTCAGTTGCATCCATCGTCTTAATAGCTCCATCGAGATCAATCTCAATTGTCAATCCATCACTTGCGCCACCAGCACCGGCACTAAAGACCACTGCATCAGCTTTTGATTCGGCGATAGATTGCTTAATTTCAGCAAATGGTGCCGTCAAGTCGATGTATTGTGTAGCAATCCCATCTGCTTGATATGACTTGATCTGTTCTTCTTTTCTCAAACCAGCAACCACGTCAACTTTTCTATCTTGCAATTCATTTACTAGCAAACGGCCAACTTTACCGTGTGCACCAATAATAAGTACTTTCATCAATAATTACCTCCTCATATGTTTTCACCTTAACAATAATTATCTTGATATTCTATTATTATGTCTCGAGGTAAATTTTATTTGGTGTCGTTCTTTTTTGTTGTTGGTGGTTAGATGCCGTCTTCCGCAACAGCTCTGGGAAACGCTGGAACGCTGTGGGCACAACTTGAAGCTTACGCAAAGTACGCGCAATCTCCAAGATTGGCCTTTTTGTAAATGCTAAAGCATTAACAAAAATTTCACGGCTGAGCATTTCCCAGAGCTGTTACTCCAGACTAGATTTTAGTTCTTTGCATTTATTGTATTTAATTCAAAAATGGATATAGCTTCTATTTTATTAAATACAGAATTATTTTATAGTTTAAATGCGTTATAACGCTTTGATATTTCTATTAATTTATTTCAAAAAAAGAGGATATTACTGCTACTGCAAAATTTTGCAATATTGTAATATCCTCTTTTTTTATTTGTTAATTTTTATAACGTTAAAAACATTGTAAACAGTTAAAATATCAAGGTCTACTTCAGAATAGGATTACTATTCTTAAATAATTGGAAAGTATATAACTAATAGATTCGTTATTTAGTCCGGAATATCTCACCAACAAACCACCCTAGTACGTTACTGCCTGTTTACTTTCTAGCTTGAACTCTTTGCCTTTGATATTGATCAAGCAACTGTGTTCTGCTGAGACTGTAACGGTGTTATGTTCAAAAGTGAAGTGATAACTATTGCCACGGTACTTTTGACTGAAGGATAACTTGTGCCAAGTTTTTGGTAGTTTTGGATCTACGGTTAGTTCTGATCCAATTAGCTTTACACCCGCCAGATCACGCATCATCACTGTTAGTGTTGAGCCCATAACGCCGATATGGATTCCTTCGGCGGTTGTTCCACCTTGGATGTCATCATAATCGGAGCGGATGGCTATTTGGAGTTTCTTCCAAGCTGCTTCACTGTCTCCACAATTAGCGTCGATACTGGCGTAAACTGGGCGAGACATGGTTGAGCCATGAACGGTTCTGGCTAAATAGTAGTCTCGATTCTTCGTTAGCCAATCATCCGAAACTGAAACTCCTAATTTCTTTAAGACGTTGGCCATGACTTGTGGTCCGAAATTGTAGATCATCATCAAGGTGTCCGCTTGTTTATCTACCTGATAATTGTTTGCTGACTTGTTTTCTGAAGTCAGGATTCGATCGATTCGGTGGATGTCTCCATATTTCTTGGCATATTCAGTTAGATTCAAGTCTTTTAATTCGAAGTAGTGGTTATACTGTTCGATTATTCCTTCTTGATTCGTGAATACTTTTAATCTGTGAGTCACTTCAGCGGCTTTTTCTAACAGGTCAGTACTGAAACCAACTTTTTGGCAGATTTGCTGGAAGTAGACTGGTGAATCTTCTTGTAAGTCTAACAGCCACATTAACGACCAGACTAGCATCAGATTCGTGTAGGCATTGTCAGATAGACCACCTTGTTTCGTATCAGGATAAGCTTCGTGATATTCATCTGGACCCATAACGCCTGACAAGTGATAGTTTTGACCGTCATACTCGAGTTTCTCTAGCCAGAATTTGCTAGTCAGTAGTAAGACTTCTAGGCCACCGTGTGTCATTAGACTGTAGTCACCGGTGATGTGAGTATAACTCCACAAATCGTAAACTACTGCTAATGAAACGTGTCTTTGTAGGCGGGAATTGTCTGGGTACCACTGATTACTGATGGGATTTAAGTGGATAAATTGTGCTTGCTCGTCCCCCAAACTTGCTGACTGCCAAGGGTACATTGCTCCATGCTCCATTTGTGCTTGAGCATTTTTTCGAGCGGCTGGCAACCTTTTGATTCGATACTTTAAAATTGCTTTAGCGGCTACTGGATTTGTTTTGGCTAGGTAAGGAATGACAAATAGTTCATCCCAGAAAATGTGTCCTCGATAGCCTTCACCAGTTAATCCCCTCGAACCAATCGAAGCGTCAAGATCTTGATTGTTCTTTGATGCCGCTTGATGCAATTGGAAAATATTCAAACGAATGACCTTTTGAATATCTGGATCATCGCTATCTAAGACAACATCCCCGTCGATCCAGAATTCTTGCCAATGTTGGCGGCTGTTTTGGTCAATCTCTTCAAACGTGTGTGTCAGTGCATCTTGGACCGTTTTTAGGAAATTTTGATCCTCGTAACTGGTCGAAATAGCCATCACGCGACTGAATTGCAAAGTTTGATTAGCGGCCAAATCAAGCGTCAGTTGATCATCAACTGTATCTAAAGTCGCACTAGTTGTGAAATCTCCATCCTCACTGACGGTTCTCGCACCGATTGCAAACTTGATTTTTGATTGCAAAGTTTGACCTTGTAAAACTTGATCAGCAACGTGCTCTACAGAAAATTCTTGGCTATTAAAGTCACGATAGCGAACGACGTTTTGATTCTTCACATCACCATCGATCAACATATCGACTTGGACTCTAGCAGAAAAATCTAATCTCAATTCAACTTTTAAAGCGAAACGATGATAGTTATCCGGATCAACTACTTTGGTTGTCTTCACAAACAAGTGTCCAGAAGCGACTGGATAAACTAGTTCCTCAATTAATTCACCTGTCTTCAAATCTAAGGTAGCCAAGCGTTGGTGATAGGGAACTGAAATACTAACGTTATCTACTTTTACCTTGAGTAGTTGAGGATTAGGAAAATTGACTATGTCTTCGTTAACGACATCGTGTCCATTGACGTTGGTCGTTGTTTGATTGAAGACTCCTGCCACGTAAAGTCCAGGATAGTGGTCAGCGTTATAACGGCTCATCAAAGGTGCACCGCGCCAACCAAGATAGCCATTTCCTAGGGTCAACAGTGCTTCTTGACCGTATGACTTAGATCCGGTTGGCATATCTTTATAAGTGATTTGCCAATTATTAGTCATCATAACCTCCTAGTTTACAGCATCCTTGAAGACGTTCTTCTTCTTAGCATCCTTAGTCTTTGTTAAATCAGCATCTGTAAAGCCCCAGAAGTATACACAGACAAAGGAAACAACGATAGTAACGGCACTAGCAATCACGAATGCCCAAATGTTATTAGGATTTGTCTTGGAGAAGAATGATGGGAAACCAATCAATGAACCAGTGAATCCGAACATATCGATCTTCATTAATCCGGCGATAAAGCCACCAACGGCACCACCGATATTAGACATCCAGAAAACACGACCGTATTTCAAGTTAATACCATACATAGCAGGCTCTGTAACGCCGGCATAACCAGACAAGGCACCAGCTAGTGACAAACCTTTAATTGAAGCATTCTTTGTTTTAGCCCAAACAGCTAAAGCACCAGTACCTTGAGCAATCATTGTAAAGTTGATCAAAGCATTTAACACTGAGTGTCCAGTCATAGCGATATCGTTTGAAACGATAGGAACGACCATCCAGTGCAAACCAAAGATAACAAGTACTTGATACAAACCACCGATAACAAGTCCAGCGATAGCTTCGTTAGCTGTTACCAAGAGGTTGATAATTGCGGCTAATCCACTTGAAATCAAGGAAATAACTGGTCCCATGATAACTAGGACAGCAGCAGAAACAATAAATAACGTGAATAATGGTTGGAAAATAGAACGTAAACTTAATGGCAAAACTTTTTTGAGCCAATTACCAACTGGTCTAGCTAACCAAGCAGCGAAGATAATTGGGAAGATTGAATAAGTGTACTGTGGGATGTGAATTGGAATACCGAAAAATTCAGCGTTCAAAGGAATTCCTAACAAAGTTGACATTCCTTTAGTAGGTGCAGCCCACAAAGCAGCAATCGTAGGGTGAACTAATACACCGGCAATCGCAGCCACAACAATTGGATCAGATTTCAATTGTTTAGCAGCAGTGTAACCTACTAAAATTGGTAAGAAGTAAAAAGCGGAATCGCCCATTGCGTTAATAATGATGTAAGTTGTCGATTTCGTATCGATCAAATGTAAGTTAAAAGTAAATAAAGTCAAAAATCCTTTTAGAATACCAGATGCAGCCAACAATCCGATTATTGGAATCATTGAACCGGTAATTGTTCCGATTAGAAGCTGGAAGCCTTTAGAAATCCAGCCCCAAAGATTAGTTGGTTTTTGTGGTGCTTCTGCCTTAGTTTCATCAACAGCTGATTCAGTTGCATCTTCGTCCGCAAATTCTGAACCAAGTTGAGCAATAACTTGATCATAAACATCAGTTACTGCCGGACCAATAACGACTTGGTATTGATCCAATCCGGCATTGTACAAAGCTCCCGATACCCCATCAAGGGCAGTAATTTTTTCAGTTTGAGCTTTCTTTTCATCTTTCAAATAAAATCTTAAACGTGAGATACAATGAATAACTTTATGAATATTCTCTGGCCCACCGACATACTTAATAATTTCTGATGCGAGGGCTGAATAATCTTTAGTTTTTGACATAGTTTTCAATCCCTTTCGTTTTCACTAATAATAGTGACCCCATTTATTGTTGGTTAATGATGACGTCTGGCAAACTCGATACTACTGAATTTGTCCGCCCGATGCCTTGACTCGGTGTACGATAAAATTCGACTGTCAGTCAAATGAGTCTCACTTCTGACCACCACGATCGGCGTCGTCTGTTCGATCCCTAATTGGTTACAATCCTCATACTCAGCGTGTTCAACCGTCAAATGTTTAACCGCATAATCAATCGTTAAGCCCAAGTTTTCCTCGAAATAATTGAAGAGTGAATTCTGTGCTTCATCCAGCGGAATATCCTTTGCTATCTCTTCATTAACGTAATCATAATCAAGGATGGTTGGAATTCCGTTGACGATCCGTTCACGCACAATTAGTTCGGCGTAAATTTTCGGTGATCCAAAAAGTAAGTTCTCCGGTACTAAAACGTGTTTCTCTACTTTGACAATCTTATTTTTTGAATCAAGTCCGTTTTCTTTAACGATTTCTTTGTAGCTCTTAATTGACGACACTGGGAACGAATAACGCTTAGTACTCAACACGAGACTTCCCTTGCCTCGAATCGTTTGGATGTAACCTTCATCTGCTAGTAACTGCATGGCCTTTCGCACTGTTTCCCGGGATACCTGATAGCGCATGACCAATTGTTGATTACTAGGAAGAAGTTTTCCTGACTGATATTTTTTCGTTTGAATGCCACTTAACAAATCGTGGTAAATCACCAAGTACTTTTTCATCTTGACCTCCAACAGCTTTAGATTAGCACAAATAAAAACCGCTTACATTACCGTTCTGTCAACTTTTGTTGAAAAAACTAGACAAGTTGAAGTAAAAGCCGAACTAACCAATGAACTAAAACTAGACAAGTTTTTTGGTTTTTTATTTTTGTGTTTGTATTTTTTATAATTATTTAATTTTTGGATTGATTATTTTATATAAACCACTGTTCTTATGAGGGTGGGTGGTTTATTGCCGTCCTCCGCACAAACCCAGTGATGAGCTGGAACGCTGCCGACGCTATTTTGAGCTTTTGCAAAGTACGCAAAATCTCAAAACTAGGTCTTTTCCTAATCGCTAAAGCGATAAGGAAAATTTGGCGGCTGAGTCATCACAGGGATTGTGCTCCGGACTAGATCCGTTTCTTTGTATTTATTCCGATAATTTCAGAGATGAATGGAGTTTCTATTCGGTTGGTTCCTTGTTTAATTGTGGTATTAATTAATATCTTGCTCTATTGTTTTGGGATTAAAAAAGGACTGTATTACATTATCGTAAATACAGTCCTTTTTAGTTATAACCATTGTTCTTATTTTTATAGTTGAAACGAGTTACGTAAGAGCAACTCTCTAGATTTCTGTATAGCTTTCTCTGACGGTGAACAATGAATCGATTGATTCGTTTAATTCTGTCATTCTGATTGCGTCGCCTACTAAATCTGTTACTGAAAGAATCTTTAATTTTGCAAACTTGCAATCTTCTGGTACGACGATTGAATCGGAAACTAATACTTCCATTAGGTCGGAATCTTCTAGTTTCTTAGCAGCATCTTTAGAGAAAATTGGATGTGTGGCTACGGCTGAAATTGTTTTTGCGCCAGCTACTTTTACGGCTTCGGCAGAATTGATCATTCTTGTTCCGGTATCGATCAAGTCATCAACGATAACACATTGTTTGCCGTCAACGTCTCCAATGATATCTGGAATAACTTCGTCGTCTTCAGTTGATCTTTGGTCAACGATGGCGATTTGTGAACCGAATACTTCAGCTAAGGAACGAGCACGTTTAGTTGAATTGTGATCTGGTGCAACGAAGACAAAATCATCAGGATTTTTGATCTTCTTTTCAAAATAACTTGCAAAAATTGGCATTGCACGTAAATGATCAACTGGGATATCGAAGAATCCTTGAATTTGATCAGCATGCATATCGATGGCAATCACGCGATCGACCTTACCCAATTCCAACATATTAGCAAATAACTTAGCTGAGATAGGTTCTCTTGAACGAGACTTTCTATCTGAACGAGTATATGCAAAGTATGGCAACACACAAGTGATATTTTGTGCACTGGCACGTCTAAGAGCATCTACAGCAATCATCAATTCCATGAAATTGTCATTAACAGGATCTGAAACTGAGTGAATGATATAAACATCTTTTCCACGAATACTTTCATTGATTTGAATGTTGATTTCACCATCACTAAAGTGTGAAACTGATGCATCCAATAATGGAATATCCATGTAGTCAGAAATTCTCTTAGCCAATGGTCTATTACCATTTAAAGAAAGTAAAGCAACGTTATCTAATGTACTATTAGACATATTTGTCCTCCAAAATTATATAAGTACTGGTCTACCAACAGGTTTACTCTCGTCTGCAATAACTAATCCCATGTCATTTTCTGACAAAGTATTGTTCTTAGTGCGCATTCCCGATTGTGAAACTATTGTAAACTTATACTTTAATTTTACACTCAATTGGAGATAATTATCCAGTAAATATGAATCAATTTTGCCATTTAAATACATATGATAATCTGGATATTTCTTCATAACTCCCTCAACCGTTTTCACATTGTCAGGATTTTTTATCTGGGCAACTGTTAAAGCGATTGCGACCCTCTCAGCAAAGTTTCCCAGAAACTTCTTTTTCTCATCAGGCTTTAATTGTGGCTTACCAAAAATGTTCTTTTTAATGTAGTCTTCAACGTTTGTCATATCTACCCTCCATATGTTCTTACTAAAGCTTGGTTTGCGTAAAATGCCGTCTTCCGCACAAGCCCTGTGATGAGCTGGAACGCTGCCGACGCTATTTTGAGCTTTTGCAAAGTACGCAAAATCTCAAAACTAGGTCTTCTTGTAAGTGCTAAAGCACTAACAAGAATTTGGCGGCTGAGTCATCACAGGGCTTGTGCTCCAGACTAGGTAAGTGATTTTATTCTTTATCCCATTAAATTCAAAAATAATGAAAGAATCTTATCAATACGACTTCTCCGTTTTAACCCTAATAACCAAACTACAGTAAGAATCTCCATATGTCATAGTATAGCTGAGACAGCGTATTTATAAAAGTTGTTAATATGGATATTTGTTTCTTAATTACACTTCACAATTGTATAATGGGCGTAAAGAAAGGATGTGTTACTTATGGATGAAATGGTATTTTTTAATCCTGGCGATGCGATTGCCAATTCAAAGGATTTTGGCGAAGCAGTCCGTGGGGCACAAATTTACAAAGCGAAAGATCCTTATGAATCATCCCTAATAGTCGCTGAGGATGTAAGCGATGATAAGTCTTTTGTAGTTTATTTTGCTAAAGATGAGAAGTCTGATGTTAAGGATAGTGATAAGAGCGTTATACCTTATCATTTGAAGAAAAAGATTTAGAGCATGAGAGCGTGGAGCAGGCCGGTTAGGACTCGGCAGATAGCCTAACTTCACGAATTACTCGCGCACCTTGCGAGTGATTTGGGAAGTGTAGCTATATGTCGAGTCCTGGCCTGCGCAACGCGTTTAAGCTGCATAGAACCTCCACCACAAAAATTTCTTGACACCATCCAAAAGCACCAATGTAAATTCAACATAACAAAAAATTTACACAACTTTACAATTATAACCTTCTCAAAATGACACTATGTGACGCCTACCCCATTAAAATAGACTTATAAAACAAATGGAGGAATCGTCTAATGCAAAAACTTTATGTCGGTACAAAATCAAATCGTGAATTACAACTTATCCAAGCCCTCGACTTTGCCAAACCTGGTGACACTATCGTCTTGATGCCTGGTAATTACTTCACACCTAACGAACCTAATATTTTTGAAATTGAAAAAGACGTTACTATCGTGGGTAAAACTTATGATTGTGATGACGTTAAAATATTTGGCTCATTTTTCATCAAAAAAGGTGCTTCTTTGACGATTGAAAATCTAACTGTTAACTATACTCGCGATAAATTCAATACCGTAATGATGTATGACAATGATCATTTCACCGCTAAAAATGTTCACATCAAACATTCTGTCGACGATAATTGGAATCCGATTTATGCACAAAATTCCACATTGTCACTGACCAACTCAACGATTTCTTCTTGTAACAATGAAACACAATGTTTGAGCGTCGAAAATTGTCAGTTGTATCTTGCAAATAATTGGATGGATGCCATCTATTTGAAATCTTCCCAATGTTTAATCAAGGACACCACTGTCAATGTATCTGTGACACTTGATTACGTTTCAACTCTTGATTTCGTCAATTTACACGTCAATGCCTTTAATTCATTGGATCGTGATGAATTTTATGTATTCGATGACTCACGTGTCACTGGTAAAAATCTACATTTCTCGTCTAAAAAGCCACAAATCTGTGTCTGTCAAAGCTCCTTCACCAATAACATTTTCAATGATGGCCTGGAAAATATCACTTGGTATTTTGACGAACAATCAAACGTCAAAGCTGATGATGTCACGCCTTTCACAAATGGCTTAGATTAGACATGTAAAAAGAACTTCAATAATCAAATGATTATTGGAGTTCTTTTTTTGTCCACTTATCTAGAAAAGCTAATTGTTCTCTAGTATGGAACCAGTGTTCACCCTTTGGCATCACTGTTAACTTACAAGAATGTTCACTGACAAATTTATTAACCGTTTCAATCGAAGTGTGATCGTCTTTTTCACCATAGAGAATACTTGTCGGTACTTGCCAATCGATGGGATGTTCACGAACAAATTGTAAGTATCGCCACGAAACTTCTTTACCTGTTTTTAAGGTGATTTGGGCTTCTTTTTGTAACTGTGTTTCCGAAATATTTTCTGCCTGCAAAGAATCGGTGATTGACTTTTCCATATCTAGGATTGGCGAAATGAATAAGGCTTTTTTTAGCGGCTTATCTTGCAGTGCCAACATCCCAAAATAAGTCCCGATACTGTTTGTTATCAAACTAACTGATTCATAGTTGCGTGACAGGCGTTCATAATCTTCCAGGATCAATTTTTCCACAACCCAAGGTAGGTATTCTTGATAATCGACACCGAAGACGTCATATTCTGGACAATCCATTCCAAAACGTCTAGCTTCTGCCGCGCTGCCACCTTTGCCGTGGACGTATAAAATTGCTTTTTTCACGCTGCCACCTACTCCGTTATGTAATCCAAAAGTCGATTCAAAATCAGTTCGTTTTCCGCTGGCACCGGCGAATTGAGGATGTCTTCTTTAGTCTGATTCAACACCGAACCCTTAATATATGGAAAGTCGTTAACGACCATTTCTCGAACATTATCAGCTTTTGGCTCTAGATGAAACTGCAATCCAACCATCCGGTGATTGATAACAAAGCCTTGATTCTTCACTTTGTCGCTGGAAAAAAGTAATTGCGCCTTATCCGGTAGTTCAAACATTTCTTCGTGCCAATGTAAGACAGTTGTCTTTTCCGGTAAGCCAAAAATTTCTTCAGTTTGACGATAAACTGGTGCCCAACCGACTTCCTTAACTGGCGATTTGGTGATTTTTTTACCGAGTGCTTTGGCCATTTGTTGCGCCCCGAAGCAAACTCCAAAAATTGGTTTGTCTTGTTTGATCAATTCTAAAATCAATTGGCGTTCCTGATCAATCCAATCTAAATCATCATTAGGACTCATGGGACCACCTAAAATGACCAACATGTCAGTCTCACTGGCGGTTGGTAAATAACCAAATTGATAGGGATGATAAATATACATTTGATGTCCATGATTTTGCGACCAATCTTGAATCATTCCTGGCCCCTCATTAGGAGTATGTTGCAACACATTTATACGCATAATTTTCCTTTCCACATCAACGGCAATGTTTAGTGGGGGTTCGCCTGCAAATCCCCAAGATGGGAATATTATAACATGACAGCTCTTTTTTCTAATCCTATGAGTATTTTAAAGGGGGTGACATATTGTGTCAGGGCTGTGACTTTTAAAATATAACTAACTTTTGTTCGTATAAAAAAAGCCCTGATACTTCAAGGCTTTTATCACTTACATTATTTTAATTGTTTTTTGATGTTAATTGGCGTTGCTTTAGCAATACTATCCTTTTTTTCATTAAATAAATCACGACAGTTTTTTCCCTGAACTGAGTAATGTGTGATAGAAATTGCATTCTTTAAAAGCTTTTGCAACTCAGATCCATCATGATAGTGACCTTTCTTAGAATCCTTTTTGTATCTTCTAAATAATGGAGAATCAGCGATTATATTAACTAAATCAGTAGTACTCTCTCCCTTAATACTATCACCCTTTGCTTTGGGTGCTTTTTCTCTATTTCCAAAAATGACAACCTGCTTTGGAAAAATAACATCTAATTCATGGATTAATACATTAATCGATTTATTATAAATATCACGATTCTCATCAATAATATCTAAATCATCCTTCTCACTATTCACAGGAGTCAATTTCTCTACGTCTTTAGATATCTTATCCTTCTCTTTTTTTGGTAAGCTATGTTTCGAATCTATTCCTAATTCTTCTTTTTTACTTTTTCTTCGTTTACTCTTTTCCGATGCATCTAATGCTTCTTTATCCCACTTATAAAGCATTTCTGCACGTTGCTTGTCATTAACCTCTGGATTATTAAAAGAATAATGGGAATCCTTTACCATAAAATTACGTATAATTTTATCTGAAGCACTATCTTCGTAACCCTTCAATGCATCCGTTATATAACAACCCTTAGCGTTTACTCCATTTGTCAATAATCGTAAATTTAACATTTGGGATTCCCCACGGTCCGTAATATCGTGGAACATTTCCCAACTACCTCGTTTATTTTTTGTATCCTCGCTTCTTAAGGCACAATTCATGGCTAAAAACAGATAATTGTCATTAAATTCATCATCCCCATGTTCATCATCAAATATGTCCTTATAATGAAAGTCAGCTGAACAAAAATCCTTTATATGCTTTTTATCAAAGTAATTATTCTCATCTTTGTCTTTTGTACGCAAAGACTCCGCGAATTCATTTTCTAATTCTTCATTACTTTTTAGGTCATGTTTATCGCTTAAAAATGATGCAAAAGTATCAATACTTTGATAATTATTACTGTCTGGTATATCGGTATTATATTCTTTACCATTAACCTTAGTTAATTTTTCGTAAATTTCTCTATTTGTACTCATGCTTATCCTCCAGTAAAAAGAATTTCAGTTATATTTTTATTATCTAGCTCTAACTCGAAAGATTAAATATAATTTTGTGATTAATTAAGAACAAAATCCCGGAAAGGGATACCCTCTATTTATACAATTCCAGAGTTTTCCTTAATCTCTCTTTAACCATAATTTTCAAAGATCGTGGTCCTAAAACCTTGATTTGATCACCCTGGCTAAAAATCCATAACAACGCCCCTTCCGAAAATATCTCACCCTTAATAATTACACTTCCATCAGGCATACTTTTCTCAATTTCTGATCCAGGTAATTTATTCAACGCTGTTTGTGGATTAGACCAATATTGAAAGCGATAATGTACATCATTTCCCATTTTCAAAAGGAACATTTTATTAATTACAACACCCTCGTCAACTTTCTTATCAAATGGAATATTATAGGATTTTCTTAGTTCCTTCACAGGAAAAACAAATCGATCTACACGGAACACTAATGGATTTTCACTTAAATTCTCTTTATCGACAATATAAATCATCACATAGTAAAAAGAGGTATCAAAATACAGATTAATTGGTACACCTTTGAATTCACTAACTTTTCCGGGATAACCGTTTCGATATTCAAAATGAATTGGTTTTCTCTTCACAATCCATTCTGAAAATTTATCAATCCTCATTAACAAATCATCTGGAACATCAACCGGATAATATTTGCTCAATGTTGCAGCCAATAAAGTTTTTACCATTGGACGTTCCTTATATGAAACCAACGACAAAATGTCCTCTTTAAAATCTTCTAATTCTTCTTTACTAAAAGCACGAGTTCCAATTATCATCTTCAAAACAGCTATTACTCCAGAAACTGGAACACCCTCATCAATGTCTAAACTGCGTGTCCTATCTTCACGATTAAGAACCATTACCTTATTAGGTAGATACTTTTCCAGAACATTTTTAATTATTTCGTAATCACGCTGAATTGCCCGTGGCTTGACGTTAAAATATTTAGCAGCCCATTCAGTATCGACGCTCTCTCCAGTATACATTCTTAAAAAAAGATCCAAAATTCTTGCTCGACTTCCAGAATCTAAAATGAATTTCTCTTGAGGCGTTAATTCTTTGTCTTTCATTCCAATACCTCCTCTCTCATTAATTTAATTATATTCTACTCAAATCGTTTTTTTTAACTTATTCATAATAGACTAATGCATAAAAGTGTCCATTATTTGAATAGATAGATAATGGAACACCTTTTTGAACATTTATCTGGCCTTGATAAGTAAAATAAATTGTTTGTTGATTAATAATTCCATTCAATAATTGCTGAAATTGATCTAAATTATCATCTCGCTTCAAAATTTGAGCATAGTTATCATGTAAATTAATTAGTAGATTACTGATGGTCCGACGTTCATCTGTTGCCACCATTTGTATTGCATCTTTTTGAATCTTGCTAAAACGGTCAGCACTAATTCTCAAATCACTGCCCATCAAGCCCAACAACATTGCTAAAACTTCAGTAATACTAAGAACGCCATGATCAAAAATACTATAATTATTTTGCTTTTCATTATATTTCACTCCAAATCGATAATTGCCTACTTCTTTATCGGCTAAAGAATGCTTAATAGCACTTATATCGCGTAAAATAGTCCTTCTGGAGACACCGTATTTTTCTGCATCGTTATTAACATTGATTTTTTCTCCAAATATCATTCTAAAGGCCATAACTAATACACGTTCTTGACTATTCTTATCTCTATTACTAGCCATATACCGGTCCCCCATCTCCTATAACATTTCAAAGTCTATCATTGAGGCCTGCCATAATATGACATTCATAGATAATTTCAAAAATTTGTTTCAACTTTTTTTGAAAGCAGACAACAACACTAAATGCTATTCTTGATTAGGTTACTTATTAAGGCGTTCCAGTCCATCACAGAGATTGTGCATAAAAAATAGCCGAGTTCTTCGCTCGACTACTGTAATTGATTTTTTTCTTTTCGAGAGCTATCTCGAATTGCTTTATAAATTTTCATTCTAGCGACACCAACATCGCGGACATTTTCCATCGCAAAACGTTTAGTAATACTGTCTTTGCGGGAGATATAGTGATAAAGCGGCACGTTGTCAAAGTAAAATTCTCTTGAGACGGTCGCATATTCAACATTGAAAACTTGATCTTCCATCAAATCTAAATCTGTTTGAAAACTCAAGTTATTATCCATAATAATTGAGCGGATGTAAGCCTTGTTCCACGTGTAACCCATAACGGTTCCAGTCATTTTAATGATTTGCTTGATTGCTTCATCCCGACCAACGATCGACGTTTGGTTAGGAGCCAGTTTATTCTTCACTTTGCCATTTTCGCCCTCATTAAAGAAACCGCAGGTAACCATATCAACATCATAGTCCGCAAATTTCTTTAAGAAGTGCTCCACATAATCAGGTTCCACCCAATCATCTCCGTCGATGAAAGTCACGAATTCACCGGTCGCATATTTTAACCCGGTGTTACGGGCACTGGAGACACCTGAATTTTGTTTGTGGCAAACAACGAAGATCCAATCATACTTCTGTTCGTATAAACGAATTATCTTCTGAGTTTGATCAGTTGAGCAATCGTCGACTATGATTAAATTAAAGTTATGATTCGTCTGGGCAATCACTGATTCAATCGAGCTAGAAATGTAGCCAGCAACGTTATAAGCTGTCATAATAATTGAAAGTTTATTTTTTACCATAATTCACCTTAATAACATTTTACTTCTAATGACCTAAAATAAGCAACGACAGGGAGGATAAATAATGCAACGCATATTAAATCTAGAAGGTGCTATCAACTTACGTGAACTTGGTGGATATCCCACTAAGGATGGTACGACAATTAAATATAATAAACTCCTTCGTTCAGGAGATATTAGTAATTTAACAAATAAGTCTTTAAAGTACCTTAAAAACTATGGGTTAAAATTTGTCTTGGACTTCCGCTCAGAAAACGAGCAACAAATGTGGTCCGATGTGAACTCAGATTTCTACCGCGTCTATTCAGATCCAGTCTATCCATTGACTGGTAACGGTGATAAGTTAGCCAACGCTATTAATCAAGGCGATTATTCATATTTAGGCTTAATTTATCAAAGTGTCGTCCTCGACAAACATGGCCAAGCGGCCTACAAAATGCTTTTTGACTTGATGCTTGAAAATGACCAAGAACACCAATCACTACTCTTTCACTGTGCAGCCGGAAAAGATCGGACTGGTATTGGCGCATTGTTGATCTTAAAAGCTCTCGGTGTCGATGATGAAACTATCACTAAAGATTACTTGTTAACCAACTTGATGTACTTGAATCGAGCTGAAATTGAGAAAACTTTGAACGCTAAAACTGGGGATGCCGACATCAACAAGATGAATATGACCAAAGGTGATCTTGAAAGTATCACTTCTATTTTCAAAGCAATCGAACATTATTATGGAAGCTTTGAAAATTACTTGGACAAAGCACTTGGCATCGACCACGATAAATTATTGCGTCTCAAAGAACTTTATACTGAGTAACAATTTAATAAATATCAATTTATATCAAACTAAGTTGGCAGAATTGACAATGGATTCGTTATAATACTTTGTGGGAAGACGAACCTCACCTTACAACATTACAAACCAGCAGTCTACGTCTTCCTAAACAATCCATACTTATTTTGACTGATACAAAACCAACTATCGTTTTCCTCATACACACCGTATGAGGTTTTTTTGTTTTCTGAAAATTTAGAGATTTTTCATATAATCGCCAACTTGCCAAGTTAGTAAACCGCGATACTGACCGCCCTGGTTTCTTTCGTATTGTCGCAACAAGATACCACTATTTTCATTCCAACCATCAGAGATATTCACAGCCTTATTTTCTTCATAAGAGTTAATATCTGAAAAAATATCAACCACTTCATCCCCAATAGTCTGTTCACGATTTTCATCAATATAGGTCAAATCACCATCAAAAACTCCACCATTAGAATTGACCAAATCACTAGCTGCCACACTTAAAGTCCACGGATTACGCAAACTGTTAACTATCACATCATAGTCACTAACTCGATTCAAAATATCATCTTCACTGTAACTAGTGATCGTCTCAAATTCTAAATTGTCGCTAACTTCTAAGTTCAACAGTCGATTAGCAATCACATTGATTGTGAAAGTGATTGGGTTGGACTTTATTAAATCCCCATCACGCGCTGTAATCGTCACAACTTGCTTAGTCCCCTCTTGGAAAATTTTCCAAAATTCATCACCAATGATTTCTTTTAATGGTAGATTCAATTTTCCATCCTGATCGACCGAACTCGTCAGTGAATACGTCTTATCTTGTCCCGTGATGGCTATTTGGTAAGTAAACTGGTCATCTGCTTGAATTGGATGGCCTTGGGTATAACTCAAAGTTGTTGGTAAACTGAGCTCTGATTCTTGTTCAAACGGCAAATTGATTTCGCCGCCACCAGCTAAATTCAGATTCCAAGACTTTTTATTACCAATGATGAATTCCGGTGTATTGGTTGAAGCAATCGCATTCGAACCCGTGAAAACAGCTGGTTGCTCATCAACAGTAATATTCGTGTCGGTTTCGTTGATAGCTGTTCCATAAATTTTTACATTTGCATAACTGTTGGGATTTCCATTCAGATTACCCAATGGCTCTTGAATCGGCGCTGACAGTGGATTAGGAAAATAGTCAAATGCACTATTAACAGTTTCAATAGAACCATTTTCATATTCTATTACTGCCGTTGTTTCACCATCTTTGGTATAGGTCACGTGTTCTGGCAAATCAATTTTTCCGACAATATCTTGCCAGTTTTCACGCCCGCGAACAAACTCTACTCGATAATTTAACTCTAAATTAGAACCGTGGGGAACGTATTTATCTTGTTCTGTAACGGTTTTTCCAGTATCCAGATTCTTAATTGTGGCTTCAGCTTGTCCCGTTACCATGGCGGGGATCGATTCGAAAACTACCAACTTACTGTTAACTTCGTTTGTGTGACCGTTAGCTCCAGTGAACCCCCACAAAACTTTCCCATCAGCTCCGGCGTTAAAAATATCAGGGTTAACGATAATTTCTTTGTCGATTCGTTTAAAATCACGGTCGGTAGTATTCAGATTTTCTTCCCCACTAACTTTTTTATCATTGTAAGAATATTTAATTGTGGCTTTATCGTCGTAATCATGAGGAATCCATTCAAAGGTAATATGGTGCCAAAGAATCGAATCACCATTCTCGTCATAATCATTGATCAGTTGAGCTTTAGCTGAATTAATATGGAAAATCGACGGTGCTTCTTCATACCCTTTCCATTGACTAGCATTGTCACCATCACGAATTGGATACTTGTAATAACTATCAATAATTCCTGGATAAGTCAAAGCAATATGACCGTACGTTCCACTAGCACCTAAATAAGTATCATCTGGGAAAACAGCTGGTGCCGACGCACTTGCAGTATTAACTGTATCGTAACCGTTCAGTGAATAAGTTCCACTACCGGTTCCGAGTACGAGGCTCTCACTCATCGTAATTGGATAACCGGTTCTTCCGTTAGTGAAATTAGCGGGATCAGAAGGAGTTCCGTTGACATCACTACGTTGCGTATCAAATTCCAAAGCCATACTATTTTTAATAGCAGTATTCAAAATCCAATCGGTCGTTGGCGGATTTCTATCTGTAGCAAGGCCGGCAAAAAAACTTGTTTTATGTTTGTCATAACCATAAACCCCCAGGCCTTGTAAACCCATTCCGATAGCTTGAGTTTTTCGATTATCATTTTGCAAAACTAGCGTCATTCCATGACCGTTATAGAGTTCATCACTTTTATCCGGCCCAAAATAAAGCCAAGCTGAAATCGTCTGGCGTTCATTGATATTTATATAATTGAGATTATTTTGATCTCCCCAGAGGGCTCCTAATGTTCCTTTAACATCGTCACCTTCACCATCGGTCAAGATCAAGACATCCCCATTGCCACCAACTTTAGCCGAGTTTTTGGTGAACGGAAAATCCTTCACGTAACTAAAACTATCTTTGACAAAATAATCTTGAATATTCAAACCTCCAGGGTGATCCGCAATCGCCGAATTGTCGTAAGTAGTCAAAGCAAGGGCCGTTTTAGAAGTAGAAACTGAAGTCAAAAAAAGAGCAATTATCAGCATCAAGGTCTGAATAATTCTCCTCACAGGTCTTTTCATAAAATTGTCCTCCTTTAACTAATATTATTGTCATAGTATATAAACAATTATATCAATTAACTGAGATAAACTCACCATTATTGTTAGCGATTACATCTTTTTCTATGACTAGTATTCCCTTCTTATCACGGGTACAATGTCAATTGGCTTTTGAATGTCCATTGCAATGGACACACTAATACAAGATATAACTTTTAAAGCCCCTATAATAAAAGACAGGAAGGAGGAATATCATGGATCCACTCGCAAAAAAGATAGTTCTTTATCTTTCAAATAACGTTGGATATATTAAATCCGCTGATTTAGCTAAGAAGTTAGGCGTATCGACCAAAACAATTTATCGTACTGTTAAAAAAATTAACTCTGATAAAGAAATAATCACTTCACAACGTGGTTTGGGTTACGCTATCAACTTAGTCCAAGATTCCGATATTACCGACAATTTTGATGATATAAACGAGAATAAAAAAAGGACCTATGCAATTGGAGTTTACGTTCTCTTTAACCAACCCGTTGGACCAAAATTCTTCAATACGGCAGATAAGTTTTATTTATCTGAATCTGCTTTAAATAAAGAAATTCAAAAAATCAATTCTATTCTAACTAAGTTCAAAATTAAGATTACTAGAAAAAATGGTCATTTAACTGTTGTTGGTAACGAAATTGGCATACGACAAGCTTTAAATTTTCTTTTAATCCGAAAAGGTGCTGTTTCTGAAGGATTTACTTCAGTATCTGAGATTTTTCCTTCAATAGATGAAAACGATCGGAGTTTTCTAATTACGCAACTAACATTGATTCAAGATGAATTAAATGTTGTTTTGGTTGATCCATATACCTTAAACATTTTTTCACATCTATATATACTAATGGGTCGCATTAGATCAGCCGCTCATACTAATCAGCCAAAAGAAATTGACGAATCAGACGTTAAATATGATCAATTTTACGAAACAGCTAGATTAATAATTGAAAATATTTCTAGATACACAAATAGAACTATAAATGCTAGCGAAATTATTTATTTATCACAATATTTGCTTTCACTTCGATATATGCACAGTAACGACATTCAGCAAATAAATAATGCTGCACCAACAACTAAATTCGACAAACCCGTTTTAGATTTTGCCACAAACATTATCGATAATTATCCGTTTAAGAAACCGATTAATAAACAAAATTTACTAACAGATTTATGCGCACATATAAAGCCAATGTTGAATAGATTAAAATCAAGCCTAGTTGTCGTGAATCCTTTAGTTGAGGAAATAAAAGATAGTTACAGTAAAGAATTTCTGCAGACAAGAGAAATTGTTGATAATTACACATCTAAAAAATACAAAATGAATCTTTCAGATGATGAGGTTAGTTTCATTACCTTGTACGTTGTTAAGGCTATTGAAGAAAGCGCTAAAACAAATAAAGTTTTACTAATGTGTACCACGGGCATCGGAACTGCACAATTACTAAGGACAAAATTACTTAATGCAATTCCTAATATGAATATAACTGATGTTATTTCTTCCTACAGTTATCGAGAAAATATGGAAAAATACAATCAGGAAGCAGATTTAATCATTAGTACTGTTGCAATTCCGGAACAAAGTAAAGTTCCAATTGTCGTTGTAAGTCCCCTTCTTAATGAATTGGATTTACAACGGGTTAAGTCATTTTTAAATGTTTAAATATAATTTTTTATTTCTTAACGAAGTATCTTCAAAAGAAGAAGTGGATATACTTGTTAGTCAGCAAATTGAGAAGACCTATGGTATTCCTACTACTGAAGTACGAAAGAAAATACAAATGCGTAAAGCTTTAGGATCAGTTCAAGTAAGTAAAAATTTTGAACTACCACATATTGAATACGATGGAAAATCTCAAGGGGTCTTTCTAGTAAATTATTTTTTGCAAGAAGATTTACATTCATCACTGTTCTTGATAGTAAATCCCAAAGAAATAAACGAAGACTTAGAGAAATTTCTTAAAAACATTCTCGATGAAACTGGTCTTGAATCATTACGTAGATGTAAAAATTCAAATGAATTTGAAAAAATAATAAAGGGGGTTTAAAAATGTTCGATGAAAAAGTAGTTTTATTAGATATTAATGCAAAAGATAGTACCGAAGCACTGTCTTTAGTAGCTGATAAACTAATTGAAAAGAAAATTGTTAAGCCATCATATAAAAGCGCCGTTATTGAACGTGAAAAGACTTTCCCAACAGGTCTAAATGCTCCTAGTTGTGGAATTGCAATACCACATACAGACGCAATCCATGTTAACAAAGCACAAATTGCAATTGCTAGATTAGCCAATCCGGTTAAATTCCTGCAAATGGGCGACGGAGCAGATGTACAAGCAAAATTAATTTTTATGCTTGCACTAAAAGAACCACATGCACAACTGGAAACATTACAAAAATTAATGGCTCTTATTCAAAATGATAAAGCCGTTTCTGAATTATTATCAGTCAAAGATTCAGAAAATGTTATTAAAGTTCTAACAGAAAACAATCTTTAATTTAGGGATTAATTATAAGGAGATGTCATCATGGCAATTATTCACTGGTTATTGAATGCTGGTCCAACGGTATTCTTACCAATTCTATTATTTGTTTTCGCATTAATTTTAAAGATTAAACCCGGACGCGCTTTCAAGGCTGCCGTTACGGTTGGTATCGGATTTATTGGTCTAAACTTGGTTATCGGTTTACTTACTGATAGTCTTGGACCTGCAGCTCAAGCAATGGTTAAAAACTTCCACATGAGTTTGAACACTATCGATGTTGGTTGGCCTGCCGCTTCAGCTATTTCTTACGGAACTACTTTAGGTAGTTTAGCAATTCCAATCGGTGTTGCACTTAACGTTGTATTATTAGTATTTGGATTAACAAAAACTCTAGACGTCGATTTGTGGAACTACTGGCATATTGCTTTCACTGGCTCACTAGTTTATGCCGCAACAAACAATTTTGCTCTTGGTTTAGCTACTATGGTTGTTCATGCAATGTGGATTTACTTCTTAGCTGACTTGGCTGCCCCAACAATCCAAAAGCATTACGGATTGGCTGGTATTTCATTCCCACAAGGTGCTTCGGCCCCTGGATTCGTTCTGGCATTGCCTATCAATTGGTTACTAGATCGTATTCCTGGCGTTAAAGATATCCATTGGACACCAGAAACTATCCAAAAGAGACTTGGTATCTTTGGTGATTCAGCTATCATGGGTCTAATCATTGGTATCGTTATTGGTGCTTTGGCACAATATAGTGGTACAAAAATTCTTAACTTAGGTATGTCTACAGCCGCAGTGCTAATTTTAATGCCTAAAATGGTTGCTTTATTGATGGAAGGTTTACAACCAATCTCTGAAGCCGCTAATACATTAGTTCAAAAGAAATTCCCAGGACGTAGTTTATACATTGGTATGGATTCAGCTCTAGCTGTTGGTCAAGAAGCTGTTCTATCCGCATCGCTTGTATTAGTTCCACTTTCATTACTAATCGCTGTTATTTTACCTGGAAACAAAGTTCTTCCTTTCGGTGATTTGGCAACAATTCCATTCATGGTTGCCGTTATGGCCGCTGTCTTTGGTGGTAATGTATTCAGAATCGTTATCGGTGGTATTATCGATATCGCTATTTCACTATTGATTGCTTCATGGGCTGCTCCAATGCTTACAATCACTGCAAAATCCGCTCACTTTGCTATGAAGGGTGCAACATCTATCTCAATCTTGTCAGATGGTGGTACTTGGACAACATTAATGATCGTCGGACTTGGCAAATTAATGACTTGGACAGGTATAATAGGACTAGGTATTATCGTTCTTGCCTTAATGATCTGGTTAAATAGATTTCACGACAAGAAAGTCGCCGCAGAAAATAAATAAAAAGAGGTTTTAAAACATGGCAAAATCATTAATGGTTGTTTGTGGTACAGGTATCGCTACATCAACAGTCGCTACAGGAAAAATCAAATCATATCTTGAAGAACAAGGTCTTGGATCAGATGTTCATCTTCTTCAATCAAAAATTGCTGATGAAGTAAGTGCTATTGGAAACGGTGAATATGACATCGTCGTTTCAACAACAATGGTTCCTAGTTCAATTCAAGATAAAGTCATTAACGGTGTTCCATTACTTACAGGCATCGGTGCTGATAAAGTTCTTGAAGAAATTAAAGAACAAGTTGAAGCTTAATTTAATTTTTAAAAAGTTCAGAAACAGCCGTTTCTGAACTTTTTTGTTATATCCAATTACAAAAATTTTAAGCAATCTTTAAAAATATTTTGTATAATTAAGATTCGAATACGCCGAAGCAAACTGTGACCTTTTTGTGAATTTTTACCAAATGTCTTCATATAGCCGAAAGTGTCTTGTATACTTATTTTGTCAACATAATGGAGGAATGCAAAAATGTTTTGTCCAAATTGTGGCCATAAAGTCGATCCCAATCAGAAATTTTGTGATAATTGCGGCTATGCCCTAAAGAAAAAACCAATCGAAACAAGTAATACTGAAACAAATGAGACAAAAGATAATGATACAATTCGTTCTTTGTCCGAAATTGAAAAAGAATTAAATCAAGAAGACCCTAACGCTCATAAAGAAGAAAAGCCGGTCTTAGAACAAGCTCCTGCTCAAAAACGAGAATTTGATCATAATAAAGTTGATCATTCAGAAAAAGAACCAGAAGTAAAAACTTTTAATCAATCTAATCGTTCGTCATTTCAAAAAAATAATAATGGCAAAGAGGAACCATTAGATGATCGGACTCAAGTTTATAACAAGAATGACTTCAATCCGATTTCACAAAAACCTTATGAACAAAAACATCAACATAAGCTTGATGATACTTTTGATGATCCAATCAAAGAACCACTTGGTGACCCATTCAAACCCACTCAAAGTGAGATTAGAGCTGCAAAAGCCAAAGCTGTTGCTGAACAAGTTGACCCTAATGATGGCTTTATTCACAATATGATCAAATTTGCTAAAAATAATGCTTTCATCAGTATTTTGGCAGTCATTATTGTAGCCGTACTATTGGTCTTCAAACGTAATTACGGTTTCATTGCTCTAGCCATTGTAATCATTTTGTGGTTCTTACTTTCACAATTAGGTCATGGTAACGAAACAGGTGCCAATAAAGCATTAAAACGTGAGACTTCGTTAAAGAAACCTGAACATGAAGATACTGGTTCTGAAAATCATTACGAATCTGAAAGAAAAGAACCTCGTAATCATAAAGCAACTGCTCAAGAACGACTCAAGCCTAATCACAAGACAACTGCCCAAAAAGTAATCATCTTTTCATCAATTGTTGGATTCATTGCTTCTATCGGTGGTCCTTTCTTGAACGGTGTTTCATTAACAAGTACAATTTCAACTGCTGCTAACTATACCGCTAATATGGGAGCACAATCAGTCTGGATCACTAACGGATTTTCCGCTATTCGTTTGATTTGTTTCCTATCACCAATCATTGCTTTAATAGCTGCCTGTTTTAGAGCTCGAGGAACTATCCGTTTGGTTAGAATCTTCACTGTTCTACCTACGATTTTGTACGCTGCACTTTACGGTTCACTCTATGCCGGTCTAGTTAACTCAACTGCCATTACAGGTCAAGTTGCTGTGACGACCAATGGTTCATTCGGTACTAGTTTCTACGTCTTATTAGTGACTTCTATCGTCTCAATGCTTATGGCATACTCATTGCGTCCAAAAGTAAGATAGAATTATTAAATATCAATAAAATTTAAATATCTTTAAATTATAAAAACCGCAAAATGATTTGCGGTTTTTTTATTTTTAAATATAAAAATTTTTAATCACATTTTAGAGCAAAAAATTTGAAATAATTGCCAAAACGTCTTTTAAAAAACTCTCAGGTTATATACAATACAAGTGGCACATAATAACGGGGAGATAATTCTAATGGTTTTAAAATATATGGGGATAAAATTAATATTCGTTTTAATCATGATTCTAACGATTTTTTTTGTCATGCCCTCTACTAGTCATATCGCCGTTGCAGATTCAAATGAAACAGTGATTCATCCTAAATTTCCTGCCGACCCGGATCCAAAAACCTTTTGGGGAGCAGTAATTACGACTGGTTATACCACTCAACCGGCTAAAGTCAGCCATGTTACTGTCGGTGATCCTTTGACATTGGAAACCCAAGTAAAATGGCCTATCTGGGAGCCCTCGCGTATAATTGGCTATTATTGGTGGCGTTCTTTTGATGGAAATAACTGGGAAAGAATGAACACGGTGTCCCTTACAAACAAAGGTAGTAAAAACTTAAAAGTGGATACTAGTAAGCCCGGTGTTACCTATTATTTTCTAAGAACGCGTTTTATAACTACTACATATACTTCTAAAGTTAGTACAGTATATGTTTCTGAAAAACCAATCGACGCTTCATCTATTAATGTCACAACTGATTTAAATTATTTATTTAACATTAATAGTGATTTATTAAATAAAGACACTATGGCTCATGCCGAACTCCAACCTGATGATTCAAATTCAAAAATTCATTGGTCATCAAGCGATGAAAGTTTAGCTACAGTTCAACCGGACGAATTAATCACAGCCAACGGAAACGGAAAATCTGGCATTGTAACAATTACCGGTACCGCTGAAAATAAAAATGGCCCTTCAATTTCCGGTTCCAAAGAAATTCTTATCGGCGGCGGCTTAACTAATCAAACTGTTAATTCAGGAAAAAAAGCTACCTTTACACTTCAAGGTGGAAATGACGAACAACGTGACAATGATTACGCATTCACAGTTGATTGGTATAAACAGTTACCGAACCAAAAACCAACATTAGTTGAACATCAAAAAGATCCTGCAAGGATTGAATATACTACACCTATTACCTCTACAAAAGACGATGGTGCTCAATATTATGCTCGTATTTCTGTCGGTAAAAACAATTCTGTTACTACTGGATCAGCAAAGTTAACTGTTCTTCCACCAAATGATCCTGACGTAAATATTGAAACTTCAGTAACCAATCAATCGTTCCCTGACAAAGATGATAGCCCCACAACTATCAACAACGTTACTAACGACGATCAACTAACCTATAATTTAAATTTAACTAACAATAGTAAAAGAGCTGTTCACGACACTTATTTAGAGCTTCCGCTACCTCTTGGAACTGAAATCAATTCAATCACTGTCGATGGTGAAGAATTATTTGAACTGGATTATTATCAGAGTGATACGGATAAAAAAAGTATCCTACATATCGATTTGGACGGACTGGACCAAAACCAATCTAAAAGTTTAAAAATTGATACATTAACTCACGATATTACTAGTAAGGAATCTTTCCTCTCGACTCCTGAATACTACGGTTTAGATCCCGATGGCGATAAATACACTAGTTACGGCCCTGAGTTGAATATCAACTACATTACCAACAAATTAACAGCCCAATTCAAAGACATCAGTTTTGAACCAATCTCCTTGTATGACGGGCATTCCATCAAACATCGAACCGAGGAAACAAACGACCCTAATCCGGTTATCAAAGTTGATGATCAGCGTCGCCAAAAAATGGCTATGAGATTATTTTTAACACAATTGACACCTTTCACTTCTGATACGAATGTCATTTTACCGGCTAGTTTAAGATTGTATAATGGCTCAACCTTTAAAAATCCTTTATATCAGAAAACTCTAGTTTCCCAATCACACAATGGCAATATCTTTAATTCGATAATCTGGCATAAAGACAACGGATTATTGCTGCATCTCGATAAAAAATCCTTTGTCTCTGGAAAATATTCCTCTAAACTCAGTTGGACCTTTGAACAGAGTATCTAATTTTGACAATAAGTATGATATACGGTTCATATCTTGGAATATCGATACTGGTGTTTATACTTGAAAGTAAGAGGAACAGTAGACAGAAGGTGGTGTCTCTCTTCTTCGAAGACTCACTTTGTGAGCTTACACATACCAAAATGTCACCGATTGATCAATCGTAGTCGCGGTATTTGTAATGAACGGGATAGTTACAAAAAAACGGGTTGAAATGGAGATGATACAAAATCAATTTAATTAAAGATTTTGTTGTATCAGCAAATGATATTAGATAAATCATGTGTTCTAAGTAAGTTCTTGTCCCTTCTAAGAACTGAAACTGTCATTTATTATTACGATGAATCCTCCGAAAAAAGAAATTTGTCTAGACAAAAAGGCCCCGAAAAAGTTTCCGATACCAACTTTTTCGAGGCTATTTGTTTGTTCAAATTTTTAATCTTCTAAAAATAACATTCTGTCTGCGATGTTGGTGATAATGCCATCAACACCCCAGTTCAACAATTTTTGGGCACGATTAATGTCATCAACTGTCCATGCATTGATCTCATAACCGTAATCCTTCATTTGCTTAACTTTTTCTTCAGTTAAACCAGCACCTTCGGGATGAACGATTTTAGCATGACAAGCTTGCATAACTAAATTCCAATCATCACCTAAAGTAGCCCGACTGAACAAAACAGCATACTTCAAATCAGGTCTAACTTTATACATTTTTTCCAACATGATGGGATTGAAACTAGAAATGATCAATTCCACATGTTCATCCAATCGATCTAAGGCTTTGGCAAATTCTTCCACCAAGCGGTCAGCTAAGTAATTAGCATTGTCCCCGACAACACCTTTTAATTCGATATTGGCATTAATTTTATGAATATTAAGAAAATCAATTAGTTGATCTAAAGTAGGTACCTTCTCACCACGGAATTTTTCCGCGAACCAGTAACCAGCATCAGCTTTTTCAACAGTGTCACTATCAACGGTCTCGATTGAACCAGATTGATTAGTTGTTCTGTTTAACTTATCGTCATGAATGACAAAAACCTTTTCATCCTTAGTAATACTCAAGTCAGTTTCGATCCATTTAACATCACGATTAACCACTTCATTGAATGAAGCCATGGTATTTTCAGGTGCTAATGTTGGTATTCCTCTATGAGCAACAATTTTTTTATTCATCTTAATCCTCCTGATAAATAGAGTATACAACAGTTATGCAAGGGACTAAAAAGCCGAGGTGTCTATGTGGTAGACCTCGGTTTTTTGGTTTTGGGTTTTTTTTTGATATTAGATAGAATTAGTTCTTTTGTTTTTTAACCATGGTTCTATGCGGAATAGCTAAAACGCGTTCCGCAGGCCAGGACTTGGACATATAGCTACGCTTCCCAAATCATCCGCAAAGTGCGCGGATAATTCGTGAAGCTAGGCTATCTGCCAAGTCCTAAGCGGGCCTGCTCCACGCTCTAATCTATGCTTGGTAACGTGAAACTCCGTCTAAGTATGTTTCTTCCAAACTCATATCGTCATCTAATACGATAAAGTCAGCATCTCTACCTTCAGCAATTACACCACATTTGTCGCCGATCTTTGAACTTGTTGCAGCTGTGTATGTTGCCATTTCGATAGCTTCTTCATCAGTTGCAATGTTCCAGTCAACAACGTTCTTGATAGCATCCTTAAGAAGTAAGATTGAACCGGCTAAGTTGTGTGTTTCATCAGTTAATCTGGCTGTTCCGTCTTTAACGATAACTGGTAATTCACCTAGGACATAATTACCTTCTGGCATCAATCCGGCACGCATACAATCTGTAATCAAGGCAACGTGTTCTGCGCCTTTCTTTTCGATAACTACTCTAGCAGCAAATGGATTTACGTGGTGTCCATCACAAATCAATTCGTCGTCAACTAATTTCATTGAAAGAGCTGCGCCGACCATTCCTGGTAATCTGTGGTTTAAGCCGCTCATACCGTTATATGTATGTGTGAATCCTGTAGCGCCTGCTTCAACACAAGCCTTTGCTTGTTCAAAAGTAGCATCACTGTGACCAAGGTAAACAGCAACATCATCTGAAGCAACTTCCTTAGTGAATTCTACTGAGCCTTTTCTTTCTGGGGCAATAGAAATCTTCTTGATCATACCGTGAGCAGCATCTTGCCAGTCTTTGAATTCTTCAGCATCTGGATCTCTGAAGTACTTAGGATTTTGAGCACCTTTATGCTTTTCTGTATAGAAAGGACCTTCAAAATGAATACCTTGAATCTTAGCACCAGTGGCCTTCTTATAATTGTCACCGATTGTTTGACAAATATGTTTTAGTTGGTCATGTGAAGCTGTTAATGTTGTTGGCAACCATGAAGTAACACCGGCCTTTAACAAGCCTTCTGACATTTCATTTAGTTTGTCAAAATCATCATCCATAACATCATGACCACATAGACCATGAATGTGAGTGTCAACAAGACCAGGAGCAATAAATTTGTCTGAGTAGTCGACAATCTTACCCTCTGGTTTACCCATTTCTTCCGTGTAGAAACTACCAAACTTACCGTCATCTGTAACTTCTAGATAACCACCGTTTTCAGTAGCGTTTTTCAAAAAGAACTTTTTAGCATGAATATAATATGACATTATCCAGTCTCTCCTTAATTGTTTTAACGATTTCATTATAGCATTAATTACTGGTCTATACCACATCCCAATCAACAATTAATCACCATTTTGTCATTAAAAAAACTTATTTTGGTATAAGGAATGATTAATCCCCCACAAAATAAATTTACCCTACCCTTGCACTCGCTCATAGTAACAGAAAATGACCGTGAAAAATGCTAAATAACTAAAATTTTACATTGTAAATTTTTTTAACAAAAAAACAGTTAGATCAATCGACCTAACTGTTTTTTATTATCTTTTAGTTTCGTAGTAATGCATTTTGCTCTTAATAATTCTCTCACACAAATCAGCGTAAGAAATGCCGGCAGCTTCTGCTTCTCTTGGCATCAATGACAATGGGGTCATACCTGGTAAAGTATTGGCTTCCATGACATATAATTGGCCATCACGCAACAAGAAGTCCACTCGACCATAATTGCTCATACCTAAGGCTTCAAACGTCTTCTTTGTCAAAGCTTGCATCTTAGTATGAAGTTCGTCATCCAAGTTTTCTGGTGGTGTGATGAAATGTGTCACATTGTTAGCTTGGAATTTGTGTTGGAAATCGTACCAACCAGTATCAACGGTAATTTCAACGGCTGGTAAAACTAGTCCATCAACGATAGCAACGGAAAATTCTCTACCTTTGATATATTCTTCAATTAAAACTTCACTATCAAATCTCAAAGCGTCAGCAACGTTTTCTCTTAATTCAGTTGCGTTCTCAACGATATGTGTACCAACACTTGAACCACCGTTAGATGGTTTAACAACCATTGGATAGTTGAATGGAATATCTTCTGACAAAATCTTATCAGTTTTTGTAGTTGTGAACTTAGCTGTTGGGATATTTGCTTGAACGAAGATTTCTTTTGAATACTTCTTATCCATAGCAAGACCAGAAGCTAATGTTCCACTACCAGTATACTTAATATCGAAGACATCAAAGACTGCCTGCATCTTACCATTTTCGCCATCTTCACCGTGAAGTCCCATGTAGACAATATCAGCGTGACGACAAATATTTAGAACATTCTTGCCTAGAAGACCGATAGTTCCATCGGTACGAAGTGCATTGATTTTTTCGTCAGTTAAGACTTCATCATCAATAACTAAATTTGTTTCATCTTCTGGTTCGGTTGTGAAAAGATCATCGATTTGATCTTCTGCAATATCCATACCTAAGAATGAATCAACGTAAGCTACTTCGTAACCTTTACTACGTAGTGCGTTGGTGATTTTAACTCCGGAAGATAAAGAAACATTTCTTTCTGTACTTCTTCCGCCTGAAAGAACGACAATTTTCATTGTGTTTCACCTAATCCTTTTTATTTAATTATGTACTTAAGCGTATTCCTAGAACCTACAGAATAGCACAAACCAGCATTAATTACTATTTTTTTGATGGTAATTTAGTAAGTTTTATTTGTTGGTGGTAGTGGTATGCCGTCCTCCATAGCAAAGCCGATTTTGGCTGGAACGATGTGGGCCGACTTGGAGCCAATTTCAAAACCGGAAATTGTCTTCAAGCTCGACCTTCTGCTAAATGCTAAAGCATTAAGCAGAATTTCACATCTGAGCCAAATCGGCTTTGCTATTCCGGACTGAATTTCACTTTTATGATTTATTTGCTTTCCATTCATTTAGGGATACTGATTCTATTCATATATAGTGCTTGATATTTTTATGATTAGATTACTTTCCCTATTCTGAATAGAAGTATGAGCAGCATAAAAAAAGAAGACATCACTAGTATGCAGCAATCTCCTACATCTCTAGTAATGTCTTCTATTATTTTTTATGAAATTTTACTAACGAAAGTTCAAATGATTATAATGTATCCAAACTATAAATCAGTTCAACACCTAGTTCCAAATAGATATAGTATTCCAATCAGAATTCACCAAAATATTGCATAGATCTGCATTCTAGTCTGGAGCAACAACTCGGGGAAATGCTCAGCCGTCATATTCTAGTTAGCGATTTATCGCTTACTAGAAGGCCAATCTTGAAGACAATTCCCGCTCTTGGAATTGGCTCCAAGTTGTGCCGACAGCGTTCCAGCGTTTCCCCGAGTTGTTACGGAAGACGGCATCTAACCACCATCAACCAAAGAGAATCAAAACTAATTTTCAGTTGTTTTTTCTTTAGCAAGCATTCCTTTTTCAGCAACTTTGAAGAATGGATAGTACATTGCTCCAGCTAAAACTAACTCGATGGCTGACCAAACAGCGGCACGCCAATCCCAGCCAGTAGCCATCAATGGTCCGATAATTGGTGGCATTGTCCAAGGAACCATCGCTACTGGGGCATTCATTAAACCTAAGCTGATCAAAATATAACTGCCGGTAGCTAAAATCAAGGGAATCACGATAAATGGAATCATCGTCAATGGATTCATAACGATAGGAAATCCAAAGATAACCGGTTCGTTAATTTCAAACAAGGCACCCGGAAAGGCAACTCGTCCGAGATCTCGATAGGTTTTACTCTTTGAGAACAACATTAAAACAACTAACGTAATTGTGGCCCCAGTACCACCAACGTTAACCATCAAACTAGAAAATCCAGCGGCGGTCGCATAGGGTAATGGCTGGTGATGTGCGAAGGCTGTTCCGTTTGCGGCTAGGAATTGTAGGAAAATTGGATCGGCAATTCCTTCCAAAGTCATGTCACCGTGGATACCGCAGACCCAAAGTAGGCTGACTAGGAATGTGTAGACGAGAATTCCTGGTAATGTGTTCATCGCAAATAGCAATGGATGGAAAATTGATTGAATTACTAGGTTGATATCGATATGTAGTGGCATTCTGATGAACCAGAACAATACTAAAATCACAAAACCTGGTAATAGTGAAACAAATGAGTTGGAAACAGCGGTTGGAACTCCGTTTGGCAACTTAATGACAATGTTCTTTTTGATGAAGAAGTTCAAAATTGAAACCGAAATCATTGCCGTAATAATAGCAGTAAATAACCCAGAAGATGAAAAATTATTAACATCTAATTTGAACTTATCGTTGAACGAAACAATCACAAATGCCATCGTCGAGAGTCCAGCACCAGAGATTGCATCGATGTCCAATTGTTTGGCAAGTTCATAACCAATCCCAATTGCTGCCAACAACGAAATGATTCCAAACGATCCGTTAACAGCAACCCCAATCATATTCATATATGGTTTGATGAAATTTGCCCAAGCAGTAATAGGAATATTTCCGATAATCAAGAAGACACTACCACTGATAATAGCTGGCAGAGTGAGTACTAACCCATTACGAATCGAGACAAGATATTTGTTATTTCCGACCTTTGACATTGGTGGCATGATTTTATTCTGCAACCAATCCATAAATTTTCTCAAAAGTCTTCCCCTCTTTTCTGATAAATCGATTTAATAACATGATGAGTATATTCTTGCAACCGCTTTTATTCAATAGGTATATACCAAATTTAGTAAATAATTGACGCTACGTCAACTTCTATTATTTTTTCGAATCGAATTTGATTATTATTTTAATATGAACTAGAATTTACACTTCAAATAGAATTTTTCTCATCTTCTCGAATTCTTCACACATATTTGGTTTAATTATCCTAAGGAGGAAACAACCTTGAAAAAATTAAATATCATTTTATTAGGACTAGTGTCACTCATAACTTTAGGAGTCTTTACAACTCAAACAGTTAAAGCCGACACTTTAAACGATCAACCAGTTATGACACTGGGAACATCCCTAACTTCGAGTCAAAGACAAGGAACAATCGATGCTCTATCATCACAAATCAGTGGTGACTACAAAACTATTACCGTTACAGGCGATACGTTAGTAAAATACTTGAATCCAAGTGGCAGCAGCTTTACTAGCAGTAACGGTGTTTGGTCTTCAGCCTTGATTCAAAAAACCTCATCTGGCTCAGGTATCAACGTGAAAATTGTTGATTATAATGGTAAAAACAACATCACAACTATCACCGCTGATCAATACCGTAACGCTGCCGTAACGGCTGGTATCAGTGATGCCAATATCTACGTAACATCCGCTACACCAATCGATGGATCAGGTGCTCTGGCTGGAATCTATGCCGCATACGCCGACAGTGGTGAAACTTTAAATCAAAACCAAGTTAATGCCGCTCAAAAAGAAATGAACGTGTTAAGCAATATCACCGACGCTAACAAAAACACCGATGGTTATTCCGACAAACAACTAAACAATGCCGTTGCCGGTATGAAATCAGACCTTGCTAACAAAGGTGACAACGTAACCGTTAACCAAATCACCACAATCGTTAATAACAATTTGCAAAAAAACAACTTGCAAAACATTATTAACAACAGTCAAAAACAAAAGATCATCAATTTAATGGTAGAAATCAGAGACTCAGGTGCACTAAACAATTCCAACTTTAAGGAACAAGCTAAAAAGTTAAGCAGTGACATCATGAGCAAAGCCAAAAACATCTTCGACAATCTAAACACCGAAGAAAACCGCAATTTCCTACAAAGAATCTGGGACAGCATCGTTTCATTCTTCAGTGGATTGTTCAATTAGTTCTTTTGTGAGTGAAGGTTAAGTATGCCGTCCTCCATAGCAAAGCCGATTTTGGCGGCAACACTTTGAGCTTTTGCAAAGTGCGCAAAATCTCAAAGCTTGGCCTTATTCTAAGCGCTAAAGCGCTAAGAATAATTTCACATCTGAGCCAAATCGGCTTTGCTATTCCGGACTGAATTTTCGTTCTATTAATTATTTGCTTTTCATTCATTTGAGAATAGAGATTCTATTCTGACTTAGGATTTAATATCTTAATTGGATATTGCGTTCTACTATTCAAAACTAAAAAAGTAACAACAATAAAAAATAAGAGGAACTTACTAAGTTGCAGCAAAATTACTGCATTCCTAGTAAGATCCTCTTTTATTTTCCATTAAATTTATCCAATCATAAAACGTAAGCAGTAAATAACCGACCGTATTGATTTTCTGATTTCTTTCAGAACGCAAAAACACCCGACTTTCTTTCCAGAAAGTCGAGTGCTTTTTCTTCTATAATTGTTGGTTTAGGCT